>NZ_JBEYCX010000015.1:0-183954 GCF_040632975.1 Streptomyces sp. NPDC013455 | reverse complement strand
GTGGAGTGGCAGACCGGACCGGTCGTCTGGGGCACGCCCGGCACCAACGGGCAGCACGCCTACTACCAGTTGATCCACCAGGGCACCAAGCTGATTCCGGCGGACTTCATCGGCTTCGCCCGCCCGGTCGCCGAGCTGAGCGAGGAACTCAAGGCCCAGCACGACCTGTTGATGGCCAACTTCTTCGCCCAGACCCAGGCGCTGGCCTTCGGCAAGAGCGCCGAGGAGGTCCGCGCGGAGGGCGTCCCCGAGGAGCTGGTCGCGCACAAGACCTTCCAGGGCGACCGGCCGACCACCACGATCCTCGCCACCGAGCCGACCCCGTCCGTGCTCGGCCAGCTCATCGCGCTCTACGAGCACAAGGTGTTCGTGCAGGGCGCGGTGTGGAACATCGACTCCTTCGACCAGTGGGGCGTGGAGCTGGGCAAGGTCCTCGCCAAGCGGGTCGAGCCCGCCCTCACCGAGGGCGCCGACGTCCCCGGCCTCGACCCGTCCACCACGGCCCTCGTCGCCGCCTACCGCACTCTCAAGAACGCATCGGAGAACTGATCATGCAGCTCGGTCTCATCGGTCTCGGCAAGATGGGCGGCAACATGCGCGAGCGGATCCGCCGCGCCGGCCACACCGTCATCGGCTACGACCGCAACCCGGAGGTCTCCGACGTCAAGGACCTCGCCGAACTGGTCGAGAAGCTGGACGCGCCCCGCCACGTGTGGGTGATGGTCCCGGCCGGCACGGCCACCCAGACCGTCATCGACGAGCTGGGCGACCTGCTGTCCCCCGGCGACACGGTGATCGACGGCGGCAACTCCCGCTGGACGGACGACGAGAAGCACGCGGCGGCCCTCGGCATCAAGGGCATCGGCTTCGTCGACGCCGGTGTCTCCGGTGGCGTGTGGGGCCTGGAGAACGGCTACGCGCTCATGGTGGGCGGCGACAAGGAGCACGTGGAACGGCTGCGGCCGATCTTCGAGGCGCTCAAGCCGGAGGGCCCGTACGGCTACGTCCACGCGGGCCGCGTCGGCGCCGGGCACTTCTCCAAGATGGTCCACAACGGCATCGAGTACGCCATGATGCAGGCCTACGCCGAGGGCTGGGAGCTGCTGGAGAAGGTGCAGTCGGTGGAGAACGTCCGCGAGGTGTTCCGCTCCTGGCAGGAGGGCACGGTCATCCGCTCCTGGCTGCTGGACCTCGCCGTCAACGCCCTCGACGAGGACGAGCACCTGGGCAAGCTGCGCGGCTACGCGGAGGACTCCGGTGAGGGCCGCTGGACCGTCGAGGCGGCCATCGACAACGCGGTGCCGCTCCCGGCCATCACCGCCTCCCTCTTCGCCCGGTTCGCCTCCCGCCAGGACGACTCCCCGCAGATGAAGATGATCGCGGCGCTGCGCAACCAGTTCGGCGGGCACGCGGTCGAGAAGAAGGACTGACCCGCCGTGGGGGACCTCCTGCTGGTCCGCCACGGTGAGACGGAGTGGAGCCGGTCGGGACAGCACACCAGCTGGACCGACCTGCCCCTCACGGAGCACGGCGAGGAACAGGCCAAGTCCCTCGCCCCGCTCCTCACCGGCCGGACCTACGCCCGCGCGCTGGCCAGCCCGCTGGGCCGGGCGCTGCGCACCGCCGAACTGGCGGGCATACCCGGGATCGTGACCGACCCCGATCTGCACGAGTGGGACTACGGCGGCTACGAGGGCGTCACCACCGTGGAGATCCACCGCACCCGGCCCGGCTGGGACCTGTGGACCGACGGTGTGCCGCCCGGCCCCGAGGGGCACCCGGGTGAGTCACCGGCGCAGGTCGGCGCCCGCGCCGACCGGGTCCTGGCCCGCGTCGACGGGGTCCTCGCCGAGGACACCGGCGATGTGGTCCTCGTCGCCCACGCCCACTTCCTGCGCGTCCTCACCGCCCGCCGCCTGGGCCTGCCGCCCGCCGAGGGCCGCCTGTTCCAGCTGGCGACCGGCACGGTCAGCCGGCTCTCCACGGAACACGGCCGCCCGGTGATCGCGGAGTGGAACGTCCGGCCGTAGCCGGAACCCGGACCCCGTGTGCCCCGTGTCGCCGGCGTCGGCGGCACGGGGCACACGCCGCGTGAACCGGGCGACGGGCGGGGCGGATTGACAGACGCCGGTGGGGCGGGTGAGAGTCCCGCTGGTGGAGATCGACGATCTGACGGCGGCCGAGGAACGGGTGTGGCGGGCGTTCCCGCGGGGCGAGGCCGTGGACTTCCGCGAGGCACCCGACGAGGACCCCGCCGAGGCGGAGCGCTGGGGCCCCGAACGGACCTTGCGCGCCGAGGTGTTGCGCACCCTGCTGCTGGACGGACCGCGGCAGGACGGGGAGATAGCCTCACTGAGTCTGGCGGGCGCCCGGATCACCGGCCGGCTCGACCTCCAGTACGCGACGATCGACCACCCGGTGCGGCTGCGGCACTGCCGCTTCGAGCAGGCCCCGCGGTGTTACGCCGCCCGGCTGCGGGAGTTCAACCTCAGCGAGTCGGCCCTGCCGGGGCTCGTCGCCCACGCCGTCCAGGTCGACGGCGTGCTGCGCCTGACCCGGGCCCGGTGCCACGGCGTCGTCCGGCTGGGCGGCGCCCGGATCGCCGGCAGCCTGTACCTGGAGGGCGCCGAGGTGGACGTGCCGGACGCCGAGGAGCCGGTGCTCCAGCTCAACCAGGCCGCCGTGGGCGCGGACCTGTGGGCGCCCGGGCTGCGCACCCGGGGGCAGATACGGCTCAACGGCGCCACCGTCGCCGGATCCGTCAACCTCAACGAGGCGCGGCTGCGTCACCCGGGGCACGCCGCGCTCGACGCGGAGACGTTCGCCGTCGAGGGCGATCTGCTGGTCCGGCACGCCGAGGTGCGCGGCTGGGTGGGGCTGCGCGGCGCGCGCGTCGCGGGGCGGCTCGACCTGTCGTACACCCTCCTGTCGAATCCGGGCAGTTCGGCGCTGCGGGCCGGCAGCACGACGATCGGCGAGCTCTGGCTGCGCAAGGGCCCGCCGATGGAGGGGGCCCTCAATCTGCGCCGGGCCCAGCTCGAAGTCCTGCTGCTGGAGACGGGGTCGGTGCCCCAGGAGGTGCTGCTCGGCGATCTGACGTACACCTCCCTCATCCCGCACGAACCGGCCGAGCGCCGCCTGCCGATGCTGGAGCGGGAGCGCGACGGCTACGTCCCGCACGCCTACGAGCAGCTGACGGCCGCCTACCGCAGGGTCGGTGACGACCACGCGGCCCGGCTCGTGCAGCTCGCCAAGCAGCGGCGGCACCGGCACACGCTGCCCTGGTACGGCAGGCTGTGGGGGCTGGTGCAGGACGTCACCGTCGGCTACGGCTTCCGTCCGCTGCGGGCGGCCGGGTGGCTGCTGTCGCTGCTCGCGCTCGGTTCCGTCGCCTACGGGCTGCACCCTCCGCAGCCGCTGAAGGCGGACGAGGCGCCGCCCTTCGACCCGGTGTTCTACACGCTCGACCTGCTGCTGCCGGTGATCTCCTTCGGGCAGGACGCGGCGTTCGCGCCGCGCGGCGGGTACCAGGTCCTCGCCCACGTCCTCGTGCTCACCGGCTGGATCCTGGCCACCACCGTGATCGCCGGCGTCACCCGCACGGTCAGCCGCCAGTGAGCCCGGCGGTCGCGCGCGTGTCCGCATCGGTATCCGGGTGACACCGTCGCGGACCGGGGCCCGGCTTCTACAATCTCCGGCACGCCCACGAGCGCGCCGCTCCGGCGTCCCGGCCCGGAGGAAACCGATGACCAGCGCCGAAGAACCGGCACGACCCGGTGCGCGGGCGCGTGACGCGGCCCGCACCAGGGCCGAGATCCTCGACGTGGCCACGCAGGAGTTCGCCCGGGCCGGCTACGACGGCGCCCGGGTCGACGAGATAGCGGCCCGCACCCGCACCACGAAGCGGATGATCTACTACTACTTCGGCGGCAAGGAGCAGCTGTTCACGGCCGTGCTGGAGCGGGCGTACGGCGCGCTCCGGGAGGCCGAGCAGCGGCTGGACGTCGAGCACCTGGACCCGGTGGCGGCGATCCGGCGGCTGGCCGAGCTGACCTTCGACCATCTCGAACGGCACCCGGACTTCGTCCGCCTGGTCGGCATCGAGAACATCCACGGGGCCGAGCACCTCGCGGCGTTCGCGCAGCTCGACCGGATCGGGTCCCCCGCGCTCGGCGTGATCCGCCGCATCCTCGCCGCCGGCCGGGAGTCCGGGCAGTTCACGGCGGACGTGGACGCGGTCGACCTGCACGCGATGATCAGCTCGTTCTGCTTCTTCCGGGTCGCCAACCGGCACACCTTCGGCGCCCTGTTCGGCCGCGACCTGGTGGCCCCGGCGCTGCGGGAGCACTACCGGACCATGATCGGGGACATGGTGATCGCCTACCTGACGGCCGAGCGGGAGGACGGCTGACGCCCCCGGCCGCCGCGGGCGCGGGCCGGGGCGCTCAGGGGCGTGCGCGGCCGCGGGCTGGACGCTCCGGGGCGTGCGCGGGCTCGGCGCTCACGGGCGTGCGGCCGCGTCGAGCAGCGGTCCGAGCTCCCGTACGACCGTGGTGAGGGGGCGTACGTCCCGTTCGGCGCGGGCCATCAGGATCGCCCCCTCCAGAGTGCTGATCATGAGGGTGGCGAGCGGCTCGGCCCGTGCGGCGGGCACCCCGAGGCCGGTCAGGGCCGCGGCGAGCGGGGCCCGCCAGGCCGCGAAGGCGGCGGCCGCCGCCTCCCGGGCGGCGCCGCCGGAGGAGGCGCAGTCGACCGTGGCGGCGGCGACCGGGCACCCCGCGGCGAAGCCGTCCGCGGTGTACTCGTCGGTCCACTGAGCGGCCATCGCCGCGAACAGGCGGCTCGGGGTGGGCTCTTCGAGCCCGGCGAGGAAGCGGGCGACGCGCTTGCCCGCGTACCGGCCGGCCCAGTCGACCGCCTCGCCGACCAGCTGGTCCTTGCCGCCCGGGAAGTAGTGCTGGAGGGAGCCGCGCGGCGCGTCCGCGTGCGCGGCGACCTCGCGCATGCCGGTCGCCGTGACCCCGTTGCGCCGGATGAGCTGGGCCGCGCTGAAGACCATCCGCTCCCGCGGTCCGCGCCGCGTCTGGGCCATCGTCGTCCTCCGTTCCCCGCCCCCACTCTATGACCGGTGTCATAACGGCGGCTACTATGACCACGGTCATAGTCGGTGCGTGGCACGAAGGGCGGCCCAGCCGTGCACGTCGGATTCATCGGTCTCGGAGTGATGGGCCGGCCCATGGCCCTGCGCCTGGCGTCCGCCGGCACCCCGCTCGTGGTCTGGAACCGCACCCCGGAACGCGCCGAGCCGCTGCGGGCGGCCGGGGCCGAGGTGGCCGCGGACGCCGGCGAGGTGTTCACGCGGGCGGACGTGGTGCTGCTGATGCCGGCCGACGAGACGGCGACGGACGCGGTCCTCGGCCGGGGCACGCCCCGGCTGGCCGAGCGGGTCGCGGGCCGGACGGTCGTCCACATGGGCACGGTCGCCCCCGCCTACTCCCGCGCTCTGGAAGGCGAGATCCGCGCGGCCGGCGGCCGGTACGTCGAGGCACCCGTCTCCGGCTCCCGGGTACCGGCGGAGCAGGGACGGCTCGTCGCCATGCTCGCCGGCGAGGAGGCCGCCGTGGCCGCCGTACGGCCGCTGCTCGCCCCGATGTGCCGGGAGACCTTCCTGTGCGGCCCGGCGCCCGGGGCGCTGCTGATGAAGCTGTCCGTGAACCTCTTCCTGATCACCCAGGTGACCGGGCTGGCCGAGGCGTTCCACTTCGCCGAGCGGCAGGGCCTGGACCGCGATCTCTTCCTGGCCGTCCTGGACGCGGGGCCGATGGCCAGCGAGGTGACCCGGATGAAGGCGCCCAAGCTGCGCGAGGGCGACTTCGCGGTGCAGGCGGCGGCGCTGGACGTGCTGAAGAACAACCGGCTGATCGCCGAGGCGGCCCGCGAGGCCGCCATCGCCTCACCGCTCCTCGACGTGTGCCACACCCTGTTCCGGGAGACGGTGGCCCGGGGGCACGGCGGCCAGGACATGCTCGCCGTGCTGCGCGCGATCGAGGCACGCACCGCCGGGGCACCCTGACCGCCGGGCCGGCCGCACTCCGGTACCCCGCCGGGAATGCCGTACGGACGGGGCACGCCCGACGGGACTCAGCCCTTCGGCACGCCGTACGCCCGCTCGACGCGCAGCCGTACCACCAGGCGGCGGTCGCGCACCATGGCGGCCCGGTAGTCGTCCCAGTCCGGGTGTTCGCCGGAGATGTCCCGGTAGAGCCGGATGAGTTCCTCGACGGTCTCGTCGTGCGGGCCGGCGGCGACCGGGCTCAGTTCCGCGGTGCCCTCGGCCACGGTGTACGCCCAGCGGTCGGCGCTGGTCACGTGGTAGGAGGCGCGCGGGTCGCGGCGGAGGTTGCGGGTCTTGGCGCGGCCGTCGGTGACCGAGATCCGGATGATCCGCTCGTCGGGATCGTAGGCGTGGCTGACGTTGGACAGCTGGGGGCGGCCGTCGCGCCGGAGGGTGACCAGTACACCGCCGTGGCCTTCGGAGAGCAGACCGAGCAGCGCGTCCTGCGAGGAGTCCTGAGTCATGACCGGATCAACTCACCGCGGCAGCCGGGCATTCCCCCGTCCCGCGGCGCCGCGCGGGAGGGGGCCCGGCCGGCGTCGTGTCGCTCACACACCCCGCGGACGGGCGGGTGCGGGCCGCGGGCCTGCGCGACGATGAAAGGGGCGGGTGGCGACTCGGCGGGGGCCGGGCCGCACCGCCGGACGACGCGACCGGAGGAGAGCGATGGCACAGCTGCGACAGGATGTCGAGCCGGCGGAGGCGGGACTGGACGCCGCGGCGCTGGAGCGCCTGGACCGGTGCTTCGCCCGGCACGTCGACGAGGGGCGCCTGCCGGGCTTCCTGCTGGCCGTGGCCCGCGGCGGGCGGGTCGGCCACCTGACCGCGTACGGCCTGCGCGACGTCGCGGCCGGGCTGCCGGTCGAGCCGGACACCCTGTGGCGGATCTACTCGATGACGAAGCCGGTCACGGCCGTCGCGGTGCTGCTGCTGGCCGAGGAGGGCCGGCTGTCCCTGGACGACCCGCTCGGCCGGCACCTGCCCGCGTTCGCCGAGCCCCGGGTGTACGAGAGCGGCTCGGGCACCGCCGTGCGCACCCGGCCGGCCGCCGGCCCGCTCCTGATCCGGCACCTGCTCACCCACACCGCGGGCCTGACCTTCGGCTACTACCACCGCCACCCCGTGGACGCGCTCTACCGCGAGGCGGGCCTGGAGTACTCGGTGCCGCCGGGCGCCGCACTCGCCGAGACCGTCGACCTGTACGCGCGGTTGCCGCTCCAGTTCGACCCGGGCACGCAGTGGAACTACTCGGTCGCCTCCAACGTCCTGGGCCGGCTGATCGAGGTGGTCTCCGGGCAGCCGCTGGACGCGTTCTTCGCCGAGCGGATCCTCGGCCCGCTCGGCATGACCGACACCGGCTTCCACATCGAGCCGCACCAGGAGGACCGGCTGGCGGAGCTGTACGGCGAGACGGACGAGGGCGGTATCGAGCCGGTGCCGGGGCTGCCGGTGCGCGGCCGCCCCCGGTTCCTGTCCGGCAGCGGCGGCCTGGTCTCCTCCGCCCCGGATTTCCACCGCTTCATGGAGATGCTGCGCCGGGGCGGCGAGCTGGACGGCGTACGGCTGCTGCCCCCGGGGACGCTCGCCGCGATGACCCGCAACCAGCTGCCCGGCGGGGCCACCGTGCGCTCCTTCGGCGCCCCGGCCCACCAGGAAGCGGGCAACGACGGCCTGGGCTTCGGCTTCAACGTCTCGGTGGTCACCGACCCGGCGCGCACCCTGGCCCCGTCCCACCTCGGCACCTACGGCTGGACCGGCGTGGCAACCACCGCGTTCTGGGTCGACCCGGCCCACGACGTGACCGTGCAGTTCATGAGCCAGGTGCGCCCGAAGAGGCTAAAGGTCTTCCCCGAGCTGCGGCGGCTGGTGCACGCGGCCCTGGCGGACTGACCCGCCGGGACGCTACTGCCCGAGGCTCAGAGTGAACGGAAGCCCGTCGTCGGCGAGTTCGGCCAGCCACCGGTCGGACCGCTGGGCGGTCCCGGCCGCCCGGTGCAGGCCCGCCGGCAGGCTGCCGTCCAGGATGTGGCGGACACCGAGGGCGAGCGGGCGGGAGACGCAGCGGGCCATCGCGGACTCCCCGGCCTCACCGGTCACGTCGAGCAGGTAGGCGCCGGTCCAGGGGCGGTCCTCACCCGTGTCGACCTCCAGGCAGACCGAGAGCACCACCCGGTCGCGGTCGGCCTCCGTGGTCGGGTGGGCCGCCGCCAGCCGCTGCGCGAGCGCGGCGATCCGCTCGTCGTCGCCCGCCACCAGCTCCTCGAAGACCGGCGCCCACGCCTTCAGCCAGCCCTCCAGGCGGAGGGTGCCCCGGACGAAAGTGCGCGGGGTCCAGGCGGCGGGCAGGTCGTACTGGGCGATGAAGGGGATGCTGTCGCGGTTCGGGTACGCCTCGAAGGTCTCACCGTCCAGGACGATCCGCCGGGTCGCCTCCCAGGGGCGGACGGAGGTGACCTGCGTGCCGTCCTGGAGGTGACGGGCCGGCGAGCGCAGGGCGTTGAGGACGCCGAGCGGGGCCCAGCTGAAGCGGTAGCGGAAGTCGTTCGGCACCGCCGGGACCCCGCCGCAGTAGGAGGTGAGCCGGTAGGAGGCCGGGGTGTGGGCGCCGATCCGGGCCCGGGCCCGGCCGATGAGGCTGTGGGCGAAGAGGTGGTCGACGCCCGGGTCGAGGCCCGCCTCGGTGAGGACGGTCAGGCCGGCCGCCCGCGCCGCCTCCGCCTGGTCCAGCAGCTCCGGCGAGACATAGCTGGAGCAGGCGAAATGGGCCCCGGCGCGCACGCAGGCGGCGAGCAGTCCGGGGTGTCGCGGGGCCGGCAGCATGGACACCACCACGTCGCCGGGCGCGAGCGCGGCGGTGAGGGCGTCGGGGGTGAGGGCGCGGGGCTCGGCGCGGCCCGTCAGACCCAGGCCGGCCAGGGCGTCGGCCGCCCGGTCCGCCGTACGGTGCCACAGCAGGACCCGGCCGGCCGTGCCGCACAGGGCGGCCGGTCCGCTGCCGGTGGACAGTCCGGCGCCGACCCAGTGGACGGTGCCGCTCGCCGGGACCCGGTCAGTCATGTCGCGACTCCCCCTGTCGTACGCCGAGTTCACGGCAGGCCTGGTGGAACCGGTCGAGGCAGCGCGCCCAGGCCCGGCTGCCGGTGAAGGCGAGCAGCTGGGGCAGCAGGGCCGCCGAGAAGTCGGTGCTGGACTCCCTGGGCAGCAGGGACGGCAGGTTGTCGATGGCGATGAGGTCCAGCGGCGGCTCGTCCCGCAGGCGGCGCACGGGCTCCACCCAGTCCGTGGTGCGGTCGTAGACCGGCAGGACGTTGAAGGGGGAACCGACGTCGCAGGTGACGTCGCACAGGGTGCGCAGCCGGCGGACCGGGGAGTCCAGGTCCTCCTCGCGCAGGAACGGCGGGACCAGGGAGGTCGCGAGCACCGCGTTCACCAGCACGTCGTGCCGGAGCAGGGCCGGCCGGTCCAGCTCCCGGGTCTCGGCCTGGTCCCACGGGGTCGCCTCGACACCCGCCGTGCGGAAGGCCGTCCAGGCGCCTCGGCCACTGCGGCCCAGGGCCCCGACGACCAGCGCCGTGAACGCCTCCTCGCCGGCCCTCGGCCGCAGGACGGCGTCCAGTTCGTCCTTCGTGGTGGGCGTCAGCGGCGCCGTCAGCCGGCCCCGGTGCCGCAGCGCGGCGAGCGCGGCGCCCAGGTAGCCCGCCCAGAAGCCGAAGGCGGCGAGCCGGCGGCCCTCGTCGTCCACCAGGTACTCCAGGTCCAGCAGCGCCCCGCCGCCGGCCGCGAAGCGGCGCAGCAGCTCCACGGCGCCCGGCTGCCGTTTGTAGGCGTGCCCGAAGAAGATGTGACGGTGGGTCAGCGCGGTGGGCTCGTCGGGGAGTTCCTTCAGGCCGAGGACGACGGCGGCGGGCGGTGCCGTCACCCAGGAGCCCGCCGGGGCGCGGCGGCAGCCGGCCGCCTCGTACTCCTCCACCGGGAAGATCCGCTGCGGGGACTCCTCGACGGTGAGCGTCACCCCGCTGTCGACCAGGCGGCGGGCGTCGGCGGGCACCACCGGCGTACGCCGTTCGGTGGTACGGGGCTCATGGCGCAGCCACAGATGGAGCTCGGTCATACCAGGTTGGCCTCCGGGCGCGGGGCGTCGGCCGCGAACCGGCCGGCGCTCAGGGGGCTGATGTCCAGGAAGGGTACGCGGCCGAGGTACAGGTCGCGGACGATCTCGCCGACGGCGGGTCCCTGGAGGAAGCCGTGCCCGGAGAAGCCGGTCGCGTACAGGAACCTGGAGACGGCAGGTGCCTCGCCGATCAGGGCGTTGTGGTCGGGGGTGTTCTCGTACAGGCCCGCCCAGCCGCCGGTGCGGCGCAGGTCGAGCAGGGCGGGCGCGCGCCGCCGCATCGCCTCGGCCAGGCGCGGGATCCAGCGGTCGTGGGTGCAGGTGGCGAAACCCGGCTCCTCGTCCGGGTCGGACATGCCGAGCAGCAGACCCGGGCCCTCCCGGTGGAAGTAGAGGCTGGTGGTGAAGTCGATCGTCATGGGCAGGCTGGGCGGCAGGTCCGGGACCGGCCCGGTGACGGCGATCTGCCGGCGCAGCGGCTGCACCGGCAGGTCCACGCCCACCATCGCGCCGATCGCCCGGGACCAGGCGCCGGCCGCGCAGATCACCGTGTCCGTCTCGATCCGGCCGCGGGTGGTGGCGACCGCGGTGATGGTGTCGCCGCGCAGTTCGATGCCGGCGACCTCGGTGTGGCGCAGGATGCGGGCGCCGTGGGCGCGGGCGGCGGTGGCGTAGCCGTGGACGACGGCCTCGGGGGTGCAGTGGCCGTCGTCCGGGGAGTGGGCGGCGGCCAGCAGGCCGTCGGTGGTGATCAGCGGGGAGAGGCGGCGGGCCTCCTCGGGGGTGAGCAGGCGGCTGGGCACCCCGAGGGAGTTCTGGAGCCGTACGCCCGCCTCGAAGCAGGCCACCTGCCCGGGTGTGGAGAGCAGGAACAGATAGCCGACCCGGTGCAGCCCGATGTCCTGCCCGACCTCGTCGGCGAACCGGCCGAACGCCTCCAGGCTGCGCGCCCCGAGCCGGATGTTCAGCTCGTCGGAGAACTGGGCCCGGACGCCGCCCGCGGCCTTGGAGGTGGAGCCGGAGGCGAGTTCGTCCCGTTCGACGAGGACGACGTCGGGCACGCCGGCCCGGGCCAGGTGCCAGGCGATGCTCGTGCCCATCACCCCGCCGCCGACGATGACCACGCGGGCCCGAAGGTTCACGCCGCCGCCTCCCTCACCGCCGCACCGTCCCACCGAGCGGACCGGATCACCTACCGATCCTGTCCACCCGGCCGCCCGCCGAACCGGGGTCGCGTGTCGACAGCCGTGGGCGACGGCGCCGGCATCCCGGTTTCAGGAACCGTGGGCGACGGCGCCGGCATCCCGGTGTCAGGAACCGTGGGCGACGGCGCCGGGTCCCGGTGTCAGGAACCGTGGGCGACGGCGCCGGGTCCCGGTGTCAGGAACCGTGGGCGACGGCGTCCAGGTGCGGGAGGTGGTGGTCCATCCGCTCCCGCTTGGTGCGCAGATAGGTGATGTTGCTCTCGCACGGCTCGATCAGCAGCGGCACCTGCTCGGCCACCTGGATGCCGTGCCGGACCAGCGCCTCCCGCTTGCGCGGGTTGTTGGACATCAGGCGGACCGAGCGCACCCCGAGGTCGTGCAGGATCTCCGCGGCGACACCGTAGTCCCGGGCGTCGACGGGCAGGCCCAGCGCGAGGTTCGCCTCCACCGTGTCCAGGCCCTCCGCCTGGAGCGCCATCGCGCGCAGCTTGGCGAGCAGTCCGATCCCGCGGCCCTCGTGCCCCCTCAAGTAGACGACGATTCCGCTGCCTTCGGCGGCCACCGCGCGCAGCGCCGCCTCCAGCTGGTCGCCGCACTCGCAGTGCCGGGACCCGAACGCGTCCCCGGTCAGGCACTCCGAGTGGAGCCGGACGAGCACGTTCTCGGCACCGGTCTCCCCGTACACCAGAGCCACTTGCTCGTCACCGCGGTCGTGGTCCAGGTAGCCGATCGCCTGGAATTTCCCGTACACGGTGGGCAGCGGTGCATTGACGACGCGTTCCGCGCCCGAACGCCGCGGGGACTTCTTGCCGAGTACGCCGATGTTGACGCCGGTGTTTTCTGTCATGATCTGATTCCTAAGCAGAGACGAAAGGCCGTGAAAAGATGAGTGGTTCGGGCACGCGGGACGGCTTCGAGGTGGCGAGCGGTGTGGTGCCGACGGACACCACCGAGGATGTACGGACCCGGGGGGCGGGCGTTTCAGCACAGGTCGCCGTCCTTCCCGTCGGGAGCTTCGAACAGCACGGTCCGTTCCTTCCGCTGGCGACCGACACGCTGATCGCCTGCGCCGTGGCGCGGGAGATCGCCGCCGCGTACCCGGTGCACCTCCTTCCCCCGGTGACGGTCTCCTGCTCGCACGAGCACGCGGCCTGGCCGGGGACCGTCAGCATCTCCGCCCCGACCCTGCACGCGGTGGTCTCGGACATCGCGGCGTCGCTGCGCCGCTCGGGTGTGCGGGCACTGGTCGTGGTCAACGGGCACGGCGGCAACTACGTATTGGGCAACGTCGTCCAGGAGGCGTCCGCCCGCGGCGAGCGGATGGCGCTGTTCCCGGCCGCCGAGGACTGGGAGACGGCCCGGGAGCGGGCCGGAGTGGTCACCTCGCTGCTCACCGACATGCACGCGGGAGAAATCGAGACCTCGATTCTGCTGCACGCTCACCCCGAATTCGTCCGCCCTGGTCACGAGTCCGCCGATTTCACCGCGGACGACCGCCGCCATCTGCTCACCGTGGGAATGTCCGCCTACACGGAATCGGGCGTCATCGGCCGGCCCTCCCTGGGTTCGGCGGAAAAGGGAAAGGCACTGCTGGCGAGCCTGACGGAGAACTTCGCGCCGTATTTCGCACTGCTCACCGAGGACGCGGGGCGCGAGTAGTCCTGTACGGCGGTCCGGCCGGGGCCCGTGGGGGTGGCCCCGGCCGGGGCCGGCGGGCCCGCGCCGTCGGACGCGCCGCCGGCGGCCGGCGGGGCGGCCTCGGTGCGCAGGCCCTGGTACCAGCGGACGACCAGGACGACGGCGCCGGGCAGGCTCGCCGCGAGGCTCAGCACGCCGTAGACGACCGCGACCGCCACTCCGGTGTCCGCGCCGAGCCCCGCCGCGCCGAACGCCCACGCGGTGACGCCCTCGCGGGGTCCGAAGCCGCCGACGTTCAGCGGCACGCTCATGGCCAGCAGCGCGAGGACCGCGAGCGGCAGCAGCACCGCCGGCGGGGCGGCGCAGCCGGTGGTCCGGGCCGCCACGACGAACAGGGCCAGGTGGCCGGCCAGGACGACCGCGGAGGCCAGCGCGACGCCCGGTCCGCTCCGCCGGGACGCCAGGCCCCGGCGTGCCTCGGCGAGGGTCCGGCGCAGTGGGCCGCCCCGGCGGGACGGCGGGCGGTTCATCCGCACCGCGAGGACGACGGCGAGCGCGCCCGCTCCGGCCAGGGCCGCCGGCGGGGCGAAGTCGCGGACCCCGGAACGCACCGGGGAGGGCAGGGTCAGCAGCACCGCCGCGCCGGCCACGGCCAGTGCGAGCTGTCCCGCGACCCGTTCCAGGACGACCGCCTTGACTCCGCGCCGCAGGTCACCGGCGCTCCGGCCGTGCCGGACCGCCCGGTGCACATCGCCCAGGACCCCGCCGGGCAGGGCCGCGTTGAGGAACAGCGCGCGGTAGTAGTCGGCGACGGCGGGGCCCAGCGGCAGCCGCAGCCCGAGGCCCCGGGCCACGAGCTGCCAGCGCCACGCGCTCGGCACGGTGGTGGCCACGCCGATGCCCAGCGCGGCCAGCACCGCCACCGTGTCGATCCGCCGCAGCCCGTCGAGCAGCGCACCGGTGCCGAGCCGCCACAGCAGGGCGCCGAGAATGACGACGCCGACGAGGGTGCCGGCATGGGCGCGCAGGGAACGGGGGTGGCGGCCCCCGGGCGCGGGAGACGCGGGCGGCTGCCCCGGGTCCACGGACACCTCGCGCGCGCGGCGCCCACCCGCCGCAGCCGGCAGGCCGGCGGGCGGCACGTCTGCGAGAGCCCCGCCCGCCGGTGACACGCCGTCCGCCGGACTCACCGGTGCCGGAACCTCGCCCGCCGGTGACACGCCGTCCGCCGGACTCACCGGTGCCGGAGCCCCGCCCGCCGGTGACACGCCGTCCGCCGGACTCACCGGTGCCGGAACCTCGCCCGCCGGTGGCACGCCGTCCGCCGGACTCACCGGTGCCGGAGCCTCGCCCGCCGGTGGCACGCCGTCCGCCGGACTCACCGGTGCCGGAGCCTCGTTCGGCGGTGTCACGCGCGGGCGGCCGGTGGCGGTCCGTGCCACGTACGGGCGTACCCGGCCCGTCCCCCGCGGCACGCGCGCGCGTGCCGCGCCCGTCGGTGCCGTACGCGCGCGCGTGCCGGTGTCCGCGGCGGAGGGCGCTCGTGTGACCGCTGCCGCCGGCCGCGCGGTCATGCCGTCCCGCCCGTCGGCCGGGGCAGCGCCAGCAGGTCGCTGTGGTGGACGACGACCCGCAGTTCGCCGGCCGCGCAGGCGGCGAGCCGTGCGCTCAGGTACCGCTCGGCGGGCTCGCGCAGATCCGGCCGCTGCTCCACGGCCGCGCCGACCCAGCCGCGCAGCCACTGCTCGGTCAGCGCGGCCTCCTCGGGCCCGAGCCGCCACGGGCTCGGGTGGATGCGGACCGTCGCGCCGCGCTCGGTGAACGCCTCGCAGGCCACGCCGACCGCGTCCGGGCCGAGCAGTCCGGTACGCCGCTGATGGGCGTTGAACGCCTCGGTGAGCTCGGCGTCCAGCGGGTCGGCCGGGGTGAACTCGACGCGCCCCACCACGGAGAGGGTGAACAGCGCGGGGCAGCCGGCGCCCGTGCAGGCGTCCGCCAGTGTCTCGATCTCCTCCTGGGTGAGGACGTCGAGCAGCGCGGACGCGGTCACCAGTGAGGCCCCGGCCAGCGCCTCCGTGGTGAGCCGGGCGACGTCACCGCGCCGGGTCTCGACCGTGACGCGGCTGCCGTCGGCCGCCGCGCGCGGGGCGGCCACGGCGGCGAAGTGCAGCAGATAGGGGTCGCGGTCGTGCAGGATCCAGTGCTGGGCACCGTCCAGGCGGGGCGCGAGCCAGCGGCCCATCGAGCCCGTGCCGCAGCCCAGGTCGTGCACGACCAGCCCGCCGGGCAGGCCGGCCGACCGGACGCGCAGCGGATCGAGGAGTTCCCGGGCGCGGGCCGCCGCGTCGGGGCCCTCCCGCAGCCGGAGCCACTCGGGCGCGTACCGCGGCTCCTCCTCCGGGGCGCCGTCGCGCAGCCGTACGGTGGCCCGCTCACCGGGCCGGGCGACTGGCCCGGCACCGGCGATGACCGGGACACCGGCACCGGCACCGGCACCGGCACCAGCACCAGCACCAGCACCAGCACCGGGACCGTCGTCCGCAGCACCCCCAGAGGCAACACCACCAGCCGCAGCACCCCCAGCCACAGCGCCGTCAGCCGCAGCGCCGTCAGCGGCGGCACCGGCGGCATCCCCGGCCGCAGCACCCTCGGCCGCAGCACCCCCGGCGGCGTCGGCCGGTGAGCCGTCGCACCGGCCGGCAGGGCTTCCGGCGGCGGACCCGCCGCCCGGGTGCTCCCTCTCCACGCCCGTGTCCACGACGTCCACGGCCGTCACCTCCTCGCTCCGCGTGCTCCGCACCCCCGCCACCGACTCCCCCGCACCGGGGCCCGGCTGAGCCGGGATCAGGCCGTCCGGCCGGACCGGGGCCGCCGGCGTCCCCCGGCTTCCTTCGCTCCCCGTGCCGCTCACGCCACCCTCCTCGGTGGTTCCGGGAGGCGCCCGAGGACACTCGCGAGGCTGCGCGCGGTGGCGGCCCAGCCGTCCAGCGCGGCGCGCCGGCCCCGGGCCGCGGCCTTCAGGCGGCGGCGTACGTCGGGTTCGCCGAACCAGCCGCGCAGTTCGGCGGCGAGCGCGGCGGGGTCCTCCGGCGGGACGAGGATGCCGGGCACCCCGGCGTCCGGCGCGCGGCCGACGGCCTCGGGCAGGCCGCCGACGTCGGTGGCGAGGACCGGGATACCGCGGGCGAGGGCCTCGGTCACCGCCATGCCGTAGGTCTCCGCGTAGGAGGTGAGGACCATCAGGTCGGCGGCGGCGTAGGAGGCGTCGAGGCCGGCGCCGGCTCGCGGGCCGGCCAGGCGCAGGCGGTCGGCGAGGCCGTGGCGGGCGATCAGCTGCCGCAGGTGGGCCACGTACCCGGGGTCGTGGCCGAGGCCGCCGACGCACTCGCAGGTCCAGGGCAGGTCACGGACCGCCGCGAGCGCCTCCACCAGCCGGTGCTGGCCCTTGCGCGGGGTCACGGCGGCCACGCACAGCAGGTGGGAGACGCCGTCGGTACCCGGGGCCAGGGGCGCGATGTCGGCGCCGGGCGCGGCCACGTGGACGCGGTCGGGCGCCAGGCCGTGGTGGGACACGAGCCGGCGGACCGCCCAGTCGCTGGTGGCGACGACCGCGCCCGCCGCCCGCAGCACCGCCCGCTCGCGGCCGTCGAGGTCCATGGCGACGGCCGGGTCCAGGCCGGTCTCGTCGCCGAGGGGCAGGTGGACGAGGACGGCCAGGCGCAGGCGGGCGGCCTCGGGCACGACGACCTCCGGGACGCCGCAGGCGACCAGGCCGTCGAGGAGGACCACCGTGTCGTCGGGCAGCTCGCGCAGGGTGCGGGCGAACCGGTCGCGGGCGGTGCCGTCCGGGCGCGGCCAGCCGCCGGGGACGGCGTGCCGGACGACCTGCCAGCCGAAGCCGGGCAGGTCGAGGCAGACACGGCGGTCGTAGGCGTTGCCGCCGCTGGGTGCGGCCGGGTCGTCCACGCCGCCCGGCATCACGAAGTGGACGGTACGCAGGGACATGGGCGTGATCCCGGGGTTCTCGGCGGGGGCCGGCTGCGCGGGCAGGTACGCGAGGCGGGCGCGCTCCACGGTCAGGTCGGTCACAGACCACGCTCGTAACTCGCCCAGGCGATGTGCGACTCGTGCAGGGTGACCGTGAGCCCCGCCAGGCCCTTGGCGCCCTCGCCCAGCGCGCCCTTGTGGACGCGCTCGGCGAGCCGGTCGGCGATGACCTTGGCGAGGAACTCGGTGGAGGTGTTGACCCCGGCGAACGCGGGGTCGTCGTCGAGGTTGCGGTAGTTCAGCTCGGCGGTGACGGCGCCCAGTTCCCGCGTGGCCAGGCCGATGTCGACCACGATGTTGTCCTCGTCCAGCTGCTCGCGGCGGAACGTCGCGTCCACGAGGAACGTGGCGCCGTGCAGTCGCTGCGCGGGCCCGAACACCTCGCCGCGGAAGCTGTGGGCGATCATGATGTGATCGCGGACGGTGATGCTGAACAACGGACGACCCTCCAGGTGCGGCGCGTCTGGTCCCCCCGCGCGTGACCGCCGGGGGTTGCCGTGTAGTACGGCTCCTCGCTTCCCCGTGTTCAGCCGTCTCTCACTCTTTTCTCAGGTCAGGCCGGTCTCCGCGTACCCGACCCGGTGGCACAGGGCGGGGATCTCACCGGACGCCAGCTTCGGCATCACCGAGGGGAGTTCGCTGAAGGCGCTCTCCGAGGTGATGAGCGCGTCCAGCGCCGGGTCGGCGAGCAGCTCCAGGGCGAGCGCCATCCGGTCGGCGTAGGTGCGGCCGGCCCGGGCGGCCGGGGAGACGGTGCCGACCTGGCTGCTGCGCACGGTGAGCCGGCGGGAGTGGAACGCCTCGCCGAGCGGGAGGGCCACGGTCCGGTCGCCGTACCAGCTCAGTTCCAGGACCGTCCCCTCCGGGGCGAGGAGCGTGAGGGCCCGCGTGAGGCCGGCCTCGGTGGCGCTGGCGTGCACGACGAGGTCGCAGTCGCCGAGGGCGTCGGCGGGCGTGGCGAAGTCCGCGCCGAGCGCCTCGGCCGTCCTGGCGCGCCGCGGGTCGGCGTCGACCAGCTGGAGCCGGACGCCCGGGAACCGGGCGAGCAGCGCGGCGACCGCGCAGCCGATCATGCCGCCGCCGACCACCGCGATCCGGTCGCCGATCAGCGGCCTGGCGTCCCACAGGGCGTTCACGGCGGTCTCCACGGTCCCGG
Source organism: Streptomyces sp. NPDC013455 (assembly GCF_040632975.1). NCBI lineage: Bacteria > Bacillati > Actinomycetota > Actinomycetes > Kitasatosporales > Streptomycetaceae > Streptomyces > Streptomyces sp. NPDC013455. The sequence goes on along the minus strand of NZ_JBEYCX010000015.1, from coordinate 165,682 downwards.
CGAGCACGGCCCGTTCGGCGGGCACCCGCTCGGGGACCACGGTGACGGCGCTCACCGGAACGACGTAACGGCTCTGGTGCGGGTACAGGCAGAAGACCGTACGGCCGAGCAGCGCGGCCGGTCCCTCCTCGACGACGCCGACGCTCAGGTAGCCGTACTTCACCGGCCCGGGGAAGTCGCCCTCCTGGAACGGCGCCCGCATCGCGGCGTGTTGGCTCTCCGGCACCCCGCCGCGGAAGACGAGCGTCTCCGTGCCGCGGCTGACCCCGGAGTACAGGGCGCGCACCAGGACCTCGTCCTCGGCGGGCTCCGGGAGGGTGACCTCGCGCAGCTCGCCGTGGCCGGGCGAGCGGAGCCAGAACGCGCGGGCCGACCGGTTCATCGGCATCCTCCTGAACGATCGGGAAGTTGTTCACGTACCGAGTTGTGCACAGGCCGCGCACAGTACGCGGCGTTGATCGACTCTGTCACTCGGCCGGAGGATGTGCGGTGGCCCTGAACAACACGTATGACGCGAGGCTCCAGCAGGAGACGGCCGTGGGAGCGGGCGTGCAGATCCTGCTGCTGGCCCTGCTCGGCTCGGCGATCGGCATGGGGCCGGCCGGCTGGCTGACGGGGCTCGCCTTCGCGTTCGCCACCTGGGCCGTCCTCTCCCGCGCGGTGCACCGCTCCCGGCTCAGCTCCTTCGGCCCCGCCAACCGGGTCACGCTCGGCCGGGCCACCCTGGTCGGGGGGGTGACCGCGCTGGTCGCGGACTCCTTCGCGAGCACGCCGCCGGTGACGCTGCTGGTCGCCCTGACCGCGGTGGCGCTGCTGCTGGACGGCGTGGACGGCAAGGTGGCCCGGCGCACCGGCACCTCCTCGGCGCTGGGGGCGCGCTTCGACATGGAGGTGGACGCGTTCCTGATCCTGGTGCTCAGCGTGTACGTGTCGACGCGGCTGGGGCCGTGGGTGCTGCTGATCGGCGTGATGCGGTACGCGTTCGTGGCGGCGGCCCGGGTCGCGCCCTGGCTGACCGCGCCGCTGCCGCCGTCCTTCGCCCGCAAGACGGTCGCCGCGATCCAGGGCATCTGCCTGCTCGTCGCGGGCGCGGAGCTGCTGCCCCGCCCGGTGAACCTGGCGGTCACGGCGCTGGCGCTGGCCTCGCTGACGTGGTCCTTCGGCCGGGACGTGCGGTGGCTGTGGCGGACTGCGCGGGTGCCGGCGGCGGTGCCGGCCGAGCAGCCTCGGCTGCTGGAGCTGGCGGCGCGCTGAGCGGGGCACGCTTCACGAGCAGGGCCCGGGCCGGCCTCCGGTCCGGGCCCTGCTCGTGCGGGCGGGGCTCGACCAGCGACCGGTCCGGGCCCTCTCGTGCGGGCGGCGCCGGGCCGTCACGGCCGTGCGGCCCGCTTCACGGACCGAGGGGGCCGCGATCGTCGGGCGGCCGTCCGGAGGCGGCGGTCCGGCCCTGCTCCCGGGCGGCGCGGCCGCAGCGCGCCGGCGGACGTCACCGCCAGCGCGCCGAGGACGGCGAGCACGCCGGCGGGCGCGAGGACGGCCCAGGGCGCGCGCTCGGCGTAGGGCTGGTTCTCGGCGAGGAGCCGGCCCCATTCGGGGGACGGCGGCTGGGCGCCGAGGCCGAGGAATCCGAGGGAGGCGAGGGCCAGCGCGGTGCCGGGCAGCCGCAGCAGGGCGTGCCGGGTGACGGACGGGACGACGGCGGGCAGGAGTTCGCGGCGCAGCAGGTACCAGCGGCCGGCGCCGAGGGCGCGGGTGGCGGCGATGTGCGGGGCGGCGCGTTCCTGCCGCAGCAGGGCGGAGGTGTGCGCGGCGAGGGGCGCCCAGGCGACGGCGGCGACGGCGAGCGCGGGGGTGGCCGGTCCGCCGCCGGCGACGGCGGCGACCAGCAGCGCGGCGAGCACGGGCGGTACGGCGTTGACGGTGTCGACGAGCGGTCCGGACAGCCGGGGCAGCAGGCCGAGGAGCAGCCCGGCCAGGAGCGTGCCGGCGCTGATCGCGAGGGCGAGCAGCAGGGTCTGGAGGGCACCGTGGGCGACCCGCGCGAGCAGGTCGCGGCCGAGCGCGTCGGTGCCGAACGGGTGGCCGGCACAGGGGGGCCGCAGGCGTGCGGTGGTGTCCAGGGCGAGTGGGTCGCGGGGCAGGCCGGCGACGAGGACGGCGAGCAGCGACCCGCCGAGCAGGAGGGGCGTGGTCCGCCGTACGGCCGGCGCCGCCCGGTGGGCGGCGGGCAGGGCGCCGTCGCGCAGGGCCGGTCCGACGAGCAGGCGGACGGCGAGCCGGGCGGCGCCGGCGGCGGACGCGGCGAGGAGCAGCAGGGCGAGGGTGCCGGCCTGGAGGACGGGCAGGTCCTGGGCGAGGGCGGCCTGGAGGGTGGTGCGGCCGAGGCCGGGGATGTCGTAGGTCTGTTCCACGGCGACGGCGCCGCCGGTCATGCCGACGACGAACAGCGCGGTGTTGGGCAGCAGTCCGGGCAGGCAGCGCCGTACCGCCTGCCGGGCGACGCGGGCCCGGGGCAGCCCGCGTGCGGCGGCGGACCGCGCCCAGGGTTCGGTGAAGGCACCCGTCAGCTGGTCGTCGAGGAGCCGGCCGAGGACGGCGCCGGCGGGCAGTCCGAGGGCGAGGGCCGGCAGCACGGTGTACCGGGGCCCGTACCAGCCGAGGGCGGGCAGCCAGCCGAGCTGCACCCCGGCCACGGTGGCGAGGACGGAGGCGGTGAGGAACTCCGGCAGCGCGGCGAGCATCGCCGGACCGGTGCCGCCGGCCCGGGTCCGGCCGCCCCGGTACAGGGTGCGGGCGCACACGGCGGCGGCGGTGCCGGCGGCGACGAGGAGCGCGGCCGCCATGAGCAGCAGGGAGACGCCGAGCGCCTGGAGCACGGCCGGCCCCGCTTCGGCGCCGGAGATCCAGGACCGGCCGGCGTCGCCGCGCGGCAGCCCGCCGAGCCACCGCCCGAGCAGCGTCAACGGGCCGTCGTCCAGGCCGAGTCGGTCGCGGATGGCGGCGAGCGCCGCGGGGTCCGGGTCGCGGTCCTGGGCCCGCGCCCTGAGCACGGTGAGCGCGGGGTCGGTGTGGCTGAGCCAGGGCAGCAGGCCGATTCCGCACACCAGGGCGCCGGCGAGCGAGGCCCGCCACAGCATGGTCCGCACGGGTCAGCGCCGGGTGCCGGTGCCGATGAGGGTGCGCTCGTAGGGGTCGAGCAGTACGCCCCGGACCGTGCGGCCGACGCCGGTGACGACGCGCTGGTGGACCAGCGGTACGACGGAGTCGGTGCCGAGGATCTCGGCCTCGGCGCGCAGTGCCGCTTCCCGCCGCTCGGCGGTGCCAACGGCGCGTTCGGCCGCGGCCACGGCCCGGTCGACGCGTGGGGCGCACAACCGGGCCAGGTTGTAGCCACCGGCGCAGGTGTGGTCGCCGGCGAGGACGGCGACGGGGTCGCCGGTGTCGACGAGGCTGTTGCGGGCGAGGACGAACGCGTCGAAGCGGCCCGCGAGGGCGTCCGCCTCCAGCCGCGAGTACTCGCGCACGACGAGCTCGACGCGGAAGCCCGCCCGTTCCAGCTGCTGTTTCAGCACCTGGGCCACTTCGGGGAGTTCGGGCCGGTTGTCGTAGGTGGCGAGGGTGACGCGGGCCCCGTCGGGCCGCTTCGCGGGGGCCCGCCCCGCCGGCTCGCGGTGCCGGCCCTCGGCCCAGGTGACGGCGGGGCCGTAGATGCCCTTCCCGGGGTCGGCGTGCCCCTCGTACACGCCCTCGGCGAGCGCCGTGGTGTCGACGGCGGCGCGGGCGGCGGAGCGCAGGCCGGCGTCCCGGAAGGGGCCGGAGCGGAAGTTGAGCAGCAGGCTGGTGGTCCGGGTGGTGGCGGTCTCCCGCCGCGTGCCCCGCGGGAGCGTGGCGGCCTGCGCGACGGGAACGGCCTCGGCGATGTCGGCGGCGCCGCTGCGCAGGGCGTTGGTGCGGGCGGTGCCGTCGGGGACGAAGCGGACGTCGATGCCGGCGGCCTGGGCCCGGCCGCCCCAGTAGCCGTCGTACCGGTCGAGCGTCGCGGACGAGGTGCCGGTGACGTCCTTCAGTACGAAGGGGCCGGTGCCGGTGCCGGCCGGGTCGACGCGGTCCTCGTCCCGGTACGCCTCGGCGGACAGCACAGCCAGGCTCGGGCTGGACAGTCTCAGCGGCAGGATCGGGTCGGGCCGGCCGGTGGTGACGCGTACGCGGTGGCGGTCCACGGCCTCGGCGGTGAGCGTCACGCCGGACAGGGCGGCCGGGGCCGGCCTGGCCCGGGCGGCCCGGGTGAGGGAGGCGGCGACGGCTCGGGCGGTGACCTCGGAGCCGTCGTGGAAGGTGGCCTCGCGCAGGGTGAACTGCCAGCCGCGCGCGCCCTGCCGGGACCAGGAGGAGGCGAGGGCCGGGGCGGCGGCACCGTTGCCGTCGAGCGCGGTCAGGCCCTCGACGACACCGAGCCGGCTGAGGATGGTGGCGTCGGCGCCGTACGGGGAGAGCCGTTCGGCGGGCGGGAAGGCGAGCGCGACCCGCAGGCGCGCGCCGTCGGCCGGGCCGCCGGCCGCCTCACCGGAGGGGGACGAGAAGCATCCGGCGAGCAGGGGTGTCAGGAGAAGGGCGGCCAGGAGTCGGGAGGGGCGCGGGGCGGGCATGTTCCTCGGTTCGGCGTGCGGAGGGGCGGGTGGGAGGACGAGAGGACAGATGACTCGGAGGGCTCAGAGACTCAGAGACTCAGAGACTCAGAGACTCAGAGACTCAGAAGACTACATGACAATCATTTCCATTAGACCCCGGCGCCCGCCCACCGCGCACCGGCCCGCCGCAGGGGCAGCTCGAAATGGACGATGCCCTGGCCGCCGCCGGCGTCCGCGCGCTCGTCGTGCACGACCTCGCCGAGCGACCGCCAGAAGGGCTCGGCGCCGGGCACGGCGGGGTCGGTGTGCAGGTACAGGGAGCGGTAGCCGCCCTCCTCGGCCGCGAACTCCGCGAGCCGCGCCACCAGTTCGCGGGCGATCCCGCGCCGCCGGTGCTCGGGGCGCACGTACACCCGGCGCAACTGGGCGGTCTCCCCGGACGGGTAGCGCTCGGCCAGCCACCGCGGGTTGGGCGGGCACTGCGGGCCCCGCGCGTCGACGGCCCCGGTGCCGACGATCCGCCCGGCCGCGTCGGCCGCGACCAGCAGCGTGTGCCGGGCGGGCACGAGGTAGGCGCCGGCCGGGTCGACGATGTCGGCGTGCCACCGGGGCACGTAGCCGGTTCCGAAGTCGCGGTAGACGGTGTCGAGCATGACGGAGCGGGCGTCGTCGAGGTCTTGACGGGTGGCCGTCCTGATGCTGTACATATGCACTTGCACATCATATGCAATAAGCCGGACGGCCGGTCACCCGCCGTCGGCTCTGGGACGATGTGCCGCGGCGGGGCGAGACGGCGGAGGAGCGGCAGTGGCGCACCGGTTCACCGACGGCGCGTCCCGCCCCGGGCGCACCGGGCGCAACGTCCGCGGCGGCACCGCGGACGGGGGCCGGGAGGCCGGCAACCCGCCGCCGGCGGTCCCCGCACCCGCCGCCGGCACCCGCGCGCCGGACGCACTGCGCCGGGGTGTACGGGAGGCGGTCACGGTGCTGGGCACGGGCTTCCTGCGGCACCCGGAGAACGGCTCGCTGCGCGAGCGGGTACGCCCCCGGGACCTGCGGACGGCGCTGCTGCGCCTGGTCTGCCGGCTGCTGTTCGTCTTCGTCGCCGAGGACCGGGACGCGCTGCTCGCGCCCGACGCGGACCCGTCCGCCCGCGAGCGGTACGAGCGGTACTTCTCCTCGGCCCGGCTGCGCGCCCACGCCCGCGGCCGGCGCGGCACGGCCCACGGCCGGCGCTACGCGGCGCTGCGCCTCGTCCTGACGGCGCTCGGCCGCGAGCGGGGCCGCCCCGAGCTGGGACTGCCGGGCCTGGGCGGCCTGTTCACCGAGACCGCCGCCGACGCCCCGCTGCGCGGCCTGCAGCTGTCCGACGAGGCCCTGCTCACCGCCGTGCGCCGGCTGTGCCAGGTCCGCGACGGCGGCTCCGGGCCGACCCGGACCGTCGAGCACCGGCGGCTGAGCGGCGGGGAACTGGGCTCGGTCTACGCGTCACTGCTGGAGCTGGAGCCCCGGTACAGCGAGCGGCGGCTGCGCTTCGAGCTGGTCGAGTCGGCGGGCAACCTCCGCAAGACCAGCGGGAGTTACTACACACCGCCCGCGCTGGTCGACAGCCTGCTGGAGTCCGCCCTCGACCCGGTGATCAGGGACGCGGTGCGGCGCGGCGAGGAGGCGGCGGCCCGGGCCGGCGAGAGCGACCCGGTGCGGGCGGTCGAGCGTGAGCTGCTGTCCCTGAAGGTGTGCGATCCGGCCTGCGGCTCCGGCCACTTCCTGGTGGCGGCGGCCCGCCGGATCGCCGAGCGGCTGGCGGCCGTCCGGGAGCGGACCGCGGAGCCGGCGCCCGCCGGGGTGCGGCGCGCCCTGCACGAGGTGGCCGCCCGGTGCGTCTACGGCGTGGACCTCGATCCGACGGCCGTGGAACTGGCGAAGGTCTCGCTGTGGCTGGAGGCGCCGGCGCCGGGCAGGCCCCTGGGGTTCCTCGACGCCCGTCTCAAGCACGGCAACGGGCTGTTCGGCGCGACCCCGGGGCTCCTCGCCGCCGGTGTCCCGACCGACGCCTTCAAGCCGGTCGAGGGCGACGACCGGAAGACCGCCGCCGAGCTCCGCAAGCGCAACCGGGCCCAGCGCGGCGACCGTGCCGAGCCGTCGCGCGACACCGCCCCGGCCGCCGGCGCGCCGGCCGGTGCCCGCCACCGGGAGGGCCATACCACCGGCACCGGGCACCGCCGGGAGGCACACGTCACCGACGCCGGGCACCGCCGGGAGGCACACGTCACCGACGCCGGGCACCGCCGGGAGGCACACGTCACCGACGCCGGGCACCGCCGGGAGGTGCACGCCGCCGACGCCTGGTGTGCCGCCTTCGTCTGGCCCAAGCGGCCGGGCGCGCCCGAGGCCCCCACGGACCGGGTGTTCCGGGCGCTGCGCGGGCGCGGGCCGGACGCCGTGCCGGACGCCACGCACGCCGAGATACGGCGGCTGCGCGAGGAGTACGCCTTCTTCCACTGGCACCTGGAGTTCCCCGAGGTCTTCGCGGTGCCCGGATCCGGCCCGGGTGCCCGGCCGGACACGGGCCGGGCGGGCGGCTTCGACGCGGTGCTGGGCAACCCGCCGTGGGAGCGGGTCAAACTGCAGGAGCAGGAGTTCTTCGCCGAGCGCGGCCCCGCGATCGCCCGGGCGCGCAACGCGGCGGCCCGCAAACGGGCCATCGCCGAGCTGCGCCGGGATGCGCAGGCGCGGCCGTTGTGGGAGGAGTTCACGGCCGCCAAGCGCCGTTCCGAGGGCGAGAGCCACTTCCTGCGCGCCGGCGGCCGCTACCCGCTGACCGGCCGGGGCGACATCAACACGTACGCCGTCTTCGCGGAGGCCGGCCACGCGCTGACGGGTCCGGGCGGGCGCACCGGGCTCATCGTGCCGACCGGCATAGCGACCGACGCCACCACCCGGTTCTTCTTCGAGGACCTGGTCACCACCGGCCGGCTGGCCGCCCTGTACGACTTCGAGAACGAGGAACGGATCTTTCCCGGCGTCCACAACCAGCTGCGGTTCTGCCTGCTCACCCTGCGCGGCACCGGGGACCCGGCCGAGCCGGCGCAGCTGGTGTTCAAGGTGCGCCGGGCCGCGCAGATAGCCGGGCGGCGCTACCGGCTGACGGCGGACGACATCCTGCGGATGAACCCGAACACCGGCACCTGCCCGGTGTTCGGCACCCGCCGGGACGCCGAGATCACGCTCGGCATCCACCGCCGGGTGCCGGTCCTCGTGCACGAAGGACGGGCGGACGGAAACCCCTGGGGTGTGTCGTTCCTGCGCATGTTCGACATGGCGAACGACTCCGCCGTGTTCCGCCCCGACGCGCAGCGCGGCGAGACCTTCGACGACCTCCTCGACGAGGGCTGGAACCTGAAGGGCAACATCCTGGTCCGCGGCGACGAGCGGCTGCTGCCGCTGTACGAGGCGAAGATGCTGCACCACTACGACCACCGCTTCTCCACGTACGAGGGCGCCACCGGCAACCAGCTCAACAAGGGCACGCTGCCCCGGCTGACGGCCGCGCGGCACCAGGACGCGGCGGCCTGTCCGCTGCCCCGCTACTGGGTGCCCGAGGAGGACGTGCCGACGGGTGGGAGGGACCGGCGGGGCCGGGAGGTGCGCGCGGCGGGCGTCCGCTCGCGGCTGGCCGCCCGGGGCTGGCGGCGGGACTGGGTACTCGGCTGGCGGGACACCACCAACAAGAACAACGAGCGGACCATGATCTGCTCGGTGGCGCCCGCGCACGGCTTCGGCCACAAGTTCATGCTGGCGCTCGCGGACGGGGCCGCGCTGCTGGCCGGCGTGTGGTCCTCCTTCGTCCTCGACTACGCGGCCCGCCAGTCCCTCGGCGGAACCTCGCTGAGCTACTTCGTCGTCCGTCAGCTCCCCGTCCCCGCACCCCGGACGCTGGCCCGGCACGCCGGCTTCATCGTGCCGCGGCTGACCGAACTGACCTACACCTCCTCCGACCTGAGCGGCTTCGCCCGTGAACTCGGCGACACCGGCGGCCCCTTCCACTGGGACCCGGAGCGCCGGGCGGTGCTCCGGGCGGAGCTGGACGCCTTCTTCTTCCACCTGTACGGCGTCTCGCGCGACGACACGGCGTACGTGCTGGACACCTTCAACGTCACCCGTGCCAACGACGTGAAGGAGCACGGCCGTTACCGCACCAAGGAACTCGTCCTCGCCGAGTACGACCGCATGACCGCCGCCGGCCTCACCACCGGCACACCGCTCGTGGACGGACACACCTACACGTCCACCCTCACCCCGCCGCCGGGCCGGGGCCCCCGCCACCCGGCCCCTTGAGTTCCCTGGGCCGCTCACCAGCCGGGGTAGCGGTCCCACCAGTTCGGGTCCCAGCCCTTGATGTACTCGCTGCCGCTGGGCGAGTCGTCGATCTGCGCGGTCAGGTCGCGGGCCAGGGTGTCCAGCGCCCAGGCCAGTTCGTGCCGGCTCACCAGGCCGGCCGGCAGGGCCTCGGCGCCGTGGACCGCGCCGAGCAGCGCCCCGGTCACACAGGCCACGGAGTCTGCGTGGCAGCCCCGGCTCGGTGTGGCGATCAGGCTGTGCGGGTCCTCGATCCGGGACAGGGCCGCCACCGTCGCCGGAGCGCTGCCGCGCCGCTCGGCCAGCGCGGGCACGCCCGCGAGCCAGCCGTCCGGCCACACCCGGCCGGCCGGCGAGGAGACCCAGCGGCGCCGCATCCGCTCCGCTTCGATGCCCTGGAGGGCCGCCCACCGGCACGGGTGGCGGCCGGTCGGCGGGTCAGCTCTTCTGCTCGACCCGGACCCAGTCGATCTCGGCCTGCACTCCCCCGGCGGCGATCCTGTCGACGCTGGACTGCGGCAGGCCCCAGTAGGGCGCGGTGACCTTGTTCCAGCCGGCCGGGTAGGCGCCGCCGAGGGCGAGATTGAGGATCACGTACTGGTTGTGGCCGAAGACCCACTGGCCCCGGGTGGACTCCAGCTTGTTGCGGGTCGTCTCCTGGACCAGGCGGTCGTCCACGTAGAACCGCAGCGCCGCCGGGGTCCATTCGACGGCGTAGGTGTGCCACTGGTCGGCGGTGCCGCCGTTCGGGTACGTCTGGCGGGCCCCGATGTTGCCGTCGGCCGAGTATCCGGGACCGTGCAGGGCCGAGCTGGTCCAGTCCGGGTAGCCGATGTTCTCCATGATGTCCGTCTCGCCGGAGGCCGGCCAGGAGACGGAAGGGTCGTCGACGTTGCTGCCGAGCAGCCAGAAGGCGGGCCAGAAGCCGTCCCCGACCGGCAGCTTCATGCGGGCGCTGACCTTGCCGTAGGTGAAGTCGAGGTGCGTGTGCGTGTCGACGCGGCCCGACGTGAAGTCGTAGGTGCCGCCGCCCGCCTGGGTGCAGCCCTTGCAGTACTTCGCCCGCAGGACCAGACTGCCGTTCTGTGTGCGGACGTTCTCCGACGAGTCGACGTACGCCTGCGACTCGCCGTTGACCGGGCCCATCTCGGTCCCCGTGCGGACGACCCGCCACTTGGAGCGGTCGAGGCCCGTGCCGGTGAAGTCGTCGAAGAACGTGGTGCGGTACGTGCCCGGCTGGTCGGCCGGCAGCGCCGGGTAGGCGGCGGAGGCGCTGCCGCCGGTGCCCCACACCTGGAACTCGTACAGGGAGTACCCGAACTGGGCCGTGGCGGGCGCCGGGTTGTAGAAGGACCGGCGTTCCTTGCCGAGCATGCGGACGTAGCGGCCGGTGACCGGAGCCGGCAGCCTGACCGTGTCGTGGAGGCCCACCGCTTCGGAGGGCGACTTCACGTTCGCCCGGCGGCCGGCGACATCCGCCGCCGACGGCTCGTAGACCGTGCGCCAGGTGCGGTTGTCGTCGGAGACCTGGAGGAGGTAGTCGACGGCGTACGCCGACTCCCAGTACAGGTCCACCGTGTCGATGGACGACTGCGCGCCGAGGTCCACGGACACCCACCGGTCCGCGTTCCAGTCGCTGGACCAGCGGGTCGCGTCCCCCCTGAGGTCGGCCGGCCAGCCGCCGTCCGTGACGAACGCCGGTGAGTTCCCCGCGTGCTGGTAGTAGTTGGAGTACGCCGGGTGGTGCAGGGCCAGGTTGGTCCGGGTCGTGGACGCCGGGGCGGGTTCGCCGCCGTAGACCCTGAAGTTCCACAGCGAGTAGCCGTAGGGCGTGCCGCGTTCCAGGCCGCGCAGCCGGACGTAGCGGCCGGTGACCTCCTGGGGATGGGTGTGCGCGGTGACGGAGCCTCCCGTTCCGGCGGTCTCCGTGTAGAAGGGGGTCCAGTCCGTGCCGTTGCGGGAGATCTCCAGGACGTACCGCTTGCCGTAGGCAGCCTCCCAGTCGAGGACGACGCGGTCGACGCGGAGGACGGAGCCGAGGTCGACGCGGATCCAGGCGTCGTCGGCGAAGTCGCTGGACCAGCGGGTGGCGCCGTTGCCGTCGAAGGCGAGGCCGGGGGCGGTGCCGGCGTTCTCGCTGCCGGAGGCGGTGACGGCGGCGGGGTTCACGGCGTAGGCGGCGGCCGCGCGGTCGGTGTCCCAGCCGACGGCGGCGGGGGCCGCGGCCGCGGGGGCGGCCAGCAGCGGGCCGGAGCCCAGCAGGGCGGTGGCGGTCAGGGCGGCGAGCAGGGCGCGGGGGATGCCGGGGATGCGGGGGATGCGGGATGACATGCGGCTCTCCTGGTGGGGTGGAGGTGCACATGGATTTATGACGGGTGCATGACACACAGGGTGCTCCGGCCGGTGGACGCGCGCTCCCCACACGCGTCCACCGGCCGTCCGGACCGGACTCGGTCGGCCCGGCGACTCGGTCGGCCCGGCGACTCGGTCGGCCCGGCGACGCCGGCCGGACTCAGGCGGCCCGGCGGTTCAGGCCGCGGTGGACGCGGACGATGTCCGCGTACCGGTGACCGCTGCCCTTGATCGTGCGGACCTGGGTGCGGTAGTCGACGTGGACCAGGCCGAAACGCTTGTCGTAGCCGTACGCCCACTCGAAGTTGTCCAGCAGGGACCAGGCGAAGTACCCGGCCAGCGGGGCGCCCTTGCGGGCCGCGGAAGCGCAGGCGGCCAGGTGGCGCTCCAGGTACTCCCGGCGCTCGGGGTCGTCGACGGTGCCGTCGGGACGCACGACGTCCGGGAAGGCGGAGCCGTTCTCGGTGACGTGGATCGTGCGGGCGCCGTACTCCTCGGTGAGCCGCAGCAGCAGCGTCTCGATGCCGCTCGCGTCGATCTCCCAGTCCATGCCGGTGCGCGCGACCCCCTCGCGGCGGACGGAACGGGCGTACGGCGCCGGCCCGTCGGGATCGTCGGCGACGTACGCCGGGAAGTAGTAGTTCAGGCCCAGCCAGTCGAGCGGGGTGGCGATGGCCGCCAGGTCCGCGTCATCAACGGGGAGTTCGACGCCGTAGGTCTCGACCATGTCGGCGGGGAAGCCGCGGCCGTGCACCGGGTCGAGCCACCAGCGGTTGACGTGGCCGTCGTGCCGGCGGGCCGCGGCCAGGTCCTCCGGGCGGTCGGTGGCCGGGTGCACGGTGGAGAGGTTGTTGACGATGCCGATCCGCGCGCCGGGGGCGGCGGCGCGTACCGCCTGGGCGGCGAGCCCGTGGCCGAGGAGCAGGTGGCAGGAGGCGCGGACGGCGGCGGTCAGGTCGGTCCAGCCGGGGGCCATCGTGCCCTCCAGATGGCCGATCCAGGCCGAGCAGGAGGGCTCGTTGAGGGTGGCCCAGAGCCGGACGCGGTCGCCGAGGCGCCCGGCGACGACGGAGGCGTACTCGGCGAACGCCAGGGCGGTGTCCCGCTCCGGCCAGCCGCCCCGGTCCTGGAGCGCCTGCGGCAGGTCCCAGTGGTAGAGCGTGACGGACGGGGTGATGCCCGCCTCCAGCAGGGCGTCCACCAGCTCGTCGTAGAAGGCGAGCCCCTTCGGGTTCACCGGGCCGGTCCCGCCGGGGATCACCCGCGGCCAGGCCACCGACATCCGGTAGGCGTTGACGCCGAGCTGGCGCATGAGGCCGATGTCCTCGCGCCAGCGGTGGTAGTGGTCGCAGGCGACGTCGCCGTGGTCGCCGTTCGCGATCTTCCCCGGGGTGTGCGAGAAGGTGTCCCAGATCGAGGGGGCACGGCCGTCCTCGGCGACGGCTCCCTCGATCTGGTACGCCGCTGTGGCCGTGCCCCACAGGAAGTCGTGCGGTAGAGCGGCGAGGTCGATGGGTTCGGACACGGAAGTCCCTTCGGGATCAGGGGTGTGGGTCACTTGACGGCGCCCGCCGTCAGACCTGCGACGAGATACCGCTGCATCAGCAGGAAGCCGGCCACCACGGGCACGCTGACGACCAGCGAGGCGGCCATGATCTGGTTCCAGTAGACGTCGTACAGGGTGGAGTAGCCCTGGAGGCCGACGGCGAGGGTGCGGGTGGTGTCGTTGGTCATGACCGACGCGAAGAGCACCTCGCCCCAGGCGGTCATGAAGGCGTAGACGGCGACCGCGACGATGCCGGGGACCGCGGCCGGCACGACGATCCGGAACAGCGCGCCGAGCGGGCCGCACCCGTCCACCAGCGCCGCCTCGTCCAGGTCGCGCGGCACCGAGTCGAAGTACCCGATCAGCATCCAGATGGAGAACGGCAGCGAGAAGGTGAGGTATGTCAGGATCAGCCCGCCGCGGGAGCCGAACAGGGCGATCCCGGTGACGTTGCCGATGTTGACGTAGATCAGGAAGAGCGGGAGCAGGAAGAGGATGCCCGGCAGCATCTGGGTCGACAGGACGGTGACCGTGAAGACGCGCTTGCCGCGGAAGTCGTAGCGGCTGACGGCGTAGGCGGCGAACACCGCGATGACCACCGAGCAGACCGTCGCCGCACCGGCCACGATGAGCGAGTTGACGAAGTACTTCGCGAGCGGCACGGTCGACCAGATGTCGATGTACGGGCGGATGGTCAGCTCGCTCGGCAGCCAGCGGAACTCGCCGGTGACGTCGGCGAGCGGCTTCAGCGAGCTGGAGACCATCACGTACACCGGGGTCAGCACGAAGCCGGCGAGCAGGGTGAGGAAGATCCGCCGCGACCACAGGAACGAGCGCGGCGGCGCCATGGACGAGTCACGCATCGACAGCCCTCCGTCCGCGCGAGGTCAGCAGCAGGTATCCGCCCGTCACGACCAGCAGGAAGAGCAGCAGCAGCACGGACATGGCCGAGCCGGTGCCGAAGTTCCAGGTGACGAACGAGGACTGGTAGATGTGCACCGAGATGAGGTCGGCGGCCTCGGGAGCGGACTTGCCGAACAGCACGTACGGCGTGTTGAAGTCGTTGAAGGTCCACAGGAACAGCACCAGGACCAGGACCTGGTTGACCGGGCGCAGCGACGGCAGGGTGATCCGGCGGATCTGCTGCCACACCCCGGCGCCGTCCAGCGCGGCGGCCTCGTACAGCTCCCGCGGGATGTTCTGCAGCCCGGCCGTCACGATGAGGAAGGCGAACGGCCAGCCCTTCCACACGGACACGGTCAGCAGGGCGTAGAAGCTGTTGCCGCCGATGAGCCAGAAGGAGGGCTTGTCGGTGAGGTGCAGCTGGTCGTGGAGCACGTGGTTCACCAGGCCGTTGTCGTGCTGGAACATGAACACCCAGGTGATGACGGCCGCGTAGACGGGCAGCGCGTACGGCACCAGGAACAGCGCGCGCAGCAGGCCGCGCCCGCGGAAGGTGTCCTGCATGAAGACCGCGGCGGCGGTGCCGATCAGCCAGCACAGGCCGACCGACAGCAGGGTGAAGCCGACGGTGACGCCGAACGACTGCAGCAGCGCCCTGCCGACGGGGGCGTCGAAGTCCACCGACACCCTGAAGTTGTCGAGTCCGCTCCAGGGGGCGGTCCCCCAGTCGCGGATGTAGAACTGGGTGAGCTCCTTGAAGCTCATCACGATGCCGATCGCCATCGGCACCAGGTGGACGAGGAGTTCGAGCAGCAGGGCGGGCAGGAGCAGCAGGTACGGCAGTGTGACGCGGCTGATCCGCCCGGTGCGGCGGCGGGGTTCGCGCGCCGCACCGGGGGACGTCTCGCGCACCGGTTCCTTCAGTGCGGTGGTCGTCATCGTGCTCACGCCGCCGGCATCTGCTGCTGGGCCTTCTCCAGCTTGGCCTTGACCGAGTCGGTGGTGACGGCACGTCCGGCGGCGGCGTCGGCGAAGAGCTCCTTCACGGCCGTACCGACCGTCGTCTCGAACTGCGACTCGGACGGCACCTGGGGCAGCGCGGCCGCGCTCGTGGCGAGGGTGTCCTTCAGCACCGCGGTGGCCGGGGTGCCGAACGCAGGGTCCTCCTGGGCGGCCGTGACCGGCGGGATGGAGCTGTACGCCGTGTTGAGGATCTTCTGTTCGGCGTCGGAGGTCATGAACTTCACGAACTTCCTGGCTCCGTCGAGGTTGTCCGTGTTCTTGAAGACGGCGATGTTGATGCCCATGACGGCCGAGTTGACCTGCGTGCCGGTGCCGGGCTTGCCGGAGACAACGGGCACCGGCGCAATGCCGAAGTCGTCCTCGCTCATGCCCTGGGACTTGAGGTTGGCGGCGGCCGACTGCCACAGCAGCATGGCCTGCTTGCCCTTGGCGAAGTCGCTGACGGACTGGTTCTGCGCGTACTCGGCGTCGCCGGGCGGGATGACCTTGTCCTTGGCCATCAGGTCGACGTACCTCTTGACCGCCTCGACCACCTTGGGGTTGGTGAAGTCGGGCTTGCCGTCGGCGGTGAAGAAGTCGGCGCCGTGCTGCTTGGCGAAGACGAAGACGTGGTGGATGTTCTCCGACAGGTTCGCGCCCTCGGCGCCCAGCACCGACTTGCCCTCGGCCCTGATCTTCTTGCCGTCGGCGACCAACTCGTCCCAGGTGGCCGGGGGCTTGGCGATGCCGGCGTCGGCGAAGATCTTCTTGTTGTAGTAGAGCGCGTACGCCATCGAGTACAGGGGGACCGCGGCCGGGTCCTTGCCCTGGGCGCCGGTCGAGCCGAGCGCGGTGCCGGCGAACCGGTCCCGGCCGCCGATCTCGGCGAAGTTCTTCTCGTCCCACGGCAGCAGCGCGCCGGTCGCCTGCAGCGAGGCGCTCCAGGTGTTGCCGATGTTCAGCACGTCCGGGCCCTGGCCGGAGGTGGTCGCGGTCAGGATCCGGTTGAGCAGATCCGACCAGGGCACGACCTCCAGCTTCACCTTGATGCCGGTCTGCTTCTCGAACTTGTCGAGCTCCGGCTGGAGCACCTGCTTGTCCACGGCGACGCTGGCGCCCTGGTTGGAGGCCCAGTACGTCAGCGTCTTGGGCGAGTCGTTCGACCCGCCGCCGGCGGACGATCCGCCTCCGCAGGCCGTGGCCGCGAGGGCGAGAGACAAGGTGACGGCGCCTACGGCCGCGGCTCGGATCCTGCGCATGGCTCCCGGTGTCCCTTCAGGGAGTGCGTTGCACTCATGACTTAATTTAGGACGTGAGTTAAACCTCAAGACAATCGCTCGTCAAGGGATCCGGCATACAAACCGCCCCGGACGAGCCGGAAATCCACGGCACACTGGGAGGCCAGGTGGCAGGGCTGGGCGGCCGGACGGTGCGTGACCTGCGGCGGGAGAGCCGGAGCGCCGTTCTGCAACGGTTGTGTGTCGACGGGCCGATGAGCCGCCAGGCGCTCGGCCCGGCGACCGGGCTGAGTTCCGGTTCCGTCAGCACCGTGGTGGCCGGCCTGCTGGCCGACGGCCTGGTGGAGGAGGCCGGGACCGTCGGCGCGTACGCGGGCAGACCGAGCAGGCTGGTGCGGATACGGCCGGGCGGCGGACACCTGATCGGCGTCGACGTGGGCGAGACCCTGGTCCGGGTGGAACTGTTCGACCTCGCGCTCACCCGACTGGCGGGCGCACGGCGCCCCTTGGGACGGCGCGGGTACGACGTCGACGCCGTCGTCGGCCACATCGTGGGCGGCATCGGCACGGTGCTGCGGACGGCGGGTCTCTCCCCAGGAGAACTGCTCGGCATCGGCATCGGCGTCCCCGGCATCGTCGAGGACGGCGGGCCGGGCCACGGCCGGACGACCGCCTCGGAGGGCGGGCCGGAGGATGTGGTTGTGCGCGAGCGGCCGATCACCTCGGACGGCGAGCCGCAGGGTGTGGTCGTACGCGGACGGCCGATCACCTCGGACGGCGAGCCGCAGGGTGTGGTCGTACGCGGACGGCCGATCACCTCGGACGGCGAGCCGGACGATATGGCCGTACGTGGGCGGCCGATGGGCAGGGACGCGTACGACGGACCCGAGGGCGCGATCGTGCACGGGCAGACCATCGGCTGGGACGCCGTGCCGTTGGAGCGGTTGCTGCGGCTCACCGGTCGGCTTCCGCCGCACGTGCCGTGCTTCGTCGACAACGGCGCCAAGGCGCTGGGCCAGGCCGAGATGTGGTTCGGCGGGGGCCGCGGCGCGCGCAACGCGGTGGTGGCGCTGCTCGGTTCGGGGGTCGGCGCCTGCGTGGTCACCGAGGAGGCGGCGCAGGGACGGTCGGTGGAGTGGGGGCACCTGACGGTACGGGTCGCCGGGCGCCGGTGCCGGTGCGGCGCGCGCGGCTGCCTGGAGGCGTACGCGGGCGCGCAGGCGTTGGTGGCGCGCTGGCGGGAGGCGGGCGGACGGCCGTCGCGGGGGGCCGGTGAGGAGCGGGCGCTGACCGAGCTGCTCGCAGCGGCCCGCCCCGGTGACGGCCGGGCACCGGACCCGGTGGCCGCAGCCGTGCTCGCCGAGACCGCCGCGTACCTCGGTGCGGGCCTGTCCGACCTGATCAACCTCTTCCAGCCGGAACGGGTCCTGATCAGCGGCTGGGCGGGCCTCCGGCTGGGCGCCGGCTTCCTGGACCAGGTACGCGACCACGCCCTCGCCCGGGCCCTGCGCCATCCCGGCGGCCGGGTCCGCGTCGAACTCGGCCGGCTCGGCCCGGAGGCGGTGACCGTGGGCGCGGCGGTCCTCCCCCTGGCCGCCTTCCTCACCTCCGGCGGCCACCGCCCCCAACCCGCACCCCCTCCACCACCGCCTCCCGCGTGGCGGGCGGCGCTGGAGGGACGGCTGGCGTGATTCCCGGACGCGACGGGGGACGGGTGCCGCAGAGGGGCGGGCGCCGCAGAGGGGCGGGCGCCGCAGAGGGGGCGGGTCGGCGAGCCGGGCGCGACGGGGCACGGACACCTCAAGGGCCGGTCCAGCGAGCCGGACACGACAGGGCGCGGACACCCCAACGGCCGGTCCAGCGAGCCGGTTGCAGCGGACGGTCGGTGTGAGCCCGGCGGGACGAGACGCGGCCGAGCACGCCCCAGCCCCGCCCCCGCCCGTGGCCTCTGCCTCCTCCCCGGCCTCTGCCACCACCCTGACCGCTGCCTCCTCCCTGACCACTGCCTCCGTCCTGACCACTGCCTCCGCACTGGCCTCTGCCACCACCCTGACCGCTGCCTCCTCCCTGACCGCTGCCTCCTCCCTGACCACTGCCTCCGCCCTGACCGCTCTCTTCCCGGCCCGGCCCCCGGCTCGGCCCGGCCCGGCTCGGCCCAACCCGGCTGCCGGCCCTTGCCGCCCGTCCGCCGCCGCCCGTGGGAGGGCCGCAACCGGACCGGTGCCGGGCGGGCCACCGGTGCCGGGCGGGCCACCGGTGCCAAGCGAGCCGCCTATGCCGGGCGGGCCGCCGGTGCCGGTGCCGGTGCGTAGCCGGCGGGCCGGGTGGTGAAGGTGCCGCGGCCCTGGGTGCGGCTGCGCAACCGGGTGGCGTAGCCGAACAGTTCGGCCAGCGGCACGGTCGCGGTCAGTACGGCCGCGCCGCCGCGGGCCTCGGAGCCGCCGACCCGGCCGCGCCGGGCGGCCAGGTCACCGAGGACCCCGCCGACCGCCTCCTCCGGCACGGTCACCGTGACCTCGGCGACCGGTTCGAGCAGCTCCGTCCCGCAGGCCCGCAGGGCCTCGCGGAGACCGAGCCGGCCGGCGGTGCGGAAGGCCGTGTCGGAGGAGTCCTTCACGTGCGTGGAGCCGTCGGTGAGCGTGACCCGCAGCCCGGTCACCGGGTGTCCGCCGAGCGGTCCCTCCGCGAGGGCGTCCCGGCAGCCGGCCTCCACCGCCCGCACGTACTCCTGCGGCACCCGCCCGCCGACCACGGCGGACCGGAACTCGAAACCGGTGACACCGGTTCCGGGGCCGAGCGGCTCCACGTCGAGGACGACATGGGCGAACTGCCCGGCGCCGCCGTCCTGTTTGACGTGCCGGAACACGAACCCGCGCACGGCGCCGACGACGGTCTCCCGGTAGGCGACCCGGGGCCGGCCCACGGTGACCTCCGGTCCCCCGTCGCGGCGGATCTTCTCCACCGCGACCTCGAGATGGAGCTCCCCCATCCCGGACAGCACGGTCTGCCCGGTCTCGGCGTCGGTGCGCAGCACCAGCGAGGGGTCCTCCTCGGCCAGCCGGGCGAGCGCCGCCGCGAGCCGCCCGGTGTCCGTGCTCCGCCGCGCCTCGACCGCCACGGACACCACGGGCTCGGCGGCCACGGGCGGCTCCAGCTGGAGCGGGGCGCCCGGGTCGCACAGCGTGGCGCCGGTCCGGGCCGCCTTCACACCCGCGACGGCGACGATGTCACCGGCCACCGCCCGGTCGAGCTGGACATGCCGGTCCGCCATGACCCGCAGGATGCGGGCCACCCGCTCGGTACGTCCGGTGCCCGGGTCCCACACGGTGTCTCCTTTCTCGACCGTGCCCGAGTACACGCGCACGTAGGCCAGGCGTCCGGTGGCGCTCGCGTTCACCTTGAACACGAGCCCCGCGAACGGCGCCGCGGAATCGGCGGGCCGCCGCTGCTCGGCGCCGTCGTGGACACCGCGTACGGCGGGTACGTCCAGCGGTGAGGGCAGGTAGGCCACCACCGCGTCGAGCAGCGGCTCGATGCCGCGGTTGCGGTAGGCGGAGCCGCACAGCACGACCACGCCCTCGCCGCTGTGGGTGAGGTCGCGCAGGGCTGCGGTGAGCGTGGCGGGGCAGAGCGTCCCGCGGTCGCAGAACTCCTCCAGGGCCGCCGGATGCCGTTCGGCCACCGCCTCCTCCAGCGCGCGGCGCCGCCGTACCGCCTCCTCCCGCAGCTCCTCGGGCACCGCCCCCGCCGCAGCCGTGCTCTCCCCGTCGCCCCAGACCAGGGACCGCATCCGCACCAGGTCGACCACGCCGGTGAAGCCGTGCTCGGCACCGATCGGCAGTTGCACGACCAGGGGTACGGGGTGCAGCCGGTCCCGGATGGATTCGACGGCCCGGTCCAGGTCGGCGCCGGCGCGGTCGAGTTTGTTCACGAACGCGATGCGCGGTACGCCGTGCCGGTCGGCCTGCCGCCACACCGACTCGCTCTGCGGTTCGACTCCGGCGACGGCGTCGAACACCGCGACCGCCCCGTCGAGGACGCGCAGCGAGCGCTCGACCTCGTCGGCGAAGTCGACGTGGCCGGGGGTGTCGATGAGGTTGACGCGGTGGCCGTCCCAGGCGCAGCTCACCGCGGCGGCGAAGATCGTGATGCCGCGGTCGCGCTCCTGCGGGTCGAAGTCGGTGACGGTGGTGCCGTCGTGCACCTCGCCCCGTTTGTGGGTGGTGCCCGTCGCGTACAGGATCCGCTCGGTGACGGTGGTCTTGCCGGCGTCGACGTGGGCGAGGATGCCGAGGTTGCGGACGGCGGCGAGGGTGTCGTTGCTGATGCGCACGGCCCGGTGCCTTTCGGGAAGTCTGTGCTGGAGATGGGCAGCGCGATTCCCCGTGTGCCCGGGGTGAGCGGACGGTACGGCGCCGGCCGGGCGTGGTGCCGGGCGGGGCGCGGAGGTGTCAGCGGGGCGTCACGGGCCTCCGGTGCCGGCCGCGCAGCGGGCACCGGACGGACGAGGACACCAGAATCACCTCGGTCCGCGCAGGGGGAACGACGACGGCGGTACGGTCACGCACGGCCGGGCTCCCCTCGATACTCACGGATCACGAAGCGCGCCGCCGTGGTGTGTCGGTGCGGCGCGCGGTACGAGGCGAGTCTAGAAAAACGATCACGCGCCGAGTACCGATTTTCTTCGAGCACCGCCCTTCCCGCGCCGGGTGGCTATGACGCCGGGCTCCTCCACGCCAACAGCAGGCTGTCCCCGACGTAGCCGTCCGCATCCGCAGGGAGTTCACGCCGATCCTCGACACCCCTGCCGGCCGCATCGGAGAACTCGCGGCCCTGGCCGAGATGCTGCAAGCCGTAGCCCCGTGGCTGGTACCCCGACCTTGGGTCCCAGCTGGTCGCCGAGCGGAGGCGCTCACGGTGTGCGCCCGCCCGTTCCGGTCCGCTCCGAGGTGAGCACCTGACCTCGCCCCTGTGCGCCCGTCTCGGCGTCCTCAACGATGTGCCGGCCAAGGCGGCCAGGGAGACCCGGGGGCTCGGGGATGGCGGCGACGCTCCCTCCCCCGGCGCTGCCGGCCGTCTCGGCCCGTCCGTCGGAGAAACAGAAAAACCCCAGGTGAACTGGGGTCTCTGCTGGTGTCCGAGGGGGGACTTGAACCCCCACGCCCGATAAAGGGCACTAGCACCTCAAGCTAGCGCGTCTGCCATTCCGCCACCCGGACTAGGTGTCTGCCGCCTTGCGCGGTGCGTTCCCCGCGGCGACATGGACAACAATACCAAGGTTTCGGAGTGCGTTTCACCTGCGTATCCGTCGGCCGGGCGGCGGTCCGGGGCACCGGGAGCCATGTATGGCCGGCGGTATACGGTGCGCGAGATTCCGCCTACGGTGGGTGGAGGATCACGGGCTCGGTGAACCAGGCGGTGACACGACGGCGCCCAGCCGAGCCACACGCCCCCGCCCCACCAACCGCCCGCCGTCCGCCAGTCGTCAGGCGTCAGCCCCCCGTCAGGCGTCAGCCGTCCATCCGTCGTCAGGCGTCAGCCGTCCATCCGTCGTCAGGCGTCAGCCCCCCCCCCGTCAGCCGTCCGTCGCCCGTCGCCCGTCGCCCGTCGTCCGCCGTCCGTCGCCCGTCAGCCGGCCATCCCCCCGGCACCGGTCGCCCAGCCCCCGCACCCGCGTCAACTCGCCCCCACCCGTGCCACGTTCTGCCTCTACGATCGGCTCACCGATCTTGGAGGGGGAACACCGCATGGACATGGACATGGACACCACGCCCGCGGGGATACCGGCCGAAGGGCCGGGGCGTCGGGTCACCACCCTGGAACTCTTCTTCGACCTGGTCTTCGTCTTCACCCTGACCCAGCTCACCGTGCTGCTGGCGCACGGCCTGTCGTTCGCCACGGCCGGCCGGGTGGCGCTGATCCTCGTGGTGCTGTTCTGGATGTACGGCGCCTACGCCTACCTGACCAACCAGGTGCCGCCCGACCGTCCCTCGCGGCGGCTGCTGCTGATGCTCGGCATGACCGCGTTCCTGGTGTGCGCACTGGCAATCCCCCGCGTGTTCGAGGACACCGGCGTGGTCTTCGGACTGGGTTTCCTGCTCGTGGTGGTCGTGCACACGGCGCTGTACACGCGCAGCCACGGCTGGGACTCGGTCTGGTACGGGGTGCCGAACGCGCTGGCCGCCCTGTCCGTGACGGCCGCGGGCGCCACCGGCGGCCTCGCGGCCGACGGGCTCTGGCTCCTCGCGGTCGCCCTCCAGTTCGCGACCCCGTTCGTCGCCGAGCACGGCCCGGGCCGCAAGGACGGGCGCGACGCGGCGACGCTCCGGGTGCAGCTGGGCTCCCTCGACCCGGCGCACTTCGTGGAGCGGCACGGGCTCCTGCTGATCATCGCGTTCGGCGAGTCGGTGATCTCCATCGGCGTCGGCATCGGCGATGTGCCGCTCACCCCGGGCCCGGTGGCGGGCGCGTTCCTGGCCCTGGCGCTCGCCGTCGCACTGTGGTGGACGTACTTCGTGCGGGACGAGGAGGCCGCGGAGGCCGTCTTCCGCGGCACGCCGGCCCCGCGGCGGTGGCGGCTGGCGATGAACGCCTACTACTACGCCTTCCTGCCGATGCTGCTGGGCATCGTCTTCCTGGCCGCCGGTGTGAAGAAGACCGTCGGTCACCTCGGCGACCACCCGCACTGGGGCCCGGCGCTGGCGCTGGCGGGCGGGGTGGCCCTGTTCCTGGCCGGGGACACCGCCTTCCGGACGGCCCTCGGGCTGCGCCCGGTCCGCTACCGCGCCGTCGCCTGCGCGCTCGCCCTGCTGACGGCGGTGCCGGGCACCCGGCTCCCGGCGTACGCCCTGCTCCTCCTGCTGGTGGCCGTGCTGACCGGCATGCTGGCGGCGGAGGCACGGTGGTGCACGACGGCACCCGCCGGACGGCGGCCGGCGGGCGTCTAGCGGGATGGGGGTCGGGCGGTGTTCCGGTCGTGGTACGACCGCCGGGTGTGCTCGGTGTGTTCGCGCGCCGGACGCGGTGGCGCGCTGTTCGTCCCGGGCGGCGATCGCGTCGGTCGGCGCGCGGTGCTCGATTCAGGACTGCCGGCCGGGCGGGGATGTCACGGGCAGCGTACGACCTGTCCGGCGTACGACAGGTTGCCGCCGAAACCGAAGAGCAGTACCGGGTCGCCGGTGCGCAGGGTCCCCCGTTCGAGCAGCTTCGAGAAGGCGAGCGGGATGCTGGCGGCGGAGGTGTTGCCGGATTCGGTCACGTCGCGGGCGATCACCGCGTTCACGGCGCCGATCTTCCCGGCCAGCGGCTCGATGATGCGCAGGTTGGCCTGGTGGAGCACGACCCCGGCGAGCTCCTCGGGCGCCACCCCGGCCTTCTCGCAGGTCCGGCGGGCGATGGCCGGCAGCTGGGTGGTGGCCCAGCGGTAGACGCTCTGCCCCTCCTGCGCGAACCGCGGCGGCGTGCCCTCGATCCGTACGGCGTGCTTCATCTCCGGTACCGAACCCCACAGCACCGGGCCGATGCCGGCCTCCTCGCCGGGCGGGCACGCCGTCACGACGGCGGCTCCGGCTCCGTCGCCGACGAGGACGCAGGTGGTGCGGTCGGTCCAGTCGGTGACCTCGGACATCTTGTCGGCGCCGACGACCAGGGCGCGGGTCGCCGCACCGGCGCGGACGGCGTGGTCGGCGGTGGCCAGGGCGTGGGTGAAGCCCGCGCACACCACGTTGACGTCCATGGCGGCGGGCTGCGGGATGCCGAGCCGGGCCGCGACCCGGGCGGCGGTGTTCGGGGAGCGGTCGATCGCGGTGGAGGTCGCGACGAGGACCAGGTCGATGTCGGCGGGGGTCAGGCCGGCCGCGGCGAGGGCCTTGGCCCCGGCGTGCGCGGCGAGCTCGTCGACGGGCTCGTCGGGGCCCGCGATGTGCCGGGTCCGGATGCCGACGCGGCTGCGGATCCACTCGTCACTGGTGTCGACCATGCGCGCCAGGTCGTCGTTGGTGAGCACCCTGGCGGGCTGGTAGTGACCGATGGCGGCGATGCGCGAGCCGTTCATGCGGGGGATCCCCTCGTTGCCGTATAGCGGGATGCACCAGTCTGGCCAGTGACCGGCGGGTACGACTGCAGGTGAAGCCACAGGAAAGGGGCGCCGCGATTGTCGGCTCCCGTCAGACGGTCGGACGTCCGGGTATCGCTGCCGCGGGGATCGGGCCCGGGCGCCGACGGACCGGGCCGGACGGTGGGGGCCGGACGGTGGGGGCGGCATGGTCACCCTCCACGTGCAGGACAATGAGACGGTGAGGTCACCTCGCCGCACGGCCGTCCGGCGACCCGGGGCAACCTCCGCACCCAGGGCCGTTTCGGCTACGTACGTACAGAACCGGGGCTGATCAGGACATGGGACGAGTCACGGAACGACGCAAGGTCCTCCGGATCCGGGACGGCGCCGTCTCCAGCCGGCCCGACACGCTCGTCGCCGAGGAGCCCCTGGAGATCCGGCTGAACGGCAAGCCGCTCGCGATCACCATGCGCACGCCGGGCGACGACTTCGCGCTGGCCGCCGGCTTCCTGGTGAGCGAGGGGGTGCTGGCCTCGGCGTCCGACCTGAGGAACATCGTCTACTGCGCGGGGGCCGCGGCGGACGGTTCCAACACCTACAACGTGGTCGACGTGAAGACGGTGCCGGGCACCGCCCTGCCCGACTTCTCCCTGGAGCGCAACGTCTACACGTCCTCCTCGTGCGGGCTGTGCGGCAAGGCCAGTCTGGACGCCGTACGGACGACCGCGCGCTGGCCGATCGCCGACACGCCCCCGCTCGGCGTCACCCCCGAGCTGCTCTCCAGCCTGCCCGACCGGCTGCGCGCCGCCCAGCGGGTCTTCGACCGCACCGGCGGTCTGCACGCGGCGGCCCTGTTCGACGAGGACGGGAACCTCCTGGACACCCGCGAGGACGTGGGCCGGCACAACGCGGTCGACAAGCTGGTCGGACGGGCGCTGCGGAGCGACGCGCTGCCGCTGTCCCGGACCATCCTCATGGTCTCCGGCCGGGCCTCCTTCGAACTCGCGCAGAAGGCCGTCATGGCGGGCATCCCCGTACTCGCGGCGGTGTCGGCGCCGTCGTCCCTGGCGGTGGACCTGGCCGCCGAGACCGGTCTGACCCTGGTGGGCTTCCTGCGCGGCAGCTCGATGAACGTGTACGCGGGCGAGCACCGGATCGTCCTGCGCGAGGCGGCCCCCCGGAGCTGACCGGTCCCCCCGCCTGCGGACCGGTCAGCCGAAGGCCAGCTCCGTCGAGCGCGTCACCGTGCCCAGCCTCGGGAAGTCGAGCCGTACGGACGCCTCGTGCTCGGCGGTGGTGAAGGCGGCCATGGTGTCCTCGGCGAAGACGAGGTCGTAGCCGAGGTCGGCGGCGGCGCGGGCGGTGGACTCGACGCCGAGGTTGGTGGCGACGCCGCCGAGGACCAGCGTGGTGATGCCGCGTTCGCGCAGCCGCTCGTCCAGCCCGGTGCCCTGGAAGGCGCCCAGCGTCCGCTTGACCACCTCCAGGTCGCCGTCCTGGAGCAGACCGGTCACCAGGGCGCTGCCGGGCGGCTGTTCGGCCACGGCGGGCCGCTCCACCCGCACGAGCACGACGAGGGCACCGGCGCGGCGGAAGAGCCGCGCCGACTCCTCGGCGGCGGCGAGGACTTCGGAGCCTTTGCGGGGTTCCAGGGGCAGCGCGACGACACGGTCCATCAGGTCGACGAGGATCAGCGCGGTGCGCCGGGGATCGAGGACGGGAGCTGCGGTCATGACGGAACGTTAACCGTCGTCAGCCGTCCGTGCCGGAAATCCGTGTCAACAGGCCCGTGAACTGATCCCGTTCGGCCGCCGACAGCGGTGCGAGCAGCCGGTCGTTGGCCTCGCGGGCGGCCTTCTCGCAGCGCACGAGGAGCCGGGCGCCGTCGCCGGTGAGGGAGACGGCGTTCTTGCGCCGGTCGCGGGGATCGGGGGCGCGGTCGACCAGACCGGCGGCCTGGAGGTCGTTCAGGACGCCGACCAGGTCCTTCGGGTCGAGGCTCACACTGCGGCCCAGGTCGGCCTGGGCGACCGGGGCGAGGTCGCGGACGGCGGAGAGGACGACGTGGTGCCACATCTTCATGCCCTCGGCCGCGAGGGCGTCGGCGACCAGGGCGCGGCCCCGTGCCGCGGCCCGCCCGAGCAGCCAGCTGGGCAGGGAACGGATCGCGGGCAGGGGTGCTTCGGCCATGCCGGCAGCCTAGCCGAAGAATCGTTGGACACCCCAATGAAGCACCCGCTACCGTTGGGCCTCCCAACGAATTCATTGGGGCCCCCAACAATCGGTTGGGGTGTCCCGGCGATCGAGCGCGGAGGTTGCGATGCGTCGTGTCCGGTACGAGTCCACCGGCGGCCCGCTGTACGTGGAGGAGGCGCCCGTCCCCGAGCCCGGCCCCGGGGAGCTGCTGGTGCGCTGCGCGGCCGTCGGCGTGACCCTGCCGGTGGTCCGGAAGGTCACCGAGGCCGCGGAACCGGTGCCGCTCGGCGGGGAGATCGCGGGCGAGGTGGTCGCGACCGGTGCGGGCGTGACCCGCTTCCGGGCCGGCGACCGGGTGACCGGACTGTGCTTCGGGCACGGCTACGCCGACTTCGCCCTGCTGCGCGAGGCCATGGCCTCCCCGGTGCCGGACGACGCGGACGCGGTGACCGCGGTCGCGCTGGTGCGCAGCGGCCTGGTGGCGCTCGGGGCGCTGGAGGCGGCACGGCTCGCGCCGGGCGAGTCGGTCCTCGTCACGGCCGCGGCGAGCGGCGTCGGGCACCTCGCGGTCCAGCTGGCGCGGGCGCGCGGTGCGGGGCGGGTGGTCGGGGCGGTGTCCGGGCCGCGGAAGGCGGAGTTCGTCCGGTCGCTGGGCGCGGACGACTGCGTACGCTACGACGACGAGGGCTGGGGCGATCCGGTCGACTGCGTCCTGGACGCCGTCGGCGGCGACCTGCTCGCCCCCGCCGTCGCCGCGCTCGCGCCGCACGGCCGGCTGGTCGCCTACAGCTCGGGCGGCGGCACGGTCCGGGCCTACGACCTGCTGGTGGGGGCCAAGT
Source organism: Streptomyces sp. NPDC013455 (assembly GCF_040632975.1). NCBI lineage: Bacteria > Bacillati > Actinomycetota > Actinomycetes > Kitasatosporales > Streptomycetaceae > Streptomyces > Streptomyces sp. NPDC013455. Next base: position 138,563 of record NZ_JBEYCX010000015.1, on the reverse strand, counting down.
CGGTGATCGGCTTCCAGATGGCTCTGATCGCCCGCGGCCGTCCGGAGCTGTACGAGCGGTGGCGGCAGGAGCTGTGGCGGCTGTTCGCCGAAGGGGCGGTGAAGCCCGTCGTGCACGGGGAGTTCGCGCTGACGGACGCGGCGGCGGCGCACGAGGCGGTCGCCACCCGGGCGAACCTCGGCAAGGTGGTCCTGCGCCCGTAAGTGCCCGCACGGTTCTTGTGACGGGCGCACCCCGCAACTACCTTCGTCGATACGCACGTTGGACGTGGGATGTCCGGATGTCCAGGCGTCCGGCCGACGAAGGGCAGGTCGCACCGTGCCGTCATCTCTGCGCGCCCCTGTGAGATCCGCACTGGTCACCGCCGCCCTCACCACGGCCGGCCTGCTCCTGTCCTCGCTCCCCGCCCATCCGGCCACCGCCGGACCGGTCTCCGCCCAATCGGCCACCACCCGTTCGGCCGCCGTCCGACCGGTCTCCGTCCAGGCGGCGGACCCCGCACCCGAGTTCGAGCAGCAGGTGCTGTTCAAGGCCGCCCAGGACCCTGGCTACGCCTGTTTCCGCATCCCGGCGATCGTCCGGACGACCGAGGGCACGCTGCTGGCGTTCGCCGAGGGCCGGGTCCTCAACTGCGGGGACGCGGCCGACATCGACATCGTGCTCAAGCGCTCCACCGACGGCGGGCGCACCTGGGGGCCGTTACAGGTGGTCAACGAGGGCGCCGGCGACACCCACGGCAACCCGGCACCGGTCGTGGACCACACCACCGGCCGGATCTGGCTCGCGGAGACGTACAACACGGGCCGTACCGACAGCGCCGGCTGCTCGGTCCCCTGCGACCGCACCCCGCACCTCCAGTACAGCGACGACGACGGGCGCGGCTGGTCGCCACCGCGCGACCTGAGCCCCGAGATCCTGCCCGCCGACTGGAACTCCTGGTACGCGACCGGACCCGTGCACGGCATCCAGCTCACCCGCGGCCGGCACGCGGGACGCCTGGTCTTCGGGGTCAACACCGAGACCTGGGACGGCAGCCGGGTCACCGCCAACCACGCGGCGCTGATCGTCAGCGACGACCACGGCGGTCACTGGCGGATCGGCGCCACGGACAGCTGGCCCATCGCCGCCGACCGCACCTTCCGGCAGAAGCCCTCCGAACTGACCCTCGCCGAGCGCGGCGACGGTTCCATCCTGGTCAGCGGCCGGGAGCAGGACGGCACCGACCTCGGCCACCGCACCCAGGCCACCAGCCGCGACGGCGGCACCGGCTTCACCGGGCCCTTCCGCGCCCTGCCGGACCTGTACACCCCGCAGGTACAGGGCTCGATGCTGCGCCTGGGCGACCGCCTCCTGCTCGCCTGCCCCGGCGACCCCGACCGGCGCCGCACCATGATGATCCGCTCCTCCTACGACGGCGGCCGCACCTGGGACGGCGTGGACCGCGGCACGGTCGTCACCACGGACTGGTCGGGCTACTCCGACCTGGTGCGCATCGGCTCCGCCGCGGTCGGCCTGCTGTACGAGGGCGGCGCGGTGGACGCCCGCGACGAGATCCGCTTCGCCCGCTTCACCGAGGACTGGCTCGCGCCGCGCCGCGGCCCCGACCCGGTCACCCCGGACCACGCCCCGCACGCCCGCCCGGCGGCGGTGCTCGGCGACCCGGCGGAGACGGAGGGCGTGTCCGGGGACGCCCTGGAGTTCGACGGCACCGACGACGCCGTGCGCCTGCCGTACCGCAGCGGTCTGCCGCTGGGCGGCAAGGACTTCACGGTGTCGCTGTGGTTCCGGTACACCGCGACGGCCGGGGAGCAGCCGCTGCTGTGGATGGGCGGGATCGGCACCGGCCAGCCGCAGGTGTGGCTGCGCGGGGAGCCGGCGAACAACCGCGTGCAGGGGCTGATCACCGTGCGGGAGGGAGCCGGGGCGCCACGGACGGCCTACGTCCGCACGGCCACCGCGTACAACGACGGCGAGTGGCACCACGCCGTCCTGCGCAGGGGCGCCGGCCGGCTGTCGCTGTCCGTCGACGGCGGCGAGTCCTCCGTCGCCGACCCGCCGGGCTCGGTCAGCCGGAACTCGCCGTTCGGGGTCCATCTCGGTCAGCGCATGGACAGCCGCGCCTTCCTCACCGGCGCGCTGGACGAGGTGCGCGTGTGGGACCGGGCGCTCGACGACGAGGAACTGGCGGACCCGGACGTGCTGCGGTCACCGCGGGACACGGTGGTGTGGCTGCCCCTGGACCGGGTGCGCGGCTGACTCGCCGGGGGTGTCCGCGGTCACCGCAGGACGCGGTTGTCCGGCTACCCCTGGACCGGGTGCGCGGCTGACTCGCCGGGGGTGTCCGCGGTCACCGCAGGACGCGGTTGTCCGGCCGCCCCTGGACCGGGTGCGGGGCCGGCTCGTCGGGGGCGTCCGCGGTCGCCTCGGGGTCGCGGGCCCGCCGCTTGGCGATGACCGCGCACACCATCAGCTGCATCTGGTGGAAGAGCATCAGCGGCAGCACGGCCAGGGAGGCGTGACTGCCGAAGAGGACGCTCGCCATGGGCAGTCCGGAGGCCAGGGACTTCTTCGACCCGGCGAACTGGATGGCGATCCGGTCCGGCCGGCCGAAGCCGAGCGCCCTGGCGCCGTACCAGGTCAGGGCCAGCATCACGGCCAGCAGGACGGCCTCGACACCGAGCAGCCCGGCCAGTCTGAGCGGGCTGACCTGGTGCCAGATGCCCTGGTTCACGCCCTCGCTGAACGCGGTGTAGACGACCAGCAGGATGGAACCGCGGTCGACCAGCCCGAGGACCTTCTTGTGCCGGGTGATGAACTCCCCGATCCAGCGCCGGGCCACCTGCCCGGCGAGGAACGGCACCAGCAGCTGGAGCACGATCTTCAGCAGCGAGTCGGTGGAGAACCCGATCGTGTCACCGCCGATCAGCCCCGCCGCGAGCAGCGGGGTGAGGACGATGCCGGCGAGGGAGGAGAAGGAACCGGCGCAGATCGCGGCGGGCACGTTGCCGCGGGCGATGGAGGTGAAGGCGATGGACGACTGGATCGTGGACGGCACCAGTGTCAGGAACAGCAGGCCCTGGTAGAGGGGCTGGGTCAGCAGGGACGGCACCAGAGCGCGCGCGGCGATCCCGAACACCGGGAAGATGACGAACGTGCACACCAGCACGGTGACGTGGAGCCGCCAGTGCCGCAGCCCGTCCAGCGCCTCGCGGGTGGAGAGCCGGGCGCCGTACAGGAAGAACAGGAAGGCGATCGCGGCCGTGGCGGCGCCCGAGACCACGTCCGCGGCGGTGTCCCGGGCGGGGAGCAGCGCGGCGAGTCCCACCGTGCCGAGCAGCAGCACGATGTACGGGTCGATCGGCATCCGGCTCGGCCGGCGAAGGCGTTTCACAGTGCTCCGTGCTCCGTTGTCTGGCGGTGTCGTGCGGTCCTCGTGGTGTCCGAGTGCGGTCACGGTGCGCGAGGGCCCCTCCATCGTCCTCCTCCGCACGCTGATCGGGAAACCCGCACACCACTCTGACTGTCATCACGATCCGCGATGGCCGCCGCTAGGATCGTCCCGTGTACGAGCCGACGCACCTGCGCACCTTCCTCGCCGTGGCCCAGACGCTGAGCTTCACCCAGGCCGCCCAGCGGCTGGGGCTGCGGCAGTCCACGGTCAGCCAGCACGTGCGCCGGCTGGAGGACGCGGCGGGCCGGCAGCTGTTCACCCGGGACACCCATTCGGTGGAGCTGACGGAGGAGGGCGAGGCGATGCTGGGGTTCGCCCGCCGGATCCTGGAGGTGCACGAGCAGGCGACGGCGTTCTTCACCGGCACGCGCGTGCGTGGCCGGCTGCGGTTCGGCGCCTCGGAGGACTTCGTGCTGACCCGGCTGCCGGAGATCCTGGAGCGTTTCCGCCACGACCATCCCGAGGTCGACCTGGAGCTCACGGTGGAGCTGTCCGGCATCCTGCACGAGCGGCTGGCCGCCGGAAAGCTCGATCTGGTGCTGGCCAAGCGCCGACCGGAGGATCCGCGCGGTGAGCTGGTGTGGCGGGACGACCTGGTGTGGATCGGCGCCGAGCGGCTGCGGCTGGACCCCGACCGGCCCGTGCCGCTGATCGTGTACCCGCCGCCGGGCATCACGCGGGCCCGCGCGCTGGAGGCCCTGGAGGGGCAGGGCCGGGAGTGGCGGATCGCGTGCACGAGCGGCAGCCTCAACGGGCTGGTCGCGGCGGCCCGCGCCGGTCTCGGGGTGATGGCCCACTCCCGGCGGCTGATCCCGCCGGGCCTGTACCCGCTGCCCGACCGCGCGGGCCTGCCGGACCTGGGGAAGGTCGACTTCGTCCTCGTCCACGGCCGCCGCCCCGGCTCGGCCGGGGGCGCCGCCGACGCCCTGGCGGCGGCCATCCTCGGCGGCGGCGAGCGGCTGCGGCGCAGCGACGGCTGACCCGGGGCCGGCGCGGGGCACCATGCGCAGGGCTCCGCAGGCAAGGCTCCGTGAGCAGGGCACCGCAGGCAAGGCGCCGTGAGCAGGGCTCCGTGAGGCAGGGCTCCGCATGCCGGGCGCCGTCATCGGTGTCCCGCGCCCGTCTCCCGCGGTCGCGCACCGTAAGCGGTGCGTACAGATTCGGTGGAGATTACGGTACCGAAACTTACTGACCCGTCAGTATTGTGTCCGGCCCCAACCCTTGTGCGGGCATTTCGGGGTCGCGACCCGGGGAGAACGTGAGGTTTGCTCGGGTTCCGCCCCCCTCCCGCCGGCCGACCGGGTGGGGTAGCTTTCACCGCGCCGCGCGGTCGTGGACCAACGACACTGGGGCGCGAGAGACGGGGAGCGAGGTTGCGCGAGTTCACCAACCCTCCGCTGGGGTCGCCGCCGACGGTGGGCGGTCTGGCAGACGTCGTCTTCGACCATGCCCTGACCGACCCCCTGCACATCGCGCTCGGCCGCAAGGACGCCTCCGGGCAGTGGCGCGACGTCACCGCCGCCGAGTTCCGCGACGAGGTCCTCGCCCTCGCCAAGGGCCTGCTCGCCCAGGGCATCCGGTTCGGCGACCGGGTCGCGATCATGTCCCGCACCCGCTACGAGTGGACCCTGTTCGACTTCGCCCTGTGGACCATCGGCGCGCAGGTGGTGCCCGTCTACCCCACCTCCTCGGCCGAGCAGTGCTTCTGGATGCTCTACGACGCCGAGGTGTCCGCGGCGATCGTCGAGCACGAGGACCACGCGATGACCATCGCCACCGTCATCGACCGGCTGCCGCGACTGCGCCGGCTGTGGCAGCTGGACGCCGGCTGCGTGCAGGAGCTGTACGACGCGGGGGCGCACCTGGACGACGAGACGGTGGACCGGCACCGGCAGGCGGTCACCCCGGACTCGGTCGCCACGATCATCTACACCTCCGGCACCACGGGCCGCCCCAAGGGCTGCGTGATCTCGCACGGCAACTTCATGTGCCAGGCGGACACCGTGATCCAGCGCTGGGAGCCGGTGTTCCACTCCAAGAAGGGCGACGAGGCGTCCACGCTCCTCTTCCTGCCGCTGGCGCACGTCTTCGGGCGCATGGTGGAGGTGGCCGCGATCCGCGGGCGGGTCCGCTTCGGTCACCAGCCGCAGCTGCAAGCCGCCGCCCTGCTGCCCGATCTGGCCGCCTTCCGGCCGACGTTCATCCTGGCGGTGCCCTACATCTTCGAGAAGGTGTTCAACGCGGCCCGCCGCAAGGCCGAGCGGGAGGGCAGGTCCGGGCCGTTCGAGAAGGCCGTCGACATCGCCGTGAAGTACGCGGAGGCGGTGGAGGCGAAGGCCTGGGGCACCGGGCCGGGCCCCTCGGCGGGACTGCGCATGCAGCACCAGTTCTTCGACAAGGTCGTGTACACCAAGATCCGTGCCGCGATGGGCGGCCGCATCCGCAACGCGATGTCCGGCGGATCGGCGATGGACCGCCGGCTGGGGCTGTTCTTCGCGGGCGCGGGCGTGCAGATCTTCGAGGGCTACGGCCTGACCGAGTCGACGGCGGCGGCGACCGCCAACCCGCCCGAGCGCACCCGCTACGGCACCGTGGGCCAGGCCATCCCGGGCGTGACCGTGCACATCGCGGACGACGGCGAGATCTGGCTGAACGGCGCCACCGTCTTCCAGGGCTACCTCAACAACCCGAAGGCCACCGACGAGACGCTGCACGACGGCTGGCTGGCCACCGGCGACCTCGGCACCCTGGACGAGGACGGCTACCTGACCATCACCGGCCGCAAGAAGGAGATCCTGGTGACCTCCGGCGGCAAGAGCGTGTCCCCGGGCGTGCTGGAGGAGCGGGTCCGGGAGCACCCGCTGGTCAACCAGTGCATCGTGGTCGGCAACGACCGCCCCTACATCGCCGCCCTGGTCACGCTCGACCAGGAGGCGGTCGACCACTGGCTCCAGATGCGCGCGAAGCCGAGGATGGCCCCGGCCGAGCTGGTCCGCGACCCCGACCTGGAGACGGAGGTGCGGCGGGCGGTGGTCGCCGCGAACACCCTGGTCTCCCAGGCCGAGTCGATCCGCACCTTCCGCATCCTGGCCCAGCCGTTCACCGAGGAACACGGCCTGCTGACACCGTCGCTGAAGCTGAAGCGGAAGGCGATCGAGAAGGCGTACGCGAACGAGGTCGAGGCGCTTTACCGCACCTGATGCCTCGTCACCCCCGGCCGCTCGGGCTGACCACGTCGAGAAGGGGCATCCCCGGTGCCGGTTTCCCCGCCGCGTCCGGTGGCGTGCCGGAGCCGCCGCACGGCGGGCACCGATACCCGGCCGCGACGGGTAACGCAGGAGCTGTTTTCGGCCATTCTCGATTCCGGAGGCTGACCTGCCGGTCAGTTGCCGGGGATTCGCGCGTCTGGAATGCGCGACGGCCTGTGATCGTTGACGATGGAAGAACCACCTGTCGACAACAGAAGGATCAAGAGGCTCGTGAGCAGCAAGGTCCCCCCGATCATCCTCAACAACGGCGTCGAGATGCCCCAGCTGGGCTTCGGCGTCTGGCAGGTGCCGGACGACGAGGCCGAGCGGGCCGTCGCCACGGCGCTGGAGGCCGGGTACCGCAGCATCGACACCGCTGCGATCTACGGCAACGAAGAGGGCACCGGCAAGGCCATCGCCGCGTCCGGCCTGCCCCGCGAGGACGTCTTCGTCACCACCAAGCTCTGGAACAGCGACCAGGGCTACGACTCCACGCTGCGGGCCTTCGACGCGTCGCTGGAGAAGCTGGGGCTCGACTACGTCGACCTGTACCTGATCCACTGGCCCCTGCCGTCCCGGGGCAAGTACACCGACACCTACAAGGCGTTCGAGAAGCTGCTCGGCGACGGCCGCGCCCGCGCCATCGGCGTGTCCAACTTCCTCCCCGAGCACCTGGAGCGGCTGATCTCGGAGACCTCCGTCGTCCCGGCGGTCAACCAGATCGAGCTGCACCCGCACCTCCAGCAGCACGCCGCCCGCGACGCCCACGCGAAGCACGGCATCGCCACGGAGGCATGGTCGCCGCTCGGCCAGGGCAAGGGACTGCTGGAGGTCCCGGCGATCGTCGCGATCGCGCAGAAGCACAACCGCACCCCGGCCCAGGTCGTGCTGCGCTGGCACCTCCAGCTCGGCAACATCGTGATCCCGAAGTCCGTCACGCCGGCCCGGATCAAGGAGAACATCGAGGTGTTCGACTTCAGCCTGGACGACGAGGACCGCGCGGCGATCAGCGCGCTCAACGAGGACCGGCGCCTGGGTCCCGACCCGGCCACCTTCGACATGGGCTGACCCGGTCCGGTGGCGCCGGGGCGAGCGCCGCGCGCCCCGGCACCGTGGCCGGTGTGAGCCGCCGGCCGGCGCTCGGCCGGCGGCTCACACCCGCACCGGACGCGGCCGCCGCGTGACCGCGGGGGCACCACCGGGCCCGGCCCGTGCGTCCCGCGTGACCGCGGGGGCACCATCGGGCCCGCCCCGTGCGTCCCGCGTGAGCGCGGGGGGCGCGGCCGTACGCCGTTCGGTGCCGCGGACGAGGCGAAGGACGGGGGCGGCTAGTCGAAGCGCACGTCCGCGTAGACCACTTCGAACTCCTCCAGACCGACCACGTCCACGTGCGCCTTCGCCGACACATCGTGGCGCACCGCCGCCATGGCCGCGCGCGAGGCGGTCAGCGAGGCGCCGTCGACGAACATGACGCCGGCCATGGCCCGGCCGCGGTCCCGGTCGATCAGCAGGGAGGCCCTGGCGAGCCCCGGAAGCGACTCCAGCCGCGGCACCGCCGTCGCCCGGAAGGTGTCGACGACCAGATCCGCGTCCCGGGGATCGAACTCCAGCCTGGTCACGCGCAGTCCGCCGCCCTGCTGCGGGTGCCTGACCTGATGGAACACGGCCGCCTCGAAGTTGGCGACCGACACCGTGCTCGCGAACGGCTCCAGGAGCACCCCCCGCCGCTCGCGCATCACCTCGTCGCTGTTGCGCCGCCCCTCCTCGGTCTCCCACCAGCTCACCGCGAGGATCTTGCCGAGCTGCCGGTCCGCGAACACACCCGCGCCGCGATACCCCGGACGCTCCTCCAGCAGGTCCCGCCCCTCGCTGTTCAGCGACCGCAGGGCCGTGTCGAGCAGCGCCGGATCGCCGGTCGCGTACACCGTGCGTACGAACATGAGCCTCGCCTCCCGGGTGACAGGAACCGCCACGCATGGCGGACAAAAGCGACATGCCTCGCTCCCTCAGTCTCACCGGCGACGGAACTCACCGCAATACGCACAGATTTCGGCCGTTCGCAACCGGAATCTTGACGAGGACACGACGACAACGCCACGGTGTACGACACTCGGTAAGGAAACTTTCCTAACAGAAGGGCTCCCCCCGTGCGTCTTCGAACCCTCACCCTCGCCGCGGCCTCCGGCGCCGCCCTGCTCGCCGCCGGACTCGTCCCCGCGCACGCCTCCGCCGCCGCCTCGCCCCGGTCCGTCCAGGAGGGCACGGTCGGCGCCGCCGACCTGCTCGCCAAGGTGAAGACCTGTACGCAGATCTCCAACGGCACGTACCGGACCGACGAGGAGACGGCGGCCACGGTCCCAGTGTGCGGGAAGAACGGCGCGGTGTTCTGGAAGGCCGACATGGACATCGACTGCGACGGCCAGCGCACCACCAACTGCAACGAGGACCGCGACCCGTGGTTCCAGGACGACACCGCCTTCCACCAGTCCGACGGCAAGCCGCTGAAGGCGGAGACGCTGCCCTACGTCGTCGTACCGAGCTCCAGCACCATCTGGAACCACTCCGGCGCCGGCATCCAGGGCGGCGGCGTGGTCGCGGTCGTCTACGACGGTCAGGTCGAGTACGCCGTCGTCGGCGACACGGGCCCCTCGAAGATCATCGGCGAGGCGTCGTACGCCACCGCCAAGGCGCTCGGCATCGACCCCGACCCGGAGACCGGCGGCACGGACTCGGGCGTGACCTACATCCTGTTCACGAACTCCAAGGTCTCCCCCATCGAGAGCCACAGTGCCGCGGTCTCCCTCGGGGACCGGCTGGCCAGGCAGTTCATCGCCGCGAACTGAGCCCGGCCGGGCTACGCGGGACGGACGGCCGTGTAGACGGTGTAGGCCCCCAGCACGAACAGATCCGGCCGTACCCGCACGCTCGCCGGGTCGGCCGGGTCGAGCAGGCGGTCGAGGGTGGCGCGGTCGTCGGCGTCCAGCGCCTCCCCGATCCCCTCGCGCAGGCGGGACAGGTGCGCGGTGACGTAGGCGCGGGCCCGGTCCGGGACCGGGGCGGGCAGGTCGAGCAGGAAGGTACGGGTACGGCTGTGCTTCAGGCCGGCGGCGGTCAGCAGGGCGGGCCAGTCCTCGGCCTCGGCGACGGAGCCCGGCAGGTCGGCCCGCATCCCGGCGAACCACTCCTCCTCCAGCGCGTCCATCCGCGCCTGAAGGCCGGGGCGGCCGATGCCGATGTCCCGGGGCAGGAAGCGGGAGGGCAGACCGCCCTCGAGGAGGGCCAGCGTCCCGCCCGGCGCGAGCCGTTCGGCGAACGCGGCGAGCGCGGCCCGCTGGTCGCCGAGGTGGTGCAGGCTCCGGCTGGCCCACAGCAGGTCGGCCGGGTAGTCCAACTCGTCCAGCGCCTCGGGCAGTTCACCGGTGACGGTGCCGAAGCGGTCGGCGACGCCCTGGCGGGCGGCCCGCGCGCGGGCGCGCTCCAGCAGCGGCGCGGTGCCGTCGACGGCGACGACCCGGGCCCCGGGGAACGCCTCGGCAAAGAGACAGGAGACGACTCCGGGACCGCTGCCCGCGTCCACGATCAGCCCGGGGTCCGTCACCTCCTGCGCGAGCCACGCCATGGCCCGCTCGTAGACGGGGCCGAACAGCTCCGCCTGCGACTCCAGCAGGGGACCCAGCTCGTTCCAGTCGATGTCGGTGCCGTGCAGGTGGCCGTGTCCGTGGCCGTGGCCGTGCCGGTGTTCGTGGTGGTCGTGCGCCATGGTGGTCAGCCTCTCTTCCGGATGCGGCCAGGGTGCGACGGCACGCCGGTCGGAGGCCAGCGGTGTTGCCGATACGGCAAAATGAGGACCGAAGCGGGCACGTTCCGGCAAGATCCGCCCGCGTCGGCGCAGCGCGCGGTCCGCCGGGGCCGGGGTGGTCGGGCCCCGGCCCCGGCGGACGCTCAGCCGGCTACGGCAGCGCCGGGTACGCGTTCTGCATCAGCTGCTGGAACTGGGCGGAGAACCAGTGCCCGGCCAGCGGTGAGTTCGCCATCGCGCCCGTGGGGTTGTTGCCGTTGCGGGCGTTGCCGCCGTACGTCGGGTCGCACATCCGGTCGAAGCCCTTGCCCTCGTCGTTGTCGATGGCGGAGCTGGCTCCGTCCGACTCCCCCGGGGGCTTGACCCACACATAGGCGTCGATACCGGCCGCCGGGGCCGCGGTCGGCCGTTCGCCGAGGCCGGCGCCGCTCTGGTTGCACCAGTTGCCGGCGTGGATGCGCCGGTCGATGCGGCTGCCGTTGACGTAGTCGTCGACGGAGGTCAGCGGGCCGGACTTGGTGGGCCGGGCCGAGCCGCCCCAGCCGTTGCGGGAGGTGTCGACCAGCATGCCGAGGTTGCTGTTGAAGCCGGCCGCGACGAGCTTGTCCCGCAGCGCCTGGGCGAAGGACTGCTCGTCCACGTACTGGTTCCAGTCGACCCACTTCGACTGGCGCACGGTCTGCCCGTTGACGGTGTCGGTGATCTTGAAGTACGGCTCCTTGGTGGCGCCGTAGTTGGCGGTGTTGACGATGAAGCCGGTCACGTCGTTCACGCTGGCGCCGTTGGTGGTGGCGACCTTGTAGAACTCCTGGACCGTGGGCCCGAGGTTGGAGTCCCAGCCGAGCCAGGCGTGGTGGCCGGCGTCGATGTAGTTGTAGACGTTCGGGATGGCGCCCAGCTTGTCGAGGGCGTAGCTGACGCCCTTCTCGTAGTTGCCGTTAGCCTTCATGGTCGCGCAGGCGTCGGTGCTGCCGGCGGTGCCGCCCGCGTTGGTGACCAGGTTGGGCAGCGAGTCCGGCTCGATGACGGTGGCGATCCGCAGGCCCGCGTACTTGGAGTCGGACAGGATCGACGCGATCGGGTCGATGTACTGCGTCTTGTACTTGTCGATGTCGTTGGGTCCGAGTTCGCCGTTGGAGGCGAGGGCGGCGCAGTCGCGGCCGGGCAGGTCGTAGATGACCAGCTGGATGACCAGCTCGCCGGAGCCCTTCTGCTTCACCGCCTCGTCCAGGTGGGCGCGCAGGCCCATGCCGCCGTTGACGCCGTTGATGGCGGCGATCCGGTCGAGCCAGACCGCCGTGGACTGGTTGGCGACGCGGCTGCCGCCCGGTTCGGCGGCGGCCTTGGCCGACCACTCCGGGTTGACGTAGCCCTTGGCTCCGCTGTAGGGGTTGTCGGCGCGGCTGCCGGTGTCCCCGCCGCCCCCGCCGGTGCTGCCACCGGTGCTGCCTCCCGTGGTGCCCCCGGTGTCTCCGCCCGTGCTGCCCCCGGTGGTCCCGCCCGTGCTGCCTCCGGTGCTGCCGCCGGTGCTGCCGCCGGTGCTGCCGTCGACGTTGCAGGTGACGCCGTCGAGCGTGAAGGTGGCGGGAACGGAGTTGGTGCCGCTGTACGTGCCGTTGAAGCCGAAGCTGACGGTGCCGCCGGTCGCGAGCGCGCCGTTGTAGCTCTCGTTGGCCGCGGTGACCGCGGTGCCGCTCTGGCTGATCTTCGCGTTCCAGCCGCTGGTCACCTTCTGGGTGCCGCCGTAGGTCCACTTCAGCGACCAGCTCGACTTGGCGGCGGCGTTGTTGGTGATGGTCACGGCGGCGGTGAAGCCGGTGTCCCACTGGCTCTGGATCTTGTAGTCGACGGCGCAGGGGGCCGCGGCGACGGTGGCTGCGGAGCCGGACGGCAGGGCGGCGAACGCCGTCCCGGAGGCTCCGGCCAGCAGCCCCAGGGCCACCAGCAGGGTTGTCTGGGTGGTACGACTCATGAGTGCGGGTTCCTTAGCTGTTCCGTGGGATCTACGGGTTGAGGGCGCGCAGGTGGTCACGCAGCCCGATGCCGTACGCGGTGGGCGTGCCGTCGTAGGCGGAGATGAGGGACGGCCCGGAGGAGCAGTCCCAGGTGTTCCAGGTCCACCCCAGGTAGGAGAGGTTCCGGTCGTCGAACCACTTCACGACCTGGTCGGTGAACCCGTGCGAGCAGGTGTTCTCGCCGATCTCCCCGGCGACCAGCGGTACCTGGGCGGCAACCGGGGCGAGGGTGGAGTTCCAGCAGCTCTCGCTGGAACAGGTGTTGAAGTTGTAGACGTGGTACGCGGCGGCGAGATTGCCGGCCGGGTCGGTGGGCTTGTACGTGAGCCACTGGCTCAGGTCGTTGGAGTACGCCAGCCCGCCGGCCATGATGACGTTCTCGGCGCCGGTGCCGCGGATGGCGTCGACGAGGTCCTGCATGCCGGCGACCTCGTAGGGGATCCCGGGGCAGGTGCCCCCGTCCCGCCAGCACTTCCAGGCGTCCGCGGCGCTGGAGGCCGCCCGGTCCGGGTACGGCTCGTTGAAGAGGTCGAACACGGTGGCCTGGTCGTCCTTGAACGTACTGGCCACCGACGCCCAGAAGGAGGGCGCGTACTGCATGTCGGGCATCGGCTTCTGGCAGGTGGCGTGCACGTCGGAGCAGCCGGCCGAGTTCCCGGTGTACTGGCCGTAGGACCAGTGCAGTTCCAGGATCGGGGTCATGCCGTGCGCCTCGACGCGGGCCACCAGTTCCTTGACGGCGGAGATGTAGTTCGCGCCGCCGTACTCGGGTTTGATGTGGGGAAGACCCAGCCAGCACTCCTCGTTGAGCGGGATACGGACCGCGTTCGCCTTCCAGCCGGCGATCGCCTTGATCGCCGCGTCGTCCACCGGGCCGTCCCAGATGCCGTAGCCCTGCACGCACATGAACTCGCCGCCGGAGCGGTTGACGCCGAGCAGGCGGCGGGTGCCGCCGCCCGCGTCCACGAACCGGTTGCCCAGGACGCGCAGGTCGGGTGCCTTGCCGTCGGACGGGGGCGGTGTCGTCGGCGGCGGGGTCGTCGGGCCGGAGTCCGCGTTGCAGGTCGTGCCGTTCAGCTTGAACACGGACGGCGCGGTGTTGCTCCCCGACCAGGAGGCGAGGAACCCGGCGCTGACGCTCGCACCACTGCCGAGCGCGCCGTTCCAGCCCTCGTTGGCCGCGGTCACGGTGGTGCCGGACTGGGACCACTTGGCGTTCCAGCCCTGGGTGACCTGCTGGCCGCCGGCGAAGTCGAAGGTGACCTTCCAGCTGCTGAGCGCGGCCTGGTGGTTGGTGATCCGCACCGAACCCTGGAAGCCCCCGTCCCACTGGCCGGTGACGGCGTACTCCACCGTGCAGGCGGGGGTGGCTCCCTGGGCCGACACCACCGGGACGAGCACGCCCGACACGAGCGCGACCGCACCGGCGGCGGCTAAAAGTACTGAACGCGGGGGGTGTCGCATGAGCGACTCCTAGCAGTTTGGCGCGCCGTGACGGACGCGTCGACTGAACGGAATCGCTCCCACTGGTGCGAGTGAAGGTAGCGCCAAGTGGCCGGAATGGACAGGGGAGTTGCTCGACTTTTCTGTCAGCGGGTCTGTCGAATCTTTTCGACTCTTCAAGCACCTTGACCGCCCCTGAGCCCGTACCCACTATGGGAGCGCTCCCACTGGTTCAAGCCTTGACTTCTCCCGAGCCGCAAGCCCGCAAGGAGGAACCAGCACCATGGATCCCGGACGCAGAGGCAGAGCCGTGCGGCGGCTGTGGACCGCGGCGGCCGCCGTGTTCGCCCTGCCGCTCTCGATGCTCGCCACCGGCACCCCCGCCGCGCACGCGGCCGCCGTGCAGTGCAGCGTCGACTACAAGACCAACGACTGGGGTTCCGGCTTCACCGCCGACCTCACGATCACCAACCGTGGCACGGACACCATCAACGGCTGGACGCTGACGTACGCCTACTCGGGCAACCAGAAGCTGTCCAACGGCTGGAACGGCACCTGGTCCCAGTCCGGCCAGACGGTCACCGTCAAGAACGCCTCGTACAACGGCACCATCGCCACGGGCGCCGCCGTCTCCACCGGCGCCCAGTTCACCTACAGCGGCACCAACACGGCGCCCACCTCCTTCGCGGTCAACGGCACGTCCTGCACCGGTGCCCACCAGCCGCCGGTGACCGTGCTGACCAGCCCCAGCGCGGGCGCGGTCTACACGCAGGGGGCCGCGGTGCCCCTCGCGGCGACCGCGGCGGCGGCCGACAACGCGACCATCAGCAAGGTGGAGTTCTACGACGACACCACGCTGCTGGGCACGGACACCAGCGCGCCGTACTCGCTCTCGGTCTCCGACCTGACGGCGGGCAGCCACTCGCTGGTGGCGAAGGCGTACGACAGTCTGGGCGCGTCCGCCGCGTCCACGCCGGTCGGCATCACCGTCGCCTCCGGCCCGGCCGTGGTGGCCTCGCCGACGCAGCTGGGCGTCCAGCAGGGCAAGACGGGCACGTTCTCGGTGAAGCTGTCGACCCAGCCGAGCGCGAACGTGACGGTGAGCACCACCCGTACGGACGGCAACACCGGCCTGTCCGTGACGGGCGGCTCCGCGCTGACCTTCACCCCGTCGAACTGGAACACCGCGCAGAACGTGACCATCACGGCGGACTCCGCCGGCACCGGCAGCGCCACCTTCACGGCGTCGGCCACCGGCCACACCAAGGCGACGGTCACGGTCACGGAGCTGCCCGCCTCCAAGGCGTACGACGCCCGGTTCCTGGACCTGTACGGGAAGATCACCAACCCGGCGAACGGCTACTTCTCCCCCGAGGGCATCCCGTACCACTCGGTGGAGACGCTGATCGTCGAGGCACCGGACCACGGCCACGAGACCACGTCCGAGGCGTACAGCTACCTGCTCTGGCTCCAGGCGATGTACGGCAAGGTCACCGGCGACTGGTCGAAGTTCAACGGCGCCTGGGAGATCATGGAGAAGTACATGATCCCCACCCACGCCGACCAGCCGACGAACTCCTTCTACAACGCCTCCAAGCCGGCGACGTACGCGCCCGAGCACGACACCCCGAACGAGTACCCGGCGAAGCTGGACACGGGCGTGTCGGTGGGCCCGGACCCGATCGCCGGTGAGCTGAAGAGCGCGTATGGCACGGACGACGTCTACGGCATGCACTGGATCCAGGACGTCGACAACGTCTACGGCTACGGCAACGAGCCCGGCAAGTGCGAGGCCGGCCCGACCGCCACCGGACCGTCCTACATCAACACCTTCCAGCGCGGCCCGCAGGAGTCCGTCTGGGAGACGGTCCCGCAGCCGACCTGCGACGCCTTCAAGTACGGCGGCAGGAACGGCTACCTGGACCTGTTCACCGGCGACTCCTCCTACGCCAAGCAGTGGAAGTTCACCAACGCCCCGGACGCGGACTCGCGCGCGGTGCAGGCCGCGTACTGGGCCGACGTGTGGGCCAAGCAGCAGGGCAAGGGCGCGGACGTGTCCGGGACGGTCGCCAAGGCGGCCAAGATGGGCGACTACCTGCGCTACGCGATGTACGACAAGTACTTCAAGAAGATCGGCAACTGCACGAGCCCGTCCTGCCCGGCCGGCACCGGCAAGGACGCCTCGCACTACCTGCTCTCCTGGTACTACGCCTGGGGCGGTGCCACCGACACCAGCGCCGGCTGGGCCTGGCGGATCGGCTCCAGCCACGTGCACGGGGGCTACCAGAACCCGCTGGCCGCGTACGCGCTCAGCTCCTACTCCGCCCTGAAGCCCAAGTCGGCCACGGGCGCGTCGGACTGGTCCACGTCGCTCAAGCGCCAGCTGGAGTTCTACCAGTGGCTCCAGTCCTCCGAGGGGGCCATCGCGGGCGGCGCGACCAACAGCTGGCAGGGCAGGTACGCCACCCCGCCGGCCGGCACCTCCACCTTCTACGGCATGGCCTACGACTGGCAGCCCGTCTACCACGACCCGCCCTCCAACCAGTGGTTCGGGTTCCAGGCGTGGTCGATGGAGCGGGTCGCCGAGTACTACCAGCAGACCGGGAACGCCACGGCCAAGGCGATCCTCGACAAGTGGGTGAAGTGGGCGCTGTCCAAGACCACGGTCAACCCGGACGGCACCTACCGGATCCCCTCGACCCTCCAGTGGTCGGGCCAGCCCGACACCTGGAACCCCTCCAGCCCCGGTTCCAACAGCGGACTGCACGTCACGGTCGCCGACTACACCGACGACGTCGGCGTGGCCGCCGCGTACGCCAAGACCCTGACGTACTACGCCGCCAAGTCCGGTGACACGGCCGCCAAGTCCACGGCGAAGGCGCTGCTGGACGGCATGTGGGCGCACTACCAGGACAGCCTCGGCATCGCCGTTCCCGAGACCCGCACCGACTACAGCCGGTTCAACGACGGCGTGTACGTGCCGAGCGGCTGGACCGGCACCATGCCGAACGGCGACACGATCAACTCCTCGTCCACCTTCTCCTCGCTCCGGTCCTTCTACAAGAGCGACCCGAACTGGTCGAAGGTCGAGGCGTACCTGAAGGGCGGCGCCGCGCCGGTCTTCACGTACCACCGCTTCTGGGCCCAGGCCGACATCGCGATGGCCATGGGCTCGTACGCGGAGCTCCTGGAATAGGCCGGCACCTCTTCACGGGCGGCCCCACCCGGACGGGAGGGGCCGCCCCCTGCCATGAAAGGACTCCCCCATGCCGAGAACCCGCATCCTCACCGCCGTGCTGGCCCTCGCCGCCGGCCTGCTGTCCGGCACCCCGCCCGCCCTGGCCGCGTCCGCCCCGCGGGTGACCGTCGCGGCGGACACCTACACCTGGCACAACGCCCGGATCGACGGCGGCGGCTTCGTCCCCGGGATCGTGTTCAACCGCTCGGAGAAGGACCTGGTCTACGCCCGGACCGACATCGGCGGCGCCTACCGCTGGGTCGAGTCCTCCCAGACCTGGACACCGCTGCTGGACTCGGTCGGCTGGGACGACTGGGGGCACACCGGCGTCGTCAGCCTGGCCTCCGACCCGGTGGAGACGGACAAGGTGTACGCGGCCGTCGGGACGTACACCAACAGCTGGGACCCGGGCAACGGCGCGGTCCTGCGCTCCGCGGACCGGGGGGCGAGCTGGCGGAAGGCGGACCTGCCCTTCAAGCTGGGCGGCAACATGCCGGGCCGGGGCATGGGCGAGCGGCTGGCGATCGACCCGAACAAGAACAGCGTGCTGTACCTGGGCGCGCCCAGCGGCAAGGGCCTGTGGCGGTCGACGGACTCCGGGGCGACCTGGTCACAGGTGACGAACTTCCCGAACGTGGGCGACTACCGGGCGGACCCCAGCGACACGTCCGGCTACGGCTCCGACAACCAGGGCATCGTCTGGGTCACCTTCGACGAGTCCACCGGCACCTCCGGCAGCGCCACGAAGACCGTCTACGTGGGGGTGGCCGACAAGGACGACGCCGTGTACCGCTCGACGGACGCGGGCGCGACCTGGCAGCGGCTGCCCGGCCAGCCCACGGGCCGGCTGGCCCACAAGGGGGTGCTGGACGCGGCGAACGGCTACCTGTACCTCGCCTACAGCGATACCGGTGGCCCGTACGACGGCGGCAAGGGCCAGTTGTGGCGGTACGCGACCGCGACGGGCACCTGGACGAACATCAGCCCGGCCGCCGAGGCCGACACCTACTACGGGTTCAGCGGGCTGACCGTCGACCGGCAGAAGCCCGGCACGGTGATGGCGACGGCGTACAGCTCCTGGTGGCCGGACACGCAGATCTTCCGGTCGACGGACAGCGGCGGCACCTGGACGAAGGCGTGGGACTACACGTCGTACCCCGACCGCTCGAACCGGTACACGATGGACGTCTCGTCCTCGCCGTGGCTGACCTGGGGCGCCAACCCGTCACCACCCGAGCAGACACCCAAGCTCGGCTGGATGACGGAGTCGCTGGAGATCGACCCGTTCGACTCCGACCGCATGATGTACGGCACCGGCGCGACGGTCTACGGCACCGAGGACCTGACGAACTGGGACCGCGGCACCCGGTTCACCGTCAGGCCCATGGTGCGGGGGCTGGAGGAGACGGCCGTCAACGACCTCGTCTCTCCCCCGTCGGGCGCCCCGCTGCTCAGCGCGCTCGGTGACGTGGGCGGTTTCCGGCACACGGACCTGACGAAGGTGCCGGCGCTGATGTACACCTCGCCGAACTTCACCTCCACCACCAGCCTGGACTTCGCCGAGACCAAGCCCGACACGGTGGTGCGGGCCGGCAACCTGGACTCGGGTCCGCACATCGCGTTCTCCACCGACAACGGCGCCAACTGGTTCGCGGGCAGCGACCCCTCGGGCGTCAGCGGCGGCGGCACGGTCGCCGCGGCGGCCGACGGCAGCCGCTTCGTGTGGAGCCCGCAGGGCGCGGGCGTGCACTACACGACGGGTACCGGCACCTCCTGGTCGGCGTCGGCCGGCATCCCGGCGGGTGCGATCGTCGAGTCGGACCGGGTCGACCCGAAGGTGTTCTACGGTTACAAGTCCGGCACCTTCTACGTCAGTTCGGACGGAGGGGCGACCTTCACCGCCTCCGCCGCGAGCGGCCTGCCCGGCGGTGACAGCGTCCGCTTCAAGGCGTTGCCCGGCACCAAGGGCGACGTGTGGCTGGCGGGCGGGGCGAACGACGGGGCGTACGGCCTGTGGCACTCGACGAACGGCGGGGCGAGCTTCACCAAGCTGGCGAACGTGGAGCAGGCCGACACCATCGGCTTCGGCAAGGCGGCGACGGGAGCCTCGTACCAGACGCTCTACACCAGTGCGAAGATCGGCGGCGTGCGCGGCATCTTCCGCTCCACCGACAAGGGCGCGACCTGGACCCGGATCAACGACGACGCCCACCGGTGGGGCTGGACGGGTGCCACGATCACCGGCGACCCGCGCGTCTACGGCCGGGTGTACATCGGGACCAACGGCCGGGGGATCGTCTACGGCGACACCTCCGACACCGGCGGCGACGGGGGCGGCGGGGGCACGGACCCCGGGCCGCAGCCGGCCGGCGCCTGCGCGGTGGCGTACACGGTCACCAACCAGTGGTCGGGCGGTTTCCAGGCCGAGGTGCGGCTGTCCAACACGGGCACCAGCGCCTGGAACGGCTGGGCGCTGAGCTGGACCTTCCCCGACGGGCAGACGGTGTCCCAGATGTGGAACGCCGAGCACTCCACCTCGGGCGGGACGGTGACGGCGAAGAACGTGGGCTGGAACGGGACCGTGGCGACGGGCTCCTCGGTGAGCTTCGGCTTCACGGGCAACTGGACCGGCACGAACGGGAAACCGACCGCGTTCAGGCTGGGTGACCGGTCCTGCGCGGTGAGCTAGCCGCGGGCGCGCCGGGCGGCCGGGCGGAGCAGTTCACGCCTCCGGCTTCCGGAACGCCCGCAGGCTGAACTCCGGGTCCGGGCGGGGCCGGTCCTGGTCGGGGAGGGCTGCGAGGCGGGCCGCGTACTCCTCGCTGCGGGGCTCCCCCGGCGGCAGTGTCACGAACCAGCCGCGCCGCAGGTCGGCGATGGTGCGGCGGGGGCTGCGCCCCTGCCCGCGGCCCGGGAAGCGGGCCCGGCCGGCGGGAGTCAGCCCGTGCGCGGCGGCGACGGCACGGACGGTGCCGTCGGCGTCGCGGGCGGGGCTGGGCGGGCGGGAGGCGAGCACCGCGTCGATGTCGCTGCCCACGTTGTGCGCGGCGGCCTTGTCGACGGTGGTGACGTAGACGCCGCCGGGCCGCAGCACCCGGGCGCACTCGGCGATGACGGCGCGCACGTCGGTGTCCTGCAGCAGGTGCAGCAGCCAGACGGTGGTGACCGCGTCGAACGTGGCGTCGCGGAAGGGCAGTCGGCGGCTGTCGGCCCGGACGATCGCGCCGGACAGCCGGACCGAGGCCATGCGGACCATGGCCGGCGTGAGGTCCGCACCGGTCACCCGCAGTCCTGGCCGGGCCGCGGCCAGCTGCCGGGTGACGATGCCGGTGCCGCAGCCGACGTCCAGCAGCCGGCCCGGCCCCGGCGGCGTCAGGCCGAGGACGGCCCGCGCGGCCGCTTCGGCGCGGGCCTCGCCGCCGCGCGAGATGTCGTAATCCTGGGCTTCCTTCTCGTAGTCGAGCACAGTGCTCAGTGTGCCCCGTGACCTGGCGCGATGTCCTCCACCCTGCGGGCGAGGGAGAAGTCCTTCCCGGTGACGGCACCGCCCGCGCTGTGGGTGTGCACGCTGAGGGAGACCGTGTGGTGGCCGAGGGTGAGATCGGAGTGGTGGTCCAGCTCCTCCTGGATGCCGGCGATGTGCACGACCAGCGCCGCCGCCGCGAAGTGCGAGCCGAGCCGGTAGGAGCGGGTGAGGCGGTCGCCCTCCAGGGACCAGCCGGGCAGCTCGGCCAGCCGGTCCTCGATCTCCTTCTGCGACAACGGTTCGACGGCCATGGCCGGACTCCCTTCGTGACGGAACGGTGCGTCCCCCGGAACGGTGCGTGCCCCCCGGGGGTTGTACCCACTCGGGGGTCACCCTGCCACGCCGCCGGGGGCGGAGGGGGCGGCCTGCCCGGTGCCCGAGCGGCCGTCAGGCGGCGAAGGCGTTGATCGGATTCCCGGGTTCCGTTGCCTCGGGCACGTGTGCGAGACGGCAACACGTGACAGACTGCTGCCCGCGTACGTCGGCGCACAGGGGAGGGCGTGGCGTGAGTGAGCGGCGGGCTGCGCCCACCGTCGGCCAGGTGGTGCTCGGCAAGCGGTTGCAGGAGCTGCGGGAGGCGTCCGGGCTGAGCCGCGACGAGGCCGCCCGGGTGCTGCGCGTGGCCTCGGCGACCGTGCGGCGGATGGAGATGGCCGAGGTCTCGCTGAAAATCCCCTACGTGCAGGTGCTGCTGACCACCTACGGGGTGGCCGAGGAGGAGGCCGCCGCGTTCGTCCGGCTGGCCGAGGAGGCCAACCAGCCCGGCTGGTGGCAGCGCTTCCACGACGTGCTGCCGGACTGGTTCAGCCTGTACGTCAGCCTGGAGGGCGCCGCCCGCATCATCCGCTCCTACGAACCGCACTTCATACCCGGCCTGCTCCAGACCGAGGACTACGCACGGGCGGTGATGGAGGCCGGGACGATCGGGCAGACCTCGCCGGAGACGATCGAGCGGCACGTGTCGCTGCGCATGGAACGGCAGCGGCTGCTGGAGCGGGAGGACCCGCCCCACCTGTGGGTCATCATGGACGAGACGGTGCTCAGGCGCCCGGTGAGCATGCGGCCCCAGGTGCTGCGGCAGCAGTTGGACCGGCTGCTGGAGTACACCGAACGGGACCGGGTCACCCTCCAGGTCGCCGAGTTCGCCGCGGGCCCGCACCCGGGGACGTACGCGCCGTTCACGCTGTTCCGGTTCGCCGAGCCGGAGCTGCCCGACATGGTGTTCACCGAGTACCTGACCGGTGCCCTCTACCTGGACTCGCGCCGCGAGGTGGCCGCGCACCTGGAGGTCCTGGACCACATGACGGCACGGGCCGCCTCCGCCCGGCGCACGCGCGAACTGCTGCGGGAGCACCGCGGGGCGCTCTGAGCCCCGCGTGACCCGTACGGGTCTGCGAACAGGTGGGTTCCCGGGGCCGCCCCTAGGTTCTGAGTACGGGGTGAACCCAGGGAGCGCACGTGAGCGACACGCGGATACCGCCCGGGGAGCCCGGCGCGGCACGCGGACGACGCGGGGCCCGCCGGTGAGTGGCCGCGCCCGCGTCCGGGCACGGACGGCGCGCCGGCCCCGGCGAGGGGCCGTGTGCTCCGACGACGCGAAGGAGGCCCGATGCCCTCGGACGCGGTGCTCTACCAGGCGGCGGCCCTCTGCCTGACCTACCCGGACGAGGACGTCATCGCCCGGCTGCCGCTGCTGCGCGAGGCCGCCCCGCAGCTGCGGGCGTTCACCGACCACGCGGCCCTCACCCCGCCGCGCGTCCTGGCCGCCCACTACCTGCGGGTCTTCGACTCCACGCACCGGCACGGCCTCTACCTGAGCCGGTGGCGCGAGGGCGACGCCCATCGGCGCGGGACGTCCCTGGTCCGCTTCCAGGACCTCTACCGCCGGCACGGGCTGAGCTGCAGCGGCGAGGAGCTGCCGGACTTCCTGCCGGCGGTGCTGGAGTTCACGGCGCGGACCGGTGACACCGTTCTCCTCACCGAGTACCGCGACGGGCTGGAGCGGCTGCGGGCGCGGCTGACCGGCTGCGGCACGCCGTACGCCAGTGTCCTGGACGCGGTGTGCGCCACCCTGCCCACCGTCCGCACCGGGCACCTTTGACCGCACCGCCGCGGGGCGCCCCGCTCTCGGGCCGCCCCGCGCCCTGCCGTCGGCCGCGCCCCGGGAAGGGGCGCGGCGTCGGGGTCGTCCGGCGTCAGGCCAGTTCGGCCGTCAGGGTGATCGTCGTACCGGTCAGGGCCTGGCTGACCGGGCAGTTCTTCTTGGCGTCCTCGGCGGCCGCGGCGAAGCCCTGCTCGTCCAGGCCGGGCACCTCGCCGCGCACGGTGATGTGGATGCCGGTGATGCCCTCGCCCGGCTGGAAGGTGACGTCGGCCTTGGTCTCCAGCCGGGTGGGCGGGTTGCCGGCGCCGGTCAGGCCGTGCGAGAGGGCCATGGAGAAGCAGCTGGAGTGGGCCGCGGCGATCAGCTCCTCGGGGCTGGTCCTGCCGTTCGCCTGCTCGGCGCGCGAGGGCCACGACACCGGCTGGCTGCCGATGCCGGAGGAGTCGAAGGTGACGGTGCCGCTGCCGGTGAGCAGCTCGCCCTCCCAGACGGTGTGCGCGGTGCGCGTGGTTGCCACGATGCTTCCTTTCGCGAGTGTCGCGGTTCCGGGGTACCCGGGTCTCCTATCCGATCACATCCGGGCTCATCGCACTCTGAAGACCGGCCCACGCGGTGTGAACGGCAGGAGACGACCCTGCGGGATCAGGTAGGCGTGTTCCCGGCGCACCCGCAGCGCGTCGCACCAGCCGTCGGTGATGATCAGCACCGGCGCGGCGGGCGGGAAGTCCTCGGCCCGGTGCAGCAGGTCGATGCCGGGCTGGAGGACCGTACCGCCGCGCCCGTGCACCCGCACCCGGCCGGCGATCTCGGTGACCGGCAGATAACCGGCGTCGTGCGGGGCCGCGTCGCAGAACACCACCCGCGCGGCCGGCACGTCGCGGGCCTCGGCGTAGGAGGCGATCGCGCCGAGCGCCTTGCCGAGCAGGGTGCGGCTCATCGAGCCGGAGGTGTCGAGGACGACACCGAAGGTGCAGCGGGCGATCTCCTCGGGCGGGAAGTACCGGCCCGCGCGCGGGATGTCCGGGGTGGCGGCCTGGCGGCGGGCGGGGCGGGCGTAGGACCGCACGGGCTCCGGGCGCGGCACGAACTCGTCGAACCAGCGCGCCAGTCGGGCGTCCCAGGGCAGCGGCGGATGGCTGAGGGCACGGATCTCCTCGACGAGGCCGCCGGGCAGGTACCCGCGGTCCTGCGCCTGGTGCAGGTCGAGGCCCCGGGCCAGGCCGCGGCGGTAGAACGCGTCCAGGTCGACGTAGTCGCCGGCCGGGCGGAGTGGACCGCCGAGGACGTCGCCGGCGCCCTTGCCGCGCAGGGTGGCCAGGCGGCGCATCCGGCGCAGGTCGACGGCGATGCGGTCGTAGACCTCCTCGGCGGACAGACCGGCCAGCCCCGGGTCGTGCAGCAGCCCCTCGGGCATGGCTCCCACCTGCATCTCGACCAGCCAGCCGTTGATGACGTAGTCGCAGGCGACGTTGAACAGGTAGGGGTCGCGGGTGCCGCAGCGGTCGCCGTGGCGCAGGGCGGCGTGCAGCATCTCGTGGGCGAGGATGAACCGCCACTCCTCGTCCTCGAAGGTGCGCAGCGGGTTGACGTAGATTTCGCCGGCCTCGGGGTCGACGGCGGCGATTTGGATGCCGTGGGCGCGGGCCAGTTCGGCGTCGGCGACCAGGGTGATGCCGGCCGCGATGCCGCCCAGCAGCGGGTAGGAGGAGACGAACCAGCTCAGGGCCCTCTCCCAGGGCCGCCGTGGGACGC
Source organism: Streptomyces sp. NPDC013455 (assembly GCF_040632975.1). Lineage (NCBI taxonomy): Bacteria > Bacillati > Actinomycetota > Actinomycetes > Kitasatosporales > Streptomycetaceae > Streptomyces > Streptomyces sp. NPDC013455. The sequence continues at coordinate 113,987 of NZ_JBEYCX010000015.1, read as the reverse complement.
GCTCACCGTCGAGGCTGTCCAGGCGTCCGCCGGCCATGTCCATCGCGGCGGACACGGTCCGGGTCAGCGCGGTGGCGAAGGCGAGTTGGCGGTCCGGCGGGGGCCCGCACCACGTGGGCCACTCGGTCAGCACCTGGTCGGCGGCGGGCCCGGCGGTGCCGCAGCGCTCGTAGGCGGGGGGCAGCCCGTGGGCGCGCCAGCGGGCTGCGAGCTGCTCCTCGTCGCCGTCGGGGTAGCTCTGCGGCAGCTCCTCGGGGGCGGTGCCGACGGGGAAGCCGAGCAGGAAGCGGTTGACGACGACGCAGCGTGCAGCGAGGTCGTACCGGTCGGGCTGCTCGCGCGGGCCCTTGGCGGCCGGCAGGTGCCCGAAGCCGAGGTGCAGGGCGGCGTGCGCGAGCGCCCACGCCCAGGCGCCCGGCTCGGCGAGCCGGTGGGGGTGGGCGTGCACGGTGCCGTCGGAGTCGACGGCGAGCAGGCCCTCGCGGGGCGCGAAGGAGCAGCTCTCGCTGCGGCAGGTGTCGAAGTGCACCGCGGCGAGCGCCGGGTTGGCGCGCAGCAGCCGCAGGCCCTCGGCGAACGCCTCGCCGGCCCGGTCCCGCTTCTGCTTCGGCCGGGTGCGGCTCACCGCCGCGCCTCCACCAGCCGGGGCATGTCACGGGCGGCCTCGACCAGGAACCACGAGGGCAGGACCGGGTTGCCGTCGGCGTCGGAGGCGATGACGGTCTGGGCGACCTCGACGGAGATCTCGGCGAGCTGGACCAGCAGGGCCTTGGCGCGGTGGGCGACCTGCCGGCCGTGCGCCGACATGTGCTCCTTGCCGGCGGGCAGTTCCTTCACCAGCCGGCCGCGGAAGGAGTCGGCCAGGTAGTACAGCAGGTCGCGGTCCTCCAGGCGGTGCGGCCAGCCGGCGTCGCCCTTGAGGATGGCCTCGATCCCGAACCGGCTGCGCACGACCTTGACGTAGCCGCAGAACGCGGTGGCGTGCGCCGGGGTGAGCGTGCCGTGCGCGAGGACGTGCAGCGTCGGCTCGTCCAGGCCGGGGCCGAAGGAGTGCAGGGCGTCGGAGAGCATGTGCCAGGAGCGGGGCGTGGAGAACGGCTCCTCGGTCTTCGGCGGCTTGGACCACAGGTGGTCCGGCCGGTCGGTGAGGTGGTCCGTGATCCACGGGTGGATGCCGTTGCCGGCGGCCCAGGCCAGCCAGTCCGTCGCGGAGACCTCCAGATGGACGTGGGCGAGCCGGTTCACCAGGGCGGAGGCGAGCGGCCGGGCCAGGGCGTTGTCGGTGGCGCGGTTCCCGGCGCCGATGACGATGGAGCCCGCGGGAAGTTCGTAGGAGCCGATGCGGCGGTCCAGGATCAGGGAGTAGAACGCCTTCTGCACGTCCGGCGTGGCCGCGTTGAGCTCGTCCAGGAACAGGCAGTACGGCTCGTCCCGGGCGATCGCCTCCGGCGGGCAGAACACCGAGCGTCCGTCGCGGATCTGCGGTACGCCGATCAGGTCCTCGGGTGCCAGCTGGGTGCCGAGCAGGCTCACGCACTCCAGGCCGAGGGAGGCGGCGAACTCCCGCACCAGCGAGGACTTCCCGATGCCCGGGGCGCCCCAGAGGAAGACGGGCCGGACGGTGGCGAGTCCGAGCAGGAGTTCGGGGACGCGGGCGGGGGTGACGCTGACGGCAGCCTGCAAGGCGGGGTTCCTCGGTGGTGTTCGACAGGGACGTACGACTCGAACAGTGTGGGAGGTGTGCCGTGCGGCCGCAGCCGATTTTTCAGGCCGCCCGCTCCTCCTCCGCCGCGGCCACGGACAGCCGCGGGCCGTTCAGTTCGCGCAGCCAGCGGCGCAGTACGTGGTGGATCCGCTCGGCACCGACGGGTTCCGCCCCGTCCGCGGCCGGCTCGGACAGCTCCCGCGGCCAGAGCAGGAACGGGCGGGACTGGGCGCCGCCGAGCCCGCCGTGGGAGCCGATCTGCTCCTCGAAGGCGAGGACCTCGCCGTCGTCCGGGTCGAGGGCGGAGTTCACCATGATGTCGGCGGTGTGCGGGAAGGAGTGGGTGCGGCGCACGGCGTCGGCGGCGCCGGGGCCGAAGCCGGCCAGCGGACCGCGTTCGTCGTCGAGTTCGGCCAGCGGGATCTCCGCGCCGTGGGCGCCCAGTACCACGCCGTCGTGTTCCGCGCTGCGCACCAGCAGGAAGCCGATGCCGGGGTGATTGGCGAGGGTGGCGAGCAGGGCGGGGTGGCGGGCGTCGATCTCCTCCTTGGTCATGCGGTGCGGGACGTCGGGGAAGGAGACCAGGCCCAGGTTGCCGGAGGCCAGCACGATCGGTTCCCGGCCGCGGGCGGGGCCCGGGCGTTCGCCGGTCTCCTCCACCGGCCGGCGCAGGGCGGCGCGGACGGCGGCCCGGGCTTCCGCGCCGCTGCGGGTACGGCCGGCCCGGCGGGGGACGGGCAGTCCGCAGCCGGCCCGGACGAGGTCGGCGAGGGTGAGGCCGTAGCGGGCGCGGAAGGTCTCGCCGGGGCTCTGGCCGTGGTCGGAGAGGACGACGATCCGGTAGGGGCGCGGGGCGTGTTCGGCCACCCGTTCGAGGAGGGCGAGGGACCGGTCGAGGCGCTGGAGGACCTTCTCGGCGTCGCGGCTGCGCGGGCCGGAGTGGTGGGCGACCTCGTCGTAGGCGACGAGGTCGGCGTAGACGACGCTGCGGCCGGCGAGCATGTCGCCCATGACCGCGGCGACGACGACGTCCCGCTCCACGACCGTGGCGAAGGCCCGGACGAAGGGGTAGAGGCCGCCCCGGCCGACGCGCGGACGCTGCCCGCGGAGGCGGGCGCGGGTGGACTGGCCGATCTCGCGGGCCACCTCGGCGACGAAGGACAGGGCGGTGCGGACGGCGCCCGCGGGGTCGGAGAAGTAGGCGAAGTAGCCGGCGCGGGACCGGTTGGCGCGGTCCCGGCGGCGGGTGGCGATCGACAGCACGAGGGCCTGTTCCCCTGCGCCGCCGCTGAAGAGGTTGCCGCGGCTGGCGCCGTCGACGGCGAGGAGTCCGCCGTCGCCGGTGCGCAGGGCGGCCCGGCGCTGCAGCTCGGCGGCGCTCGTCGGCCGGTTGCACACCATCACTTCGCCGCGGTCCTTCTCGTACCAGCGGAAGGCCGGGACGTCGAAGTTGCTGCCGTGCAGGATGCCGAGCTGACTGGCGCCGGTCTGGCTGGACCAGTCGGTGCGCCAGGGGGTGAGCCGGTGCGTGGGCCGGTGCGTGGGCCGGTGGGCGGGCCGGACGCGGTCGCCCGCCGCGTCCCCGCCCCGGTCCGCCGGCCCCGGCCCGTCGTCCGCCGGCCGTGCGGCGTCACCGGCCGGGCGTGCGGCGTCACCGGCCAGGCGTGCGGCGTCACCGGCCGGCCGGGTGCCGTCGCCGGCGGACAGCCAGCGGGCGACCGTCGGCATCAGGCCCTTGTCGACCGCGTCCGTGAGGACGTCGTGGCCGACGCCGTCGAGCTGGACGCAGACCAGACCGGGGGTCGTGGGGCACGGTGGCCGGGCGCGGCGGCCGCGGGTGGCGAGGCGGTGCAGGCGGCGCCGGTAGGTCTCGTCGTCGCGGACGGCGAGGGCCGCGCCGGTGGCCGAGGCGACGGCGGACATCACGGCGGCCACGATGACCGCGGTCTCCGGGGCCGCCTCGCCGCGGCCGGAGGGGTTGACGCGCAGGGCGAGCAGCAGCAGGGAGCCGTTGAGGAAGAAGACCAGCAGGCCGAGGACGAAGGCGGGGACGAGCAGCAGCAGGCGGACCAGGAGCGGCCAGACGACGGCCGAGAGGATGCCGAAGGCGCCGGCCCCCGAGGCGGCGGTGACGGCGATGCGGGTGGCGCTGTCGCCGTCGGCGGACTGGAGCTGGAAGTCGGGCAGCGCCCCCGCGAGGGCCAGCATGGTGAGTGTGGAGACCGCCCATACGGCGATGCTCCGACCGATCTGACTGGCGATCCGCCGCCACCGTACGTCCCGCACGCCCCGCACACCTCACGTTCCGGCTCTCTCCCGCCGTCCCGGCTCTCTCCCGGCGCGCCGGCGGACACACGCCCGTGCCGCTCCGCCCGGCCGGGCCGGGTCCACCCTGTCACACCGGAACGGGCCCCCTCGGGCGGGCCGGTGGCGTCAGCGGCCGTCGTACCCCGCCGTCGGCATCGACAGCCTCCGGTGCACCCGCGCCTTCATCTGCGCGTCGTACGACGGCTCGGCCCGCCCCACGGTCTCGACCCGCACGCCCCGGCGGGCGCACTCGGCGGTGAACTCCTCCACCGACGACAGGGCCCGGCGCAGCACCCGGAGGCTGGGCGCGACGAACACGTCCACGCCGGGCCGGATCCCGTCCCACAGGGCGCAATGGTCGAAACGCAGTCCGCCGACGAGGAGTTCCCGCACGATGACGTAGCCGCGCTCGGCGGCCCAGCGGGCGCACATGGCGTGCTGGCTGCGCGAGTCCACGAGGAAGGGATCGGCCTCCAGCTCCTCCAGGGGTGTCAGGCTGGCGATCGCGGTGACCCGCACCGTCGTGAGCGCACCTACGGCACCCCGCAGCTGTCCCATGGCGTCCCCCTCACCTCCGGGTTTCGCCGCCGACCCTACTCCTGCCCGTAGGCTTCGGGGAGTCGCGTGAAGGAGGCGAAGAAGGTGCCGGTGGAGATCACCTGGTGGGGTCACGCCACCTGCACGGTGGAGGATGCGAACATCCGGGTGCTCACCGATCCCCTGTTCGCACGCCGGCTGGCGCACCTGCGGCGCCGGCGGGGTGCCGTGCCGCCCGCCGAGGCCCGTCGTGCCGACGTGGCGCTCGTCTCCCACCTGCACGCCGACCATCTGCACCTGCCCTCGCTGGCCTGTCTCGACCCGGGCACGCGCCTGCTCGTGCCCCGGGGCGCACCACGCGCGGTGCCCGGCTTGCGCCGGCTTCGGCAGCTGTGCGTCACGGAGGTGGCGCCCGGGGACGAGGTGCGGATCGGTGACGTACGGGTCCGGGTGGTGCCGGCGGCGCACGACGGGCGGCGGCTGCCGGTGGGTCCGCAGCGCTCCCCCGCTCTGGGGTACGTCGTGGAGGGCGGGGCGCGGACCTACTTCGCCGGGGACACCGGGCTGTTCGACGCGATGGCCGAGCGGGTCGGGCCGGTGGACGTGGCCCTGCTGCCGGTGGGCGGCTGGGGTCCGTATCTCGGGGAGGGGCACCTGGACGCGGGGCGGGCGGCGCGGGCGCTGGCCCGGCTGGCGCCGCGGGCCGCGGTGCCGGTGCACTACGGGACGTACTGGCCGATCGGTATGGACGCGGTGCGCCCGCACGAGTTCCACGCGCCGGGCGACGAGTTCGTGCGGCTGGCGGCGGTGGCCGCGCCCGGGGTGGCGGTGCACAAGCTGGGGCACGGGGAGAGTGTGCGGCTGGAGGTCGCGCGGTGACGTGGCTCGCCGGGGCGTCGGGACCGGTGACGCCCGAGTCCGCGCACCAGGTGGTGGGTTATCCGTCGCTGTTCCTGCTGGTGCTGATCGGGGCGCTGGTGCCGGTGGTGCCGACCGGGGCGCTGGTGAGTTCGGCGGCGGTGGTGGCGTTCCATCAGACGGCGCCGTTCGCGCTGGGACTGGTGTTCGTGGCGGCCTCCCTGGCGGCGTTCCTCGGGGACGTCGCCCTGTACTGGCTGGGGCGGCGCGGCATGCGGTCGGCGAACGGGTCGCGGTGGCTGGAGGCGATCCGCTCCCGGGCGCCGGAGGAACGGCTCGCGCAGGCGCGGGGGAAGCTGGCCGAGCACGGGGTGGCGGTGCTGGTGCTGTCCCGGTTGGTGCCGGCCGGCCGGATACCGGTGATGCTGGCCTGTCTGATGGCGGAGTGGCCGCTGCGGCGGTTCGCGCGGGGCAACGCGCCCGCGTGCCTCGCCTGGGCGGCCACGTACCAGGTGATCGGGATCCTGGGGGGATCGCTGTTCGCGGAGCCGTGGGAGGGGGTCGTGGTGGCGGTCGCGCTGACCGTCGTCGTCAGCGCGGCACCCGGGGTGTGGCGGCGGGTGCGGGCCACCGGGTGAGGTTCACTCCAGCACTCTCGACCCGCCCACCGGCAGGTCCCACAGGTCCTCCCGCTCCAGGCCGGCCTTCTCCCAGGCCGCCCGCACGCGCGTGAGCGGTTCCAGGACCGGCTCCGCCGACAGGACGAACGTGCCCCAGTGCATGGGCGCCATGCGGCGGGCGCCGAGGTCCAGGGTGGCCCGGACGGCCTCTTCGGGGTCGCAGTGGACGTCGCTGAGCCACCAGCGGGGGTCGTAGGCGCCGATGGGCATCAGGGCGAGGTCGATGCCCGGGTACCGGTGGCCGATGCGGGAGAACCAGTGGCCGTAGCCGGTGTCGCCGGCGAAGTAGACGCGCCGGCCGTCGGGCGCGGTGAGGACCCAGCCGCCCCAGAGGCTGTGGCAGGTGTCGGTCAGGGTGCGCTTGGACCAGTGGTGGGCGGGGACGAAGTCGAAGCGGACGCCGGAGAGTTCGGCCCCCTCCCACCAGTCCAGTTCGGTGACGCAGCCGAACCGGCGGCGGCGGAACCAGCGGCCGAGACCGGCGGGGACGAACACCGGGGTGTCGCGCGGGAGCCGGCGCAGTGTGGGGGCGTCCAGGTGGTCGTAGTGGTTGTGGCTGATGACGACGGCGTCGACGCGGGGCAGGTCCTCCCAGGGCACGCCCACCGGGGTGATGCGGGCCGGGGTGCCGAGGATGCGCTGGGACCAGACGGGGTCGGTGAGGACGGTGAGCCCGCCGACGCGGAGGATCCAGCTGGCGTGTCCGGCCCAGGAGACGGCGACGGTGCGGGTGCCGACGCCGGGCAGCGGGGCCGGTGCGTACGGCAGGCGGGGGATGTCGGCGAGGCCGTCGGGTCCGGGCCGCACGGCGCCCTCGCGGGCGAAGCGGGCGAGGCCCTTCAGTCCGGGCAGCGGCGCGGTGAGCCGGTCGTGGAAGGTCCGCGGCCACACCCGGTGTTCGCCCAAGGGGCGGGGGGCGGCCGGGGGCGGGGGGAAAGGGGGCGCGAGGGGGGCCGGCGTGCCGGGTTCCCCGGCTTCCGTGGCCGTCGTGGCCGGGGCGGGCTCATGCGTCTGCTGCGTCATCGAGGCTCCCATCGCTGAGCGTCGTCGCGTAGATCGTCGAAGGCCGACCTCAAGGAGATCAACGCGCGTTGCACGTGCGGCAGTTCCAACGGCGCGGGCGACATGAGGCATTCCGCGCGTTCCTCGTCCGTGCCGCCCAGCAGCGGCCCGGTGGCGAGCCGCACGCGCAGCGCCCCGAGGTCGTCGCCGAAGCGGTGGCCGCCGGGCGCGGGCATGCCGAGCCGGGCGGTGAGGAGGTCCTCCAGTTCCTGCGCGTCGCCGACGCCCTGGGCGGCGAGCGGTTCGCGCAGCGGCCCGAGGTCGGCGTACAGGTGGCGGCCGGCCTGCGGCGGCCGGGCGAACGCGCCGGCGGCGACGACCGCGGCGTGCGCGGCGGCGGCCACGCGCGCGTGCAGCCGTACCGTGGCCTCGCGGCGCTCGGTGACGGGCGGGGGTTCGTCGAGGGCGTAGCCCGCGGCCGCGGCGACCGGTGCGGCGATGCGGGCGCCGAGGGCGGTGAGGATGTCGAGCACGCGCGCGTGCAGGCCCCGTCCGGGGCCGGTGGCCGGGAAGCGGGCGACGGCGGCGGGCCAGCCGACGGGCAGCAGGGCGCCGGCCAGGTCGGTGACGACGGTGACCTGGTCGGGCCACATCTCGGCGGGGCTGAGCAGGACGGTCTCGCGCGGGGCGTGCACGGTGTCGCGCCAGGTCTCGTCGCTGACCAGGTGCAGGCCCTCGGCGGCGGCGGCCTCGACGGTCTCGTGCAGCAGTTCCGGCGGGGCGACGGTGGCGGTGGGGTCGTCGGCGACGGACAGCACCAGCAGCCGTGGGTCACCGCCCTCGGCGCGGACCCGGCGCACGGTTTCCAGCAGGGCGTACGGATCGGGCACGCCGCCGCTCTCGGCGGGGGTCGGCACGTGGAAGGCGGGCCGGCCGAGGATCCGGGCGTAGGGCGCCCACCAGGCGGCGCAGGGGCGGGGCACGAGGACGTCGGCGCCGTCGCCGGCGAGCGCGGCGGTCAGGGCGAGCAGCAGGGCGGGGGCGCCGGGTCCGGCGGCCACCCGGTCCGGGGCGCAGGGCAGTCCACGCCGGGTCCAGTAGCCGCAGGCGGCCTCCAGCAGGGCGGGGGGCCCGCCGACGGGCGGGGCGTCGGCGCGGCCCGCGGCGGCGGCGAGGACGGCGGAGAGTTCGGGGAGCACGGGCAGGCCGTCGCCGGGCAGGGGTGGGCCGTAGCGGACCGGGCCGTGGCCCTCGCCGGGGTCCGTCCGCCGCATCTCCGCCTCCGCGCAGTCCGTGGTGCCGTGGTGCTGGTAGTGCCGTGGTTTCCGTGGTGGTGCCGTGGTTTCCGTGGGGGCGCCGTGGTTTCCGTGGTGGCGCCGTGTGCGGAACGTCCCGTCCGCGTGGGCCGCCGTGTCGTCCTCGTGGCCGCTTCGCTGGCCCTGGTGGTTCGCTGTGCGCCGGACTCGGTCCGGTTCGGTGTGGTCTGTGCGGTTCGGTGTCTCGTGCCGGGTGCGCGGCTTCCGGCGCCGGTGGGGTGTCCTGCCTGGCCCTACGGGAGGGTGTGTACCCGCTGGACGGCCCTCCATGGGCGCTGTCCGAAGTTGCCCGGATCACATGCGCGCGGCCCGTCTGCGGCCGTACACCCGGTAGCCGGCGCCCGCGCAGGCGGCGGCGATGAGGGCGGCGCCGGCCGCCAGTGCCGGGACCGAGTCGTTGAAGGTGCCGCCCTGACCGGCGTCGACGCCCCGCTGGACGGTGGCCGCGGCACAGTCGCGGCCGTCGTGCGGCTCGCGGCAGCCGTGCCCGTCCGGGCAGGACGTGCCGCCGGACTCCCCGCACCCGTGGTCTTCGCCGGTGCAGGATCCGGACCCCCCGGTGCACGCGCGCCCGTCGCCGTCCTGCCGGGCCTCGCCCCGCCCGCCGCCGTCCTGCCCACCGCCCTCCTGCCGGGCGCCGTCCTGCCCACCGCCCTCCTGCCGGGCGCCGTCCTGCCCGCCTCCGTCATGCCCGCCTCCGACCTGGCCGGACGTGTCGCGGGCGCCCTCCTCCGAGCGGGCCGGGTCCGGGCCGCCCCCCTCCTGCCGGGCGCCGTCCAGGACGCCACCGCCGTCCAGGCCGCCACCGTCCCGGCCGCCGCTCGTCCGGCCGTCGCCCGTCCCGCCGCCGCCGTCCTGGCCGGTGTCCCGGCACGGTTCCGCCGTCGGGCACAGGGTGCGGTCCGGGCACAGCCGGTCCGTGCCGCAGGACGGCGCGTCCGCCGCGCAGGACTTGCCGTCCGCACCGCCGCCGGTGACCGGGCCCGGTGAGGGGACGCCGTCCGCGAGGGCCGGTGCGGCGGGGTCGGCGGCGCCGGGGACGTCCGGCACCGGGACGTCCGGCACCAGGACGGTCGGCGGGTCGCAGGACGCGGGTATGGAGGCGGTACCGGAGCCGTCCTCGGCGGCCGGGACGGCGGGCTGCGCCGAGGCGGCCGGACCGGTGGGGGCGGCCGGGGCGGCGGGGCCGGCGGGTTGGTCCGAGGCGACCGGGCCGGCCGGGGCGGCGGGGCCGGCGGGACGGGCCGCGACGTCCGCGGCGGCGGGGACGGCTCGGGCGGCCGGGGCAGCGGGGCCGGTGAGGGCGAGCGCGGCACCGGCGGCGAAGGCGACGGACAGGGCGCGGGCGGTGCGGCGCATGGGAGGGACTCCTCGGCGGACGGCGGCGGCGGACGGCGTACGCCGGCGCACCGGTACGACGGCGACGCCGTACGGCGCCCGGGTGACGGGGGCGCGGGTCGTGCCCCCGCTGTCATGACAGCCCGCGCGGCGCCGCACCGCGCGCGGCCGGACCCCATTCGCGGGACACACGCGGCCGGACGGGTGACGGCGGGGGCGGGACGCGGCACACACGGGTGGCGGCGGGCGCGGGGCACGGCCGGACGGGTGACGGCGGGGGCGGGACACGGCCGTCCGGGTGCTCCGGACCCGTCCCGGAGGTTTTCCGTCCACCCGTCAGGTGACTCGGTATCCGCTGACCGGATCGTCCGCTTCGTACCACCGGGGAGGTCTCTTCATGGGCACCAAGGTCTCGGACCACATCCTCGAGCGCCTGCGCGCTTGGGGCGTGGACCAGGTTTTCGGCTATCCGGGCGACGGCATCAACGGATTGCTCGCCGCCTGGGGCCGCGCCGAGGACCAGCCACGCTTCATCCAGTCGCGGCACGAGGAGATGTCCGCCTTCGAGGCGGTCGGCTACGCCAAGTTCAGCGGCCGAATCGGCGTGTGCGCGGCGACGTCGGGACCCGGGGCGATCCACCTCCTGAACGGCCTGTACGACGCCAAACTCGACCACGTCCCGGTGCTGGCGATCGTCGGTCAGACCGACCGGACCGCGATGGGCGGCTCCTACCAGCAGGAAGTCGACCTGCACACGCTGTACAAGGACGTCGCCTCGGAGTTCGTGGAGACGGTGACGGTCCCCGAGCAGCTGCCGAACGTACTGGACCGGGCGATCCGCACCGCCTACGCCCGGCGCTGCCCGACCGCGCTGATCATCCCCGGCGACGTGCAGGAGCTGGACTACGCCCCGCCGACCCACGAGTTCAAGATGGTGCCCTCCAGCCTGGGCATGAGCGACTACACCGCGACCCCGACGGACGAGGCGCTGCGCCGCGCGGCGGACGTGCTGAACGCGGGCGACAAGGTCGCCGTCCTGGTCGGGCAGGGTGCCGCGGGCGCCGTGGCCGAGGTGCAGGAGGTCGCCGAGCTGCTCGGCGCGGGCGTGGCGAAGGCACTGCTCGGCAAGGACGTGCTGAGCGACGAGCTGCCGTACGTGACCGGGCCGATCGGACTGCTGGGCAGCCGGCCGTCGTACGAGCTGATGCGGGACTGCGACACCCTGCTGACCATCGGTTCCTCCTTCCCGTACACCCAGTTCATGCCGGAGTTCGGCAAGGCCCGCGGGGTGCAGATCGACATCGACCCGCACATGATCGGCATGCGCTACCCGTACGAGGTGAACCTGGTCGGCGACGCGAGGGCGACGCTCCAGCGGCTGATTCCGCTGCTGAAGGCGGAGGGACGCGGACGCGAGTGGTACGACACGGTGTGCGCGAACGTGAAGCGCTGGCACGAGACGATGGAGCGGCGGGCCGGGCTGTCGGCCGACCCGATCAACCCCGAGTACGTCGCCCGGGCGCTGGATCCGCTGCTGCCCGACGACGCCATCATCACCGCGGACTCCGGTTCGGTCGCCAACTGGTACGCGCGGCACATCACCATGCGGCCCGGCATGCGCGGTTCGCTGTCCGGCACGCTGGCGACGATGGGCCCGGGGGTGCCGTACGCGATCGGGGCGAAGTTCGCCCACCCGGACCGGCCGGTGGTCGCGCTGGTCGGTGACGGGGCGATGCAGATGAACGGTCTGACGGAGATGATCACGGCCGCCAAGTACCGGGACCGCTGGTCGGATCCGCGGCTGGTGGTCGCCGTCTGGAACAACCAGGACCTGAACCAGGTCACGTGGGAGATGCGGGCGATGGAGGGCGCCCCGTCGTTCCTGCCCTCGCAGGAGCTCCCGGACGTGCAGTACGCGGCGTTCGCCCGCTCGCTCGGGCTGACCGGGATCCGGGTGGAGAAGCCGGAGGACGTGGAGGCGGGCTGGCGGGCCGCGCTGGCCGCGGACGGGCCGGTGGTGATCGAGTTCCTGACCGACCCGGCCGTACCGCCGATCCCGCCGCACGCCACCTGGGAGCAGATGCAGGCGACGGCCGCGTCGGTCCTCAAGGGCGACGCCGACCGGGGTTCGGTGCTCAAGCAGGGGCTGAAGGCCAAGGTGCAGGAGTTCCTGCCCGGCCGGCAGAAGCAGTAGCCGTGCGGCACGGCCCCCTGCCGGACGTACGGCACGGACCCCGTGTCGGACGTGCGGCACCGGGTACGCGGTGCGGACCTTCGACCCTCTGGAGGGAGAAACATGCAGCGAGGCAGTGACCGGCTGAGCGTGCACCGGGACGACGAGATGAAGCACGAGCTGAAGGGGATGCTGCGGTCCGGCCACCCCACGCGCGTCGAGGAGTGGCACGACCCGGAGCCGGCCGCGGACGACGACCCCGAGGTCTGGAGCGGACCGGTGGGCGGTCTGGGCTCCCCGGCGTCGCTGGAGCGGACCCGGACGGAGCTGGCCCGGCACCTGAGCCGGCACGCCTTCCCCGCGAAGCCGGGCGAGGTGGCACGGGCGCTGCGCCGCAGCCATGCTCCGGGCTCGCTGGTCGACGCGGTGGCCCGGCTGCCGCACGACGACCGCTACGAGAACGTGCAGCAGCTGGCCGTGGCGCTGGTGGGCGGCGCGTGAGCCGGGACCAGGCGGCGGAGATCGCGAACGGCTCCACGGTCGACGTGAGTGAGGCCACGACGCGGTTCCTGCTCTACGGGCTGCTGCCCGGCTGGTTCGTGCCGGGACTCGCCGACTGGCTGATGCACCGGCGCACCCGGATCGAGGACACGACGGGGACGAAGGAGTCCCTGATCCACTCCCTGATGATGGCGGAGGTGGGCGCGCCCATCGCGCTCACCCTGCGCTACGAGATCAACCCCCTGCTGCTGACCGTCCAGCTGGGCGCGGCGGCGGTGCACGAGGCGACCGCCCTGTGGGACGTACGGACGGCCGAGAACAGCGACCGCGAGCTCAAGCCGGTCGAGCAGCACATCCACAGCTTCCTGGAGTCGCTGCCGTTCGGCGCGCTGGCCTCGCTGATGTGTCTGCACGCCGATCAGGTGAGGTCGCTGCTGCGGGGCGGGCGCGGCGATCCGGACGCGTGGCGTCTGGTGCCGCGCCGGCGCCCGCTGTCGCCCGGCTACCTGGCGGCCATCGGTGTCGCGATCGGCGCGTGCGTCCTGCTGCCGTACGGCGAGGAGCTGCTGCGCTGCCGGCGGGCGGCCCGGGCCAGGAAGCGGCGAGCCCGCGCCCACCGGGCGGTCCTGCGGAAAGTGAAAGGAAACTGAGAGACCATGCGTATCGCGTTTCTGGTGGCACCCGAGGGCGTCGAGCAGGTCGAGCTGACCGAACCGTGGAAGGCGGCTTCCGACGCCGGGCACGAACCGGTGCTGGTGTCGACCGAGTCCGGGAAGATCCAGGCGTTCAACCACCTGGACAAGGCGGACACCTTCCCCGTGGACGAGGTGGTGGGTGAGACGTCGGCCGGGTCCTTCGGCGGTCTCGTGCTGCCGGGCGGGGTCGCCAACCCGGACTTCCTTCGGATGGACGAGAAGGCCGTCGCTTTCGTGAAGGACTTCTTCGAGCAGGGCCGGCCGGTCGCCGCGATCTGCCACGCCCCGTGGACGCTCGTGGAGGCCGACGTCGTACGCGGCCGGGTGCTCACCTCCTGGCCGAGCCTGCGGACGGACATCCGCAACGCCGGCGGCACCTGGGTGGACGAGCGGGTCAAGATCTGCGACCACGGCTCCAACCAGCTGGTGACCAGCCGCAAGCCGGACGACCTGAAGGCGTTCTGCGACGCGTTCCTGCACGTGTTCGCCGGCGAGCCCGGCTGACCGGCCGGAACGACCGGAACGGAGTATGGGCCGGCCCGCGGCGCGGGCCGGCCCTCGCGTGTCCGACTCGGGCCCTCGCGGGTGCGTCTCGTGCGGGGGCCGGTCAGGTGGCGGACGTGCCCGGCGCCGCCGCCTCGCCGGAGGTGCGCTCGCGGGCGCCCTCACGGGTGCGGCCGGCGCTCACCAGGCGGCGCGGATTCCGGCGCAGGTACTCGCCCTCCAGCTGCGCCATGCGCTCGTTGTGGGCCCGCAGAGCATCGTTGGAGCCGTACAGGAGCGTGTCGTGGCGCGTGCGGTGGATCGTCTCCAGCTCTTTCATGAGCTGCTGGTCGTCCAGCCGGCTGGGGTCGACTCCGGTCATCGTGGTGCCCCGCTCGTCTTGTTCGTTCATGGCCTACGGGTACCCGCCCGGCGCGCACTGCCCCCGAGTGATTTCCGGGAGGAATCCATGGAGCTCGCTTCCTGCATCCACTGTACGAACATCCCAGGGTCCCGGGCCTCCGCACACACCAAGCGGCGCGGGCGCGCTGCCGCGCTGGAAGCAGCCGCCGCCGGGCCGGGGGGAGGCGGGTCAGCGGGCCCGCTCGACCCTGCGCTCGTCCCAGACCGGCTCCGGGGTCTCCCGGACCCGGCCGTCGCTGCCGAAGACCAGGAAGCGGTCGAAGGAGCGGGCGAACCAGCGGTCGTGGGTGACCGCGAGGACCGTGCCCTCGAAGGCCTCCAGGCCCTCCTGGAGGGCCTCGGCGGACTCCAGGTCGAGGTTGTCGGTGGGCTCGTCCAGCAGCAGCGCGGTCGCCCCCCGCAGTTCCAGCAGCAGGATCTGGAAGCGGGCCTGCTGGCCGCCGGAGAGCCGGTCGAAGCTCTGCTCGGCCTGCTGGGTCAGCTCGTAGCGGCGCAGCCGGGACATGGCCGCGCCCCGGTCCTGGGCGTGCTCCTGCCACAGGATGTCGAGCAGGGTGCGGCCCTGGAGCTCCGGGTGGGAGTGGGTCTGCGCGAAGTGGCCGGGCACGACGCGCGCGCCCAGCTTCCACGCCCCCGTGTGCCGCACGTCCTCACCGGCCAGCAGCCGCAGGAAGTGGGACTTGCCGGAGCCGTTGGAGCCGAGGACGGCGACCCGTTCGCCGTAGAAGACCTCCAGGTCGAACGGCTGCATCAGACCGGTCAGTTCCAGCCCTTCGCAGGTGACGGCCCGTACGCCGGTGCGGCCGCCCTTCAGGCGCATGGTGATGTCCTGCTCGCGGGGCGGCTCCGGCGGCGGGCCCGCCTCCTCGAACTTGCGCAGCCTGGTCTGCGCGGCCTGGTAGCGCGAGGCCATCTCGTGGCTGACGGCGGCGGCCTGCCGGAGGTTGAGCACGAGCTTCTTCAGCTGGGCGTGCTTCTCGTCCCAGCGGCGGCGCAACTCCTCGAACCGGGCGAAGCGTTCACGGCGGGCCTCGTGGTAGGTGGCGAAGCCACCGCCGTGCACCCAGGCGTCGGCACCGGCCGGACCGGGTTCGACGGAGACGGTCCTCTCGGCGGCGCGCGCGAGGAGTTCGCGGTCGTGGGAGACGAACAGGACGGTCTTGCGGGTCTCCTTGAGCTGCTGCTCCAGCCACCGTTTGCCGGGTACGTCGAGGTAGTTGTCCGGCTCGTCCAGCAGCAGCACCTCGTCGGTGCCGCGCAGCAGCGCCTCCAGCACCAGCCGCTTCTGCTCGCCGCCGGACAGGGTGCGCACCTGGCGCCACTGGGCGCGCTCGTAGGGGACGCCGAGCGCGGCGGTGGTGCACATGTCCCAGAGCGTCTCGGCCTCGTAGCCGCGCACCTCGGCCCAGTCGGCGAGGGCCTGGGCGTACGCGAGCTGGGCGGCCTCGTCGTCGACGGTCATGAGGGCGTGCTCGGCCTCGTCCACGGCCCGGGCGGCCGCGCGGATGCGGGGCGGGGCGACGGAGACGAGCAGGTCCCGTACGGTCGTCTCGTCGCGTACGGAGCCGACAAACTGGCGCATCACGCCGAGGCCGCCGCTGACGGTGACGGTCCCGCCGTGTGGCTTCAGCTCGCCGGAGATCAGCCGCAGCAGGGTGGTCTTGCCGGCGCCGTTCGGACCGACCAGGGCGACGACGGCCCCCTCACCGACCCGGAAGGACACGTCGCCGAGCAGCGTCCTGCCGTCGGGGAGGTGGTACTCGAGGTGCGCGGCTTCCAGATGTCCCATGGTCGGGCATTCTCCGGGTCGGCCGGGACCGGGGGCAAACGCATATCGGCCGGCACCGGGCGGGCCTCGCGCATACGGGGTTCCCCTGGGCGGCGGGCTCGCGCCGGCGGGGCTCGCGGGTGCGGGGCTCTCGCGGGCGGGGCTCGCGGGTGCGGGGCTCTCGCGGGCGGGGCTCGCGGGTGCGGGGCTCTCGCGGGCGGCGGGCTCGCGCCGGCGGGGCTCGCGGGTGCGGGCGCCCGGCCGGGGTGCGGGGGCACAAGAAACGGATGCTTCCGGGTAAGCGCACCCCATGAGCCCAGACCTGGACCTGACTGCCCCCGGGGCCGCCCGCAGCCGCCTGCGCGCGGTCCTCGAACTCGACGGCCGGCTGTTCGAGGCCGCCGCCGGCCGGCACTGGCCGGGCGCCGAGCGCGTGCTGCCACGGCTGAGCCGCAGCGCGAACCACGGGGTGCTGTGGTTCGCCACGGCCGCCGCGATGGCCGCGAGCCGGACACCGCGGGCGCGCCGGGCGGCGGCCCGGGGGCTGGCCTCCCTCGGCCTGGCCTCACTGACGATCAACACGCTCGGCAAGCGCTCGGTACGGCGGGCCCGCCCGGTGCTGGACCCGGTGCCGCTGGTGCGGCAGCTGAAGCGGCAGCCGATCACCACCTCCTTCCCGTCCGGGCACTCGGCCTCCGCGGCCGCCTTCGCCACGGGGGTCGCGCTGGAGTCCCCGGCCTGGGGTGCGGCGGTGGCCCCGGTGGCGTTCTCGGTGGCGGTGTCCCGCGTGTACACGGGGGTCCACTTCCCGACCGACGTCCTGGCCGGGGCGGCGCTCGGCGTGGGCGCCGCCTTCCTGGTCCGGCGCCTGGTGCCGACCCGCGCCCAGGTCAGGGGGCCGGCCCGGCCGCGGGCCGAGGCTCCGGCACTGCCCGAGGGCGAGGGTCTGGTGGTGGTCGCCAACCGGGCCTCGGGGACCGCGGAGCGGGTGCGCGCGCTGCACGACGCGCTGCCGAAGGCGGAGATCGTGGAGTGCGCGCCGGAGGACGTCGCCGACGAGCTGGCGAAGGCGGCGGCGCGGGCGCGGGTGCTCGGGGTGTGCGGCGGCGACGGCACGGTGAACGCGGCGGCGGTGTGCGCCTGGCGGCACGGTCTGCCGCTCGCGGTGCTGCCGGGCGGCACCCTCAACCACTTCGCCTACGACCTGGGCGTGGAGGACGAACGCCACCTGGCGCGCGCGGTCCAGCACGGCGAGGCGGTCCGGGTGGACGCGGGCCGGTTCGCCACCGGGGACACGGAGGGCCTGTTCCTCAACACGCTGAGCCTGGGCGTGTACCCGGAACTGGTGCGGGCCCGGGACCGGTGGTCGCACCGGATCGGCGGCTGGCCGGCCGGGGTGCTCGGCGCGCTGCGCGTGCTGCGCGCCGACCGGCACCCCCTGGAGGTGGAGCTGGGCGGGGAGCGGCGCCCGCTGTGGCTGCTGTTCGTGGGCAACGGCGTCTACCACCGGATGGGTCTCGCGCCGGGCCGGCGTACCGATCTCGCGGACGGCCTGCTGGACGTGCGGGTGGTGCACGGCAGCCGCCGGCCCGCGCTGCGGCTGCTCGCGGCGGCCGTCGCGGGCCCGCTGACCCGCTCGCCGGCCCATGCGGCGGTGCAGGTGAACCGGCTGCGGCTGACCGGCCTCGCCCCCGGCACCCCGCTCGCCTACGACGGCGAGGTCACGGCGGTCTCGGACGAGGTGGTACTGGAGAAGCTGCCGGAGGCCCTGACGGTCTACCGCCCGCTGGACGCGTCCGCCTGACACCTCGCCGGCCTCCCGGACCCGACGCGCTGACACTCCGTCAGTCCATTTTCTGAAACGCGTATCTCACATTGCGGCCGCCGGGCGTACGGTGAGGCGTACCGGCGGGCGGGTCCGGCCGGTACGCCGACGAGGGACGAAGGGGTACGGCCATGGAGAAGGCACACGAGACCGCCGTCTACACGCACGGGCACCACGAGTCGGTGCTGCGCTCGCACACCTGGCGGACCGCCGCCAACTCCGCGGCCTACCTGCTCGGCTCGCTGGAGCCGCACATGAGGATCCTGGACATCGGCTGCGGCCCCGGCACCATCACCGCCGACCTGGCGGCCCTGGTTCCGGACGGCCATGTCACCGGCGTCGACCAGGCACCCGGCGTCCTGGAGCAGGCGCGGGCCACCGCCGCCGCCCGCGGCCTGGCCAACGTGGACTTCGCGGTGGCCGACGTGCACGCCCTGGACTACCCGGACGACACCTTCTGCGTGGTCCACGCCCACCAGGTGCTCCAGCACGTGGGCGACCCGGTGGGGGCGCTGCGCGAGATGCGCCGGGTGACGCGGCCGGGCGGCCTCATCGCCGTACGGGACGCCGACTACGCGGCGATGACCTGGTATCCCGCGCTGCCCGGCCTGGACGACTGGCTGGACCTGTACGAGCGGGTGGCCCGCGCCAACGGCGGGGAACCCGACGCCGGGCGCCGGCTGGCGTCGTGGGCCCGGGCCGCCGGCCTGCACGACGTCACGGCCACCTCCAGCACCTGGACCTTCCACACGCCCGAGGAGCGCGCCTGGTGGAGCGGCCTGTGGGCGGACCGCACCCTGGACTCCGCCTACGCCGGCCGTGCCACGCAAGGCGGGCACGCGACCGAGGAGCGGCTGCGGGCGGTGTCGGAGGCCTGGCGGGAATGGGGCCGGTGCGAGGACGGCTGGTTCGCGGTCCTGCACGGGGAGATCCTGTGCCGGACGGAAGCCTGACCCGCACCGCGACCACCGGCGGCGGCAGGGGCCGGTGGTATGGCCGGTGAGGTGAACTGGGGGGTGTCTCGTCGATCAGGCCGGATCACCGGGAGCCCGGGATGATCGGTGAGACACCCCCTAGTCGCGGGGAAGCAGCGGTCCGAGCGGGCCGAGGTCCAGGTTGAGGTCCTCGGGCCGCAGGCCGTAGCGGTCCCGGAGCTCGGCCATCCGCTCCTCCAGCAGCATCAGGGTGAGCCCGATCCGCTCCTCCTGCTCCTCGGTCAGCTCGCCCGTGTCGAAGCGCCGCACGGCCTGCCGTTCCATCAGCTGGCGCAGCAGCTCCACTACGGTGAGCACGAGTTTCACGAGGTCGCGCTCCACCGTGTCGGGTTCCAGGTCGAGCCGGTTGCGCTGGGTCACACGCCCTCCTCGAAGGGCTCGACGGGCTCGATGGTCCCGATGGGCTCGATGGGCTCGATGGGCTCGAAGGGTGAGGGGACCGACTCGTTGACCGAACTGATCAGCGCGTTGAGGTCGATGCGGACCAGGTCCACGTCCGCGATGCGCAGCGTGATGTCGCCGGTGATGACGACACCGCCGGCCAGCAGCCGGTCGAGCAGGTCGACGAGCGCGATCTCACGCCGTTCGACGACGGTCACTGCGCCTCCCCCGTGAACGAATAGGCGGCCCAGGGTCCGGTGAGTTCCACCCGCATCCCGGGTTCCTCGTCCTTCGTCCGGTCGACCAGCTCCACGAACTCCTCGGAGTGGGCGCGCGGCACCAGATAGGCCGCGTTGAGCACGTTCCGGCCGGGCACCGTGGTGAGCGCGGCGTTCTGCGGGGCGTGCAGCCGGAACTCCTCGGCGTGCCGGGCGAGACGCTCGTGCAGCGACCGGGAGAACGCCTCGGCGCGCTGCCACCGCTCCTCCTGGGCGTGGGTGCTCTCCCGGCGCCGGCGCAGGTAGTCCCGGCCGCTCGCGGGCCGGTCCGCGACGGCGGGCGCGGGCTCGGCGGCCTCGGTTTCCAGGTAGACCTTGACCCCCCACTCCACCCGGCCGTGCAACCGGTCGAGCAGCCGCAGGAAGTGCTCCTCCCGGGTCTCGATCATCGTCCGTACGGCGCTGTCGTCCCGGAAGACGGTCGCGAGCCGCAGCGGCAGCGGGGTGGTGACCGTGGTGAGCGCGTCGATCACGCCCTCGTGGGCGCGGGCGGTCGCGGCCAGCCAGTCGAGGTCCTCCAGGTGGGCCTTGAGCGCGTCCTCGCAGAAGTCGGCCTCCGGGACCGTGCTGACGACCGCGACCAGCCCGTGGTGGTGCAGCAGCGCGGGCGGGGCGCCCCCGATGCCCGTGAGCTCCGCCTGGAGGGGCGTCGTGAAGGGACGGCAGACGGCGTAGACGTACCGCAGTCCGGTCATGGTGCCTCCCTTGGGGCGCGGCCCGGCTCGAGTTCCTCCAGCCGGGCGAGCCGTTCTCTCAGCTCCGCGTTCTCCCTGGCCAGCTCGGAGCGGCGGGCCCGGGAGGAGAGCGCCGGATCGCTCTCCCACCAGTCGATGCCCATCTCCTTGGCCTTGTCGACCGAGGCGACGATGAGCCGGAGTTTGACGGTGAGCAGTTCAATGTCGAGCAGGTTGATCCTGATGTCACCCGCGATCACGACACCCTTGTCGAGCACGCGCTCCAGGATGTCGGCGAGGTTCGCTCCGGATCCCTGGCCGTAGGGCTCGGGGAAACGGCCGGGTGTCGTCATCGACGGCTCCCGCGCTCGGCGTACTCGGGCTCCTCTTCCTCGTACTCCTCCTCGCCCTCGTCCTCGTCCTCGTACGCGTTCTCCGCGGGCTCCTCGTCCTCGTCCGCCTCGTCCTCGTACGGGCCCTCTTCCTCGTCCTCGTAGTCCTCGTCCTCGTAGGCGCCCTCCTCGTCCTCGTAGGGCTCCTCTTCCGCTCCTTCGTCCGCCGCCTCGGTCTCCTCCGGCTCCTCGGACTCCCGGGATGCCTCGCGGTCCTCGGTGTCCTCGGCTTCCCCGGTGTCCTCATCGGGTGCCCGCGCCTCGGACTCGCGCTCCTCGCCTTCCTCGCGCTCCTCCTCGGCGACGGCGTCCTCGTGGCTGCGGACCACCTCGCCGTCGCGGATCTCGCCGCGCCAGCCGTCCTCCGCCTCGCCCTTCATCGTGATGAAGCGGGCGTAGTTCTTGAGGTCCAGCCTGGCCCGGCGGCCCTGCGCCCGCCAGATGTTGCCGGTCTTCTCGAACAGTCCGCTCGGGTAGTACTCCATGACCAGCAGCACCCGGGTGAGGTTCTCCTCCAGCCGGTGGAAGGAGACCACGCCCTTCGTGGTGCCCTTGGCGCCCTCCGACGTCCACTGGATGCGGTAGTCGGGTATCTGCTCGGTCGTGTGGGCCTTCCAGCTGCGGCTGGACCAGAAGACCTTCGCCTGCCAGTCGCTGTGGGTGTCGTCGGCGCGGCTCGCGCTCTTGACGCCCTTGGCGAAGGTGGAGAACTCCTGGTACTGGGTCCACTGGTCGTAGGCCGCGCGCAGCGGCACTCCGACGTCGACGGACTCCATGATGACGGTGGGCTTGGCGCCCGCCCGGCCCTTCTTCTTGCCCTTGCCGCCCCCCAGGTTTCTGACCGCGTCCATCACGTTCTCCTTGGCGCGGGAGGCGCCGAGCTCCAGTGCGGTGCGCAGCGGGCCCTTGCCCTCGGCGATCTTGCGGCCGCCTTCGAGGGCCAGCTTGGCGAAGCCGGGGCTGTTGCCCTCGGCGATGTCGTTCAGCTTGACGGTGGTCTGGCCGAGCTTGCGGCCGACACCGGTCAGCAGCCGGGTGGCCTGAGCGGCCAGGTACTCCTGTGCCTCCGCCTTCAGCCGGTCGGCGGCCTCACTGTGGGCGAGATCGGTCAGCGGGCCGCCCTTGGCCGCGCCCGTTGCCTTGCCCGCCGCCGAGGTGGCGGATCCGAGGGTGTCGCTCATCGGTCATCGCCGTCCTTCGACCGTCCGCCGGTGGCCCGCCGGGCCACGCCGCCGGCCGCGGCCGTCTTCTTCGCGGCGGTCCTGCCGGCCGCGGTCGTCCTGCCGGCCGCCGCCTTCTTGGCGGGAGCCGTCTTCTTGCCCGAGGCCTTCTTGGCGGGGGACTTCTGCCCCGACGCCTTCCCGGCCGTCTCCTCGCCGCGCGACTCGTCCCGCCGGGCCTCGCGGTCGCCGCCGCGGTCGCCGCCGCGGTCCTCGTCCTCGCGTCCGGCGGACCCCTCGCGGGTGTCCTCCTCGTCCTGCTCCTCGTCCTGCTCCTCGCCGGAACCGGTCGGCAGTGCCCCGGACAGCTGGTCGCGCACCTGTGCGGTCCGGCCGTGCAGCCGGTCGGCGAGCGTGTTCATCTGCCGCTCGACCATCGCGCCGGAGGCGGCCTTGCCCACGCCGCGCAGGTCCTGGCGCAGCTGGTCCCCGATCTCCTTGAACTGGGGGTTGTTCTGGAGCTGCTGGTTCACCACGTCCGCGAGCATCTTCGGACTCAGGTTGAGCTTCTTGCCGGCCACCATGGAGCCGACCGCGAGCGCCATCTTCAGCTTCTTCGTACGTCCCAGCAGGTATCCGGCCCCTACGGCGAGGCCCAGTGCCGTTCGGTTCATCTCACGTCCCGTTGCCTGTGGTGTCGCCGGAGCGCAGTGCGGTCTCCAGCCGGTCGAGCAGCTCGTCCTCGCGCCGGTCGAACTCCTCCTCGGTGATCTCGCCCGCCTCCAGCTGTTCTTCGAGGCGGGCGAGTTCGGCCCGTACGGTGGCGGGGTCGTAGTAGATCCGTTCCGCCTCGCGGAGCACCTGCCTGATCGCCCACGCGCTGCCGCGCACGGGCGCGAACGGCAGCATCAGCACTTCGCCGATCAGTCCCACGGTGGTCTCCTTCCGTTCGGGCCGGAAGCGCTACTGCGCGCCGGCGTCCGCGCCGGCCGTGTGGCCCGCGGTCGGGGCCGGGCCGGGCTCGACGAAGCTGTACGGCGGCAGCGGGCCGTTGACCCGCAGGTCGAGGTGGGGCCTGTCCTTGCGGACCTGCTCCACGGTGGCCAGGAAGTCCTCGGCCGAGTCCCTCGGGACCAGGTACGACACGTTCAGCAGCCAGCCGGTGGACTCGGGGCCCACGCTGACCGCGGCGGCGCCCGGCGCCAGCAGGCCCTGCACCTCGCCGGCGTCCTCGGCCTCCTTGGCCTTCACGGCGGCGGCGACCATCTCGCCGAGACGGATCTTGTCGTCGTAGCCGCCTCCGCCGGAGCGGCGGTTGGCCTCGGCGAGGGTCCGCACCTCGGCGTTCTCCGCCATCACCAGGTGCAGGACGGCCTCTTCCACGTGCGTGGCCTTGACGTTGTACTCGACCTTGCCGTCCAGCTCGCGCAGCCGTTCCGCGTAGTGTCCGGCGCGCTCGGTCAGCACCTGGGTGACGGCGTCGTCGTCGGGGGCGACGCTGCCGAAGCGCATGGGCAGGACACAGCCGGCGGCGCCGGCCTCGGCGAGCACGTTCTGGTGCGCCAGCAGGTCCCTGCGCTTGGGGCGCAGGTCCTCCGGGGCGTCGCTGACCACGGCGGCGAGCTCACCGGCCGTGAGCACGCGCACCGGCCGGGCCGGCTCGCCCACGCCCGTCATGCCCTCGGGGAGAGCGGGGTGCGAACGGGCGGTGATCCCGTAGACGTAGGTGCTCACTCCTGCTCCTCCTTACGGCGCGCCGGAGCCTTGCGGGCGCGCGGCCGGGACTCGGGCTCCCCTTCCTGCCGGGCCTGGTTGAAGGCGTCGGATATCGTCTGCGCGGCACCGGACAGTGCCCCCTTGGACTTGCCGCGGGCACCGGACTCGGTGACCTCGCCGACGATCTCGGGCAGGCCGGGGCTCTTGTGCGGGCCGGACTCCAGGTCGAGGCGGTTGCACGCCTCGGCGAAGCGCAGGTAGGTGTCGACGCTGGCGACCACCACGCGGACGTCGATCTTCAGGATCTCGATGCCGACCAGGGAGACGCGGACGAAGGCGTCGATCACGAGTCCGCGGTCGAGAACCAGCTCGAGTACGTCGTAGAGGCCACTGCTGCCGCCTCCGCCTCCGGTCTGCTGTGCCGGGACAACAGTCATGCCGGCGATTCCTCCTCATACGTTGTCGGTGTGCGGTCTGCGGGCCTGCGGCGGCTCAGCGGCCACCGCGCGCGTCGGCCCTGCCGCGTTCGTAGCGGCGGACACGGCGGTATCCGGTCAGCTGGCCCTGCTGGTCCAGCTCGACCTGGTAGCTCGCCATGAGGCTCATGGTGTCGGGCACCCGCGCCAGTTCGAGGACCTCCACGTCCAGCGCCCACCCGTCCTCGGTCTGCTCGAAGGAGGACACCGATTCCGGTGCGAGGCCGGTGAGTTCCGCGAGCTGGGCGCGCGCCTGGCGGAGCACCTCCATGGGGGTCGGACGGTCACCGTCCGCCGCGTGCCTGTCGTTGGGGGTCTGTGTCTCTTGTGGCTCCCGGGAATCTTGTGCTTCCCGTGAACCCTGTGACTGCGATGTGTTTTTTTCGTTCGACATGGCCACCTCTCCCCTGCGTGTGGCCGCCACATCCTTGGCCAAACCTCAGGAGCGGACCGCGTATGGCGGGAACGCCGTCGCACGTGGTCGCAGGGGGTACGTGGGTCAGCCACGCAGTGCCGCGAGGCGGTTCCTCGGCCTCGTCAGGGAGCGGCCGCGGCGCGGCACGCCGGCCCAGGGATCGGTGCGCGCCTGGTCCACGGCGTCGGCCAGGGACCAGCGGCGGGCATCGACGCCCGGATCGTCCACCTGCTCCCAGGTTAGAGGTACGGCCACCGGCGCGCCCGGACGGGCACGCACCGTGTACGGGGCGACAGCGGTCTGTGCGTAGGCGTTGCGCTGCACGTCGAGGTAGAGACGGCCGCCGCGGTCCTGTTTGCGGGCGGCGGTGGTGAGCCGGTCCGGGTGCCGTGCCGCGGCGAGCTCCGCCACGTCGTGGGCGAACGCGCGCACCTCCGTGAAGTCGTGGCGGCCGTCGAGCGGGACGACCAGGTGCAGTCCACGCGAGCCCGTGGTCATCGGGGCGGCGGGCAGACCGAGTTCGTCGAGCAGCTCGCGCAGCCAGGCGGCGGCCTCCCGGACGGCGGCGAAGTCGTCGCCGGGCGGGTCGAGGTCGAAGACCAGCCGGTCGGGGTGGTGCAGGCCGTGGGCCCGGTCGGTGCGCGAGAGCCAGCGGTGCAGGGTGAGGCACGCCTGGTCGGCGAGGTGGAGCAGGGTGGCGGTGTCGTCGCAGACGACGTGCGTGACCGTGCCGCCCTCCTTGGCGACCTCGGCGCGGGTGATCCACTCCGGGTAGTGCTCCGGGGTGTTCTTCTGCATGAACCGCTGGCCGTCCAGGCCGTCCGGATACCGCTCCAGCATCAGCGGCCGGCCCCGCAGGTGCGGCAGGAGGTACGGCGCGACGGACCGGTAGTAGTCGGCGAGGTCGGCCTTGGTGTACTCCTTCGCGCCCCCGCGGCCGGGGAAGAGCACCTTCCCCGGCCGCTGGATCCGCACCGTGCGGCGGCCCGCCCGTACGGCGCGCGCGCCGGCGTCGCTCATCGCACGACCGCCTCCTCGACCAGCAGCCTGGCCGCCGCCGTGATGGCCACGGTGTCGATGCCGGCCGCGTGCAGCTGCTCGTCGGGCGCGGCCGAGCCCGGCATGGTGCGCACCGCGAGGCGGACCAGGCGGGGCACCGGCCGGCCGTCGCCGAACACCTCCGCGACGGCGTCCCCGAGGCCGCCCTCGGGGTGGTGGTCCTCGACCGTGAGCAGGCAGCCGGTCTCCTCGGCGGCCCGCTGCAGGGTCTCGGCGTCGACGGGCTTGACCGAGTACAGGTCGATCACCCGCACCTGGATGCCGTCCTCGGCGAGCCGGTCGGCGGCGGCGAGCGCCTCGGGCACGGTCGCCCCCGCCGCGACGACGGTCAGCCGGTCCCCCTCGCTCGACCGCAGCGTCTTGCTGCCGCCCACCTCGAACTCCTCCTCGGGGCCGTAGATCACCGGCGTCTTGCCGCGGGAGGTGCGCAGGTAGCGGATGCCGTCGAGACCGGCCATGGCCGCGACCAGCCGGGCGGTCTGGTTGGCGTCGCACGGGTACAGCACCGTGGAGCCGTACACGGACCGGAACATCGCCAGGTCCTCCAGGCCCATCTGCGAGGGCCCGTCCTGCCCGATCGCGACACCGGCGTGCGAGCCGACCAGGTTGATCCCGGAGCCGCTGATGGACGCCATGCGCACGAAGTCGTGGGCGCGGGTGAGGAACGCGGCGAACGTGCAGGCGTACGGCACCCACCCGCGCGCGGCCATGCCGACGGCCGAGGCGACCAGCTGCTGCTCGGCGATGTAGCACTCGAAGAACCGGTCGGGGTGCGCCTTGGCGAACTCCTCGGTACGGGTGGAGTCCCCGACCTCGCCGTCCAGGGCGACCACGTCGCCGCGGGCGCCGCCGAGCGCGGCGAGGGCCGCGCCGAAGGCGTCCCGGGTGGCCACCTCGTCGCCCGGGTCGTAGCGCGGGAGCTGGAGGGCCTCGGTGGTGAGCGAGCGCAGGACCGCGGCGGCCGGCGGCTCGCTCACCCGCACGGACAGCTCGCGCGGCCCGCCCAGCTCGGCGATGGCCTCCTCGGCCTCCGGCAGCGGCTTGCCGTGCAGGCCCTCGCGGTCCTCGACGGCGGCCACGCCCTTGCCCTTGAGGGTGCGGGCGAGGATCACGGTGGGCTGGCCGGTGGTGGACAGCGCCTCCCCGTAGGCCCGGTCGATCGCGTCGACGTCATGGCCGTCGATCTCGATGGTGTGCCAGTCGAAGGCCTGGAAGCGGCGGGCGTAGGCGTCCAGGTCGTGGCCGTGCCGGGTGGGGCCGCGCTGGCCGAGCCGGTTGACGTCCACGATGGCGATCAGGTTGTCCAGGTTCTCGTGGCCGGCGTGTTCGGCGGCCTCCCACACCGAGCCCTCGGCCAGCTCGCTGTCGCCGCACAGCACCCACACCCGGTAGCCGGTGCGGTCCAGCCGCTTGCCGGCCAGGGCGATACCGACGCCTACCGGCAGGCCCTGCCCCAGGGAGCCGGTGGCCGTCTCCACCCACGGCAGCCGGCGGGGCGTCGGGTGCCCCTCCAGACGGCTGCCGAGCTTGCGGAAGGTGACCAGTTCGCCGTCCTCGATCGCACCGGCCGCCTTGTACCCGGCGTACAGCAGCGGCGAGGCGTGTCCCTTGGACAGCACGAAGCGGTCGTTCGCGGGGT
The DNA here is from genome assembly GCF_040632975.1 of Streptomyces sp. NPDC013455. Lineage (NCBI taxonomy): Bacteria > Bacillati > Actinomycetota > Actinomycetes > Kitasatosporales > Streptomycetaceae > Streptomyces > Streptomyces sp. NPDC013455. The sequence continues at coordinate 87,191 of NZ_JBEYCX010000015.1, read as the reverse complement.
GTTCGGGGCGCTCGAAGTCGTACCGCAGATGGTGCGCGAGCAGGACGGCCAGCAGGTCGGCGGCGGACATCGAGGACGTGGGGTGCCCGGATCCCGCGGCGGCGGACGCCCGCACGCTGTCCACGCGCAACTGCTGTCCCAGTTCGGCCAGTTGGTCGGTGTTCATGAATCTCCTCGGTCTCCTTGCGCTCGGTCGTGCTCGGTCGGTGCGGTCGGTCGGGTGCGCTCGGTGGTGCTCGGTCGGTGCGGCCGGTGGGGTCGGTCGGGTGCGCTCGGCCGGCCGGCGGGATCGCCGGCCTCGGCGGGGTCGGTGCGGTGGGCGGGGCCGGCGGGAGGGGCAGGGCCGGCGGGAGTCGCGGGGGCGCTCGGGCCGGGGTGCCGCTCGGGGCCGCCCGGTACCCGCGCCAGTTCCGGGGTGGCCGTGTCCAGCGGGACGGACCAGGACCGTACGAGGCCCAGCTGGACGCCCTGGCGCGGCAGGACGGCGTCCAGCAGCCAGTCGGCGGCGACCCGGATGCGGTTGCCGGGCAGCGCGGCCAGGTGGTAGCCGCGGGTCACCACTCCCGCCGCCGGCCCGGACAGCGGGATCCCGAACGGATCGGCGGCGGCCCGGGCCCCGCCCAGGTCGACGGCGAAGCCCAGGTCCCGGTGCCGGTACGGGCGCCGGCGCCGGCCGAGGCCGAGCGAGGCGGCCACGTTCTCCCCGGCCACCCGGCCCTGCCGCCAGGCGTGCTGGGCCGTCATCGGCGTGAGCTCGCCCGGCTGGTCGAGGTCGGGCACGGCGGCGGCGTCCCCGCAGGCGAACACGTCCGGCCGGCCCGGCAACCGCAGGTACGGGTCGACGATCAGCCGCCCGCGTTCCAGCGGCTGCCCGACGGCCTCCACCAGCGGATCGGGCCGTACGCCCACGCACCACACCAGGGTCCGGGACGCGACGAACTCCCCGTCGGTGAGCAGGACCCCGTCCCGGGTGGCCTCCCGCACCGACGTGCCCGTCCGCACCTCGACGCCCCGGGCGCGCAGCACCCGGTCCGCCGTGCGCGAGAGCCGTTCGCGCATCTCCGGCAGCACACGGGGTGCCAGGTCCAGCAGGAGCCAGCGCGGGCGCAGCCCCGCGGGCAGCGGGTGGCGGCGGGCCAGCCGGGCGGTGAGCATCTGGAGCTGGGCGGCCACCTCGGTGCCGGTGTAGCCGGCGCCGACCACGACGAAGGTGCACCGGGCGGCGCAGGTCTTCGGGTCGTCGTCGGCGGCGAGCTCCACCTGCCGGGTCACGTGGTCGCGCAGGTACAGCGCCTCGGGCAGCCCGCGGAAGCCGTGCGCGTGCTCGGCGACGCCGGGTACGGGCAGCAGCTTGTCGGCGCTGCCGACGGCCAGCACCAGCCGTTCGTAGCCGAGGCTGCCGGTGCCGCCCTCCGGGTCGGTGTAGTGGACGGTGCACGCGTCGAGGTCGACGTGGTCCGCCTCGCCGAGCACCAGCCGCACCCCGCGCAGTGTGCCGGGCAGCGACACGGTGACCCGGCGGGCCTCCAGGACGCCGGCGGCGACCTGCGGCAGCAGCGGCAGGTAGAGGAAGTAGTCGGTCGGGTTGAGCAGGATGACGTCGGCCCGGCCGCGGGTCAGCCGGACCAGTGTGCGGGCGGCCCGGTACCCGGCGAATCCGGCGCCGACGATCACGACGCGAGGTCGGCTCACGGTGCGCCTCCGGCGGTGTGGCTCGTCCGAGGTTTTCCGCGTAACCGGGGCCGGGGCACCCAAACGCCGGACGCGTCACCCGTACGCCGGTCGCGGCCCGACGGACCCCGCCGCCGGCACTCGGCCGGGGCCGGGTTTCGCCCCGGCCGGGCCCGGTTACCCGGGCCGGGCCCGCGTCACACCACGACCGGGATCACATCACGACCGGGATCCCACCACGACCGTAGTCACACCAGGACCGGGCTCGCACCAGCGCCCGCCCGGCCCGCGCGGAGGTTCTCCATGCCCGAGTACGGCTACTTCCTGGCCAGTGAGGAACACGGCCCCGCGGCCCTCGTCGAACAGGCCCGGATGGCCGAGCAGGCCGGCTTCCAGACCCTGTGGATCTCCGACCACTACCACCCGTGGAACGACGCGCAGGGACAGAGCGCGTTCGTGTGGTCGGTGATCGGCGCACTGTCGCAGGCCGTCTCCCTGCCCATCGAGACGGCGGTGACCTGCCCGACCGTGCGGATGCACCCGGCGGTCGTGGCGCAGGCCGCGGCGACCGCCGCGGTGATGACGCAGGGCCGCTTCCGGCTCGGCGTCGGCACCGGCGAGGCACTCAACGAGCACATCCTCGGCGACCGCTGGCCCCCGGCGGAGGTGCGTCTGGAGATGCTGGAGGAGTCGATCGAGGTGATGCGCCGGCTGTTCACCGGCGAGGAGGTCGACCACCACGGCACCCACTACACCGTGGAGAACGCCCGGCTCTACACCGTCCCCGACGAACCCGTCCCCATCGACATCTCCGGCTTCGGCCCGAAGGCGACCGCGCTGGCCGCCCGGGTGGGCGACGGCTACATCACGATGGCGCCGGAGGAGGAGATGGTCACCCGGTTCCGCGCGGACGGCGGCGGGGACAAGCCGGTCAGCGGCGGCACGAAGGTGTGCTACGGCACCGACCGCGACGCCTGCGTCCGTACCGTGCACCGGCTCTGGTACAACGAGCTGCTGCCCGGCGAGATGGGCCAGGTGCTGCCCTCGCCCCGGCACTTCGAGCAGCTGCACACGCTGGTCGGCGAGGACATGGTGCGGGAGAACATGGTGTGCGGCGACGACGCCGACCAGCACGTCGGGGCCCTGCGGGCGTTCGCCGACGCCGGGTTCGACCGGGTCTACGTGAACCAGATCGGGCCGGACCAGCGGGGCTTCTTCGATTTCTACCGCACGAAGGTGCTGCCGCGGCTCGCCGGATGACGAGGTGCGGCAGCATCACCTTCGAGGTCAGGCCCGGTGGTGCGGGGAACCGGGGTCGGCCGGGGGGTTGGGCGGCATCGGCGGGTACGGCATGCCGAGGCCGCTGGGCGGCGCGCCGGGGGCGGTGCCGCCGACCACGCGGTGCGGGGCGTGCGGCCCGTGCCCGGAGTGGGCGGCGCCGCGCAGCAGGTACGCCACCACGCCCAGCAGGGCGGCGGTGATCAGTGCGGCGGCCCAGCCGGGCAGGCCGATCGCCAGGGCGAGGCCCACGGCGAGGGCCACCGCGCCGCCCGCGTACAGCGCGGCCGCGCCCGACGCGGCGTAGAGCATGGCGGTGCGGCGTCGCTTGCGGGACTGCTCGCGCAGTTCGTCGCGTACCGTCTCGCGTGCCACCTGAGCCAGCTCTTCGACGAGGTGCTTGTCCAGATGTTCCAGGTGATCCAAACGGTCCATGCCCTGCGGGTACCCGCCGGACACAGCGGGTAACGCCCGGGGGGCCGGCGGGGGGCGCTGCGCGTACCCGGCGGCCCCAACTACGCTCGTCCGCATGGAGATTCTGGGCGCCTCGCTGCGCATCTGCGTCGACGACCTCGAAGCCGCCGTCCCCTTCTACGAGCGCCTGGCGGGCGGCCGGGCGCTGCGGTTCGACCGCGGCGGCGTCGAGGTCGCCGCGGTCGGTTCGTTCCTGCTGATGAGCGGCCCGGAGCCGGAGCTGGAGATCCTGCGCAAGGTCGCGGCGACGATCGCCGTGCGGGACCTGGACGAGGCGCACCGGCTGCTGACCGAGCTCGGCGCCCGGATCGTGGCGGGGCCGGTGCCGACGCCGGCGGGGCGCAACCTGCTCGCCGTGCATCCGGACGGGTCGGTCTTCGAGTACGTGGACCAGCGCGGCTGAGCGCTCACGCGCGGGCGGCCGACGGGCGCGGCCTCAGCCGGCGGCGCGCATCTCCGTGGTGAGCGCCCAGCGTTCGTGGTCGCGCCAGGCCCCGTCGATGTAGATCATGTCCGCGGAGAAGCCCTCCAGGCGGAAGCCCGCGCCCCGGGCCAGGGCGATGGACGCGGTGTTCCCCGGCTGCACGTTGATCTCCAGCCGGTGCAGGCCCAGCGGCCCGAACGCGTACCCGATCACGAGGTCCAGCCCCTCGCGCATGAGACCCCGCCCGGCGGCGTGCGCGAAGGCGCCGTAGCCGAGGGCCCCGCACTGGAAGCCGCCCCGCACGATGTTGTTGATGTTGATGAAGCCGGCGATGGCCCCGCCGTCCTTCTCGCACACCAGGAAACCGGCCCGGGCCGGGTCCTCGATCAGCCGGCCGGCGTACTCGGCGTAACCCTGCTCGCTGTCGGGCGGGAACAGCCAGGGCCGGTGCAGATCCTTGCTCTCCCGGGCCCGCGCGGTGAACTCGGGTCCGTCCGCGAGGGTGAAGGGACGGATGCCGACGCGGGGTCCTTCGGCGAGGTGACGGGGGTCGCGGTGGGGCATCCGGCCAGCCTACGACGTCACCGGCGGCCGCGCCGCGCGGGGGAACCGGCTCCGCCGCCCGCGGTGTGCCCGCCGGCCGGCGGTCAGCGCAGCGCCGGCTCGTCCAGCGTCAACGTCCCCGACGCCGCGTCGAGTTCCGCGGCGACCCCGAACGGAACGGTCAGCGCTCCTTCGCAGTGGCCGAACCCGACGTTCTCCGCCACCGGGACGCCGAGCGCGCCGAGCCGGTCGGCCAGCAGGGGCCGCAGCTCGGCGTAGTCCGAACAGCCCTCCCAGGAGCCGAGCAGCACTCCCCGCACCCCCGCCAGCCGGCCGGAGCGCAGCAGCTGGGTGAGGTACCGGTCGAGCCGGTACGTCTCCTCGCCCACGTCCTCCAGGCAGAGCAGCCCGCCGCGCGCCGAGGACCGGGCGTCCGGTGTGCCGCACTCCGCGGCGAGCAGGCACAGACAGCCGCCGAACGTGACACCCCGGGCGCGGCCGGGCACGAGCGCGGTGCCGCCGGAGGCGATGGTGCGGACGGTCTCGGGTGCGAAGAGCGTGGCCCGCAGGTGCTCCTGGGCGCGTGCGTTCTTCACGAAGTCGATGCCGGCCGCCATCGGTCCGTACAGCGTGGCCAGGCCCAGGCGGCCGGCGATGGCCTCGTGCAGGACGGTGAGGTCGCTGAAGCCGACGAAGACCTTCGGCCCCGCCGCCCGCAGCGCCTCCCAGTCGAGCAGGTCGATCATCCGTTGCACGCCGTATCCGCCCCGCGCGCACAGCACCGCGTCCACCGAGGGGTCGCACCAGGCGTTCTGGAAGTCGGCGGCCCGGTCGGCGTCCGTGCCGGCGAGGTAGCCGAACCGGGGGTGCCGGTCCAGGACGTGGGGTCCGGCCACCGGGTCGAGGTCCCAGCCGCGCAGCACGTCGAGGCCCGCCTGGAGCCGCTCCTCGGGCACCGGCCCGCTGGGGGCGACGACGGCCACGCGCGCGCCCGGGGCCAGCCGGTGCGGGCGGACGAGTTCCTTCACGGTCTCAGCTCCACATGGGGTATCTCCGGTGCCGGGTGCAGCCCGAACACCTGGGCGTACAGGGACAGCTCGGCCTCCAGGGCGCGCACCATGGTCTCGGCCCGCCGGAACCCGTGTCCCTCCCCCTCGAAGGTGAGGTAGGCGTGCGGCACGCCCCGGCCCGCGATCCGGGCGAGGAAGCGTTCGCACTGGGCGGGCGGGCAGATGACGTCGTCCAGGCCCTGGAGCAGCAGGAAGGGGGCGGTGAGCCGGTCGGCGTGGCTGGTCGGGGAGCGTTCGGCGTACCGGGCCGGCACCTCGGCGAGCGGGCCGATCAGCGACTCCAGGTAGCGGGACTCGAAGTCGTGGGTCTCCCCCGGGCCCCAGGTGGCGAGGTCGAGCACCGGGTAGATGATGGTGCCGCAGGCGTAGACGTCGGTGGTGGTGAGGGAGGCGGCGGTGGTCCAGCCGCCCGCGCTGCCGCCCCGGATGGCGAGCCGGGCGGGGTCGGCGGTGCCCTCGTCGGCGAGGGCGCGGGCGACGGCCGCGCAGTCCTCCACGTCGACCACGCCCCACTGCTCGCGCAGCCGCTCGCGGTAGGCCCGGCCGTATCCGGTGGAGCCGCCGTAGTTCACCTCGGCGACCCCGATGCCCCGCGAGGTGAAGTAGGCGATCGCCAGGTCCAGCACGAGCGGCACCCGGCTGGTGGGGCCGCCGTGCGCCCAGACGACGTACGGCGGCAGCTCGCCGTCGGGCGCGGCGCGGCCGGGGTGGTGCGGCGGGTAGACGTGGGCGTGCACCTCGCGGCCGTCCGGGCCGGGGAAGGTGCGGATCTGCGGCTCGGGGTAGTAGACGGGGTCGACGGGGTCGCGGTGCCGGGCGCCGACGGCGCGGGCGCGGCCGGTGGCGGTGTCCAGTTCGACCACCTCGTAGGCGGTGCGCGGGCTGCCGCCCACGCCGACGACCCGCCCGCCGTGCACCGCGAGCATGCCGGTGAACTCGGTCCACGGTCCGGCCACGTCGACGATCTCACCGGACTCCGGGTCGAGTATCCCGAGCACGGTCGGACCTCTGCCGTGGACGACGGCGATCAGACCGTTGTCCAGCGGCGCGAACCACCGGAAGCCGAGCAGCCACAGGGGCCCGGCGAACTCCTCCTCGCGCGGGGCGAGCGGAACGGGACCCGCATCCCGCCGCGCGGAGGGCGGCGCGGGGCTGCCGTCGCGGTAGAGGTTCCACCACCCGCTGCGGTCGCTCGTGTACAGGAGCGCGCCGTCCGCCGCCCACTCGGCCTGCGCGACGGCCTCGTCCAAACCGCCGGCGACGGCCCGTGGGCCGGTCAGCCGGCCGTCGTCCGTCACGTCGGCGACCAGCAGCTCCGTGCCGTCCCACGGCATCCGGGGGTGGTCCCAGGCCAGCCAGGCCGCGCACCGGCCGTCGGGCGACAGCCGGGCCCCGGTGACGAACCGGTGCCGGCCGTCGGTGAGTTCCCGGACGGCGCCGCGGTCCTCGGCGGCCGAGCCGTCCAGCGGTACGGCGGCGAGGACGCGCCGCACGTCACCGGCGCCGTCCCCGGTGAACTCCTCCAGCACGCACCACACCTCGCCGCGGGCGAGGTCGATCCGGGGCTCGGCCCAGCGCAGGCCGCCGCCCAGCGGGGACACCGGGGTGAGCGGACGGGGCTCGCCGCCGGTCTCGTACCGGTACAGCCGCTGGTCGGCGAAGTGCACGAAGACGATGAGCGGGCGGCCCTCGTGGACCGTCCCGGCCCAGGGCCGGCCACCGTACTCGATGACCCGGCTGCGCACGTTCCACGGCGCCGGGAGCACCGGCTCCTCGGTCCCGTCGGCCCGCCGCCGGACCAGGGCCCGGCGGCCGCCCTCGGCCGGCCGGGGTTCGGTCCACCAGATCTCGTCCCCGACGAAGTCCACCCATTCGGGCCGGCCGTCGTGCGCGGCGGCGAGCGCCGCGTCGATGGGCGACGGCCACGAACCGTACGGTGCTCTCAGCATCTCGTCCTCCACCAGCTGGGGGGTGCCTGACCGATCATCCCGGGCTCCCGGCCTGATCGACGGGACATCCCCTAGGCCGTCCGCAGGAAGCGGTCCAGGACGCGCACCCCGAAGTGCAGCGCCTCCACGGGCACGCGCTCGTCCACCCCGTGGAAGAGCGCCTGGTAGTCGAGGTCCGGGGGCAGCTTCAGCGGTGCGAAGCCGTAGCCGGTGATGCCGAGCCGGGAGAACTGCTTGGCGTCCGTGCCGCCCGACATGCAGTACGGCACCACGTGTCCGCCCGGCGCGAACTCCTCGACGGCGGCCCGCATCCGGGCGTACACCGGCGCGTCCACCGGTGCCTGGAGGGCCACTTCGCGGTGCGCGAACTCCCACTGGACGTCCGGGCCGGTCAGCTCGTCCAGGGTGGCGAGGAACTCGTCCTCGTAGCCCGCCAGGTAGCGTCCGTCCACGTACCCGACCGCCTCACCGGGGATGACGTTGAGCTTGTAACCGGCGTCCAGCATGGTCGGGTTGGCGCTGTTGCGGACGGTCGCCTCGACCAGCCCGGCGGCCGGGCCGATCTTGTCCAGCAGCCGGTCCACGTCGCTGAAGTCGGCTTCGAAGCCGTACAGCGCGGCGAGTTCGGCGAGGGCGGCCCGCACGGTCGGGGTGAGTCTGAGCGGCCACTCGTGCTCGCCGATGCGGGCGACGGCGGCGGCGAGCCGGGTCACCGCGTTCTCCTTGTTGACCTTGGAGCCGTGCCCGGCGCGGCCCCGCGCGGTCAGCTTCAGCCAGCCGGTGCCCCGCTCCCCCGCGGCGATCGGGTAGATCTCCCGGCCGGCGCCGTCGTGGAAGGTGAAGGCACCGGACTCGCCGACGCCCTCCGTGCAGCCCTCGAACAGCTCGGGGTGCCGGTCGGCGAGGAAACCGGAGCCGTCCTCGGCGCTGGCCTCCTCGTCGGCGGTGAAGGCGATGACGAGGTCCCGGCGGGGGCGTACGCCCTGCCGGGCCCAGGACCGGACCACCGCGAGGATCATCGCGTCCATGTTCTTCATGTCGACGGCACCCCGGCCCCACACCACCCCGTCCCGGACCTCGCCGGAGAACGGGGGGACCCGCCAGTCGGCGGCCTCGGCGGGCACCACGTCGAGGTGGCCGTGGACCAGCAGCGCGTCGGCGGACGGGTCGGTGCCCGCGATCCGGGCCACCACGTTGGTGCGGCCCGGGGTGCGCTCCAGCAGCAGGGGGTCCAGGCCCGCCCCGGCCAGCCGCTCGGCCGCGTACTCGGCGGCGGGCCGCTCCCGGCAGTCCCCGCCGCCCCGGTTGGTGGTGTCGATGCGGATCAGACCGGAGGTGAACTCCACCACCTCGTCCAGGGCCTGCTGGTCAGCCATACTGCTCCTCCACGGCGGCGGAGACGATCGTGGTGACCGCCTTGAACGTTCTGATCCCCTCGTACATGGTGGCGCTGGTGTACGCCACCTTCCGCTCCCCGATCCGCGCCACGCCGGGCACGACGGTGGCGGCCTGCGCCAGGTGCTCGGCGTCGAACTCGACGGCGACCGTGACCGGACCGGCCTGGACCGGCTGGTGACGGACCGCCAGCCGCGCGGCCTCCTTGGCCGCCGCCCGGATGTCGGCCGCGGTCCGGGCCGGGGTCCGGCACACCGCCGCGTACCGCGACACGTGGTCCTTGACGGCGACCTTCGGCGCCTCGGGCGCGTACCCGAGGGCGTCCTCGCAGGCGACGTCGTCGCCGGTGACGAGGACGACGGGGACGCCGTACTCGGCGACGACGTGCGCGTTGAGCAGACCCTCGCTGGCCCGGACGTCGTTCAGCCACACCCCGGTGATCTGGTTGGCGAGGTAGGTGTGGGCGAGGACGCCCTCCATGCCGGCGCCCGCGTGGTAGCCGACGAACGCGATGCCGTCGACGTCACCGTGCTGGACGCCCTCCACCATGGACAGCGCCTTGTGCCGGCCGGTGAGCATCTCCACCCGCTCGTCGAGCCGCTCCAGGAGGAGGTTGCGCATGGTCCAGTGGGCCTCGTTGACGAGCACCTGGTCGGCACCGCCGTCGAAGAAGCCCTCCACGGCGGCGTTCACGTCCGAGGTGAACATCGACCGGCACCGCTCCCACTGGGGGGTCCCCGGCAGCACGTCGGCGGGCCAGGTGACGCCCGTGGCACCCTCCATGTCGGCACTGATGAGGATCTTCATGCCGTGTCACGTTACGCGCCGGGCGGCGGTGAGGCTACGACCCCGCCGGGGCGAGCACGAACCAGCGTGCCGGCAGGTCGATGCGGGTGCCGTCGGCGAGGTACTCGGTCTGCGGCAGGGTCGTCTCGCCCTCGGCCAGGATCGTGAGCCCTGCCTCGCCCAGCAGCCGCGGGACCTCGTCGTCGTCCGCGGCGGCCGGCTTGAGCCCGTGGTGGAAGACGCGCCGCAGCTTGGGCGGCGGGCCGGCCGGCCCGGCGGCCGCGCGGGCGAGGACGTCCCGGGAGCCGGAGGTGAGCTCGACCACGAAGGCGCGCCCGGCGCTGCCGAGGAGTTCGGCGACGGCCGCGGCCACGGCGGGCCGGGCGGCCGGTTCGCTCTGGTGGATGACGGCCCGCATGTAGACGTTGCTGTCGCCGAGCCGCTGGTGCAGGGCGCGGACGGCGTCGGTGTCGGTCAGGTCGAGCTGCCGGAACTCGACGGTGTCGCCGTCCGCGGCGCGACGGGCGTGCTCGACCGCCGCGTGCGACAGGTCGACGCCGACGGCGCGGGCGAAGCAGGTGGCCAGGTAGCGGGTCTGGGTGCCGTTGCCGCAGCCGAGGTCGACGATCGGGCGCTTGGCGTCGGCGTACGGCAGGAGCAGTTCGCTGTGCGGTGCGGCGGTCAGGGAGGGGTCGGCGTCCCATATCGCCTCGCCTCTGGCGTCGGACGTTTCGCGCCAGTAATTCTCCCACGCGGTACGGTAATTGTCCGAGACGTTCATACGATCTCCCCACGGGTCGGTTCCGTGCTCGGGATATCGCGGTGACGTGGGGCGGGGCAAGGGGCGGGCGGGCACCTTTACGAGATGTACCGGCTCCGGACACCCGCCGGCACCCGCGGCGGATCGCGCACTCGGGACACGGCCGGACTCGGTCCGGCCCGCTTCGGAGGACCCGCCCCGGCCGAATCCGTTCGGGTCGGCCCGTTCGTGCGGCCCGCCCCGGTCCGGCCCGCGCCGGTCCGTTCGGTGCGGCCCGCCCCGGTTCAGTGCCCCTCGGTCAGGGCCTGTTCGAACCAGACGGTCTTGCGGTGGCCGGTGGCGCTGGCGCCCCATTCCCGGGCCAGCCGGCTGACCACGCGCAGCCCGCGGCCCGCCTCGTCGTGCGGGCCGGTGGTGAGCAGGGCGGGCAGGGTGGGTTCGTCGTCGGTGACCTCGAACAGCAGCGCGTCCGTGCGGACCACGCGCAGCCCGACACCGTCGGTCTCGGCGTGCCGGACGGCGTTGGTGACGACCTCGCTGACCAGCAGCTCGGCGGTCTCCACCGCCTGCGGCAGGCCCCACTCCAGCAGCCGTTCCCGGACCAGCCTGCGGGCCCGGGCCACCTCGCGCGGGTCGGCGTCGAGCCGCCAGGCGGCCACGTGGTCGTCCGGGATGCCGTTGAGGCGGGCCATGAGCAGGGCGACGTCGTCCTTGCGGCCGCCGCGGGTGTTCAGGGCACGGATGATGGTGTCGCAGGCGTCGTCCATCGAGGCCGCGGGGTGGGCGGCGGACTCGCAGAGCGCGGCCAGGCCCTCGCCGATGTCGGAGCCGCGCACCTCGACCAGGCCGTCGGTGCACAGCACCAGCCGGTCGCCGGGCGCGACCTTGACACGGGCGGCTTCGAAGGGGACGCCTCCGACGCCGATCGGGGCGCCGGTGGGCAGGTCGATGAGTTCGCTGCGGCCGTCCTCGGCGCGGACCAGCACGGGCGGGATGTGGCCGGCGTTGGCGAGGGTCAGCTCGCCGCGGATCGGGTCGTAGACGGCGTACAGGCAGGTGGCGAGGTAGCTGTCGCCCAGCCTGCGGGCCAGGTCGTCCAGGTTGCGCAGCAGCTGGACCGGCGGTGTCTCCATGGTGGCCATGGTCTGCACGGCGGTGCGCAGCTGGCCCATCATCGCGGCCGAGTTCAGGCCGTGGCCCATGACGTCGCCGACCACGAGCGCGGTGCGGGAACCGGGCAGTTTGACGGTGTCGAACCAGTCGCCGCCGATCCGGCCGAGCCGGGTGCCGGGCAGGTAGCGGGTGGCGATGTCGCAGCCGGCCATCCGCGGGGCCACCCGCGGCAGCATGCTGTCCTGGAGGGTGTCGGCGACGTTCTCCTGGTAGGTGTACATCCGCGCGTTGTCGAGCACCAGGCCGGCGCGGGCCGCGAGTTCGGCGCCGGTGGTGCGGTCCATGTCGTCGAACTGCGGACGGTCGGGGCGGCGCATCAGCACGGTGAAGCCGAGGACGACGTTGCGCGCCTTGAGCGGGACGATGAGCAGCGACCGGCCGGTGATCAGCGGCCGCAGGTCGCGTTTCTCGAACTCACCGGCGATCCGGTGCGACAGCTCCTCGGTGACCCGCGGGATGAGCACCGGTTCGCCGGTGACCATGCACTGGTAGAACGGGGTGTGTTCGGGGAAGGCGAACGCCTCGCCGACCGGCACGGTGTCGTCCCAGCGGCCCGGTTCGTCGTTGTGCTCCACCCAGACGCGGAACATCACGGTGGTGGCGTCCGGCGGGCCGTCCGGGAAGTCCTCGCCGGCCAGCACCGCGGCGCGCAGGTGGGTGCCGGCGAAATCCGCGAACCGGGGCACGGCGGCGCTGGTGACCTCGCGGATGGTCGCGTCGAGGTCCAGCGAGGAGCCGATGCGGGAGCTGACCTCGTTGAGGAACTCCAGCCGCTCGCGGACGGCGGCGTACTCCAGGTCGCGCTCGGCGCCGGCCGGGACCACGGCCGCGGCGGCCCGCTCCCGGGACACGGCGGTTCCGGCGCGCGTGCGGCCGCGGCGCCGCGGCACACCCCAGTACGGGGTCACGGGCACCCGGGCGGACTGGCTGAACTCCAGCACCGGATAGCCGAGTTCGAGGACCTGGGAGACGATGCGGGCACTGAGTCCGGGGCCCATGTTGGGCAGTATCTCGGGCAGTCGCCGTTCGAGTTCCTCGAAGGCCGGCAGTTCGGTGTGGCGGGCGAAGCCGGGCGCGATGCGTTCGGCGGCCCCGCCGTCGCCGCGGTCACCGCGTTCCTCGCCCAGCCGGGTGGCGTCGGCGGCGAGCACCAGCAGCCGGGCGGGGTCCGGGCCGACCAGCGGGTAGGCCCACCACAGCACGTCGATCCGCTCGCCGTCCGGGGTCTGCCGGGGCGGGCAGAGGCGGGCGCGGCCGGCCGTGGCGTACCCGGTGTGCCGGCCGAGCGAGACGTCCAGGTCGGGGCCGGGGCCGGCGTACGAGGTGTAGGCGTCCGGCACCGGCTCGGCCACCGTCTCGTGCGGATCGTCGGGCAGGGCGCCGGAGACCGGCAGCAGGTCCGCCGCGGGGTGACCGACGGCGTCCTCCCTGCGCACGCCGAACAGGCGCCGTGCGCCGCTGCTCCAGTGGGACACCAGGCCGGCGCGGTCGACGACGACCACGGCCAGCGGAATCCGGCCCGCCGTGGTGTCGCCGGCGCCGCGCTCGGGAGTCGCGTCCCGTCCGCTGCCACGGTTCATGGCCCAGGCCCTTTCTCCCCACGGCTGTCCGCAAACGATCTGTGCCGCCCGCCACTACGGTACGGCGACCGCCGATCGCGATGTGTGGCAATCCTGGAATTGCTCTCACCGGTTGACACCGGCGCACGACCCGGCGCGACCGGTCAGTCCTCGTGGCCCAGCTGGAGATCGCGCTCGGTGCGGCCACCGCCCGCGACCTGCAGCACCGTGGCGACCGGCGGGTAACCTGCGGCGATGACGGTGTACTCGCCGGAGGAGAGGTCCACGAACCGGAAGCTGCCGTCCGCTCCGGTGGTGAGGGTGTCGACGACGTTGCCGGCGGCGTCGAGGAGCGTCACGCGCGCGTCCTCCACGGCCCGGCCGCCGCTCGCCCGGACGGTGCCCCTGAGCACGGCGCCGCCCGCGAGTTCGATGTCCTGCCGGGTCTCCCGGGACGCCTGCACGGTGACCGGGAGCGCGGCGGGCCGGAAGGCGGGGGCGCTGGCGGCGAGGGTGTACTCGCCGGCGACCAGCTCGGTGATGACGTAACCGCCCTCGCGCCCGCTGCGGGTGGCGGCGACGACCTCGCCGTGCACGTTGGTCAGGGTGACGGTGGCGTCCCGGACGGCGCTGCCGTCGGCGGTGCGCACGCTGCCGGCGAGCCGGCCGGCGCCGCCGAGGACGACGTCGAGTTCGACGGGGCGTTCGCCGACGGTGACCGAGACGGCCTGCGGCTGGTGTCCGCCGGCGGCGGCGATCAGCACGTACGCCCCGGAGCCGGGCGTGCTGAGCGCGTACCGCCCGTCCTCTCCGCTGGCGCCCCGCCCGATCTGCTGTCCGGTGACGTCGATGAGGGTGAGCGCCGCGCGGGGCACCACGGTGCCGTCCGGGTGCTGCACCGTGCCGCAGACGGGGATCCCGGCGGCGTACGAGACCCGGGCGTGCGGGATCGGAGCGGTCACGGCCTGCGGCTCCGTTTCGGCGGTGTTGTGGGACACCAGTGGTTTCTCCTTGAGGAAGAAGGCGATGAGCAGGCCGACGAGGAGCACCGGGACGAGGTAGAGGAAGATCCGGGGCATCGCGTCGGCGTAGGCGCGGATGTAGGCGTCGCGCAGTGCCGGCGGCAGCGCGTGGACGAGCTGCGGGGTGAGCGAGTCGGCGTCGGGCAGTCCGGTGCCCGCGCGCGGGGGCAGTTCCCGGCGCAGCGCGTCGGTGAGCCGGTCGGCGAAGAGCGTGCCGAAGACGGCGGCGCCGACGCTGCCGCCGATCTGCCGGAAGTAGTTGTTGGCGCTGGTGGCGGTGCCGAGGTCGGCCGGGCGCACGGAGTTCTGCACGGCGAGGACGAGCACGGGCATCACCAGGCCGATGCCGGCCCCGAGCACGGCCATCCAGATGCTGTAGTGCAGCCGTGGGGTGTCGGTCTCCAGCCGGGACAGCAGCCACATGCCGGCGGCGGAGACGGCGCAGCCGAGCACGGGGAAGATCTTGTAGCGGCCGGTCTGGCTGATGAGCTGGCCGCCGATGATCGAGGTGCCGACCACCCCGGCCATCATGGGCAGCATCAGCAGCCCGGACTCGGTGGCGCTGGCCCCGTCGACCATCTGCAGGAAGGTCGGCAGATAGCTGGCGGCGCCGAACAGGGCGACGCCGATCACCAGGCCGACCAGTCCGCTGATGGTGAAGACGGAGTCGCGGAACAGCCGCAGCGGGATGACGGGTTCGGCGGCGAAGCGTTCGGCGACGAGGAAGAGCACACCGGCGGCGAGGGCACCGGCGGCGAGGCCGAGGATCTGCCGGGAGCCCCAGGCGTACTCGGTGCCGCCCCAGCTGGTGAGCAGCACCAGGCAGGTGGAGGCGGCGGCGAGCAGCAGCGCGCCCGGGACGTCGAGGCGGGCGCGCACGCGCGGCCGGGGGATCTTCAGCACGACGGTGACGACGGCGAGGGTCACCAGGCCGAAGGGGATGTTGATGTAGAAGCACCAGCGCCAGGAGAGGTGGTCGGTGAAGTAGCCGCCGAGCAGCGGCCCGGCGACGGAGGCGAGGCCGAAGGCGGCGCCGATCAGGCCCATGTACCGGCCGCGTTCCCGGGGCGGCACGATGTCGGCGATGATCGCCTGGACACCGATCATGAGCCCGCCCGCGCCGACGCCCTGGAGGGCGCGGAAGGCGATCAGCTGGTCCATGCTGCCGGCCCGGCCGGCGAGGGCGGAGCCGAGGACGAAGACGGCGATGGCGAACTGGAAGACGGCTTTGCGGCCGACCAGGTCGCCGAGCTTGCCGTACAGGGGCAGGCCGATGGTGGAGGTGAGCAGATAGGCGGTGATCGCCCAGGACATGCGGTCCAGGCCGTGCAGTTCACCGACGACCTTGGGCAGCGCGGTGGCGACGATCATCTGGTCCAGGGCGGCCAGCAGCAGCGCCAGCATCAGCCCGAAGAACACGAGCCGGACCCGGCGCGGGGTGAGTGCGCCGTCCGGCGCCGGGGGCGGCGGCGCGGCGGCGGCCTGCTCCTCCGCGGCCGGCGCCACGACCGGCTCGTGCTTCACCAGTGTCGTCCCGCCCACGGACCGCTCCCCTCGTCGCATCTGTCACATTTCCCGCGTAAGGCGACAACTGCGAACAACTGCGGCGAGTTACGGCACCACCCGCTACGGGGCGGGGATCCACTCGAACCGGTGAAGGGGTCAACCGGGGGTTCAACGCCCCTTCACCGGAGGGCCCTTCGGGCTACTTCTCGACCTCGGCGGCGAGGTTGGCGAGCAGCGCGTCGTAGATCCGGCCGAGGCCCTTGGGGGCGAACGTCCGCTCGAAGAAGCCGCCGATGCCGCCGGCGCCCTGCCAGGTGGTGGTGACGACGACCCGCGACCTGCCCTCGCCGGCGGGGGTGACGCGCCAGGTGGTCGCCATGGAGGAGTTGCGGTCCTTCTCGACCAGCTCGCCGTCGGTGGGCTCGTCGACGTCCAGCAGGCAGTCGCGCACCCGCTTGCTGGTGGCCTGGAGCTTCCAGTGGACGAGGGTGCCCTCTCCGTCGCCGCCCTCGCGCACCTCGTACTCGCTGAAGTGCTCGGGCAGCAGCCTCTGCCGCGTGCCGCGGTAGTCGGCGAGGGCGTCGAACACCTTCTCCGCGTCCGCCGCGACGACCCGCTCCGTAGTGGCCTCGACCTGCGCCATTGCGTTCCTCCAGGACCTGGTTGCTCGGGGTTGGGGCAAGCCAACCACCCCGGCGCCCGGCCGCCCAAATCGGGGCTCGCACGATCATGGGAACAGATGTTCTAATCTGTGGCCGGGCGAGAACGAGGAGGCGTCATGCGCTGGGAGAACCTCACGGAGGACGGTGAGAACGGACGGGCGGGCGACGCCGCGCTGTTCGGCGCGGACGCCGTCACCACGCGTACGTTCGACACGCCCGAGTTCCGCGGCATGACCTTCCACGAGGTCCGGGCCCGCTCGGTCCTCAACCGCGTGCCGGGGGCCTCGCGCATGCCGTTCGAGTGGACGGTCAACCCCTACCGCGGGTGCACGCACGCGTGCGTCTACTGCTTCGCCCGCAAGACGCACGGTTACCTGGACCTGGACACGGGCATCGGCTTCGACACCCAGATCGTGGTGAAGGTGAACGCCCCCGAGGTGCTCCGCCGCCAGCTGGGCTCCCGGCGGTGGCAGGGCGACCACGTGGCGATGGGCACGAACGTCGACTGCTACCAGCGCGCCGAGGGCCGCTACCGGCTGATGCCGGGCATCATCTCCGCGCTCACCGACCACGCCAACCCGTTCTCCGTCCTCACCAAGGGCACCCTCATCCTGCGCGACCTGGACCTGCTGGTGCGGGCGGCCGAGGTGACGGAGGTGGGCATCTCGGTCTCCGTCGGCTTCCTGGACGGCGAGCTGTGGCGCACGGTGGAGCCGGGCACACCCGCACCGGAGCGCCGGCTGGACGTCGTCCGCGCCCTCGGGGAGCACGGGATCGGCTGCGGGGTGCTGATGGCGCCGGTGATCCCCTTCCTCAGCGACCACCCGGCCCAGCTGCGGGCGACGGTGCGGGCGATCGCGGCGGCCGGGGCCACCTCCGTCACCCCCCTGGTGCTGCATCTGCGGCCGGGCGCCCGGGAGTGGTTCACGGCCTGGCTCGGACGGCATCACCCGCACCTGGTGCGGCGCTACGAGCGGCTGTACGCGGAGGGCGCCTACGCACCGAAGTGGTACCAGCGCCGGATCACCCGTCAGGTGCACGAGCTGGCGCAGGAGTACGGCATCGGGCCCACGCACGCGGGCCCGGCCCGCCGGATCCGCCCGGCCGCGCCCGCCACGCCCCCGGCCGACCGCGAACCGACCCAGCTCAGCCTCATGTGATCGGGTCCGCGGCGCCGGGCACCCCCTAGAGGGCATCCCACGGCTCAATCGGGTCAAGTATCGGAGGAACACGTTCTTCAGGGCCTCCACACCGGGACGATCCGGCGAGGACCGCGAGCCTCGCGGTTCTCCGACACCTCCGTCCCGGGAGGACCCCGTATGAGAAAACGCGCAGCCGTGCTGTGCGCGGCCGCCGCCGTGATGGCGGGCTCGCTCACCACCCGTCCCGCGCAGGCGTCCGGCACCGCTCCCGTGCCGAAGCCCGCCTGGAAGAAGTGCGGCACCACCGACTATCCCCGACTCCAGTGCGCGTCCCTGAAGGTGCCGCTGGACCACGCGCACCCCGCGGGGCGGCAGATCACGCTCGCCCTGTCCCGGGTACCGCACACCGCGCGGCGCTTCGAGGGCCCGCTGCTGGTCAACCCCGGCGGCCCCGGCGGCAGCGGGCTGACGCTCGCCGGGTTCGTCGCCTCGGCGCTGCCGAAGAGCGTGGCGGCCCGCTACGACGTCATCGGCTTCGACCCGCGCGGGGTGGGGCGCAGCACCCCCGCCCTGAACTGCGCGCCCGGCCACTTCAAGCCGCGGCGCCCGGACCCCGTGCCGGCCACCCCCGCGCTGGAGCGGGCCAGCCTCGACCGCGCGAGGTCCTTCGCCGCCGCCTGCGGCCGCAAGTACGCCGACGTCCTGCCGCACATGGACACCGTCAGCGCGGCCCGCGACATCGACGCCGTCCGCCGGGCCCTCGGCGCGCCGCGGATCAGCTACTTCGGCTACTCCTACGGCACCTACCTGGGCGCGGTCTACGCGAAGCTGTACCCCCGGCGCGTCCACCGCCTGGTGCTGGACTCGATCGTCGATCCGACCGGCGTCTGGTACGAGGACAACCTCGGCCAGGACCACGCCTTCAACGACCGCCACCGCGCGCTGATGGCCTGGATCGCGAAGTACGACGCGCGGTACCGGCTCGGCAGGGACCCCGAGAGGGTCGAGACCCGGTGGTACGAGATGCGGGCGGCCCTGGCGAGGAAGCCGGCCGGCGGCCGGGTCGGCGCCGCCGAGCTGGAGGACACCTTCATGCCGGGCGGCTACTTCAACGGCTACTGGCCGCACCTCGCCGAGGCGTTCGCGGCCTACGCGCACCGCAAGGACACCCGGCCGCTGGTGGAGGTGTACGAGAACCTCGCCGCCGTGGACGCCTCGGGCGACAACGGCTACAGCGTGTACACGGCCGTCCAGTGCCGTGACGCCCCCTGGCCGCGCAGCTGGAACCGGTGGCGCGCGGACACCTGGGAGGCCTACGCCAAGGCGCCCTTCATGACCTGGGGCAACACCTGGTACAACGCGCCCTGCGCGTTCTGGCCGACGGCCTCGCGGCGGCCGGTGGACGTCGCCAACGGCGAGCTGCCGCCGGCGCTGCTCTTCCAGGCCACCGACGACGCGGCCACCCCGTACGCCGGGGGCACCACGGTCCACCGGCTGCTGGCCCGCTCCAGCCTGGTGGTCGAGGCGGGCGGCGGCAACCACGGCATCACGCTGAGCGGCAACACGTGCCTGGACAAGCACCTGGCCGCGTATCTGAGCAGCGGCACGGTACCCCGGGGCGCCGGGGCGGCCGACGCGGTCTGCGCCAAGTCGCCGGATCCCAAGCCGCTGAAGGGGAAGTCGGGCTCGACGGCGTCCCGCGGCTCGACCCTGCACGGCCTGCTGGGCTTCCGCCGGTAGGCAACGCGCCCGGCCCGCAGGGGCGTTGGCGGTGGGAGGGGTCACCAGGAAGCCGTGAGCGAACAGACCCGGCCCCCCGGTGGCCCGACCCGCATCCCCGCCCCCGCCATCGTGTGGACACCGTTGGCCGATCCCGGCCTGCCGACTTCCCTGGGTGTGAGTTCGCCATGGCTCCCCAGCCACCTCGCGGACCCAGGCGTCGGCTCGGGGCGGGGGAACTGGGGAATCACACGGCGTGGAAGACCCAACGCGCCACCCGGAGGCCTGCTACGGCCGGACGTATGGGCGGGTCATGATCTCCATGTTGTGGCCGTCCGGGTCGTCGAAGTACGCACCGCGACCGCCGAAGAGGCGGTTGATCCGGCCGGGCTCGGTGTGGCCGGGGTCGGCGTAGTAGGTGACCCCGGCCGTTTCCAGGCGGGCGATCATGGTGTCGAACTGATCGTCGGGCACGAGGAACGCGTAGTGCTGCGGCTGGATCGGCTCGTCGCGCTTCTCGTAATAGTCGAGTGTCACGCCGTTGCCCAGATCGACGGGCAGGAACGGCCCGAAGGGGGCGCCGGCCTTCAGCCCCAGGATCGCCGCGATGAACTCGGCCGACAGCTGCCGGTCCGTGGCGTAGACGGCGGTGTGGTTCAGCTGGACGGTGGCCGACGATTCGGGTTCATGCTGGCGGTGCTCATCACGTGACATGAGTGGATGTGTCTCCGAGTCTTGGATCCGCTGTGGAGCGTCGCGCACGGGCGCAGGGAGGAAGACGCGGAGAAAGGGCGGGGCTCTTGCCCGCCTCGTGCTCACGCCGAGGCCGGGTGCCTCACTCGTGTATGGCCCATGGCCGACCCGGCAGTCACCTGAGCGACCCTAGTACCTGACTGTGCGTCACGGCAACGCCGGATACCGTTGTCGGACAGTCCGATTTCCACCCGGCCGGCCGGAGGGCTGCCAGATGAGATGTGCGAGTGCGGGCTCGTGGGGTGTCGGTCCACCAGGCGCTGGGCGGTGGAAGTTCATCGCGGTGGCGGTGACCCGGGGCCGTAGCCGGGCCTTGGCCGAGCCGTGCTACCGGCATCGTCGCGGGCCGAAAACCCGGACGCCCTGCGAGATGGTGCCGTCGACACCGGCCCGGTGTGTGTACCGCTCCTTCCACTCCTCGGTATTTCCCCGGGCTCGTGCCTGCTGGATCACCTCCTGCTCCGCCCGGGGACGGAGGATCCAGTGTCCGGTGTGTCCCGGAGCCGCCCCGGCGGCGCCGTCATCTCTCCCGGAGGTCGAGGCCCTCGCGGTGGTGTCCTCGTGACCCCCCTGACGATCAGGGAGATGCGGCTCGCCGACTGCGAGCGCGTCTCGGAGATCCGGATCCGCGGCTGGCGGCACGCCTACCGGGGGCTCGTGCCCCAGCCCTACCTCGACGGGCTGAGCGTCACCGCGGACGCCGACCGGCGGCGGACACGGTTCGCCGAGGGCGACGGCTCGGTGGTGAACCTCGTCGCCGAGCGGGGCGGCACGGTGGTCGGGTGGGCGGCGCACGGCCCGTACCGGGACGGCGGCACCCGCACCGCGGACGCCGAGCTGTACGCGCTCTACGTCGACCCGGCCGGCATCGGCGGCGGGATCGGGCGCGCGTTGCTCGCCGCGTCGGTCGAGCGGTGCTCCGCCTGTCCGCGCGTGCTGCTGTGGGTCCTGCGGGACAACGCCCCCGCCCGCCGGTTCTACGAGCGCGCCGGGTTCCGGCCCGACGGCGCCGAGGAGTTCTTCGAGGCGGACGGCGTGCCCGTGCCCGAGGTGCGGTACGCGCGGGCGGCGGCCGGCTGCTGACCGGGCCTCACCCGGGCTGCTGCTGCGGGAGCCGGGCCAGTGCGTGTACGGCCGCCTCGGCGAGTACCGGGTGGGCCAGGGCCTCGTTCAGGACCCGTCGGGCGCGGGCGTCGCCGAGCGTGCCCAGGCCCTCGACACAGGCGAGGGCGACCCGGCGGTAGGGGTCGTGCGGGCGCAGCCGCCGTTCCAGGGTGGTGATCAGCGCGGGCACGGACTCGGGGGCGCGCAGGGCGACCAGGAGCCGTACCGGGTGCAGGGCGTAGGCGACGCGGAGTTCGTTGGTGGCGAGGGCGGCGGCGGCGCGGGCCGTGCGCGGGTCGCCGAGGCGGGCCAGGGCGTGCGCGGCGGAGGCGCAGCGGGGCGGGTCACGGTGGTTGAGGAGCAGCACCAGGGACTCGAAGGCGCGCCGGTCGCCCGCGCGGCCGAGGCGGAACGCGGCCAGTTCCCTGGCCCAGAGCGGCTGTCCCGGTGCGGTGAGGAGCTCTGCCAGGGCGTCGTGGTCCTCGGTCGCCAGCAGGCGGTCGAAGGCCGCCGAGCCGCCCGACTCCTGCCGTAAGCGCTCCGTGAGCGATCGCAACTCCACGTCCACGGGGCCAGCGTAGGCGGGTTGCGGCGGCGGAGGGAGACACATCACAAAGTCGGCTCGCCACGGGGGCTGGCGCGCTCGTTACCCGCCGGTTAAGCTCAGACGAGCGAGTAACCCTCGCTCCTCCGCTGGCGACGGTCTGGTGACGCGGCCGCCGCCGGGGAGACACCTCCCCCGCCTCCGCGGCGGCGGGAGAGCAGTCGGTTCGGTACGTCGTGTACCGCGGTACGACCTGGCTTCGGGACAGAGCCGGTCGGGAACCCCGCCGTTGCCGGGCGTGTGCACGCCCGTGGCACCGGCAGCACCGGGCGTGTGCGCTCGCAGCCCGGCAACACCCGCACTCGTTTCCCCGCACCGTGGTGCGCCCTCGGGCGCACCCGGCGCGCTCCTCGTCGTCACCCTCATTCCTGGAGTCCCGCGATGGCCACTCCCCTGTCCGACACCCCTCTGTCCCCGCTGTCACCGCTCAAGACGATCGCCGTCGTCGGCCTCGGCACCATGGGCACCGGCATCACCGAGGTCCTCGCGAAGGCCGGCCGCGAGGTGATCGGCATCGACATCAGCGAGGCGCAGACCGTCAGGGCGGTCGCCGCCCTGGAGGCCGCCACCGCCCGCGCCGTGGCCCGCGGCCGGCTCACCGAGGAGGAGCGTGCCGGGACGCTGGCCCGCGTCCGCACCGCCACCGACCTGGCCGCGGCGGCCGAGGCCGACCTCGTCATCGAGGTGGCTCCGGAGTCGTACGAGATCAAGCAGCAGATCTTCCGCGCGCTGGACGGCATCGTCCGCCCGGAGACGATCCTCGCCACCGGCACCAACGCGCTGTCCGTGACCCGGCTGGCCGCCGACTCGGCACGCCCCGAGCGCGTGCTCGGCCTGCACTTCTTCAACCCGGCGCCGGCGATGCGGCTGGTGGAGGTCGTCTCCTCGGTGCTGACCTCCCCGGACGCCGTCGCCGCCGTCACCGATCTCGCGATCGAGCTGGGCAAGGAGCCGGTCGCGGTCGGTGACCGCCCGGGCTTCGTCGCGGACGGGCTGCTCTTCGGCTACCTGAACCAGGCCGCGGCGATGTACGAGGCGAAGTACGCCTCCCGCGAGGACATCGACGCCGCCATGCGGCTCGGCTGCGGCCTTCCGATGGGCCCGCTGGCACTGCTGGACCTGATCGGCATCGACACCGCGCGTACGGTCCTGGAGGCCATGTACGCCGAGTCCCGGGACCGGCTGCACGCGCCCGCCCCGATCCTGAAGCAGCTCAGCGAGGCGGGCCTGACCGGCCGCAAGTCCGGGCGCGGCTTCTACACCTACGAGGCGCCGGGCAGCGCCACGGTCGTGCCGGACGCGCTGACCCCGGCGGCCGGCGGTGCGCTCTCCGCCGGCCGGGAGGTCCGCTCGGTCGGTGTCGCGGGCTCGGGCACCATGGCCTCCGGCATCGCCGAGGTGTTCGCCAAGGCCGGTTACGAGGTGGTCCTGGCCGCCCGCAGCGAGGAGAAGGCCCAGGCGGCCAAGGCCCGGATCGGCAAGTCGCTGGCCCGCTCCGTCGACAAGGGCCGGCTGACCGCCGAGGCCGCCGCCCGGACCCTGGAGCTGATCACCCCGGCCGGCTCCTACGACGCGTTCGCGGACGTCGACCTGGCCGTCGAGGCGGTCGCGGAGGACCTGGAGGTCAAGCGGCAGCTGTTCGCCGCCCTGGACAAGGTCTGCAAGCCGGGCGCGGTGCTGGCCACCACGACCTCCTCGCTGCCCGTCGTCGCCTGCGCCCGCGCCACCTCGCGCCCGCAGGACGTGATCGGCATGCACTTCTTCAACCCCGCGCCGGCCATGAAGCTGGTCGAGGTGGTCCGCACGGTGCTGACCGCCGACGACGTGCACGCGACCGTCCGCGACGTCTGCGGAAGGATCCGCAAGCACGCCGTGGACTGCGGCGACCGGGCCGGGTTCATCGTCAACGCGCTGCTGTTCCCGTACCTCAACAACGCCGTCAAGATGGTGCAGGAGCACTACGCCTCGCTCGACGACATCGACGCGGCGATGAAGCTCGGCGGCGGCTACCCGATGGGCCCGTTCGAACTGCTGGACGTGGTCGGCCTGGACGTCTCGCTGGCCATCGAGAAGGTGCTGCACCGCGAGTTCCGCGACCCCGGGCTCGCCCCCGCGCCGCTGCTGGAGCACCTGGTGGCCGCGGGCTGCCTCGGCCGCAAGACGGGCCGCGGCTTCCGCGAGTATGCCCGCCGCTGACGGCGTCGGCGACTGGTTCCGGACGGAGACGGACTGGGGCGGCCTGCTCGACCCGGGGAACCCTCCCCCGCCCGCCCGGCCCGGCTGTCCCCCGCCCCCCACGGGCGGGGGACGGCCCGGACCTGCGCACCAGGCTGGGCGGATGCAGTACGTTCGGGTCATGTCCCAGCCCGCCAAGTCCTCACGTACACCAGCTACGCCCGACGCGCCGGAAAGTGCCGCAGGCAGCCGCGCCGCCGCCCAGCGGCTCAAAATGCGCCGGGAACTGGCGGCGGCAGCCATGGAGCTGTTCGCGACCAAGGGGTACGAGGCCACCACCGTCGACGAGATCGCGGCGGCCGCCGGCGTCGCGCGCCGCACGTTCTTCCGCCACTTCCGCTCCAAGGAAGAGGCGATCTTCCCGGACCACGACGACACGCTGATCCGCGCGGAGGCGGTCCTCAACGCCGCCCCCGCGCACGAGCACCCGCTCGACACCGTGTGCCGGGGCATCAAGGAAGTCATGAAGATGTACGCGGCCCGGCCGGAGATCTCCGTGGCCCGCTACAAGCTCACGCGCGAGGTGCCCACCCTGCGCGAGGCCGAGATCGCCTCCGTGGCCCGCTACGAGCGGCTGTTCACCCGTTACCTGCTCGGCCACTTCGACGAGCACGCGCACGCCGACGACGCCAACGACGACCCGCTGCTGGCCGAGGTCGCCGCCTCGGCCGTGGTCACCGCCCACAATCACGTCCTCAGGCGCTGGCTGCGGGCGGGCGGCCAGGGGGACGTGGAGGCGCAGCTGGACCACGCCTTCGCGATCGTGCGTAAGACCTTCGGCACCGGCATCGGGGCCGGCCGGGGCCCCGCCGGGCGGCCGGCCGCCGCGCCCCCCGCGGCGACGGCGTCCGCGCACGGCGAGGTGCTGGTGACCGTCGCCCGGACCGACGCGCCGCTGGACGAGGTCATGCGGACGATCGAGGAGGCGCTGAAGGAGCGCTGACGCTCCGCCGGACCTGTGATGACGGCCACCCTTCGGGGTGGCCGTTTTGCCATGTCAGGGGCCCTTTTCTTGGTGATTCGACGCCGCGTTCGATCGATCATCGCTCATTTGTCAAGTAAAGATTTCATCTGAGAGCAAGTTCTGGCACTCAGTGCCTTGTCACCTGACACGCGGTGTCATACGTTGAAGGGGTCCGGGCGGCCGGCGAGCAGAGACCGTTCGCTCGCCGGCTGTCCCCGCAAGCCCACGGCCTGCGCGCCCGGACGCCTGCGTCACAGGCAACCTCCCGCGCCACAAAGCGCTGCCGAAGTACCCCGAGCCGAACCGACGGCACACCCTCGAAAACCCTCAGCAGCACTCATCGCAGCACCGACGATCCCTCAGGCGCCCCTCCCTCAGGGCGCTCACCGCCGGAGGCAATACCGTGACCGTGAAGGACATCCTGGCCGCGATCCAGTCGAAGGACGCCACGTCCGCCGATTTCGCCGCCCTGCCGCTCCCCGAGTCGTACCGCGCGATCACCGTGCACAAGGACGAGACGGAGATGTTCGCGGGCCTGGAAACCCGCGACAAGGACCCGCGCAAGTCGATCCACCTGGACGAGGTGCCGGTGCCCGAACTGGGCCCGGGTGAGGCCCTGGTGGCCGTCATGGCCTCCTCGGTCAACTACAACTCGGTGTGGACCTCGATCTTCGAGCCGCTGTCCACCTTCGGGTTCCTGGAGCGCTACGGCCGCACCAACGAACTGGCCAAGCGCCACGACCTGCCGTACCACATCATCGGCTCCGACCTCGCGGGCGTGGTCCTGCGCACCGGCCCGGGCGTGAACGCCTGGAAGCCCGGTGACGAGGTCGTCGCGCACTGCCTCTCGGTCGAGCTGGAGTCCTCCGACGGCCACGGCGACACCATGCTCGACCCCGAGCAGCGCATCTGGGGCTTCGAGACCAACTTCGGCGGCCTCGCCGAGATCGCGCTGGTCAAGTCCAACCAGCTGATGCCGAAGCCGGACCACCTCAGCTGGGAGGAGGCCGCGGCGCCGGGCCTGGTGAACTCCACCGCCTACCGCCAGCTGGTCTCCCGCAACGGCGCCGGTATGAAGCAGGGCGACAACGTGCTCATCTGGGGCGCGAGCGGCGGCCTGGGCTCGTACGCGACCCAGTTCGCGCTCGCCGGCGGCGCCAACCCCATCTGCGTGGTCTCCTCGCCCCAGAAGGCGGAGATCTGCCGCTCCATGGGCGCCGAGGCGATCATCGACCGCACCGCCGAGGGCTACAAGTTCTGGAAGGACGAGAACACCCAGGACCCGAAGGAGTGGAAGCGCTTCGGCAAGCGCATCCGCGAGCTCACCGGCGGCGAGGACATCGACATCGTCTTCGAGCACCCCGGCCGCGAGACCTTCGGCGCCTCGGTGTACGTCACCCGCAAGGGCGGCACCATCACCACCTGCGCCTCCACCTCCGGCTACATGCACCAGTACGACAACCGCTACCTGTGGATGTCGCTGAAGCGGATCATCGGCTCGCACTTCGCCAACTACCGCGAGGCGTGGGAGGCCAACCGCCTGATCGCCAAGGGCAAGATCCACCCGACCCTGTCGAAGGTGTACTCGCTGGAGGACACCGGCCAGGCCGCCTACGACGTCCACCGCAACCTGCACCAGGGCAAGGTCGGCGTCCTCTGCCTGGCTCCGGAGGAGGGCCTGGGCGTGCGCGACGAGGAGATGCGCGCGAAGCACATCGACGCCATCAACCGCTTCCGGAACATCTGAGGGCCATAGATGACAGAGCGTCAGAAGGACCGTCCGTGGCTCATGCGGACGTATGCCGGCCACTCCACGGCCGAGGCGTCCAACGAGCTGTACCGGCGCAACCTCGCCAAGGGCCAGACGGGTCTGTCGGTGGCGTTCGACCTGCCGACGCAGACCGGCTACGACCCCGACCACATCCTCGCCCGCGGCGAGGTCGGCCGGGTCGGTGTGCCCGTCGCGCACCTCGGTGACATGCGCCGGCTGTTCCAGGACATCCCCCTGGAGCAGATGAACACCTCGATGACGATCAACGCCACCGCCATGTGGCTGCTGGCGCTCTACCAGGTCGTCGCCGAGGAGCAGGGCGCGGACATCACCAAGCTCCAGGGCACGACCCAGAACGACATCGTCAAGGAGTACCTGTCCCGCGGGACGCACGTCTTCCCGCCGGGGCCCTCGCTCCGCCTGACGACGGACATGATCGCGTACACGGTCTCCCACCTCCCGAAGTGGAACCCGATCAACATCTGCAGCTACCACCTGCAGGAGGCCGGGGCCACGCCGGTGCAGGAGATCGCGTACGCGATGTCCACCGCGATCGCCGTGCTGGACGCCGTGCGCGACTCCGGCCAGGTGCCGCAGGAGCGCATGGGCGACGTGGTTGCCCGGATCTCCTTCTTCGTGAACGCGGGCGTCCGCTTCATCGAGGAGATGTGCAAGATGCGGGCGTTCGGCCGCATCTGGGACAAGATCACGCGTGAGCGGTACGGCATCGAGAACCCCAAGCAGCGCCGTTTCCGCTACGGCGTCCAGGTCAACTCGCTCGGCCTGACCGAGGCGCAGCCGGAGAACAACGTCCAGCGGATCGTCCTGGAGATGCTGGCCGTGACCCTCTCCAAGGACGCACGCGCGCGTGCCGTGCAGCTGCCCGCGTGGAACGAGGCCCTCGGTCTGCCCCGCCCGTGGGACCAGCAGTGGAGCCTGCGCATCCAGCAGGTGCTCGCCTACGAGAGCGACCTGCTGGAGTACGAGGACATCTTCGAGGGCTCGAAGGTGATCGAGGCGAAGGTGGACCGGCTGGTCGAGGAGGTCCTCGCCGAGATCGACCGCATCCAGGAGATGGGCGGCGCGATGGCCGCCGTGGAGTCCGGCTACCTGAAGTCGCAGCTGGTCGCCTCGCACGCCGAGCGCCGGGCCCGGATCGAGTCCGGCCAGGAGAAGATCGTCGGCGTCAACATCTTCGAGGGCACCGAGCCGAACCCGCTCACCGCCGACCTGGACACCGCGATCCAGACGGTGGACCCGGCGGTCGAGGCCCGGGTGGTGGCGGCCCTCCAGGGCTGGCGGGACACCCGCTACCAGCCGCCCTTCAACCACCCGCGCCCGTGCAAGGCGCTGGAGCGGCTGAAGGAGGCCGCGAAGGGCACCGGCAACCTGATGGAGGCCACGCTGGAGTGCGCCCGGGCCGGGGTCACGACCGGCGAGTGGGCGGGCGCGCTGCGCGAGGTGTTCGGCGAGTACCGGGCGCCCACCGGGGTCTCCTCCGCGCCGGTGGCCGTCGCCGCCGAGGCCGGCTCCGCCCTCGCGGGGGTCCGCGCCAAGGTGGACGCCACCGCCCGCGACCTGGGCGTGGGCCGCCTGCGCTTCCTGGTCGGCAAGCCGGGCCTGGACGGTCACTCCAACGGCGCCGAGCAGATCGCCGTGCGCGCCCGTGACGCCGGCTTCGAGGTGGTCTACCAGGGCATCCGGCTGACCCCCGAGCAGATCGTGGAGGCGGCCCTGGCCGAGGACGTGCACGCCGTGGGCCTGTCCATCCTCTCCGGCTCGCACGCCCAGCTGGTCCCGGACGTCCTCGAGCGGCTGCGTGTGGCCGGTGCCACAGATATACCCGTGATCGCAGGTGGCATCATCCCGAACGGTGACGCCGAGCAGCTCAGGGCCGCCGGAGTGGCCGCGGTGTTCACCCCGAAGGACTTCGACATCACCGGGATCATCGGCCGCATCGTGGACGAGATCCGCAAAGCGAACAAGCTCGACCCCCTGGAGGTCCCCGCATGACCACGGTCAACCGCCTTCGCCCCCGGCGTTCCTGCCTGGCGGTACCGGGCTCGAACCCGCGCTTCCTGGAGAAGGCCCAGGGCCTCCCCGCGGACCAGGTCTTCCTGGACCTGGAGGACGCGTGCGCGCCGCTCGCCAAGCCCGAGGCGCGGCACACCATCGTGAAGTTCCTCAACGAGGGCGACTGGACGGGCAAGACGCGCGTGGTCCGGGTCAACGACTGGACGACCGAGTGGACGTACCGGGACGTCGTCACGGTCGTGGAGGGCGCCGGCCAGAACCTCGACTGCATCATGCTGCCGAAGGTGCAGAGCGCCGAGCAGATCGTGGCGCTCGACCTGCTGCTGACCCAGATCGAGAAGACGATGGGCTTCGAGGTCGGCAAGATCGGCATCGAGGCGCAGATCGAGAACGCGCAGGGCCTGAACAACGTCAACGCGATCGCGCAGGCCTCGCAGCGCGTGGAGACGATCATCTTCGGCCCGGCCGACTTCATGGCGTCGATCAACATGAAGTCGCTCGTCGTGGGCGAGCAGCCGCCCGGCTACCCGGCGGACGCCTACCACTACATCCTGATGAAGATCCTGATGGCCGCCCGCGCCAACAACCTCCAGGCGATCGACGGCCCCTACCTCCAGATCCGCAACGTCGAGGGCTACCGCGAGGTCGCGCAGCGCGCCGCCGCGCTCGGCTTCGACGGCAAGTGGGTGCTGCACCCGGGCCAGGTCGAGGCGTCGAACGAGATCTTCTCGCCGTCGCAGGAGGACTTCGACCACGCCGAGCTGATCCTGGACGCGTACGACTACTACACGTCCGAGGCGGGCGGCAAGAAGGGCTCCGCGATGCTCGGCGACGAGATGATCGACGAGGCCAGCCGCAAGATGGCCCTGGTCATCTCCGGCAAGGGACGCGCCGCCGGCATGCAGCGCACCAGCAAGTTCGAGATCCCGGAGGCGTAGGGCCATGCAGTTCGGACGCACCTACGAGGAGTTCGAGGTCGGGGCGACGTACAAGCACTGGCCGGGCAAGACGGTCACGGAGTACGACGACCACCTGTTCTGTCTCCTCACCATGAACCACCACCCCCTCCACATGGACACGAACTATGCGGAGAAGACGACGGACTTCGGCAAGAACGTCGTGGTGGGCAACTACATCTACTCCCTGCTGCTCGGCATGTCCGTGCCGGACATCTCCGGCAAGGCGATCGCCAACCTGGAGATCGAGTCGCTCAAGCACGTCGCGCCGACCTTCCACGGCGACACGATCTACGGCGAGACGACCGTGCTCGACAAGTGGCCGTCGAAGTCGAAGAACGACCGCGGGATCGTCTACGTCGAGACCAAGGGCTACAAGCAGGACGGCACCCTGGTGTGCGTCTTCCGCCGCAAGGTGATGGTGCCCACCGAGACGTACATCAAGGAGCGCGGCGGCGAGCAGCCGGGCCGCCCCGAACCGAAGCAGCAGGAGAAGTAGAGATGGCCCGTCTCGCCCAGACCGCCGGTCTGACCGACGTCCAGCAGGAGATCCTCTCCACCGTCCGGGACTTCGTCGACAAGGAGATCATCCCTGTCGCCACGGAGCTGGAGCACCGCGACGAGTACCCGCAAGCGATCGTGGACGGCCTGAAGGAACTCGGGCTGTTCGGTCTGATGATCCCCGAGGAGTACGGGGGCCTGGGCGAGTCCCTCCTCACCTACGCGCTGTGCGTGGAGGAGATCGCCCGCGGCTGGATGTCGGTGTCCGGCATCATCAACACCCACTTCATCGTGGCGTACATGCTCAAGCAGCACGGCACGCAGGAGCAGAAGGACCACTTCCTGCCCAGGATGGCGGCCGGCGACATCCGGGGCGCCTTCTCGATGTCGGAGCCGGCCCTGGGCTCCGATGTGTCGGCCATCACGTCGAAGGCGGTGAAGGACGGCGACGAGTACGTCCTGAACGGCCAGAAGATGTGGCTGACCAACGGCGGCACGTCCTCGCTCGTGGCCGTTCTGGTCCGGAGTGACGAAGGACACCCCGAGGGCACGGCCCCGCACAAGTCGATGACCACCTTCCTGGTCGAGAAGGAGCCGGGCTTCGGCGAGGTCCGCCCCGGCCTCACCATTCCCGGCAAGATCGACAAAATGGGCTACAAGGGTGTCGACACCACCGAGTTGATCATGGACGGCCTGCGCGTCCCGGCCGATCGGGTGCTCGGCGGGGTCACCGGCCGAGGTTTTTACCAAATGATGGACGGCGTCGAGGTGGGCCGGGTGAATGTGGCGGCGCGTGGCTGCGGTGTCGCCCAGCGCGCCTTCGAACTGGGTGTCCGGTACGCCCAGCAGCGGCACACCTTCGGCAAGCCGATCGCCCAGCACCAGGCCATCCAGTTCAAGCTGGCCGAGATGGCTACCAAGGTGGAGGCCGCGCATGCCATGATGGTCAACGCGGCACGCAAAAAGGACTCCGGTGAACGAAACGACCTTGAAGCAGGGATGGCGAAGTACCTCGCCTCCGAATACTGCAAGGAGGTCGTGGAGGATGCCTTCCGGATCCACGGCGGCTACGGCTTCTCCAAGGAGTACGAGATCGAGCGCCTCTACCGTGAGGCCCCGATGCTGCTCATCGGTGAAGGTACCGCCGAGATCCAGAAAATGATCATCGGGCGCAGGCTGCTCGAAGAGTATCGGTTCCAGGGCTGATTGTCCGGGTACGGGGTGTTTTCTTCGAGAAGAAGATCACACCCCGTAGGCGGTCTTCAGCCGCCGACTCGACTGACTGGCTTGCCCAGTTGTAGCCCGCGACCGGTACGATCCCCGGAAAGCCGCCGTCCCCCGTCAGAGCGCGGCATCATCCGCTACGAAGGTCATCCATGCCCCACAGCCAAACCTCTGCACACCGCGACAGCCTGGTAGGCGCACGCCTCGCGCGCGGAGCATCGCCGTGGCTTCTCCCGACCGTCGCCACCGCAGCCCTCAGCCTGGCCCGCGCCCGCCGCTCCGGTGCGGCGAAGGCCGTCGCCGTACCCGCCACCGCGCTGGCGGCGGGCATGCTGTGGTTCTTCCGCGACCCCGAGCGCGAGATCGCCCAGGGCCGGGTCATCTCGCCCGCCGACGGCGTGGTGCAGAGCATCATGCCGTGGAAGGACGGACGAACCCGCGTCGCGATCTTCATGAGCCCGCTCAACGTCCACGTCAACCGCGCGCCCCTCGCGGGCACGGTGACCTCGGTCGAGCACATCCCCGGCGGCTTCGTTCCGGCTTTCAACAAGGAGAGCGAGAACAACGAGCGCGTAGTCTGGCATTTCGACACCGAACTCGGCGACATCGAGATGATCCAGATCGCCGGCGCGGTGGCCCGCCGCATCGTGCCCTACATCCCGGAGGGCACGAAGGTCGAGCAGGGCGACCGAATCGGTCTGATCCGCTTCGGCTCGCGTGTCGACCTCTACCTGCCCGAGGGCGTGGAGGTCGCGGTCGAGGTCGGTCAGAAGACCGTGGCTGGGGTGACTCGCATTGACCGTGATTGATCCGGAGACCCAGGCGGGCTGGGTGCCCGAGGCCGACGAGGTGGACGACGAGGAGGAGATGCCCCTCTCGCTCCGCCTGTCGATAGCGGACACCCTCACCCTCGGCAACGCCACGTGCGGCTTCATGGCGGTGTACTTCACCACCACCGGCATCCTGATCCCGCACCTCACCGGCAGCCAGGAGTCCGGCATGGCCCGCCACAGCGCGGCCACGGCGGTCATCCTGATGCTCTGCGCGGCGGTCTTCGACCTGTTCGACGGCCTGGTGGCGCGCAAGCTGCGCTCCTCCCCCATGGGCGCCGAGCTGGACAACCTCTCCGACCTGATCAGCTTCGGCCTCGCGCCCGCGTACTTCGTGCTCGTCTACGGCATGGTCGCGGACGACGCGCACCAGCGGGTGGCGGCGGTGGGCGCGATCGTGGTGCTGCTGGCGGTGGTGCTGAGACTGGCCCGGTTCAGCTGCGTGACGATGAAGGACGGCATGTTCCAGGGCATGCCCTCGCCGTTCGGCGCGCTGACGGTCGTCTCGATCGTGCTGCTGGAGCTGCCGTTCGTGGCCACGCTGCTGGCGATCCTGGGGACGGCGTGGCTGATGGTGAGCCGGGTGGAGTACCCGAAGCCGCGGGGCCGGCTGGCCGGGGCCATGCTCTGCTGGATCGTGCTCTCCATGGGGCTGCTGGCGGCCTGGGCCTTCGACGCGCCGAGCGGTCAGCTGCTGCTCCAGACGGGCTGCGCGCTCCAGCTGGTCATGGGCGCGGTGATCCCGCTGTTCGCGACGGCCCGGCGGGTGAACAACTTCCGCGACAACCGGCGGGAGGCGCGGGCGGCGCAGCTGCCGTAGGCGCCGACGCCGAAGGGCCCCGGACCCGGGTATCGGGTCCGGGGCCCTTCGCATGCGCCCCGCTCCACCGCCTGTCTCCGCCCCACCGGGCCGCCCGCCTCGGTCGGCGGCCAGGCCCTCGACACCGCCGAACGCCCCGGCCGGCCGGATCTCACCCTCCGGCCCACCCACACAGCCGAGCGTGCACTCTCCCGGCCCACCGAGGCAGCCGGACGGTCACCTCCCGGCCGTCAAGGCGGCCGGACGGTCACCTCTCGGCCGCCGAGGCAGCCGGACGGTCACCTCTCGGCCCACCGAGGCGGTCGCAGGGCCACCTCCCGGCCCACCGAGGCGGGTGGTGGGTGGGCGAGGGGCCGGGGGCCGAGGGCGGGGCCCCCGGGGGTCAGGTCAGGTGGTTCTCGGCGATGCGGGCCGCGACCCGCTCCAGAATCGGCCCCGCCTCCGCGATACACGTGGCCACGTCCGGCTCGACCGACGTCAGAGGGTAGGCGCGCGAGATCCCCGCCCGCTCCAGCGCCTCCTCGGGCAGCGCGAGCCGCCCGCACACCGCGACCACCGGCTTCCCCGCGGACCGCGCCGCCGCGGCCACCCCCGCCGGCGCCTTCCCGTGCAGCGTCTGCTCGTCCAGCGACCCCTCGCCGGTGACGACCAGCGAGGCCCGCTCCAGGGCGGGCGCGAAGCCGAGCACGTCGAGCATGACCTCGATGCCGGCACGGAACCGGGCGCCGAGCAGCAGGGCCCCGTACCCGATGCCACCGGCGGCCCCGGCGCCCGCGGACGCCGCGTACTCCGCCGCCCGCGGCCCGGCCTCGGCCTCCAGGACCTTCGCGAAGTGGGCCAGCGCCGCGTCCAGCGTCTCGACGTCCTCCGGCGAGGCGCCCTTCTGCGGGCCGTACACGGCCGGCGCGCCCTTCGGACCGGTCAGCGGGTTGTCGACATCGCTCGCGAGCACCAGCTCCACCCCGGACAGCCGCGGGTCCAGGCCGGAGAGGTCCGCGCGGGCCAGCCCGGCCAGTCCGCCGCCGCCCGGGGACACCGGCTCACCCGCCTCCGTCAGGAACCGGGCGCCCAGCGCGGACAGCATCCCCGCGCCGCCGTCCGTCGTGGCGCTGCCGCCGACGCCGAACACGATCGTGCGCGCGCCCGCGTCCAGCGCGGCGCGCAGCAGTTCCCCGGAACCGTACGTCGAGGCGGTGAGCGGGGCGAAGACACCGGCCGGCAGGCGCTGGAGTCCGCTCGCCTCGGCCATCTCCACGACCGCGGTGCCGTCGCGCAGCGCGAAGGCGGCCGTCACCTCCTGGCCGAGCGGTCCGGCGACCCGGACCTCGTGCCGTTCGAAGCCGGCCGCGACGGCCGCGTCCACGGTGCCGTCACCGCCGTCGGCCACCGGCAGCGCCTCGACCTCGAGGTCGGGCACCACCCGGCGCAGCCCGGCCGTCACCCGCTCGGCGACCTGCACGGCCGTCAGCGAGCCCTTGAACTTGTCCGCGGCGATGAGCACCCGCCGGGTCCCGTCCACTGAAGCGTCCGCCACCTTGTCTTCCCCTTGCTCTCCGGGCCCCGCGCACGTCAGGGCCAGTCGCGCCGCTGTGACGATAACCGCAGGACGCCCCCGCCGTCATGCCCCGCCCGAACCCTGGGAAGCCGCCGGGAGCCGGCCGGGCAAAGTGGGTACACCCCTGCCATGAGCACCCAGCGCACCCGGCCGGACCTCGCCGACCGCGTCCACGGCGGCTGGCTCGGCCGGATCGCGGGCAACATGCTCGGCAAGCCGGTCGAACAGGGCGAGGTGTGGACCCGCGACCGCATCGACCGCTATCTGCGCCGGGCGGCGGCCCTGCCCCTGACCGACTACCTGCCCGAGCCCGCCGACCCGGCCGAAGCCGCGGTGCTGCGGCCGGAGTGGCGCTGCTGCGTGCGCGGCCGGATCCAGGGCAGCTGCCGGGACGACGACGTCGACTACGCGATCCTCGGCCTGCACCTGCTGGAGACCCACGGCCTCGGCTTCAGCACCGAGCAGGTCGGCGACCTGTGGCTGCTCAGACTGCCGTACCTGCAGACCTTCACGGCGGAACGGGCGGCGTACCGCAACCTCGCCAACGGGCTGAAACCCCCGCTGACGGCGACCTACGACAACCCCTACCAGGAGTGGATCGGCGCGCTGATCCGGGCCGACGTCTACGGCTGGACCTGCCCCGGCGATCCGGTGCGGGCCGCCGGCCTGGCCCGCCGGGACGCGGTGCTGTCGCACACCGGCAACGGCGTCTACGGCGCCATGTGGGCCGCCGCGCTGATCTCGGCGGCCTTCACCGCGCCGACCGTCCGGGACGCCCTGGACACGGCGCTCACGGTCGTCCCGGCGAGCAGCCGGCTGGCCCGTACCGTCCGCCGGGTCATGACCCTGCACGAGACGCGCCTGCCCTGGGAGGAGACCCTGGCCACGGTGTCGGAGGAGACCGCCGGGCTCGGCTGGATCCACACGGTGCCGAACGCGGCCGTGCTCACCGCCGGGCTGCTGTACGGCGACGGCGATTTCACGCGGACCATCGCGCTGACCGTGCGGGGCGGCCTGGACACCGACTCCAACGGTGCGACGGCCGGCTCGGTGGCCGGCGTCCTCACCGGGGCGGACGCCATCCCGGCCCAGTGGCGGGACCCGCTCCAGGACACGGTGCGCAGCGCGGTGTTCGGCTTCGACGGGGTGCGGATCAGTGCGCTGGCCGAACGCACCCTGCGCCTGGTGACGGCCGGGGCGTAGCGGCGCGGTGCCTGGTTACCCTTCCTGGATGACCACGACTGCTGACTTCGCCGCCTACATCGCCGGCCTGCCCCGCATCCTCGCCGGTGCCGCCGCGCTCTTCCGGGACGCCGAGGGGCGGGTGCTGCTCGTCGAGCCGAACTACCGCGAGGGCTGGGCGCTTCCGGGCGGCACCATCGAGTCCGACGACGGGGAGACGCCGCGGCAGGGTGCCCGCCGGGAGACGCTGGAGGAGATCGGGCTCGACCGCGAGCTCGGCCGGCTGCTGGCCGTGGACTGGGTGCACGGCACGGGCCGGCCGCCGCTGGTGGCGTACCTGTACGACGGCGGTGTCCTCGCGGAGGCCGATCTGAAGGCCATCCGCCTGCAGGAGGAGGAGCTGCTGTCCTGGCGCCTGGTCTCCCGGGAGGAGATCACCGCCCACCTGCCCGGCGCGCTCGGCCGCCGCGTGCTGGCCGCCCTGGACGTCCTCGCCGCCGGCTCGGGCACGGCGGAGCTGGAGAACGGCCACCGGGTGGCGTGACCGCCCGGCCCTGCCGGTCCCGGGGCCTCGTCCGCCGGCGGGGGCCGGTGCGAGCGGTCCGTCCGGGGAGGGCTCGGCCGGGGCGATATCCGTTCGCCGGGACCGCGGGCCCCGCCTACCCTCGTGGTCATGGCCAAGCCCCTCGTCGCCCTGCTCAGCGGGGCCGGTATCTCCACCGACTCGGGGATCCCCGACTACCGCGGGCCGAACGG
Organism: Streptomyces sp. NPDC013455; assembly: GCF_040632975.1. Taxonomy (NCBI): domain Bacteria; kingdom Bacillati; phylum Actinomycetota; class Actinomycetes; order Kitasatosporales; family Streptomycetaceae; genus Streptomyces; species Streptomyces sp. NPDC013455. The sequence goes on along the minus strand of NZ_JBEYCX010000015.1, from coordinate 50,769 downwards.
ACTGTGGCGGCGGGATCCGGAGGCCGAGAAGCTCGTGACGTACGAGTACTACATGAGCGATCCCGGGATCCGGCGGCGGTCCTGGCAGATGCGCCGGCAGAGCCAGGCGCTCGGGGCCGAGCCGAACGCGGCGCACCGGGCCGTCGCCGAGCTGGAGCGGTCCGGCGTCCCCGTGCGGGTGCTCACACAGAACGTGGACGGCCTGCACCAGCTCGCCGGGATGCCTGCCCGCAAGGTCCTCGAACTGCACGGCAGCGCGCGCGGTGTGGTGTGCACCGGGTGCGGGGCGCGGGGGCCGATGGACGAGGCGCTCGCCCGGGTGGAGGCTGGTGAGGAGGATCCCGCGTGCCTGGCGTGCGGGGGGATCCTGAAGTCGGCGACCGTGATGTTCGGGCAGCGGCTGGACCCGGTGGTGCTGGGCCAGGCCATGGCGATCAGCAAGGCGTGCACGGTGTTCGTCGCCGTCGGCAGCAGCCTCCAGGTGCAGCCCGCCGCCGGTCTGGTCGGTGTCGCCGCCGACAACGGCGCCCACCTGATCATCGTCAACGCCGAGCCGACGCCGTACGACGAGCTCGCCCACCAGGTCGTCCGGGACCCGATCGGTACCGCGCTGCCTCCCCTGCTGCGGGGGCTCGCCGGGGAGTTCGGCGGGACATCCCCCTGAGGGCGCGTCAGAACAGGGCGGTGCCGCGTTCGAAGTCCAGCAGGCGTCGTTTGCGGTCCAGGCCGCCGCCGTAGCCGGTGAGGTTGCCGGTGGAGCCGATCACGCGGTGGCAGGGGACGATGATGCCGACGGGGTTGCGGCCGTTGGCGAGACCGACGGCCCGGGAGGCGGCGGGGTTGCCGAGGGCGGCGGCGAGTTCGCCGTAGCTGCGGGTCTCGCCGTAGGGGATCCGGGTCAGCTGCTGCCAGACGCTGCGCTGGAACGGTGTCCCGCGCAGGGCGAGCCGTACGGTGAACCCTTCGGACTCGCCCGCGAAATAGGCGCCCAGCTGCTCGGCCGTCTCGGCGAACACGGGCAGGGAGTCGTCGCGCGGGCCGAAGGTCTCCTCCGCGGGGCGGTGCCGCTGGCCGGCCATGTACAGGCCGCACAGGGCGCCGTCGGCATCCGCGACGAGGGTGAGCGGGCCGTAGGGGCTGTCGGTGGTGGTGTGGTGGTTCACTGAGGTCCTCTACTCGGGGAGGAAGTTGATCGGGTGGCTGTCGGTCGCCCACAGGTACTGCACCGCGTACGCCCGCCAGGGCCGCCAGCCCGCGGCGCGGGCGGTGAGCGCGGCCGGGGTGGCGGGCAGGCCCAGCTCCTGTGCGGCGCGCCGGACACCGAGGTCGGTGGGGAGGAACGCGTCGGGGTCGCCCAGGGCGCGCATGGCGATGACGTCGACCGTCCACGGTCCGAAGCCGGGCAGCGCGAGCAGCCGGGCGCGGGCCTGTGCCCAGTCGGCCTCGGCCCCCAGGTGGAGGTCCCCGTCGGCGAGTTGCCTCACGAGGGTGGTGAGGGTGGCGCGCCGGGAGCGGGGCATCGCCAGGGTCTCGGGGTCGATGCCGGCCAGTGCCTCGGGGGCGGGGAAGAGGTGGGTGAGGCCGCCCTCGGGGTCGTCCAGGGGCTTGCCGTGGGCGGTGACCAGGCGGGCCGCGTGGGTGCGGGCCGCGGCCGTGGACACCTGCTGCCCGAGCACGGCCCGGACGGCGAACTCGGCCTCGTCCACCGTGCGCGGCACCCGGCGGCCCGGGGCGCGGTCGACCAGGGGCGCGAGCAGCGGGTCGGCGCGCAGCCGGCCGTCGACGGCGACCGGGTCGGCGTCCAGGTCGAGCAGGCGGCGGCAGCGGCTGATGGCCACGGTGAGATCGCGCAGGTCGCTGAGCGCCAGCCGGCAGGCGATGTGGTCGGGGCGGGGGGCGAGGGCGACGATCGCGTGGCCGTAGGGCAGCCGCAGGGTGCGCCGGTAGGCGCCGTCGCGCCACTCCTCGACGCCGGGTACGGCGGTGGCGGCGAGGTGGCCGAAGAGGTTGGAGGGGTGGAGCGGGGCGCGGAACGGCAGCCGCAGGGTGAGTGCGCCCGGGGTGCCCGCCCCGCTGCGGGGCGCCCGGGCGCGCAGCTCGCTCGGCGAGAGCGCGAAGACCTCGCGGACGGTGTCGTTGAAGGTGCGGATGGAGGAGAAACCGGCCGCGAAGGCCACGTCCGCCATGGGCAGCGGGGTGGTCTCGATGAGCAGCCGGGCGGTCTGGGCGCGCTGGGCGCGGGCGAGGGCGAGGGGCCCGGCGCCCAGTTCGGCCAGCAGCTGCCGCTCCACCTGCCGGGTGCTGTAGCCGAGCCGGGCGGCGAGTCCGGGCACGCCCTCGCGGTCCACGACCCCGTCGGCGATCAGCCGCATGGCGCGGGCGACCAGGTCGGCGCGCTGGTTCCACTCCGGGGAGCCGGGGCTGGCGTCGGGCCGGCAGCGCTTGCAGGCCCGGAACCCGGCCTGCTGGCAGGCCGCGGCGCTCGGGTGGAACGTCATGTTCTCCGCCTTGGGCGGAACGGCCGGGCAGCTCGGCCGGCAGTAGATCCGGGTGGTCAGGACGGCCGTGAAGAACCAGCCGTCGAACCGGGCGTCCTTGGACCGCACGGCCCGCACGCACTGCTCCCGGTCGAGGTGCATCCCTGTCTGCATGGATCCAGCATCGGGCGGCACCCACCCCGGCCGCTGGCGGAAATCCGACACGTACGTGGGGCCGGCCTGGGGCGTGGATGCGTCAGGTCGGTCTCAGGACGGGTCCTGCCGGCGGTAGCGGGTGATCCACTCGGCGGTGGTCCGCAGCCCGCCGAAGGTGTAGAAGTGCACCTTCACCTCGCCGTGCCGGGCGGGGTCGTACCGCTCGGCCAGAGTGTGCAGGAAGCGGTCCGGGCCCGTCGTGCCCATGAGGTTGGTCAGCGAGAACCCGTACTTGCGGGCGACGGAGGCGCTGGTGCCGATGCCGAAGCGGGTGGCGTAGCCGAGCAGCCGGCGCACGCCCGCCGGGCCGGGGACGCCGACACGGACGGGCAGCCGCACACCACGGGCCCGGAGGGCCTCCAGCCAGGCGAGGACGGGGTCGGCGTCGAAGCCGAACTGGGTGATGACGTCGCCGGTGAACCGGTGGGCCCCGATGGCCGCCGCCTTGTCCGTCAGCGCCGACCAGAGGGCCGGGTCGGCGATGCCGGGGTGGCCCTCCGGGTAGCCGGTGATGCCGACGTGCCGGACGCCGTACCGCTGGAGCAGTCCGGTGCGCAGTACGGCGAGCGCGTCCGCGTAGGGGCCCTCGGGCCGGGCGGGGTCGCCGCCGACGACGAACACGTTCTCGGCGGTGCCGTCGGCGGCCAGCCCGGACAGGAACTCCTCCAGCGCGAGCCGGGAGGGCAGACGGCGGGCGGAGAGGTGCGGTACGGGCACGAAGCCGAGCCGCTTGACCGCGCGGGCGGCCGCGAGCCGGGTGGCGGTGTCCTCCCCGGCCAGGAAGGTGATGTTGATCCGGGTGCCCGGCGGGATGGTCTCGCGCGCCTCCTCCAGACCGGGCACGTCCTTGCCGGTCATCTCCAGGGAGAAGTCCTCCAGCAGGCGGGTGCCCTGCCCCGGGCTCCCGGCGCCGTGCGCGCGGGGGGTACCGCCGTCGGCCGGGGCGGTGAGAGCGGGGTTCATCGTGCTCCTCGTACGGGGGTGGTCCTGACCCCGGCCGATGATGTCACGCGGGCCTCCGGGGCCTCGGCCAGGGGGCGCCGCCCGCGGTTATGGACCTCTCCGGCCGGCCCTCTTTGGCCCTGGCCGGCGGGCCAAGCCGGGGGGCAGGGTGGTGGTCCGATCACCGAGGAGGTCCCGTTGAGCGTTCCGTCCGGCTCCCGTGCCCGAGCGGGGGTGGCGTGACCGTGCGATTCCGGCATGCCGCCCCGATCCGGGCCGCCCATCCCGAACTGGCCGCCGGCGTGCTGTACGCCGCCGGCGTCGGCACGGCCGCGGACACCGGGCCGCGCGCCACCGCGTACACCGCCCGCGCCGTGGACCGGCTGGCCCACGCCACGGAGGGCGAGTTCCCCGAGGTGCTGGCGTGGCGGCGGGCCTTCACCCGGATGGGGCTGAAACCGACGCAGTACCGCTCCGCCTCGGAGTCGCTGCTGCGCCGGCTACGGAAGGACGGGGCACTGCCGGGCATCCATCCGCTGGTGGACCTGTGCAACGCGATCTCGGTGGCGTACGCCGTTCCGGTCGCGGTCCTCGACGTCGACCGGATCGCCGGGCCGCTGCTGGAGGTCCGCGGGGCCCGCGGCGACGAGACGTACACCGCGTTCGGCGGCGGCACGGAGCATCCCGCGCCCGGTGAGGTGACCTTCGCCGACTCGGCGGGGCGCGCGCACGCCCGCCGCTGGACCCACCGGCAGAGCGGGTACTCGGCGGTCGGCGCGCACACCGGCCGGGTGCTGGTGGTGGCGGAGGCGATGCACGACGGGGGCGCTCGGACCGTGGCCGAGGTGCTGAAGACGGTCGAGGAGGAGGTGGCGGCGCACTGGGCCGCCACCACGGCGTCCGCCGTGCTGACCGCGTCCGCACCGGAATTCGAGTTCGGGCACTGACCGGGCGGCCGCCGGGGTGGTGGTGGCGCGTGGCAGCATCGGCGGGCATGGACAGGGTGGACGAGGGGCGGGACCCGGCGGAGCCGGCGGAGCCGGCGGCGGACGACGTGCCGGCGCGCGGCTCCGACTTCCTCCAGCTGGCGGCCGGTGACGTGCCCGCCGGCGGGAAGACGGACTGGCTGGCCGGGCAGCTGCGGCGGGCGATAGCCGACGGCCGGCTGACGGTGGGCAGCAGGCTGCCGCCGACCAGGGTGCTCGCCGCGGAACTGCGCGTCTCCCGCGGGGTGGTGACGGAGGCGTACCGGCGACTGGCCGAGGACGGCCAGCTGGCGGGCCGCCGACGCGGAGGCACGGCGGTGGTCGCCGCACCGTTCACCACGGCGCCCGCGCTCCCGGGCGCGCCAACGCCGGAGGGCACGGCGGACGGCGAGGGGGCGGCGGGTGGCCCGGGGGCGGTCGGTGGCCCGGGGGCGGTCGGTGGCCCGGGGGCGGCGGGCGGCTTGCGGTCGGTGGGCTCGGGGTCGGTGGGCTCGGGGCCGGTGGGCTTGGGCTCGGCGGACGGCTTGCGGTCGTCGGGCTCGGGCTCGGCGGACGGCTTGCGGTCGTCGGGCTTGCGGTCGTCGGGCTCGGGGTCGGCGGGCGGCTTGCGGTCGGCGGGTGGCCGCGGGACGGCCGGGTCCGGGCCGGCCGGTGGCCTGCGGTCGTCGGGCTTGGGCTCGGCGGACGGCTTGCGGTCGGCGGGTGGCCGCGGGACGGCCGGGTCCGGGCCGGCCGGTGGCCTGCGGTCGTGGGAGGGCCCCGGGGCGGCGCATGGCTCGGGGGGCGGTGGGGTGTGCGGTGGTGGCCTCGGTGGGCTCTTCCGGGGTGAGCCCGGTGCCGCGGTGTTCGATGCGCTGCGGGCCGCTCCGGCCGCTGTCGACCTCACGCCCGGCCGGCCCGACCTGAGCACCTTCCCGCGGGCCGCCTGGCTGCGCGCCGAGCGGGCCGTGCTGAGCGAGCTGTCCGCCGAGCAGCTCGGGTACGGCGACCCGCGCGGCGCGCCCCGGCTGCGGCGGGCGGTCGCCGACTGGCTCGCGCGGGTGCGGGGCGTACGGGTGGAGCCGGACGCCGTGCTGATCGTCGCGGGCACGGCGCAGGCGCTCACCCTGCTGCACCCGGTGCTGCGGGCGGACGGCGTCGACGCGGTGGCCGTGGAGGACCCCGGCTCGCTCGGGGCCCGGCAGCATCTGGACCACGGGGGCCTGGCCACCCCGCCGGTGCCGGTCGACGAGGAGGGCGTACGGGTCGACGCGCTGCGGGCGACCGGCGCCCGCGCGGTGCTGCTGACGCCCGCCCATCAGTTCCCGACCGGCGTGGTGACCAGCGGCGAACGCCGGCGCGAGCTACTGGAGTGGGCGGGGCGGGGAGGGTTGATCCTGGAGGACGACTACGACGCGGAGCACCGCTACGACCGGCCTCCGGTGCCCGCGCTGCACGCGCTGCTCGCCGACCGGGTCTGCTACATGGGCAGCGTGTCCAAGCTGCTGGCGCCGGCGCTGCGGATCGGCTGGCTGGTGGCACCGGCCCGCCATCGCGCGGACCTGGCCGACGCCAAGCGGTTCGACGACCTCGGCAACGCCGTGCTGCCGCAGTTGGTGCTGGCCCGGCTGATGGAGTCCGGTGAGCTGGAGCGGCACCTGCGGACGGTGCGCGGGCGCCACCGCAGGCGCCGGGACGCGATGATCGCCGCCCTGGCCGGGCACTTCCCGGGCGCGCGGGTGCACGGCGCCGCGGCGGGCCTGCACCTGACGGTCACCTATGTGCCGGACGTGCCCGACACCGAACTCGCCGCGGCGGCGCTCGCCCGCGGTGTGAAGTGCCAGCCGCTCTCCTGGCACCGGCAGCTGCCCGGCCGGCCGGGGCTGGTCCTCGGGTACGCCGCCGCCCCTCCCGGTGTCATCGCCGAGGGCGTGGCCCTGCTCGGCGAGACCCTGCGGGCGCTGGGCGGCCCGGCGGCCCGGCGGGTCAGCCCGCCGCTTCCTGGCGGGACGCCAGGGCCCATATGACGAAGATGTCGATCGCCATCATGATCACCGACCAGACGGGCGAGTACGGCAGGAAGAGGAACTGCGCGATGAGGCTGAGCGACACGAGGAACAGGCCGGCGAAACGGGCCCAGGCCATGTCCATGAGCAGTCCGATGCCGGTCCCCAGGACCAGGACGCCGAGGACGAGGTGGATCACGCCCCAGCCGGTGAGGTTCATCGCGTAGACGTAGTCGCCGATGCGGAAGTACACGCTGTCCCTGGCGATCGCGGCGATGCCCTGGAAGACGGCGAGGATGCCGCCGCACAGCATGAGGACGCCGGCGAAGGTGAGGGCACCGGTCACCCAGCCGCTGCCCGCGCCCGCGGTCTGGCGCGGCGGCCACGACCCGCCCGAGGGCGTCGGTCCGGTCGGTTGCGCTGCCTGGCTCATGGCGTTTCCTTTCTGCCACCCCCGGCCTGCGGTGTGCCGCCCCGCCTCGCGGGGCGCACCGGCCCCTTGAGCCTCGGCCGGGCGGTGTCCGCGCGCACCGTGGATGACGCCGTTCGGGTGATGCCCGAGCCGCCGTGCCGGGGCAGGCGGCCGTCAGCCGGCCCGGCGGGCGAACGCCTCGTACGCCCGCTCGTCGAAGAGGACGAACCGGACCTCCTCCACGGCCGTCGGCGTGCTGCGCACCGCCTCCACCGCGATCCTGGCGGCGTCCTCCAACGGCCAGCGGTAGACGCCGGTGGAGACGGCCGGGAAGGCGACGGTACGGGCGCCGAGTTCGTCGGCGACGCGCAGGGACTCCCGGTAGCAGGAGGCGAGCAGGTCCGAGCGGTCCTCGGTGGCGGACCAGACCGGGCCGACGGTGTGGATGACCCAGCGGGCGTCCAGCGCGCCGGCCGTGGTGGCGACCGCCCGGCCCGTGGGCAGGCCCTTGCCGTACCGGGAGGCGCGCAGCCCGCGGCACTCCTCCAGGATGGCGGGGCCGCCGCGGCGGTGGATCGCGCCGTCCACCCCTCCGCCGCCGAGGAGGGAGGAGTTGGCCGCGTTGACGATCGCGTCGGCGCTCTGCCGGGTGATGTCGCCCTGGACGAGGGTGATGGTGGTCATGCCTGCCGCAGCCTCCGCCACACGGCCTTGGCCGCGTTGTGACCGGACATGCCGTGGACGCCGGGGCCCGGCGGGGTGGCCGAGGAGCAGATGAAGACGGCCGGGTGGGGGGTGTGGTACGGGAACGGCGTCAGCTTGGGGCGCAGCAGCAGCTGGAGCCCGGAGGCCGCGCCGCAGGCGATGTCGCCGCCGACGTAGTTGGCGTTGCGGGCGGCCATCTCGGCGGGTCCGGCGGTGGCGCGGGCGAGCACACGGTCGCGGAAGCCGGGGGCGAAGCGCTCCAGCTGGCGTTCCATGGCGTCGGTGAGGTCGCCGGACCAGCCGTTGGGGACATGGCCGTAGGCCCAGAAGACGTGCTTGCCCTCGGGGGCGCGGGTGGGGTCGGCCACGCTGGGCTGCACGGTGATCATGAACGGCTTGTCGGGGGCGCGGCCCTCCCGGGAGGCCGCGCGCAGGGCGGCGCCGATCTCGGCGTGGTCGGCGCCGATCTGGACGGTGCCGGCGACGCGGGCCTCGGGCGCGGTCCAGGGCACCGGACCGTCCAGCGCGTAGTCGATCTTGAAGACGCTCGGGCCGTAGCGGTAGTTCGCGTACGTGTCGCCGAAGCCGGCGATGCGGGCGAGCGCGGTGGGCGAGGTGTCGAAGACGTACGCCCGCGCGGGCGGCAGGTCGTCCAGGCGCTTGACCTCGTAGTCGGTGTGCACCTCGCCGCCCAGGTCCGTGAGGTAGCCGGCGAGGGCGTCGGAGATGGCCTGGGAGCCGCCGCGGGGCACCGGCCAGCCGCGGGCGTGGGCGGAGAGGGCGAAGACCAGTCCTATGGCACTGGTGGCCAGGCCGCCGAGGGGCGCCATCACATGGGCGACCAGGCCGGCGAAGAGGGTCTTGAACCGCTCGTCCCTGAATCGGCGCATCAGCCAGGTCGACGGCGGCAGCCCGGCCAGGCCGAACCGGGCCAGCGTGACCGGGTCGCGCGGGAGCGCGGTCAGCGGCAGCGACATGAAGTCCCGCACCAGGGTGTCCCAGTGCGCCAGGAGCGGCTCGACCAGTCTGCGGTACGGGCCCGCGTCACGCGGTCCGAAGGAGGCCGCGGTCTCGGCCACCGACCGGGACAGCACGGCCGCGGTGCCGTCCGGGAACGGGTGGGCCATGGGCAGCGGGGCGTGCAGCCACTCCAGGCCGTACCGGTCGAGGGGCAGGGCGCGGAAGGCCGGGGAGTTGATGCCCAGGGGGTGCGCGGCCGAGCACGGGTCGTGCCGGAAGCCGGGGAGGGTGAGCTCCTCGGTGCGGGCGCCGCCGCCCACCGTGGGCTGGGCCTCGAACAGGGCCACGGAGAAGCCTCGGCGGGCCAGCTCCACGGCAGCGGTCAGTCCGTTCGGTCCCGCACCCACCACGACCGCATCGAGCATCGACGGCACCTTCGGACCCCTTCGTCAGCCGACGGCCATTCCGGATCAGGATATGCCGCGGTACCGGCACTTCCCCGGCCCGGGGTGGTCCGGGCGGTTCAGGACCCGGTGCGCAGCAGGCCGGCCACCCGGCGGGCGGTGGCGGCGTCCCGGGCGGCGGTGAACGGCAGGGCGTTGCCGCCGGTGACGCGGAACGGCTCACCGGTCATGGTGAGGTGCGTGCCGCCCGCCTCCTCGACCAGGAGCAGTCCGGCCGCGTGGTCCCAGGCGGCCTCCCAGGAGAACGCGACCGCGTCCGACTCGCCCCGGGCGACGGCGAGGTACTCCAGGCCGGCGGAGCCGCACGGGCGCGGCGCGAGGCCGTCGGTCCACAGGGCGCGCAGCGCGCGCTTCTGCTCCTCGGTGGTGTAGTCCGGGTGGGAGGTGGCGACGACGAGGTCGCGGCCGGGCTCGGGCGGGCCCGCGAACAGCCGCTCCCCGTCGAGGAAGGCGCCCCGGCCCCGGACGGCGGTGGCGAGCTGGTCGCGCGCCGCCGCGTAGGTCCAGGACGCGGTCACCACACCGCGGTGGACCAGCGCCACCAGCGTGCAGAAGCCGTCGTCGCCGTGCACGAACTGGCGGGTGCCGTCGACCGGGTCGACGATCCAGACCGGTGCGTCGCCCTGGAGCGCCTCGTATACCGCCGGGTTGGCGTGCACGGCTTCCTCGCCGACCACCACGGAGCCGGGCAGCAGGGCGCCGAGGTCCTCGGTGAGCCGGAGCTCGGCGAGGCGGTCGGCGTCCGTCACCAGGTCGTGCGGGCCGCTCTTCTGGTCCACCTCGTGCGCGGCCAGGCGGCGGAAGCGGGGCAGGATCTCGGCCGCGGCGGCCTTGCGGACCGCTTCCTCCACGTCGGCCGAGCAGCGGGCGAGAAACTCCTCGATGGTTTCCGTCTCTTCGATCATGTCTCCCATGAGAGCACGCCCCACTGACAATCCCCGCCCCCGGCCGGTGTACGCGGGGTGGAATCGGGGTGAAGAAGGGGGACCGCCACCGCCCGGCGGCCCCGACCCGGCCGCCGGCCGCCGGCGGCCGGGGGCGCCCGCCACCGCCCGGCGGGGGCCGTCAGCGGCCGACGGCGTAGCCCTGCATCCCCCGCGGGTTCGCCGCCGCCGACAGCAGGCCGGTCTCCGGGTCCCGGGCCACCACGCACAGGCGCCCCTCGGACCAGGCGGGCCCGACCGTGACGTCGTGGCCGCGCCGCCGCAGCTCCTCGATCACGCCGGGGGCGGTACGGGACTCCACGGTCACGCTGCCGGGGCGCCGGGTGCGCGGGTGGAAGGAGCTGGGGAAGCTGTCGTTGTGCCAGTTGGGGGCGTCGACGGCGCCTTGCAGGTCGAGGCCGCCGCGGACCGGGGGGCGCAGGGCCGCGGCCAGGAAGAAGTGCAGCTGCCACTGGTCCTGCTGGTCGCCGCCGGGCGTGCCGAACGCCATCACGGGCACGCCGTCGCGCAGCGCCAGGGACGGGGTGAGGGTGGTGCGCGGGCGCCGCCCGGGGGTGAGGGAATTGGGCAGGCCCTCCTCCAGCCAGGCCATCTGCAGGCGGGTGCCGAGCGGGAAGCCCAGCTCGGGGACGACGGGGTTGGACTGGAGCCAGCCGCCGCTGGGCGTGGCCGCGATCATGTTGCCCCAGCGGTCGACGACGTCCAGGTGGCAGGTGTCGCCGCGGGTCAGGCCGTCGGCGGCCACCTCGGGCTCACCGGACGGCCCGGTGACGGACGGCACCACGCCCAGCCCGGCGACGGCCGGCTCGCCGGACAGGCCGGCGACGGTCGGCTCTCCGGCGCCCATCGGGTCGAAGCCGCGCTCCGCGCCGGCCGGCACGCACGCGTGTGCCCGCGCCGGCAGCCGCGGGGTACGCCCGCCGGGGCTGCCGGGGCGCAGGTCGGGACAGGCCCGCTCGCCGACGAGGGCCCGCCGGGCGGCGTTGTACTCGTCGGACAGCAGATCCGCGAGGGGCACCTCGGCGGCGTCGCCGTACCAGGCCTCCCGGTCGGCCATGGCCAGCTTGCAGCCCTCGATCAGCAGGTGGAGGTAGTCGGCCGAGCCGTGGGCGGGCAGCTCGGGCGGGAGCAGGGCGAGCTGCTGGAGCAGGGCGGGGCCCTGGCTCCAGGGCCCGGCCTTGCACACGGTCCAGCCGTTCCAGTCGTACGCCACCGGCGTCTCGTAGGTCGCCGACCAGCCCGCGAGGTCCGCCTCGGTGAGCGTGCCGGTGTGCCGCTCGCCGCTGGTGTCCATGGTGGGCCGCCGGGACTGCCGTACCAGCGCCTCGGCGATGAAGCCGGAGCGCCACACCTCGCGCGCGGCGTCGATCCGGGCCTCCCGGCCGCCCGCGCCGGCGGTCTCGGCCAGCAGCCGCTGCCAGGTGGCGGCGAGGGCGGGGTTGCGCAGCAGCGTGCCGGGGCGGGGAGCCCTCCCGCCGGGCAGGTACAGCTCCGCCGACGAGGTCCACTCGGTCTCGAACAGCCGCCGTACGCTCTCGACGGTCAGGCCGACGTTCTCGACGGGCGCGTGCCCGTGTGCGGCGTACCCGATGGCGTACTTCAGGACGTCGTCGAGGGACTTGGTGCCGTGGTCGCGCAGGAGCAGCAGCCAGGCGTCGAAGGCGCCGGGCACGGCGGCCGCGAGGGGGCCGGTGCCGGGTACGAGGTCCAGTCCGAGCCCCCGGTAGTGGGCCACCGTGGCACCGGCCGGGGCCACGCCCTGTCCGCACAGCACGCGCACCGCGCCGCCCGCCGGGGCCAGCAGGATCGGGACCTCCCCGGCCGGCCCGTTCAGGTGCGGCTCCACGACGTGCAGGACGAACGCGCCGGCGACGGCGGCGTCGAAGGCGTTGCCTCCCTCCTCCAGTACCGCCATCGCCGACTGGGAGGCCAGCCAGTGGGTGGAGGAGACCATGCCGAAGGTGCCCTGGAGGGTCGGCCGGGTGGTGAACTGCATCTCTCACCTCGCTGTCGACGGGCCTCGCGCTCGACGAGCGGTCCGCGTCCGCTCCGCGCTCCGGGGCGCGTGTGCCCGGGCGAGGCCGTTCGGTTGGTCCGATCGGCGAGCAGGCTACCGGGCACCGGCGGGGGTGATCAGGCTCGTGCGTCCGCCCCCGCCGCCGGGGGCCCTATTGCGAGCGCAAGCGGGCCTCATCCGGCAGGAGAGGACAGCCGGGAGAAAGAAACGATCATTCGGCCCCGCGGGCCCGCTCCGTCCTCTACTTTCATCGCATGAGCGAACAGAGCCCTCTCTCGCCGCCCACGACACTGCGCGATCTGGCCCCCGTGGCGTGGTGGAGCATGGCAGGAGCCTACCCCGCCCGGGCGCACACGGCCGGGCAGATCCTACTGCGCCAGGGAGAAGCCGGCACGCACGTACTGGCGTTGATGCAGGGCATCGTGAAGGTGGTCCGCAGGAGCGTGGACGGCCGGGACCGGCTGCTGTCCTTCCGCGGTCCGGGGGAAGTGCTGGGCGAGATGGCGGTACAGGACGGGGACGCCCGGCTCGCCGACGTCCAAACAGTTACGGATTGCAAAGTTGCCGTTGTTCCGGCGGCCGCGTTCCGGGCCCTCGTGAAGGAGCACGACCTCACGGAGAAGCTGAACCGGCTGGCGCTGGGCCGGCTGCGGGAGCAGACCGAGGCCGGCGAGGGCGACCTCGACCAGCGGCTCGCGGCGACCCTGCTGCGCCTCATGGCCCTGTCCGGCGAACGCTCCTTCCGGCTCACCCGGCTGGAACTGGCCCAGCACCTCGACGTGGGCCGCGGGTCCGTCAGCGAGGCCCTGCGCCGCCTCGGGCCGGGCTGTGTGCGGGCCGGCCGGACCTCCGTCGAGATCACCGACGAGGGGGGACTGCGCCGTGCGCTCGGGCAGCGGCCGGCCGCCTGAGCCCGAGCGCCCGCACCCGGACCTCCGTGTCCGGCGGCGGGTCCTGCCGTGACGCCCGTCACGCTCCCTCGGTTCTGAGGGAGCGGAACCTCCCCCGTATCCCCGCGAAGCTCATGGGGCCGGCCACCGGCACCCACCCCCCGTCCGCCGCGGACGGCGCCGACTCCCGTGCGCCGGGCGGACCTTCGCGGAGGAGACACGATGCACGACGACGGTCGCGACCTGCCCCCGACCACCGCGGTCCCCTACTCCCGCAGCCGGCCGCTCCCCCCTCACCGCGGCATCCTGGCCGTGGACATGAAGGGCTTCACCGGACGCCCGGCCATCGAGCACGAGGTGATCAGCCGGGCGGTGCCCGAACTGCTCCGCACCTCACTGGAGCGCGCCGGTCTGGCGGAGGTGTGGAGCGGCCGGATGTTCCCCGCCACCACAGGTGACGGGTACGTCCTGGGCTTCGATCCCGCGCTGACACCCCTGGTGATCCACCCCTGGCTCGACACGCTCCAGGACGTCGTCTCCGAACTGAACGTCCACGCCCTCGGCACCGCCCGGATCAGGCTGCGGGTCGGTCTGCACATCGGTCCGCTGCCCGACACCGGGGACGCGTTCGGCGGCAACGGAACGGCACGCAACGACACCCACCGCCTGCTCGACTCCCGACCCGTCAAAGCCGCCCTGGCGCGGTCCAGCGAGCACGTCACGCAGGTGGCGGCCATCCTGTCGGACCGCTGCTACCAGGACGCGGTCGTGAGCGGGTACACCGGGCGGCACCCCGACCACTTCACCGAGGTCCCGGCGACCGTCGACGGCACGGCGTTCACCCAACGGGCGTGGCTCTACGTCCCGTTGCCGTCCGCGCCGGCGCCCGGCCCGGGCGCCGCGGCGGCGCCGGAGGACGGCCCCGGCCGCGCGGTGTGGCGCGGCGGGGCCAGCCGCATCCGGATCGTCGCCACCGCCCCGCACGGAAACGTCAACACCGGGACGGTGCACGGCGGTCAGAGCGTCGGCAACCACCACCACTGAACAGTCCCATCCATCTCCAGCAAAGGAAACAGCCATGCGCGATCACGCACAGCCGGCGGAGCCCGAGCCGGGCCTGCGCCGGGCGACACCCGCGTTCCCCGCACCGGCCCGGGGTCTGCCGTACCCCTGGCCGGGCCGGGCCGGCGGGGACCGGCACGACGAGGACGGCGGCGGGACCCCGGCCGGGGAACAGCGCGCGGAACCGGCGGCCGGCGCCGCCGGGACGGAAGCCGGGGCCGCCGGGACGGAAGCGGAGGCGGCCGGGGCGGCGCACGTCACGGTGCTCAGTGCCGAGCGCGGCATCATCAACACCGGTACCGTGCACGGCGGTCAGTCCCTCGTCCACGTCGACGCGTCCGGCCGTCCGGCCCGGGAGGCCGGCCGTGGGCTCTGAGACCGGTGTGGAGGACGGCATCGGCGCCCTGCTGCCGGAACTCGCCCGCACCAGGGCGACGGTGATCGTCGCCCCCCAGGGCACCGTCAACACGGGTGAGGTGCACGGCGGTCAGCGGACCGTGCTGAGCGGGCCCGCGGTGCCGGACGGCCGGGACGTGGCCCTCGTACGCCAGGGACCGGTGCGGGCGAAGGACCTCCGGGCCGCCCGGGAGTGCTTCGCCCGGCCCGCCGGCTACGCGGAAGGGCTCGACGCGCTCGACTCCGGCGTCCTGTTCGTCCTCGGGGCGCCCGGCACCGGGCGGCAGACGCTGGCGCTCAGCCTGCTGGCGCACGGCTGCGCCGACCCGGCGCTGGTCCAGGTCGACGGCCGGGTGGAGCTGGCCCACTGGCGGCCTCGCGCGCGCGGCGCGGACGGCTATCTGGTGATGGACCTGAGTGATCCGCTCGCCCTGCGGTCCTGGGACGTGGCGGACTTGGAGGCGCACCTCGCGCGGGCGGGCGCGCGGCTGGTCGTGGTCCTGGAGGAGGCCCCGGGCCTGGCACGCGCGCTGGAGGACCGGCTCGGCGTGCGGGTGCTGCGCCACCGGCCGCCGGATCCCCGGGAGGTGTTCTCGGCGCACTTCGCGGACCTGTGCCCGGACCCCCGGGAGCGCGCCCGCCGCCGCAGACGGCTCGGGCCGGACGCCCTGGCCGCTCTCCTGCCGCCCGGCCTGCCGCCGGGCCGGGCCGTCCAGGTCGCCGAGGCCCTGGCGCGTTCCGCGCCCGACGGCCGGGTGCGCCCCGCGGAGCTGACGGCCCGCCTCGCCAGGACGGAGGCCACGCGGCTGCTGGCCGGAGCCGAGGGCGATCCCGGCCGCACGGCCCTGCTGTTCGCGGTCTGTGTCCACGAGGGCCTGGACCGGGACACCGTCCTCGGCCGGGCGGCCGCCCTGCTCGGCGTGATCGGTGCCCAGCGGGATTCCGTCGGCACGATCGGCGCCGAGCGGGTTCCCCTCGGTGCGACCGGCGCCCAGCAGCATCCGGCCGGCGCGATCGGCGCCCGGCAGCACCCCGTCGGCACGATCGGCGCCCCACCGGTTCCCCTCGGTGCGATCGGCTCCCAGGGGGATCCGGGAGCCTCGCCGCCGACGCCGCCGCAGGAAGGGAGCGCGGGCCGGCCGGTGCTCGCCCTGCCGCGGTTCGCCGGGGACTTCGCGCCGGACGGCGCACCGGCTCCGCTCGGGGCCGTCGCCGCGGGTCGCCTGGCGGACGTCGGGGCGCGGTGCACGGTCCCCGAGGACGGCGACCGGATCGGGACGGTCTCCTTCCTGTGGCCCGCGGTGAGCGAGGCGGTCTGGGACGAGGTGTGCCGGGAGCGGGCCGAATGGCTGCCCGCGCTGCACGTCTGGCTCGGCGCGGCCGGGAACGAGGAACAGGCGGAGCGCGCCGGGCGCGCGGTCGCCGCCCTGGCCGTCCGCACGGCCGGGCGGAGTCTGGAACTCCTCGGGAACCTGCTCCGCGCCGGACCTCGGACGGCCGCGGAGGTCGCGGGCCGAGCCCTCGCCGCGGCCGCGGGCCGCCCGCCCGCCGCAGGCAGGGCGCGAACGCTGCTGGACGAGTGGAGCGGCGCGCCCGATCACACGGTGCGCTCCGCGGTCGTGGTCGCCTGCCGGCCGGAGGCGGAGGGACTGCCGGCGGAGGCCGCTCTGCGGCTGCTGCGCCGGGTGGTGGACGCTCTCGGCGACGACGAGGACGCCGCCGCGACGGCCCTGCAGGTGTCGGGGACGCTGGTGCTCCGGTTCGCCGCCGGGGCGGGCGGGACGCGCGAGGCGATCGTGCGGGAGCTGGCCGCGTGGGCGCACGCCGAGGACTTGGCGGGAGCGCTGGCCACCCTGGTGTTCCCCGCCCTCGTGACCGAGGACTGGGGCTGGTTCGGCGACCGGCTGGCCGCCGGCCGGGAGGCCGCGGACCCCGTCGTCGCCCTGGTCTGCGCCGCGCTGGACGAGGCCGCGGTCTTTCCGGCGATGCGGGACGCGCTGCTGATGTGGTGCGCCGGTGCGGCCGGGGCCGCCGAACGCGAGCGGCAGCTGGACGCCTTGTTCGCCCGGCTCGTCGCCGGCCGCCGGCCCGGCTGCCTGCGGCTGCTGATGTCGGTCGAGCGCGCCGCGCGGACCACGCCCGGCAAGGCCCGCGCCGAACGGTCCCTCGCCGAGTGGCGCGGCGGGCCCGGAACCGCCGCCGCCGGCCGGCCCGCGTGATCCGCCCCCGCCGCGCAGGACACCCATGCCACCGAGCACAAGGAGATCGACGATGACGTCATCCCCGTACTCCAGTCTCTTCGCCCGCGTGGAGCGGGAACCGGGGAACCGGGAGCCGCTGACCGGGCTCCGGCTGGACGACGGGTCCGGCACCGCCGGCACCGAACTGACCCCCGCCGAGGCCCGCGGCCTGCTCTACGACCGCTCGGCGCCGGACGCCGTACGCGCCGCGCTGTGGCACCGGATCGCCGTGCTGTCCCGTGAGGACACCGGCGGGGAGGGCTGGCGGCTGGGCGCGGTGTGGCTCGCGCTGCCCGGTCTGCGCCGGCACGCCGCCACCATCGTCCACCGCTTCGGCACCGACCGGGACGACGTCGAGGCGGAGATGCTGACCGCCTTCCTCGAAGCCCTGCGGACGATCGAGCCGCACACCCCGGACCCCGGCTCCGTGCTGCTGCGCTCCGCGTGCAGCCGCGCCTGGGAGGCCGCCCGCCGGGCGCGGCCCGAGAGGGCCGTGGAGGACATCCAGTGCACGGCGGACGCGCGGCCCGGCCGGGGTGCTCTCTGGCAGGCGGAGTTCGACGGCCGGGACCGGCCGGACGGACTCGCCGCGACCGTGCGGATCAGCGTCCCGGCCGACCGCGCGGAGGGCGTCCGTATCGGTGCCCTGGCCGGGGAGTGGGGCCTGGCCGAACGGGTCGCCACGGCCCGCCGGTTCCAGCGCGGCCGCCGGGTCGGCACGCTGTCCCTGCGGCCGAGGAGCCGCGGATGACCGGACGCCCGCCGACCCCGCTGACCTTCCGTGAGGTCCTCGATCTGCCGGTCAGTGTCGACCTGAGGACGGCGGCCAGGGCGTACGGCATGTGCATGGCCACCGCCTACCGGCTGATCGCCCTCGGCGCCTTCCCCTGCGAGACGGTCCGGGTCGGCCGCCGTCATCGCGTTCTCACCGCCCACCTGCTGTCCGCGCTGGGCATCGAGGAGCGGCCCGTCTACGCCGACGACCTCGGCGACGGCGTGGCGCTGACCCTCTTCGACTGAGCCGGCCCGGGCGGTGCCCCTCCGCGCCCCCGCGGGACCCACCGCCCGCTCCCGACCGTTCCGGCCGTTCGCGACTGTTTCCGATGTTTCCGACCGTTTCCGCATCCGGAGGTACTTCGTCATGCCCACCTGTCTCGCCCTCGGTCCGGCCTCGCTCTTCCACGAGGAGGTCGTGCGGCCCGTGTGCGAAGAACTGGAGCTGTCCCTGATCCGGGCGGACCAGCTCGCCGACCCGAGCCCGCTGGGAGACCGGCTCGTCCGGCACCTCCTGGAGGAGGACGTGGTCGTCGCCGATCTGACCGGGGGCGATCCGTCGGTCGTCCTCGGGCTCGGTGTCCGGCATGCCGCGGGCCGGCGCACGGTGCGTCTGGGGCAGGCCGGGACGGTACCGGCGGGCCTCGGCGCGCTCCCGGCCATCGAGTTCCCGCCGCTGCCCCTCGGCCGGGCCGCCGCGCGCGCCCTGTTGCGGGCGGCCCTCGCCGAGGAGCTGGACCTGGCCGCCGTACCGGCCGGCGACCGGGTCGGCGGGCAGGCCGCGCGGAAGGGGGAGCACGAGGGGGAGGAGGAGCCGGCCGCGCTGGAGGAGAGCGGCCCCGGAGTACTGGAGCTGGCGGTGGCCGCCGAGACAGAGATGGAGGCCATGGCGGAGGACATGATGATGGTGGAGGCGGCCTTCCAGGACTTGGCCGCGATGGGTGAGCTGTCCGCCGAGGACATGGTGCGGGCCAATGCGCCGGGGACCCCGATGAGCGCCCAGCTGGCGGCCGTCAACCGGTTCGCCAAGTCCATCGAGGGGCCCGCGGACGACCTGGAGTCGGCGGCCTGGCGGCTCGCCGCGCGGATGGAACTCGCGCTCGGCGCGCTGCGCGCATTCCTGGAATGGGCCCGGGACACCCCGCGCTCCGAGTGGCCGGACAACGTCGACCCCCTGCTCGACCAGGTGATCGAGCAGGCGCGGGAGATGCGGGAGGCGGCCACCGCCGTCGAGGAGTTCGGGCCCATGCTCCTGTGGATCGGCCGGACCAGCAGCCGGCTGCGCAAGCCGAGCCGCAAGATCGCCGCGTCGCTGCGGACACTGCTCGGGATCCTGTCACCGTTCGAGGAGTGCGAGCGCATGGCCCGCACGCTCAAGCAGGCCTGACCCGGCGCCTGCCTGCCGGTCCGGAGAACACCCGGGCAGGCAGGCAGGCGTGCAGGCAGGCAGGCAGGCAGGCCACTCAACGGGCATATAGGACAAATAAGTACGCCGCGTGGGGGCAGCCGTGACCGGCCGGGTACGGAGCGCGTTGACACTTCCGCCCCACAGGCAGTCGTGTGACACTGTCGTCCCCGTCCACCCTGCGGACCCCTTCCGCACCCCTCCCCCACGAGAAGTGCGCCGTGCGTTCCCTTCCTCTGCCGCTCGCGCTCACCGCGCGCCTGTCTCCGGTCGCCGTGCTCGCCTGCGCCGGCTGGGCGCTGACGTCCGGCCCGGCCGCGCCGCCCGCGGCCGCCGGGCACCAGCCGGCCCAGAACACACCCGCCGGGTCCGCCGCCACGGCCCCGTCGTCCACCACGGCGGCGAAGACGTACACCACGGCACCGGCACCCTGCGCCGGTGTGCCCGCGGCCACCGTCACGGCGCTGGTGCCGGGGGCGAAGCCGGCCGGCAAGGAGATCCCGTCGACGGACACCGACCTGCGCCGCACCTGCTCGTGGAACGCGCTCAAGGGCTACGACTACCGCTGGCTCGACGTGTCCTACGAGATCGGCGACTCCGACCGGGACGCGGAGAAGGAGTACGGACAGCGGGTCGCCGAGAAGAGCGGCGGCGGCGCCGTCCCCGGGCTCGGGGACAGCGCCTACTCCGTCGTGAACCTCACCACGGAGGACGGGCAGCAGACCCGGGAGGGTGTGGTGCTGGTCCGCGCCGCCAACGCGATCGTCGTCGTCACCTACAACGGCAGCGACTTCGAGACCAGGAAGGCCCCCGGCACCGAAGAGATCAACAAGGGGGCCATCAAGGCGGCCAGGTCCGCGGTCGCCGCGCTGGAGGACGGCCGGGGCTGAGCGGCGCCGGCCGTACCGCGGCGCCCCGCCGTACCGCGGCGCCCCGCCGTACCGCGGCGCCCCGCCGTACCGCGGCGCCCCGCCGCGCCGAAGACCGCCGCCCCGGCCCGGCCGTCAGCCGGTTCGCCGGGCCCGGCCCGTGGCCAGGGTCAGCGTCAGGTACAGCACCAGGGAGGTGCCGAGGCCGACCGCCCAGCCGTAGTCGGCGAGCGGGGACAGCGCCGGGACCGGGCGGCCGTCGGTCAGGGGCGCGAAGCTCGCCCCGCCGACCGCGAGGACACCGCCGGCGAGGAAGGCGACGACCGCCCGCCAGTTCCAGCCGCCCGTGTACCAGTAGCGGCCGCCCGCCCGGTAGAGGTCGGCGAGGTCCAGGCGGGTGCGGCGCAGCAGCCAGTAGTCGGCGACGAGGATGCCCGCGACCGTGCCGAGCAGCCCGCCCACCAGGCCGAGCCAGGTGAAGATGTAGCCCTGCGGGTCGGAGTACAGCTTCCACGGGCGGATCAGCACGGCGAGGACCGCGGTGATCAGGGCGCCGCTGCGGAAACTCACCCTGCGGGGCGCCACGTTGGAGAAGTCGAAGGCCGGGGAGACCAGGTTGGCCGCGATGTTGACGGACAGGGTCGCCACCAGGACGGTCACCAGCGCGTACAGCAGCCCGGCCGCGTTGTCCGTCCTGGCCGCCAGCCGCACGGGGTCCCAGACCGGCTCGCCGTAGACCGCCTGCGAGCCGGAGGTCACCAGCACCGAGAGGAAGGCGAAGAGGGTCATGGTGGTCGGCAGGCCGAGGGCCTGGCCCCAGGTCTGCGCCTTCTGGCTGCGGCCGTAGCGGGTGAAGTCGGGGATGTTCAGCGACAGGGTGGACCAGAAGCCGATCATGCCCATGAGGGACGGCCAGAACAGCTTCCAGAAGTCGCCGCCCCAGCCGAGCCTGGACGGCTGGCCGAAGAGCGGGCCCACGCCGCCGGCCTTGACGCTCATCCACCCGAGCATCACGAACGCGCCGACGAGGACGAAGGGCGCGGCCCAGTTCTCGAAGCGGCGGACGGTCTCCATGCCCCGGTGGATGATCGCGACCTGGACGGCCCAGAAGAGCGCGAACGACAGCCACATGGTCCACGCGTGGCCGCCGAGCCGCGCGGCGTCCGACCAGCCGTCGCCGATCAGCTTCCCGGCGAGGAAGTAGATCGCCTCGCCGCCGATCCAGGTCTGGATGCCGAACCAGCCGCACGCCACCAGCGCCCGTACGACGGCGGGCAGGTTGGCGCCGCGCACACCGAAGGAGGCGCGGGCGAAGACGGGGAAGGGGATGCCGTACTTGGGGCCCGCGTGCCCGGTCAGCAGCATGGGGACCAGCACGATGAGATTGGCGAGGGCGATGGTGAACACCGCCTGCCGCCAGTCCATGCCCACCGCGATCAGCCCGGAGGCGAGGGTCCAGGACGCGGTGTTGTGGGCCATGCCCACCCACAGGGCCGAGAAGTTGTACGTCGTCCAGGTGCGCCCGGCCGCGGGGACCGGGAGGAGGTCCTCGTTGGCGTAGGGGCCGCCGGGCGGGGGCGTGCCGGGGGCGAGTTCCACGCGCCCGTCGGGGAGGGTGACCTGGCCGGGGATCGGTATGGCCGGGGGAGCGGTGTCGGTCATGGGCTGGCCAATCGGTCAGGGGTGGATCGGGAGAGGCCGTGCGGGCACCAGCCCCCTCCCCGGGACGGCGGGGAGGGGAGACCAGGGAGGGCGTGGGGGCTCGGTGAGGGGGTCAGGAGCGGAGGGCCGGGATCACCGTCGTGCCGTAGGCGTCGATGGTGGCCTCCTGGGCGTCGTGCATGTCGTACACCGCGAACTGGTCGACGCCCAGCGCGCGGAGCGCGGTCAGCTTCTCGACGTGCTTCCCGGCCGGGCCGATGACACAGAACCGGTCCACGATCTCGTCGGGCACGAACTCGGTGTCCGGGTTGCCGCTGCGCCCGTGGTGGGCGTAGTCGTAGCCGTGCCGTGCCTTGATGTAGTCGGTGAGTTCGCCGGGGACCTGGGAGGAGTGTTCGCCGTACCGGGCGACCAGGTCGGCGACGTGGTTGCCGACCATGCCGCCGAACCAGCGGCACTGTTCGCGGGCGTGGGCGAGGGCCTCGGGCGAGTCGTCCGCGGTGACGTACGCCGGGGCGGCGACGCAGACGGTCACCTCGGCGGGGTCGCGCCCGGCGGCGACGGCCGCGTCCTTGACGGCCTTCACCATGTACTCGGTCAGGTACAGGTCGGCGAGCTGGAGGATGAACCCGTCGGCCTCCTCGCCGGCCGTCTTCAGCGCCTTCGGGCCGTACGCGGCCATCCAGACGGGGAGTTCGGCGCCCTCCCGGACCCACGGGAACCGGATCCGCGTGCCGCCGAGGTCGGCCTCCTCGCCGCGGCCGAGGGCCCGGATGACCTTCATGGCCTCGCTGATCCGGGCGAGGGTTTCGGGCTTGCGGCCGGCCACGCGCATCGCGGAGTCGCCGCGGCCGATGCCGCACACGGTCCGGTTGCCGAACATGTCGTTGAGGGTGGCGAAGGTGGAGGCGGTGACCTCCCAGGTGCGGGTGCCCGGGTTGGTGACCATCGGGCCGACCCTGAGCCTGGAGGTGTTGGCCAGGATCTGGCTGTAGATCACGAACGGCTCCTGCCAGAGCACGGCGGAGTCGAAGGTCCAGCCGTACGTGAAGCCGTTGCGCTCGGCCCGTTTCATCAGGCTGACGACGCGGGAGGCCGGCGGGTCGGTCTGGAGGACGAGTCCGAAGTCCATGGGCGCCGCTCCTAGGTGAGGTACTGACAGGTCGAGCGCGGGGTGTAGACGCCGTGCCCGGCGCGTCCGGTGTACTCCCGCTGGTCGATGACGAGTTCGCCGCGCGAGAGGACGGTCTCGACGCGGCCGGTGACGCGTGTGCCCTCGTACGCCGAGTAGTCGACGTTCATGTGGTGGGTCGCGGCGGACAGGACCTGCTCGGCGTGCGGGTCGTAGACGACGACGTCCGCGTCGGCGCCCGGGGTGATGGTGCCCTTCTTCGGGTACAGGCCGAACATCCTGGCCGGGGTGGCGCAGGCGATCTCGATCCAGCGCCGGCGGGAGATGTGCCCGTCCACGACCGCCTGGTGGAGCAGGTCCATGCGGTTCTCCACGCCCGGCAGCCCGTTGGGGATCTTGGAGAAGTCGCCGCGGCCCAGTTCCTTCTGGCCCGTGAAGCAGAAGGGGCAGTGGTCGGTGGAGACCACCTGGAGGTCGTTGGTCCGCAGCCCCCGCCAGAGCCGGGCCTGGTGTTCGCGCGGCCGCAGCGGCGTGCTGCACACGTACTTGGCGCCCTCGAAGCCGGGTTCGGCGAGGTTGTCGGTGGACAGGAACAGGTACTGCGGGCAGGTCTCGCCGAAGACGTTCAGTCCCTCGTCGCGGGCCCGCGCGAGCTCGGCGACCGCCTCCATGGCCGAGACGTGCACGACGTACAGCGGGGCGCCGGCGACCTGGGCGAGGCGGATGGCGCGGTGGGTGGCCTCGGCCTCCAGCAGGGCCTTGCGGACCTCGCCGTGGTAGCGGGGGTCGGTCTCACCGCGCGCCAGCGCCTGTTCCACCAGCACGTCGATGGCGATGCCGTTCTCGGCGTGCATCATGATCAGCCCGCCGTTCCCGGCGGCGCGCTGCATGGCGCGCAGGATCTGCCCGTCGTCCGAGTAGAAGACCCCCGGGTACGCCATGAACTGCTTGAAGCTGGTCACCCCCTCCTCGACCAGGAGGTCCATCTCCTTGAGCGTCTCCTGGTTCACGTCGGAGACGATCATGTGGAAGGCGTAGTCGATCGCGCAGTTGCCCTCGGCCTTGGCGTGCCAGGCGTCCAGGCCCTCGCGCAGGGTGTGTCCCACGCCCTGCACCGCGAAGTCGACGATGGTCGTCGTACCGCCCCAGGCGGCGGCCCGGGTGCCGGTTTCGAAGGTGTCGGAGGCGGCGGTGCCGCCGAACGGCAGCTCCATGTGGGTGTGGGCGTCGACGCCGCCCGGGATGACGTACTTGCCGGTGGCGTCGACGACCCGGTCGGCGGTGAAGGCCGCCGCGGCGGGGGTGCCGGAGGCGGCGAGGGCGGCGATGCGGGTGTCCTCGACGAGGACGTCGGCGTGGATCTCGTCGGACGCGGTGATGACGAGACCACCGCGGATGACGGTACGGCGGGTCATGGGGCGCTCTCCTTCGTGCTCGCCTGCGGGTCGTCGGGGGCCCGTCGCACGGCCCCCGCCCCTTCGGGGCGCCTCACGGCGCCGTCAGCGGCCCGTACGCCCCCGGCGCCCGGTCGCGGTAGAACTGCCAGCGGTCGCGGACCTCGCGCAGCGTGGCCAGGTCCAGGTCGCGGACGACGAGTTCGGTCTCCTTGTCGCTCGCGACCTCGCCGACGAACCGGGCCTGCGGGTCCACGAAGTACGTGGTGCCGTAGAAGTCGTTGTCGCCGAGGTCCTCCACGCCGACCCGGTTGATCGCGCCGACGAAGTACTCGTTGGCCACGGCCGCCGCCGGCTGCTCCAGCTGCCACAGGTAGCGGGAGAGGCCGCGCGAGGTGGCCGAGGGGTTGAAGACGATCTCGGCACCGGCGAGGCCCAGAGCCCGCCAGCCCTCCGGGAAGTGGCGGTCGTAGCAGATGTAGACGGCGATCCGGCCGGCGGCCGTGTCGAAGACGGGCCAGCCGCTGTTGCCCGGCCGGAAGTAGAACTTCTCCCAGAAGCCCTTCACCTGGGGGAGGTGGGTCTTGCGGTACTTGCCGAGGTAGGAGCCGTCCGCGTCGATCACCGCCGCGGTGTTGTAGAGCACGCCCGGCTGTTCCTCCTCGTACATGGGCAGGACGAGGACGAGGCCCAGTTCCCGGGCGAGCGACTGGAAGCGCCGCACGGTGGGGCCCTCGGGGATCCGTTCGGCGTACTCGTAGAACGCCTCGTCCTGCACCTGGCAGAAGTAGGGGCCGTAGAACAGCTCCTGGAAGCACAGGACCTCGGCGCCCTGGGCGGCTGCGTCGCGGGCCGCCTGCTCGTGCACCCGGATCATGGATTCCTTGTCGCCGGTCCAGGCGGTCTGGAAGAGGGCGGCGCGGATCACTCGGCTCATCGGGACCTCCGGTAGCTCGGTGTGCGGTGAGCCTAGGGAGCGCGGGGAGCCGGCTGGACGGGCAGCGTGTCACGTCCGCGGGTGGTCGGCGTGCCACCGTGTCACGCGTGCCCGGTTCCATGTTTCACCGCCGTTGTCGCAGGTCTTCGCATGTTTCACTCCTGTTGCGCGTCGTGGGCGAGGAGCGCGATGTGCACGGAGGCCGCCTGTTCGAAGTCGTCGAGATCGACTCCGAGGCGGGACTGTATGGCCTCCAGCCGGCGGTAGAGGGCGGGCCGGGAGACGTGGTGGAGCCGGGCGGTGCGGGACTTGTTGCGGCCGGTCGCGAGGTAGGTCCGCAGGACGTCGAGCAGCTCCGGTGCGGCGTCGCACAGCAGCCCGTCCAGCTCCCGCTCGGCGAAGGACTGCACGTGCGGGTCGTCGCGCAGCAGGCGGACCAGCCCGCGCAGGTGGACGTCCCTGAGGCGGACGACGGCCGGCGGGTCCGGCGCGGCGGCGGAGTCGGCGACCGCGTCGGCGACGTGCCGGGCCTCGCGCAGCCCGGCGGGCACGTCGTCCCAGGCGGTGCGCGCGCCGGCGGCGGCGACCACCGCGTTCGCCGCGCCCGTCTCGGTCCGCAGCCGGGCCGCGAAGCGCGCGGTGAGCGCCTCGGCCCGCTGGTCGCGGGCGAGGCTGAGCAGGACGGCGGTGGAGCCGTCGGCCAGCTCGGCGACGAGCCCGGGCAGGCCCAGCAGCCGCAGCAGCCGGTCGACCCGGCCCGGGTCCGCTCCGGGTACGACGAGCGGGACGAAGATCCGCCGGTTGACCGGGAGTCCGGCCGCCCTTGCCCGTGGCAGCAGCTGCCGGGCCGGTACGACCCCGGAGACCAGGTCGGCCAGCAGGCTCCGCGCGGACTGCTCCTCCCAGCCGTGCGCCGAGGCGCCGCCCAGCATCCGGTGCAGGACCAGGGCCTCGGCGGCCCGGTCGGCGAGCAGCCGCCCGGTGGCCGGTTCGCCCCGGTGGCCGCACAGCAGCAGCCGGCCCCACAGCTCCCCGCGGCCGCCCAGCTCGGCGTGGATCCAGCCGTCGCCGGCGGCGCCGCCCGCCTGCCGGGCGATCCGGTCCCAGTCGCGCAGCACGTCGTCCACGGCCGCCCGCTCCCCCGCCGTGCCGAGCACCCGGTGGGCGAGGTTGGTGACGACGACCGGGCAGCCGCTGTACCGGGCGATCTCGTCGAGCAGCCGCTGGAGCGGGGCACCGGAGGTGATCAGCCCGGTGAGGGCGGTCCGTACCGTCTCCGACAGGCTGATCGCGGCGAACTTGCGCCGTACCAGCCGGGACTGGACCTCCTCCGTCAGCTCGGCGAACGGCAACGGCCGGTGCAGCACGACCATGGGCAGTCCGCACCGCTCGGCGGTCCGGCGCATCACCTCGGGCGGCGTGGGGAAGGCCCGCCCGAGGCCGAGGACGACGGCGGCCGCCTCGGCCCGGTGCAGGGACCCGATGTACTCGGCCTGCCGGGCCTCGTCCCCGGCGAGCAGCACGCCGGTGGTGAGGACCATCTCGCCGCCGCTGAGCATCACGCCGACGTCGGCGGCCTCGGCGACGTGCACCCAGCGCACCGGCCGGTCGAGCTGGCCGCTGCCCGCGACCACCTCGGGCTCACCGGCGAGGACCCGCTCCAGGGTCAGCACCTGGCGTACGGAGAGGGTGGTTCCGAGCGGCTGCCGGCCGGTGTGCCGGGACTCCGGGAGGGTGGTCATGGGCGTACACCTGTCTCTCTCGTCCGTACTCCCCGACGGCGTGCCGTGGGTGGCTCAGGCGTTGCCGCAGGTGCTCCGCAGCGCGCGTTCGAGGATTGCCGCGCCCTCCTCGGCCTCGGCGACGGTGAGCGACAGCGGCGGGGCGATCCGCAGGACGCTGGTGGCGTGCCCGCCGCCCTTGCCGATGAGCAGCCCGCCCTCCCGTGCCGCCTCCAGCACGGTGGCGGCGGCCCGCGGGTCGGCCTCGTCCGTGCCCGACTTCACCAGCTCGACACCGATCATCAGTCCGCGGCCGCGGACCTCGCGGACCCCGGGCAACTGGGCGGCGACCGCCCGCAGCCGCTCGATGAGCAGCCCGCCGACGCGACGGGCGTTGCCCTGGAGGTCGTGTTCGAGGAGGTAGGTGAGGTTGGCGAGGCCCGCGGCCATGGTGAGCTGGGTGCCGCCGAAGGTCGAGATGCTGTTGGCGTCCAGGCAGTTCATGATCTCGGCGCGGGCGATGACCCCGCCGATGGACATGCCGTTGCCGATGCCCTTGGCGAAGGTGACGATGTCGGGCGGGCCGCTGCGGGCGTGCGCCTGCCAGCCCCAGAAGTGCTCGCCGGTGCGGCCCCAGCCGGTCTGCACCTCGTCCGCGATCCACAGGATCCCGTGCGCGTTCAGCACCTCGCGGAAGGCCGCGTACAGTCCGTCGGGCGGGGAGGTGAACCCGCCGACGCCCTGGACGGGTTCGGCGATCAGCGCGGCGGGCGGCCGGGTGTGGCCGAGGATGTCCTCCAGGTCGGCGACACAGGCGTCGATGAAGGCGCGGTCGTCGAGGCCGGCGTAGGGCCCGCGGGTGCGCACGGCGCCGTGGACGTACAGGGTCTGGAGCGGCGAGAGCGAGGTCGGGGACCAGCCGCGGTTGCCGGTGACGCCGACCGTGCTGAAGGACCGGCCGTGGTAGCTGTTGCGCATGGCCAGGACGGTGTTGCTGCGCCGGTGGGTGGTGGCGAGCAGCAGGGCGGTGTCGTTGGCCTCGGTCCCGGAGGTGGTGAAGAACACCCGGGCGTCCGGGATGGCGCTCAACCGTGCGATGCGTTCGGCGAGTTCCACCATCGGCCGGTTGAGGTAGAGGGTGGAGGAGTGGATGATCCGGCCGGCCTGCTCGCTGACCGCCTTGGTCACCTCGGGCAGCGCGTGCGCGGTCATGGTCGTCAGGATGCCGCCGAAGAAGTCGAGGTACCTGCGGCCGGCGGCGTCCCAGACGTGGCGTCCGTCGCCGTGGGTGATCTCGATCGGGTCGTCGTAGTACAGGGCGAGCCAGTCGGGCATGACCCGGCGGTGGCGGGAGTACAGGTCGTTCACGGCTGCACCAGCCCTTCGTAGGCGTCGGGGCGGCGGTCGCGGTAGAAGGCCCACTGCTGCCGCACTTCCTCGATGAGGTCGAAGTCCAGGTCGCGGACGAGGAGTTCCTCGGTCGTGTCACTGGCCGGCTCGCCCACGAACCGCCCGCGGGGGTCCACGAAGTACGACGTCCCGTAGAAGTCGTTGTCGCCGTACTCCTCCTGGCCGACCCGGTTGATGGCGGCGACGAAGTACTCGTTGGCGACGGCCGCGGCGGGCTGCTCCAGCTGCCACAGGTAGGCGGACAGCCCCCGGTGGGTGGCCGACGGGTTGTAGACCAGCTGGGCGCCGTTGAGCCCGAGTTGACGCCAGCCCTCGGGGAAGTGCCGGTCGTAGCAGATGTAGACGCCGACCTTGCCGACGGCCGTGTCGAAGACGGGCCAGCCCAGGTTGCCCGGCTTGAAGTAGTACTTCTCCCAGAAGCCCTTGACCTGCGGGATGTGGTGCTTGCGGTACTTGCCGAGGCAAGTGCCGTCGGCGTCGATCACCGCCGCGGTGTTGTAGTAGAAACCGGACCGCTCGACCTCGAATACCGGTACGACGATCACCATGCCGGTCTCGCGCGCGAGGTCCCGCATCCGGCGGACGGTGGGCCCGTCGGGCACCGGCTCGGCCCAGCGGTAGTGCTCCGGCTCCTGGACCTGGCAGAAGTAGGGCGCGTTGAAGACTTCCTGGAATCCGATGATCCGTGCGCCCCGGCGGGCCGCCTCCCGGGCGTGCTCCTCGTGTTTCGCCACCATGGTCTCGGTGTCGCCGGTCCAGGTGGCCTGGACCAGAGCGGCGCGGACGACGTTGGCCATGAGCTGCTCCTTCGACACGACGTCAGAGCCTCTACGCCCGTAGAGCAAGGCTGTAGAGGGTCGAAGGTAAGCCTCCGCGAGGCCCTTGCCAAGACCATCGTCGGCAACCCGCTGAGTCGATGGCGTTTCACACTCCTGTGGGTGAGCCGGAGCGCCGGCCGGGGGAACGGACCGGGGCACACCGGGACACTGCGGGCCGCCGGCGGTCACATGGTGTACCCGGCGACGCGCAGGGCGTGCACGAGGTCCCAGTGCCGTTCGTCGGAGACGCCGCGCGCCGCTTCCAGCAGCAGGGGCACCAGGCGCCCGGGTCCGGCGGCGGCACACCGGGCGGCCTCCTCGGGGACGCGGACGCGCACGTAGGCGCCCAGCAGGGCCCGCACCTCCCGGTGCCGCCCCTCGCCGTCCAGTCGCAGCACGGCCGCCCCGATCTGGTCGGCGGGCCGGGCCACGCCCTGCCGCAGCATCTGCCGGCCGTCGCCCTCCCGGCCGGCCGCGGCGAGCGCGTCGGCGGCGGCGACCAGCCGTTCGGCGGGCAGCGCCGCGGCCTCCCACAGCAGCGTGGCCCAGTCGGCCGCCAGGCCGGCCCGGTGCAGCGCGTCCGCGAGCAGCGGCAGCCGGCCGGGCGGCCACCGCGTCGCCTCGACCAGCAGCACGTGCGCCTCCCCGCTGCGCCCTTCGGCCCGCAGCCGGGCCAGCCGCGAGACGGCTTCCCCGACCGCCGCGCCGGCGTCCTCGTCCACGGCGGCGGCCTGCACGGCCGCCCCGGCCGGCGTCACCGGTTCACCGGCCTCCCCGGCACCGGCGAACCGGGCCCCGCGCGGCGCGCGGCGCCCGTCCACGGCGGCGGGCGGCGGGGGCTCACGCGGTACGACGACCGGGGCGGCACCCTCGTCCTCCGCCATCCCGGCGAACCGCGCACTGCCCCGGCGACGCCTGCGGGCCTTGGCACCCGGCCCACCGGAGCCGCTCACCCCGGCCCGCACCCCGCCACCGGCCCCCGCCCCGGCACCCCCCTGGCCGTACCCGACACGCCCACCCCGCTCCCCCGCGCCGTACCCGACACCCTCGGCCCGCTCCCCGTACCCGGCACCCTCGGCCCGCTCCCCCGCGCCGTACCCGACACCCTCGGCCCGCTCCCCGTACCCGGCACCCTCGCCCCGCTCCACCTCGCCGTACCCGGCGCCCCCGCCCCGCTCCCCCTCCGTGCGCACGTCCCCGCCGCCCCCCACGCCGGCGGGCCCGTGGGTGTGCGCGCCCTCCGCGCCGGGGGCAGCCCGGCCTCCGGTCGCCGCTCTGCGGTCCAACTCGGCGATGCGTGTGCGGAGTTCGGCGCAGCGGGCGGTGGCGCGGTCGTGGTCGTCCCGGGCCCAGGCGAGGTCGAGACGGAGGGCCTCGGCCTCCTCCCCGGTGGCCGGCGCGGACAGCAGGCGACTCAGTCCGGCCTGCCGTTCCGCCGCGTACCGGCGCTCGCGGAGCATGACGTCGAGCCGGTCGACCAGGGCGTCCCGGGCGCCGGGCCGGGCGTCGTACGCGGTGAGCGCGGCGGTGTGCAGGGCGCGGGCCCTGTCCCGCTCGGCCGCCGCGGCGGCGGGCCCGTACGCCGCGCCCAGGTC
This sequence comes from Streptomyces sp. NPDC013455, assembly GCF_040632975.1. Classification (NCBI taxonomy): domain Bacteria; kingdom Bacillati; phylum Actinomycetota; class Actinomycetes; order Kitasatosporales; family Streptomycetaceae; genus Streptomyces; species Streptomyces sp. NPDC013455. The sequence continues at coordinate 20,356 of NZ_JBEYCX010000015.1, read as the reverse complement.
CCGCAGCAGCGCCTCCACGACGTCCCACGGGGGCACCTCGCGGCCGTCCAGGCAGGCCCGCATCCCCTCGGGGTCCCGCTGCCAGAAGACCCCGCTCCAGCCGCCACGCGGATCGAGGCGCGCCAGGAGGCCGTCCAGGTAGCTCGCGAACTCCCGCATCCGCACGGGGAGTTGTTCCACCGCCATCGTCCAGCTCCCACCCGACCGCCAGCCCTGTGTCCGGTAGGCAACACCAGCTGTGTTACGGGCCTGCTACGGAGAGTTTTCCGGCAGTGCGCGGACGGCTCATCGCGGGGTCCGGGCCGGTGCGCGCTCCACCCGCGGCACGTCTCAGGCGGCCACCAGGGCGCACCGGGCGACGAGGTCGTCCAGCGACAGGCCGAGGGTGCCCGCCAGCGCGGCCACGGTGAAGAACGCGGGCGTGGGCGCCCGCCCCGTCTCGATCTTGCGGAGCGTCTCGGCCGAGACGCCCGCCGCCGCGGCGACCTCGGTCATGCTCCGGCCGCCGCGCGCCTCGCGCAGCAGCCGGCCGAGCCGCTCGCCGCGTTCGCGCTCTTCGGGGGTGAGGGGGGTTCGCACCATGCCCCCATTCTGCCCGCCCCGCACTCCAATTAATAGCCGGTATAGTAATTGGCATGGTGGAACTGAAGACGGAAACGTCCATCGACGCGATGCACGCGGCCGGCCGCGTCGTGGGCCGGGCCCTGACGGCCGTACGGGAGGCCGCCCGCGTCGGCGTCTCCCTGCTGGAGCTGGACGAGGTGGCCCGGAAGGTGCTGCGCGCGGCGGGCGCGTCCTCGCCGTTCCTCGGCTACCGGCCCTCCTTCGCCCCGACTCCCTTCCCGGCGGTGATCTGCACGTCGGTGAACGACGCGATCGTGCACGGCGTCCCCACCCGGTACCGCCTGCGCGACGGCGACCTGCTCTCCGTCGACTGCGGCGCGGTGCTGGACGGCTGGGCCGGCGACTCGGCGATCAGCTTCGTGGTGGGGCGCCCCCGACCGGCGGACCTCCGGCTGGTCGAGACCGCCGAGCGGGCGCTGGCGGCGGGCATCGGCGCGGCCGTGGCCGGCAACCGCATCGGCGACATCGCCCACGCCGTCGGCCGGGTCTGCCGCGAGGCCGGCTACGGCATCCCGCAGGGCTTCGGCGGCCACGGCGTGGGCCGCCGTATGCACGAGGACCCCGAGGTGCCCAACGAGGGCCGTCCCGGCCGCGGCCTCCCGCTGCGCCCCGGCATGGTCCTCGCCATCGAGCCCATGCTGACCGCCGGCGGCGGGGACGCCTACCACACGGCGGCCGACGGCTGGACCCTGCGCACGAGCGACGGCTCCCGGGCGGCCCACGCGGAGCACACCGTGGCGGTCACGGAGCACGGCCCCCGCATCCTCACGGCGCGCGACACCCCCTGAGGGCCCACCCCGCCCGCACCCGCGCGACCTGCGCAAGCACCCCTTCACATGGGCGTTCCTGCACATGCCCTTCGCACAAGCTCGTGTCATCGTGGGCATGGACAACCCGCACCCGGGTTACCCGGCCGCTCCGCATGTCGCCAGCGAAGGAACGGAACGCCATGACCAACGGCTACCCTCCTGACCCCTTCGGTGAATTCCTGGCCCGCTTCTTCGGCGGAACCGTCGGCGGAGCACAGGGACGCCGCCACATCGACATCGGCCGCCTGCTCAGCCAGCCGGCCCGGGAGCTGGTCAGAGGAGCCGCCCAGTACGCCGCCGAGCACGGCAGCCGCGACCTGGACACCCAGCACCTGCTGCGCGCGGCCGTGTCGACGGAGCCCACCCGGAGCCTGCTGAGCCGGGCGGGCGCGGACCCGGACTCACTCGCGACGGAGATCGACGACCGGGCGGGCCCGGTCCAGCATCCGCCGGGCGAGGCACCGCCGCCGACCTCGCTGTCGCTGACCCCCGCCGTCAAGCGGGCCCTGCTGGACGCGCACGACATGGCCCGGGCCAGCGGCGCCGGGTACATCGGGCCGGAGCACGTGCTCAGCGCGCTGGCCGCGAATCCGGACTCGGCCGCCGGGCACATCCTGCACGCGGCCCGCTTCTCGGCGGGCGCGCTGCCGCCCGAGGCGCCGGAGACCACTCAGCCCCGCCCGGAGCGGCAGCGGCCCACCGGTACCCCGACCCTGGACAAGTACGGCCGTGACCTGACCGACCTGGCCCGGCAGGGCCGGATCGACCCGGTCATCGGCCGGGAAACGGAGATCGAGCAGACCATCGAGGTGCTGTCCCGGCGCGGCAAGAACAACCCGGTGCTCATCGGGGACGCGGGGGTCGGCAAGACGGCCATCGTGGAGGGGCTCGCCCAGCGCATCGCGGACGGGGACGTGCCGGACGTCCTGGCGGGCCGCAGGGTCGTGTCCCTGGACCTCACCGGGGTGGTGGCCGGCACCCGCTACCGCGGTGACTTCGAGGAGCGCCTGAACAACATCGTCGAGGAGATCCGCGCCCACTCCGACCGGCTGATCGTGTTCATCGACGAGCTGCACACCGTCGTCGGCGCGGGCTCGGGTGGCGAGGGCGGCGCGATGGACGCCGGGAACATCCTCAAGCCCGCCCTCGCCCGGGGCGAGCTGCACATCGTGGGCGCGACCACCCTGGAGGAGTACCGCCGCATCGAGAAGGACGCGGCGCTGGCCCGCCGTTTCCAGCCGATCCTGGTACCGGAGCCGACCATCGGGGACACGATCGAGATCCTGCGCGGGCTGCGCGACCGGTACGAAGCCCACCACCAGGTCCAGTACACCGACGAGGCGCTGGTCGCCGCCGTCGAGCTGTCGGACCGGTACCTCACCGACCGGCGGCTGCCGGACAAGGCGATCGACCTGATCGACCAGGCCGGCGCGCGGGTCCGGCTCGGTGCCCGGACCAAGGGCACGGACGTGCGCGCGATGGAACGCGAGGTCGAGCAACTGGTCCGGGACAAGGACCAGGCGGTCGCGGACGAGGACTACGACAAGGCCAAGGAGCTGCGCGACCGGATCGGCGAACTGAAGGAGCGGATCGCCCGGGCCAGTGACGACGACAAGGCCGACGAGGGGCAGCTGGAGGTGACGGCCGAGGCCATCGCCGAGGTGGTGTCGCGGCAGACCGGCATCCCGGTCAGCCGGCTGACCCAGGAGGAGAAGGAACGGCTGCTCGGCCTGGAGGAACACCTGCACCAGCGGGTGGTCGGCCAGGAGGAGGCGGTCGCCGTGGTGTCCGAGGCGGTCCTGCGGTCCCGGGCCGGGCTGGCGAGCCCCGACCGGCCGATCGGCAGCTTCCTCTTCCTCGGCCCGACCGGCGTCGGCAAGACCGAGCTGGCCCGGGCGCTCGCGGAGGCACTGTTCAGCAGCGAGGACCGGATGGTCCGGCTCGACATGAGCGAGTACCAGGAGCGGCACACCGTCTCCCGCCTGGTGGGCGCCCCGCCCGGGTACGTCGGCCACGAGGAGGCCGGGCAGCTCACCGAGGTGGTGCGCAGGCACCCGTACTCGCTGCTCCTGCTGGACGAGGTCGAGAAGGCGCACCCGGACGTCTTCAACATCCTGCTCCAGGTACTGGACGACGGCCGGCTCACCGACTCCCAGGGCCGGACGGTGGACTTCACCAACACGGTCATCGTGATGACGAGCAACCTGGGCTCCGAGGCGATCACCCGGGGCGGCGCCGGGATCGGGTTCGGCCCGGGGGGCGCGGAGGCCGACGAGGAGGCGCGGCGCGAGCGGATCCTCAGGCCGCTGCGCGAACACTTCCGGCCGGAGTTCCTCAACCGCATCGACGAGATCGTGGTCTTCCGCCAGCTGACGAGCGAGCAGCTGCGCCGGATCACCGACCTGTTGCTGGAGAACACCCGGCGGCTGCTGGACGGGCAGGGCGTCGCGGTGGAGTTCACGAGCGCCGCCGTCGACTGGCTCGCCCAGCGCGGCTACCAGCCGGAGTACGGCGCCCGGCCGCTGCGCCGCACCATCCAGCGCGAGGTGGACAACCAGCTCTCCCGGCTGCTGCTGAACGGCACGGTCGCCGAGGGCGGCCGGGTCACGGTGGACGTCACGGACGGGCGGCTGGACTTCCGCCCCGCGGAAACCCGGCCACCCGCACCGGAGCTGTGAGACCGGCGGGCGACCGGATCCCCCTTCTTTCACGGGCCCGCAGTCGTGAAACGGGCGGGCGGCCGGACTCCCTCACGGGAACCCGGCCGCACGCACCCGAGCCGCGTGAGCCGCGGTCGTCACGGCGCCGGGTTCACCACCATCGCCGAGCCGCCGCCGCGCCGTGTCTTCTCGGCGGCGGCCAGCCACTTCCCGCCCGGCAGCCGCTGCACGCCGGTCGCCGCCCCGATCTCCGGGTTCTGCTTGAAGCTGTGCCCCAGTGCCTCCAGCCGCGCCCTCAGCTCGCCGTTGTACAGAGCCGGTTCGAGTTCGGTCTGGGCCGCGTTGCGCTGGCTGGCGCGCGGTGCGGCGATGGCGTCGACCAGCGGCAGTTTCCGGTCCAGGAACCCGGTGAGCGTCTGCAGCACGGTGGTGATGATGGTCGCGCCACCGGGTGAACCGACGGCGACCACGGGCCGGCCGTGCCGGTCCAGGACGATCGTCGGCGAGATCGAGGAGCGCGGACGCTTGCCCGGACCCGGCAGGTTCGGGTCGTGCACGGCCGGGTTGGCGGGGGCGAAGGAGAAGTCGGTCAGCTCGTTGTTGAGCAGGAAGCCCCGGCCGGGCACGGTGATGCCGCTGCCGCCGGTCTGCTCGATGGTGAGCGTGTAGGCGACGACGTTGCCCCACTTGTCGGCCACGGTGAGGTGGGTGGTGTTCTCGCCCTCGTAGGTCGTGGGGGCCGCCGTACCGCCCTGGCCGCAGGCCGCCGGGTGGCGCGGGTCGCCGGGCGCCAGCGGGCTGCCGAGCACCGCGTCGTCCTTGATCAGGCAGGCCCGCGAGTCGGCGTACCGCTGGGACAGCAGCTGCTTGGCCGGTACGTCCTCGAAGGCGGGGTCGCCGACCCAGCGGCCCCGGTCGGCGAAGGCGATCCGGCTCGCCTCGATGAAGCGGTGCAGGTACTGCGCCTGGCCGGCCTTGGACAGGTCCGTGTTCTCCAGGATGTTGAGGGCCTCGCCGACCGTCGTGCCGCCCGAGGAGGACGGCGCGACGGAGTACACGTCCAGACCGCGGTACGAGGTCCTGGTGGGGGCCTGGAGCTTGGCCCGGTAGACGGCGAGGTCCTTCTCGGCCAGCTTGCCGGGACGGGCGTTCCAGCCGGACGCGGGGTCCACCGGCGGGTGTTCGACCGTCTCGACGATGTCGTCGCCGATGTCGCCGCGGTAGACCGCGCCGACGCCCTCGCGGCCCAGCTCCCGGTAGGTGCGGGCCAGTTCGGGGTTCTTGAACGTGGAGCCGACGACGGGCAGCTCGCCGCCCGGCAGGAACAGCTCGACGGTGTCCGGGAAGTAGCGGAAGCGGGTCTCGTTGGCCGCGGTCTGCGCGCGGAAGGTGTCGTCCACGGTGAAGCCGTCGCGGGCGATCCGCTCGGCGGGCTTCAGGACCGTGCCGAGCTTCTTGCTGCCCCACTCGTCCAGCGCCTTCTGCCAGGTGGCGGGCGTACCCGGCGTGCCGACGCCCAGGCCGCTGCTGACGGCGTCGGCGAAGGCCAGCGGCTTGCCGTTCTCCGTGAACAGGTCCTCGCCGGCGCTGAGCGGCGCGGTCTCGCGGCCGTCGATCGTGTGGACCGTACGGGTCCGGGCGTCGTAGTAGACGAAGTAGCCGCCCCCGCCGATGCCGGCGGAGTAGGGCTCGGTGACGCCGAGCGCGGCGGCGGTGGCGACGGCCGCGTCGACGGCGTTGCCGCCGTGCTGCAGCACCTCGATGCCGGCGGCGGAGGCGTCCGCGTCGACGCTGGCGACGGCGCCGCCGTAGCCGACGGCCACGGGAACCTTGCCGGGCGTCTTGTCCGTTGTCGTGGCGGGTGGCGCCGCGGCCCCCACCGACACCACGGCGGCCGAGACCGCCAGGACCGACAGTTTCCGTGTACCAGGACGACCCATCCGTACCTCCCGTCGGGACAGCCCGCGCAGCGTAACCGCGGGGCGGGTACTACCGACAGTACGCCTGGGGCCCGAGCCCGTCGCCCGGGCCCGCTACCATGCGCGGCCATGAACGACGACGTGCGCAACATCGTCCTGGGGGTCATAGCGGCCGCCGTCTCGGCCGCGTTGGGCTGGCTGTCCCGGACGTACCTGTGGAAGCGCCGGCTGCGGCGCAGGCAGGCGTTCTTCGGGCTGCCGGACCACTCGGAGTCGCTGCTGGTGGTCAACCGGAACGCGGGCGGACCGGAGCTGTCGGTGATGCGGCACGACGTGTTCGCCCTGCTGGAGTTGTCCGCCCTCATCAAGGACTGCAACGCGCACGCTCAGGTGGTGGCTCACGACGCCGCCCGGCAGGGTTTCGGCGAGCGCACGGAGTTCTGCCTCGGCGGCCCCGTGTCCAATCGCCGGATGGAGGCCCATCTCTCCTCCTTGCTGCCGGGTGTGCGCGTCAACGTGGCGGCCGCGCCGGACGATCCGGCAGCCGGGGCCTTCCGGATCGGCGGGGAGGACTACCGCATGGACGGCGGCCGGAGCGAGTACGTGCTGCTCGCCCGGCTCACCGCGGGCGGCAGGCACGACACCCGTCCGGTGTTCCTCTTCTGCGGTCAGCGCGCCATCACCAACCAGGCGGCGACCCGCTATCTGGCCCGCGAGCACGAGCGGTTGGCCCGCAAGTACGGCACCGGTTCCTTCGTCCTGCTGCTGAAGGTGGTCAACTCGCAGGCGTACGGGCCCGATGTGGTGGAGCTGGTCGCGGATGTGACGCGGGCGGCGCGGACGCCGCTGCCGGAGCCCGCCGCCGTCACCGAGTGACAGGTCAACAACCTTTATCGGTATGTAACTTACCGACGGGTTACTTACGGTAAGCCCACGAGGTTACCGTCGGGTCACTTTGCACTGACACGAGTGAGGGAGTGACCCATGCTTCAAGAGGGCGTCGTGAAGCGCCACCGGACGGGGTGGTCGCGGGCGGCGGGCGGCCGCGGTCGCACCGCCCTGCGCACCGCGGCCGCGGGGGCCGTGTCGGCGGCGCTGGTCGCGGGAACCGTCGTCGGCCTGGCACCGGCGGCCGAGGCCGCCCCGGCCATCCGCTTCGTGGACATCGCCGGCGACGGCGGCACCGTACTGAAGGCCAACGTCCTCACGCCCGCGGGCGCCGACGGCTCGCACGACTACCCGCTCATCGTGCTGCCCACGAGCTGGGGCCTGCCCCAGGTGGAGTACCTGGCCCAGGCGCAGAAGCTCGCCGACTCCGGCTACGTGGTGCTCGCCTACAACGTACGCGGCTTCTGGCAGTCCGGCGGCCGGATAGAAGTGGCCGGTCCGCCCGACATAGCGGACGCCTCCAAGGTCATCGACTGGGCCCTCGCCCACACCCCGGCCGACCCACGGCACATCGGCATGGCGGGGGTGTCGTACGGCGCCGGGATCAGCCTGCTCACCGCCGCCCACGACAAACGCGTCAAGGCCGTGGCCGCGCTCAGCGGCTGGGCCGACCTGATCGACTCGATCTACTCCGGCCGCACCCAGCACCTGCAGGCGGCGGCCGTGCTGGACGGCGCGGCCACGCTCACCGGCCGCGAGAGCCCCGAGCTGCGCGAGATCTTCGACAACCTCTACGCCTCGGACCTGACCACGGAGCAGCAGATGATCGACTGGGGGCGGAAGCGTTCCGCCGCCACCTATGTCGACCAGCTGAACCGGAACAACCCCGCCGTCATGCTCGCCAACGCCTGGGGGGACACCGTCTTCCCGGCCAACCAGTACGCCTCCTTCTACGAGAAGCTGACCGTCCCCAAGCGGCTCCAGCTGCGCCCCGGCGACCACGCGACCCCGGAGCTGACCGGCCTGTTCGGGCTGCCCAACGACGTGTGGACGGACACCGGACGCTGGTTCGACCACTACCTCAAGGGCGCCGACAACGGCGTCGACGCGGAGCAGCCGGTCCGGCTGAAGTCCCGTGGCGCGGGGGGATACGAGGGCTACCCGGACTGGAAGTCGGTCACCGCGACCCGCAAGAAGATCGCGCTCGCCGGTTCGGCCACCATCCACGCCAACGTCGACTCCGGCGCGGACGGCGGGATCGTCTTCCTCTCCAGCATCCTGGACCAGGTCGCGCAGTTGCCGCCGCTCGCCTCGATGCCGCTGCTGCCGCGCCGCTGGGCGGCGGTGTGGCAGTCGGAGCGGTACGGCAGCGCCCAGCGGGTGCGCGGCACCACGACCCTGCACACCACGCTCACCCCGACCGACGAGAGCGGCACCCTCATCGCCCACCTGTACGACGTCGGGCCGCTCGGCATCGGCAAGCTGGTCACCCACGCGCCCTACACCTGGCACGGACGGACGCCCGGCGAACCGTTCGACGTCGACCTGGACCTGTTCTCCACGGCCTACGACGTGCCCGCCGGGCACCGCCTCGCGCTGGTGGTCGACACGGTCGACCCGCTCTACGCCGAGCACAACCCGTCCGGCGCGCAGCTGACCTTCTCTTCGCCCGGGGACGACCCGTCGTACGTGTCCGTCCCACTCGGCGAGGAGTGATCTCCGGCTGCCGCCGGACGAGCATGGCCCGTGTCAACTGCCGCCCCCCTCGAGCTCTCGGGGCCATGGGGGGCTCCCCACCTGGCAGCAGCGCCCCAGGGCCGGCCGTGGCGACCGCCACGGCCGGCCCTGGGGCTGCGCTGCTCACGGCGGGACACCCGGCCGGCGCACCACGAGAGCAGCCACATCCCGGTGCGGATCGGCGAGATCACCATCACCACGGGGATGAACGGCAAATCGTAGTCGAGGTCGGCGGCGAGAGGTTTCCCGGCATGGGGCAACTCCTCGCGGGTGAGAGGGAAAGTCGGGTCGTGGTGCCGCAACCTCTGTGTGTTGCAGGGTAGTTGACGGACGCCACGCACCCTTCGGGCGATGGTCGTATCCATGTCACGCGGGTGGGGCCCGGCAGGGCGGCCGGTCAGTCCTCGGCGATCTCCGCGTACAGCTGGGACAGCTCGGGGACGCCGCTCACGGCCCACTCCTGCCCGGCCGGCACCACCTCGGCCACCCGGCCGGAGGCGAGCCGTACGACGGGCTCGCCGTCGGAGCGGATCTGCCAGACGGCGCCGGGCACGGTGCGCACCACGACCGTGCCCAGGTACAGCCCGGCGTCGTGGCCCAGCCAGGGCAGCGTCTCGGCGTCGTCCCGCCAGCGCGGCACCATCTGGTCCAGGGCCTCCAGGGAGGCCGGGGTGTCGTCGAGGCGGACCCCGGCGCGGGCCGCCTGCGAGCGGAGCAGCTCGCACTCGGACAGCAGCGCGGCGACCGCCTCGGGGTCGGCGGGAGGCGCCGGGTCACCGTTCTTCTTGTGCCGGGGGCCCAGGAACGGAAGGTGCATGGACCCAGCGTGGCATCACACGTCCAGGTCGACCACCACCGGCGCGTGGTCGGAGGCACCCTTGCCCTTGCGTTCCTCGCGGTCGACGTAGGCGTCTTTGACGGCCTCGGCGAACGGCGCGTTGCCGTACACCAGGTCGATGCGCATGCCCCGGTTCTTCGGGAAGCAGAGCTGGCGGTAGTCCCAGTAGGTGAAGGGGCGGTCGTACTTCAGCGGGCGCGGCACGACGTCGTTCAGGCCCGCCGCGCGCAGCTCGGCCAGGGCGGTGCGCTCGGCCGGGGTGACGTGGGTGGAGCCCGCGAACGCGGCCGGGTCGAAGACGTCGTCGTCCGTCGGCGCGACGTTGTAGTCGCCCAGCACGGCGAACGGGCGGTTGCCCTGCGCGTCGCCCTGCACGGCCGCCTTCAGGGCCTCGAACCACTGGAGCTTGTACGCGTAGTGCGGGTGGTCGACCTCGCGGCCGTTCGGCACGTACACCGACCAGACGCGGACCGGGCCGCAGGTCGCCGAGATGGCGCGCGGCTCGGTCACGCCGTCGTAGCCGGGGTCGCCGGGCAGGCCCTTGACGACGTCCTCCAGGCCGACACGGGAGAGCACCGCCACGCCGTTCCACCGGCCGGTCGCGTGGACCGCCGCCTCGTAACCCAGCTCGCGCAGCTGGTCGAACGGGAACTGCTCCTCGGCGATCTTGGCCTCCTGGAGGCAGAGCACGTCGGTGCCGCTGCTCTCCAGCCAGGCCAGCAGCCGGGGAAGGCGGGCGGTGATCGAGTTCACGTTCCAGGTAGCGATGCGCATGCCTCACAACCTACCCGGAGCCTGTGACAGCGGGCTCAGACGTCCGCCGACGCCCCCGGCACCAGCCGCTGGTGGTCGGTGCCGCCCAGACGGCCGAGGTGGCCGTCGTAGATGGGGCGGGCGAGGTCCGTGAGCAGGGCGTCGTGGACGTCGTACGCGCGCCGCGGCTTCACCTCGCGGACGTACTCGATCACCTCGGCGATCTTGTTCCAGGGTGCCATCACCGGGACCAGCAGCGTCTCCACCGCGTGGTCCGGGACGGTGAGGGCGTCGCCGGGGTGGAAGACCTTCCCGCCGTCGACCAGGTAGCCGACGTTGGTGACGCGCGGGATGTCCGGGTGGATCACCGCGTGCAGCTCGCCGTGGACCTGCACCTCGAAACCGGCGGCGGTGAAGGTGTCGCCGTGGCCGACGGTGTGCACGCGGCCCGGGAAGGCCGCCGCGATCCGGTCGGCGACCGCCTTCAGGGTCCAGATCTCGGCGGCCGGGTCGGCCTCCAGCGCGGCCCGCAGCCGGCCCTCGTCGAAGTGGTCGGGGTGCTCGTGCGTGACCAGGATCGCGTCCGCGCCGACCGCCGCGTCCTCCTCGGAGAACCCGCCCGGGTCGATGACGAGCGTCCGCCCCTCCTTGTCGAGCCGGACACAGGCGTGGGACTTCTTCGTGAGCTTCATGGCTCCCCATCCTGCCGCGCACGGCCGCCCGCGCGGCACTACTCCGCGGGTGTGGTCTCCTCCCGGATGACCTGCTGGGCCACCCGGAACGCGCTGCCTGCGGCCGGGAGTCCGCAGTAGACGGCCGCCTGGAGCAGCACTTCCTTGATCTCGTCCGGGGTCAGCCCGTTGCGCAGGGCCGCCCGGGTGTGCAACGCCAGCTCCTCCGGGTGGCCGCCCACCACCAGCGCGGTCAGCGTGATGCAGCTGCGGGTACGGCGGTCCAGGCCGGGCCGGTTCCAGATCTCGCCCCAGGTGTAGCGGGTGAGGAACTCCTGGAAGTCCCCGGAGAACGCGTCGGCCTGCGCCAGCGCCCGGTCCACGTGCGCGTCGCCGAGGACCTCGCGGCGGATCTTCAGCCCCGCCTCGTACCGGTCGGTCGGCCCGGCGGGCTCGGCGGGTGCGGCCGCCGGGGCGATCTCGGCGACCGGCGCGGCCTGCGGGGGCACCGGCTGGCCGGGCACGGCCTGGGGCGGCACCGCCTGCGGGGGCACCGCCTGCGGGGGCACCGCCTGCGGGGGCACCGCCTGGCCCGGCACGGCCTGCGGCGGCGCGGCCGCTGCCGGGACGGCCTGGGCGTTCGGCAGAACCGTCTGGCCCGTGTCGAAGGGCTGCTGCCAGGCGGTGGAGAAGTGGTGCACGAGCAGGTCGGTCACGGCGGCCGGCTGCTCGACCGGCACCAGGTGGGAGGCTCCGGGGACGACCGCGAGCCGGGCGTCCGGGATGCCGGCGACCAGGGTGCGGGCCTCGGCCGGGCCGGTGACCTGGTCGTCCGAGCCGACCAGCACCAGCGTGGGTACGCCGACCCGGCCCAGCTCGGACCGTACGTCGAACGCGGCGAGGGCTTCGCAGGCGGCGATGTAGCAGCCCGGGTCGGTGGTGCGGACCATCTGCACCGCCCACTCGGTGATCGCGGGCTGCGCGGCGGCGAACCCGCCGGTGAACCAGCGGTCGGGCGCGGTCCGGGCGATCGGCTCCAGCCCGTTGGTGCGGACGACCACTCCGCGCTGGCGGAACTCGTCGGCGGTGCCGAACCGGGGGGAGGCCGCGACCACGGCGAGCGAGGCGAGCCGCTCGGGGCGGCGCAGGGCCAGCTCGATGCCGATGGCGCCGCCCAGCGCGCAGCCCGCGTAGCCGAACCGCTGCACGCCGAGCGCGTCCAGGGTGGCCAGCAGACGCGTGGTCAGCTCGGCGACCGACACGGCGGGGTGGGCGGGTGCGCCGCCGTGGCCGGGCAGGTCGAAGCGGTAGACCCGCCACTGCTTGGCCAGCTCCGGCACCTGGCGGTCCCACATGTGCCAGGTGGTACCCAGCGAGGGTCCCAGGACCAGGACGGGAGCCCCTTCCGGTCCGTCAAAGCGGTATTGCAGGGTGTTCGACGGTGTCTCACTCACGCGTCAGACCTTCTCACGTATCACGGGCGCCTCAATAACGCGGGGGCGCGGGAAACGGGTCTGACCAGGTTGAAGACCTCGCGGGCGGCACACCGTTCGAGGCATCGGATGATGTCGCGCCGGGTCATGCTCCCTGGGTGCGGCGTTCGCGGTACGCCTGAGCACGCGGGTCGTGGCGCAGCCGGGTGAACACGATGCGGTGCAGGGCCGCATTCGCCCGCCGGTCGCCGCCGCAGTCGGGCCGGCGCGTGCTCCGCCGGCCCGACGCATCCTCGAAGGGCTGACTCCCCATAAGGCGGCGAAGGACGCCCCGGTGTTCAGCGGCGCCGAAACCCGGGCTGGTTCCCTTCCAGCTCCCGCGAGGACAGCTTGCGGGGGTGCGCGGCCCTCACCTGGCCTGACCGGCGGGACACGGGCCGGTCAGGCCAGGCGTGCTCCCGATACGTGCGAGCACGGCGACCACCCCGCCGGCCGGCCACGTGAAAGCTCGCCCCGAGATCCGGAGATCGCCCTTCTCTGAGGACACACTGTCCTAAAGGGCTCCTAGCGTGAAGGGCATGTCCCACGCACGGCCCCGCTCATCACCATCGATCCGGCTGGTCCGCGCAGCTGCGCTGCCCCACGACGGTGGCGACGTGATGGGCCGGGGCCGGCGGCCGGTCCTCCTGGTCGACATCCGCCTGGGCATCGCCGGGCTCCTCGCCTGTGCCGTGGTGGGTCAGCGAGTCGAGGCTAAGCGCGCCGCCCGGCTCGACGCCGTCGGCGTGGTGCCGGCGGCGGCCGGTCTGCCGGCGCGGCAGGCGCACGCTGCCGTGTACGCCGCCCGTGGGGACGGGGAGGTGGTGATGTTCGGCCGCGATTCTCGTAAGACCGCCGAGGTGGCCGGCCAGTGCGGTTTCGCCCTCCTCCACCGACACGGACGCCGCGTTCGAGGACGACTCGTTCGACCTTGTGGACATCTGCCTGCCGATTGCCCTGCACGCCGAGTTCGTGCTGCGTGCCCTTCAAGCGGGCAAGCATGTGCTGGTCGAGCTGCCACTGGCCGCCGGCATGGAGGACGCGAAGCGGGTCGCCGAGGCCGCCGCGCGCAGCGACAAGCACGTGTTCGTGGACATGTTCGAGCGGTTCATTCATCTCGCGGCCGCGGTCTCCGCCGAGTGTGAGGCGGATTTCGATCTCGGCATGCACGCCAACCTCGACACGACCCGCGCCCTGCTCGATGCCGCCCGCGGACGGCACACCGCCGGCAGGCCGGCACCCAGGGTGGTGTTCTCCAGCAGCCTCGCCGGCTACGGCCAACACCCCGACCAGCCGCCGAATGCGGTCGTCGACGAGTCCACCCTCCCCAGCCCGCGGTCGAGCTACGGAACACAGAAGCTCATGTGCGAGCAGCTGATCGCCGACTGCACCCGCCGCGGCTTCGTGGTGCATTTCTCGGAAGGCGTCAGGCAGGTACGGATCGGGCTCACCACGCCCTGTGTCCCATGGCGCGTCCGTCAGCCCTCCTGACTCCCGGCAGACGTGTCGGCGAACGAACGCGCGAGCTTCGGCTCAGCCGCGCCAGGTCCCGTTTCAGGCCATGGTCGGGGGAACCCGGAACGCCCCAGCCCCTGAGGGAGGCAGCCATGAACAGTTCCGGAGGAGAAAAGCGCGAGTCCGCGTCGCCTTTGGAGCGGGAGACGGACGAGCGGGACGTCCACCCGGAGGGGGAAGGACGCCCGGAACCCGGCACGTCCGGCGACGCCACCGACGAGGCTCTGAAGGAACGAGCGGAATTCGAGGAGGGCCGCGGCTGACACCCACGGAGAAGCAGCCAGCGCCCGTTTCCAAGGCCGACTACCAGCCGGTCGAACCGGCGGCCATCGAGGGCGCGTACCGCACCTGGTCCGCAGTCACCGATGTCCACCGGGCCGGGCTCGATCGAGCAGGGTGTCGAGCTGGGAACGGTCCAGGCGCTCGCCGGTGGCGCTGAGCCGCCGCAGGGTCTGGCAGCCGTGGCCGCCTTTCCCGCAGGGCTTCGAGATCGAGTACGGTGCCCAGCGGTAAGCGGCGTACCAGGTGACTTCGCCGTCCCGGCTTTTCGCCCGCCCAGCCCGCGCACACCGTGTGGCGGCGAACGGAACGTCGAGATCCCGCATGATGTCCAGCAGCGCTGTCCGATCCCGGACGATCTCGGCTGCCACGGGCTCGACCGCGCGGCCGACGGCAGCACCTCGGGCGGTGCGCACCAGCCTGATGGCGCGTCCGGTGCCCACGATCTGCACCCTTCTTCGCTTGCGGGCTTCAATCCGGGCCGCGGGGGAGGTAGTAGGTCTGCCTGAGGAACGCGGCCATGTCCTGCAGAGCCTGCCTGTATCCGGCTTTGTAGTGCTCGTCCACATCGGTCCGGCGGCCCTCGGCCTCCGCCCAGGAGTCGAGATGCAGTGCGATGCGCAGGTGGTTGCGGTACAAGGCGCCGTTCCTTCCGCCGAGAGCGGCCCGCGCACGCTGCTCGTCCCAATCCTCCAGGCCGTCGGTGTCGAAGGCGAGCAGTTCGTCGTCAGTCTGCGGCACCGTTTCCCTCCTCGGGTCGGTCTCCCATCGCCACGGGTACCGCGGTGGTTTCCCGGAATGTCCGAGTCGGCCAAGCCCGCCATGAACGGCCCGGCTGATCCCGTTCCGGTGACCCCGCTGACCGGAATGCGGAGCAATCCGCCTCAGCCGGTCGTAGCAGTCTCCCTCGTGGGCGGCTGAGCATGGCCGGCGTGCCGGCGTCGCCTTCCCTCGCGACCGAATCAGACAATATTCGCAAATAGGTGTGAATGACGTCTCAGCAGTCACTCGGGAACGGCAGGGTCCCATGACACATGTGGGGCCGCCGCGCACAGGAGGTTGCTGATGAGTGAGGCCATGCACAACGGGGGCGGAAGGCTGCAGCAGACCGGGGAGACGGCCATGGCCGAGGCGTCCGCGACGGCCGGTCAGACGAAGCAGGCCGCCGGGCAGGTAGCGGCCACGGCCGCGCAGCAGGCGAAGGAAGTCGCGGGAGAGGTACGGCAGCAGGCCGGTTCGGTCGTTCAGGATGTGCGCAGCCGCGCCATGGACGAAGCCGAGGGACAGATCCGGCGGGCCGCCGGAGTGCTGCGCCAGTGGGCACACGATCTGTCCGAGCTCGCGGAGCAGGCTCCGGGCGACTCGCCCGCCCGCAGCGTCGTTGCCCAGGTGGCCGACCGCGGGCACCGGGCCGCGGACTACGTGGACAAGCAGGGTGCCGAAGGCATCGTCGGCGACCTGCAGAGCTTCGCCCGTCGGCGCCCCGGACTGTTCCTGGGCGGAGCGCTGCTGGCCGGGCTCGCCGTGGGGCGTCTGGGGAAGGTGGCGGGCAAGGCCGCGCAGTCCGGCGACGGCGGGCAGGAGCCGTCGGCGCAAGCGGCGCAGCCGCAGTACTCGGTCGAGCCCGATATGCCGACTCCCCTGCCGGGTGCCGGCCAGTGGACGCCACCACAGCCGGTGGCACCACCGCCGGCTGCGTCATCGGTCCCACCGCCCGTGCCGCCCACCGGCCCGGCTCCCGGCGGCATGCCGGCGCCTCCGCATCCGGGGGTGTGAGGTGTCCTCGATCCGGCCGAACCAGGGCGACCCCCACGGCGCCGACGGTTCCGTGGGCGAGCTGCTGTCGCGGGTGACCTCCGACGTCCAGACCCTCTTCCGGCAGGAGGTCGAGCTGGCCAAGACCGAGGTGAGGCAGGAAGCGACGAAGGCCGGCAAGGCGGCCGGCATGTACGGCGGCGCCGGGTTCGCCGGCTACATGGTCCTGCTGTTCGCATCCCTGGCCGCCGTCCTGGGCCTGGCCAACGTGCTGGACGGCGGCTGGGCCGCACTGATCGTCGCCGCCGTGTGGGCCGTGGTGGCAGGCGTGCTGTACGCGCAGGGCCGCACGCGGATGCGTGCCGTCTCCCCCACACCCGAGCGAACCGTCGAAACGATGAAGGAGAACACGCGATGGGCACGTCACCCGACCAGATGAGGGCGGAAATAGACGCCACCCGCAACCGCCTGTCCGACGATGTGAACCGGCTGGCCGACCGCGCCAGCCCCCGCCACATGGTCCGCCGCCGCACCGACCGGGTGCGAGGCGGGGTCACCGGCCTCCGGCAGCGGATCATGGGCTCCGCCTCCGACACCGCGCACAGCCTCGCCGGCAGCGCCCAGTCGGCAGCAGGGTCCCTGCAGGAAGGCGCCGGACAGGCCGCCGGCACCGCCCGCGACACGGCCCAGCAGGCCGGTGAGACGGTCAGGCAGGCACCCGAACAGGCCATGCGGCAGACACAGGGGCATCCGCTGGCCGCCGGCCTGATCGCCTTCGGCACCGGCGTGCTGGCATCCTCCCTGCTGCCGACCTCGCAAAGCGAACAGCAGGCCGCCTCCGGTCTGCTCGAACAGGGCCAGGAAGCCCTCGAACCGGTGAAGCAGGCCGCGCTCGAGTCCGCGCAGCATGTCAAGGAAGGCGCCCGGGAGGCAGCACAGAGCGCGGCGGAAGAAGTGAAGGACGCCGCCGGCCAAGCCGCCCGCGCCACCCAGGACGAAGCCCGCGGTCAGGCCGGCACCGTAACCGACCAGGCCCGGGACTCCGCTCGGCACGTCACCGACTCAAGCCAACAGCGGTAAGCCCCTGATCAGCCTCCCCGGAGACGAAGCCGGGGAGGCCGGCCCTGGCCGCGGACGGCCAGGGAAACCACGCCTGACCATGCGCTGCACCCTGCGAACTCGGCGGCGTCACACCAGGGGGCACCCCGGCCGAGCAGCCGATGAGGTCCGGGGCCGAGCCGCTCACCAAAATGGCAATGGATACCATTTTCATGTAGCGTCTCTCCTCGTTCATCGACTCGCCCGACCCACCCCTGGAGGCTCCCCGTGGCCGTGCCCAAGCGGAAGATGTCCCGCAGCAACACCCGTCACCGCCGCGCCCAGTGGAAGGCCACGACGCCGCAGCTCGCGCCCGTCACCATCGACGGCGTCCCCTACCTGGTGCCGCAGCGGCTGGCCAAGGCGTACGAGCGCGGGCTGCTGCGCCCCGAAGGCTGAGCGTCATGGCGTACGACCGTCCCGGCCGGCTGCCGGTCACCGTCCTGTCCGGCTTCCTCGGCGCCGGCAAGACCACCCTCCTCAACCATGTCCTGGGCAACCGCGAGGGCCTGCGCGTCGCCGTCATCGTCAACGACATGAGCGAGATCAACGTCGACGCCGCCCTGGTGCGCGGCGGCGAGGCCGCCCTGTCGCGCACCGAGGAGCGGCTGGTCGAGATGACCAACGGCTGCATCTGCTGCACCCTGCGCGACGACCTTCTGGAGGAGGTCGACCGGCTGGCCCGGGAGGGCCGCTTCGACTACCTCCTCATCGAGTCGTCCGGCATCTCCGAACCCATGCCGGTGGCCGCCACCTTCGCCTTCGCCCGCGACGACGGAGCGACGCTGGACGACCTCGCCCGGCTGGACACCATGGTGACCGTCGTCGACGCCGCGCACTTCCTCACCGAGCTGGAAAGCGGGGACGAACTCGTCGAGCGCGGCCTGGAACAGTACGAGGACGACGAACGCACCGTCAGCGACCTGCTGGTGGACCAGATCGAGTTCGCCGACGTGATCGTGCTCAACAAGCTCGACCTCGTCGGCACGGAGGCCGCCGACGGGCTCCGCGCGACGCTCAGCCGCCTCAATCCGGCCGCCCGGATCGTCCCGGCCGTCCACGGCCGCGTGAAGGTCGACGACGTGCTGGGAACCCGGCTGTTCGACCTGGAACGCTCCCAGCAGGCCCCCGGCTGGGTCAGGGAACTCAACGGCGACCATGTGCCCGAGACGGAGGAGTACGGGATCTCGTCGACCGTGTTCCGCTCCGGAATCCCCTTCCACCCGGGCCGGTTGTGGACGTTCGTGACCGAAGACCTCGACGGCGGAGCCTACGGACGGGTCCTGCGGTCCAAGGGCTTCTTCACCCTGGCGAGCCGCCCGTACGTGACCGGCCTGTGGTCACAGGCCGGCTCCGTGGCCCGCTTCGAGCCCTCCGCCGCCCGTGACACCGAGAGTCCCCATGCGCAGGAACTGGTATTCATCGGCACGGACCTGCGCGCGGACGCGCTCGGAGCCGCGCTGACCGACTGCCTCGTGGCGGACGGCGAGATCCTGCCGCCCGTCGACCCGTTCCCCGCCTGGGACACCTACGGCATCGACGACACCTGCGAGCACGAGCACCCCGCACTCGTAGCCGGGCCCTGAAGACTCCGGGCCGGGCGGTGGTCGCAGCCACGGCACCACCCGGCCCGGTCGCGTGCCCCGCGAACCGGCTCACCGCGTCATTCCGGAAGAATGCGGAACTCGAAGACCGGACGGTCCCACGGCACGGCGGGCGGGTTGGCCAACGCGGTCCCGGTCCGCACCGCGCCGACGCGGTGGTAGAAGTCCGCGGCGGGAAGATGCGCCACGACCTTGAGACGGTCGAGCCCGGCGGCACGGGCCTCGGACTGCATGTGCGCCACGAGCAGCCGTCCAATGCCCCGCCCCTGCACCTCGTCGGCGACGAACAGCAGGTCGAGCTCCGGCGGAGCGAGGACGAGCGAGTAGAACCCGAGGACCCGGCCTGCGTGCTCGTCGGAACCGACGGCCACGAAGGCGCGGTGGGCCTCGATGTAATCAGGACCGACCCGGTAGCCCGCGACCGCGGATGCGTACTTGCCCTCATAGGCGCCCGAGCCACGCACGAGCCGCGTGAGCCGTCTGGCATCCCGCGCGACGGCCCTCCGTATCGTGATCGGCTGGCTGACCGGGGAGGTGCGTGAACTCATCGGGAGAGTATTTCGCACCGGGGAGCGCCTTCGTGCGGCGGTCGGCCGGTTCGTGCGCCGAGCGCGGTCGGCGAGCAGTCGCCGCTGCAGGCACCGGGCGAGGTTCCATCGCGCAGCCGACCGGCAGCTCCGCGTCCGGCGCGCGGCGCGCGGGCACGGGAAATCTGTCACGGCGAGCCCACATCTCCGTGCCCATCGAGGCCGCGTGCCGCGCCATCGCTTCCGCGGACCAGCTCGACGACGCCCTGTGCCCGACCGGAAAATACGTCGGGAGCCGGACGAGTACGGCGCACATACCTGGTCCCGCCACTACAGAATTACCCCCCGGCGCGGGAGGACAATTACCGGACGCCCCCGAAAACGCTTCACCGTTTCCGTCCGACCTGTGTTAACGTGATAGCAGTTGCAGTGGTTGCCAGAGATTTTTTCTTTGCAGAGCTTTCCGGATCCTTCCGGAGGGGTGATCATCGCGGCGACTCGGCTCCGCAGGGTGCGGAGACCGGCACTGCCCCTCAAGGGAGATTCAATATGGCATCTGGCACCGTGAAGTGGTTCAACGCGGAAAAGGGCTTCGGCTTCATCGAGCAGGAGGGCGGCGGCGCCGACGTGTTCGCCCACTACTCGAACATCATCAGCAACGGTGGCTTCCGCGAGCTTCAGGAGGGCCAGCAGGTCAGCTTCGACGTCACGCAGGGCCAGAAGGGCCCGCAGGCCGAGAACATCGTCGCCGCCTGACGCTGACGCGACATCGTCGCGAGCCAGCGGCTCGCGCATCATGTGGCTGGGGCCCGTGCTCTTGGGGTACGGGCCCCAGCTCATTTCTTTTCCCGTTTTCCCGTTTTCCCGTTTTCCCGTTTTCTCGTTTTCCCGGATTTCCCGGACAGCCGGTAGCCCCCGCCCCAGTGCCATGAGGCCCGGCTCTTTTTTCTTCGGCTCATTCTTGCGAATCTCGTGCGGCCATCACCGCTGGACGGAATTCCTCGATACGCCGCATCGAGGAAGGTTCTTCCATGAACCGCAGCCCCCGTCACACCGGCACCGCTTCCGGCAGCCGCTTCCGTACGCAGGGGACGGGCCGCCAGGGTCCCCGTACCGGGCGAAAGCCTGTCCAGGGCGCACGCCCCGCCGCGCGGCGGCAGGAGTTCGCGCCGCCGGTCACCCTGACCGAGCCGCTGCCCGCGGTGGA
>NZ_JBEYCX010000014.1:44710-190544 GCF_040632975.1 Streptomyces sp. NPDC013455 | reverse complement strand
ACGCGGGCAAGAAGTACCTCGACTCGCTGCCGCAGCCCCCGAAGGACGGCAGCCCGAAGGACAACGCGGCCTGGTGGAAGGGGCTCACCGACGAGGAGCGCGCGGCCTTGGTCTCCCTGCGCCCGGACGCCGTCGGCGCACTCGACGGCGTCCCGTCGGCAGTGCGCGACGAGGCCAACCGTGTCGTGTTCGACGAGACCCGGGCACGGCAGCAGCTGGAACTGAACTCGATACCGAAGCCGCCGGCCAACGAATGGACCTGGATCACCGCAGGCGGGTATCCGGCCAAGGTGCACACCGACGAATGGATGGAGTGGCACCGGAAGTACGGCGACCGGTACGAATACCTCAACAAGTCCCTCCACGGCATGCAGGACATCCAGAAACGCTTCGACGCAACGGGCACGAACGGACTGCCCGAGGCATACCTTCTGGGGTTCAGCGCCGAAGGAGACGGCCGTGCGATCGTCGCCAACGGCAACCCCGACACGGCCGATCACCAGGCGGTCTACGTTCCGGGTACGACGTCCGACCTGAACGGCATCGGCGGCGATGTCGACCGTATGGTCAATCTGTGGAGCGCGGCCCGGAGCGAGGCCGACGGAAAGACCGTCTCCACGATCACCTGGCTCGGCTACGACGCACCGGACGACGTCGTGAAGGACGCACCGTTCGAGCACTACGCGTACGACGGTGCCCCGGCGTTCACCAGGTTCCTGGACGGGCTGGAGGCGTCACACTCCGGTGACACGCCGCCGCACCGCACCGTGATCGGTCATTCGTACGGAACGACCCTGATCGGCGCAGCGGCCGAGAAGGGTACGCTCAACGCGGACGACGTCGTCCTCGCGGGCAGCCCCGGCGTCAAGGTGTCCCACGCCACCGAGATGGACGTGCCGAAGGGCCACGTCTGGAACGAGGAGGCCAAGGGAGACGCCGTTCCCGACATCGGCCGCTGGGGGCACGGCGGGGACTGGTTCGTCATACCGAGTGACCCGGAATTCGGCGCCAATCAGCTGACCACGGACACGGAGGGGCACAGCGGGTACTGGAACCCCGGCTCCGACAGCCTGAAGAACCAGGCCCTGGTCGTGACCGGGAACGGAGCCGACGCACCGCTGAAGCCGCCGCCCGACCCCTGGGCGCATGTGAAGTAGGTGAAATCTCCCCACATGAAGATGACCACGCGCGCACTCGTGCTCGCCGTACCCCTCGTCCTCACCACCCTCACTGGATGCGGTATGACCGACAACAGCGCTGCCAACGACTCCGACCACACTCCCGGCGCCGGCTCCGGCAACGGTTCCGGCGGTGTCCGGTCCGCCGGCACGAGCACCTCACGGGACGCGTCGGACGCGATGGAGAGGGTGTCCAGCGGCATCTACGACCTCATCGGGGTCAAGGGGGAGGCGTCCGACACCCGTCCGGGTGTGCAGACGTGCCCGGGCAAGGACAGGGACACGTACTTCCAGATCTTCCACCCGTGGAGCTTCTATCCCGCGTCGGCGGCCGATCTCGACAGCGCGATGGAGAACCTCAGGGAGGGACTGCCGAAGCACGGCTGGAAGATCGTCGAGTACGGCCCCGACACCAGCCCGAACAAGAACATCGTCCTGATCGCCGACAACGACGAGAAGAAGGCCGGCGTGCACATCGCCAAGATGCCGAAGAGGGAGCGGCCCAAGCTCAGCCTGACCGTCGTCTCCGGTTGCTACAAGGTCCCGGACGGCCAGGAGGTCGAGCACTTCTAGCCCGGCCGGGCGGCGCCGGACGGGCCGGAGGCCGGCACTTCCGGTGCCTTCCCGGCCTCCCGCAGCCGGTCGTGTGGTGCATGTCGCAGGGGTCCGTTTTGTGGACATCGCGCGCGTGACCCGGGCGATGCGTGGTATGCGTGGAAGGAGAAAACAGAGGTTTTACCCATCCGAGTCCGCCGCCATGCGTCCGCCGGTCAGATTTTCTTCCCCTAACGGGCTGAACTTTTGTTGATCGAGGGGTAGTTGACCACCCGGGCGTCCTACCCTTCAGAGGGTGAAGCAATTGATGTCCCTAGAGTCCGAGGCCGGCCTCCCGGGGGATGTGCTCCCCGGCGTGCTGAGCGAGTCCCTGCACGCCGAACTCGTCGCGTTCCGTCGCGACTTGCACATGCACCCGGAGCTGGGCAACCAGGAGTTCCGAACGACCGCCGCGATCAAGGAGCGGCTGGAGCGCGCCGGGCTCCGGCCCCGCGTCCTCAGCACCGGAACCGGACTCGTCTGTGACATCGGGCTCGCGGAGGGTGAGCGGTCCACCGAGCCGGTGCTCGCACTGCGCGCCGACATCGACGCCCTGCCCATCCCGGACACCAAGACCGACTGCCCGTACCGGTCGACCGTGCCGGACCGGGCCCACGCCTGCGGACACGACGTGCACACGACCGTCGTGCTCGGCACCGGGCTCGTCCTCGCCGACCTGCACGCCAAGGGCCTGCTGCCCCGCCCGGTGCGGCTGATCTTCCAGCCCGCCGAGGAGGTGCTGCCCGGCGGTGCCCTGGACGCGATCGAGGACGGCGCGCTGGCCGGGGTGAGCCGGATCCTCGCCGTGCACTGCGACCCCCGGGTGGAGGTCGGGCGGATCGGACTGCGGCACGGGCCGATCACCAGCGCCTGCGACCGCCTGGAGATCGCTCTCGACGGGGCCGGCGGCCACACCGCCCGCCCCCACCTGACCACCGACCTGGTCACCGCCGCCGCCCGCGTCGCCGTCGACGTCCCCGCGCTGATCGCCCGCCGGGTCGACACCCGCGCCGGTCTCGCCGTCACCTGGGGCCGGATCGAGTCGGGCCACGCCCCGAACGTGATCCCGCAGCACGCGGAGCTGTCCGGCACGGTGCGCTGCCTGGACCTGGAGGCCTGGCGGCAGGCCCCCGACATCGTGCACGCGGCCATCGACGAGGTCGCGACCCTGCACCGGGCCAAGTCCGAGATCACCTACATGCGCGGGGTGCCGCCCGTCGTCAACGACCGGGAGTCCACCGAACTGCTGCGCCGGGCCATGGTCGCCCGGCGCGGGATGAAGTCCGTCGAGACCACCGAGCAGAGCCTGGGCGGCGAGGACTTCTCCTGGTACCTGGAGCAGGTCCCGGGCGCGCTGGCCCGGCTCGGGGTGCGCCGGCCCGGCGAGCGCACGGTGCGCGATCTCCACCAGGGCGACTTCGACGCCGACGAGCACGCGATCACGGTCGGTGTGGAGATGTTCACCGCCGCCGCCTTCCTGGACACGAACGCGGCGCCGAGGTGACCGGACGGCCCCCTCGGGGGCCGTTCCCCTGACTGGCGCAACACGCACGCAAGCCAATCGTGCACGGTGCGCGACGAGCCCGGCGGAGGGCCCCAGACCGAGTTCAAACAGTGTTTGCCTCGAATCGATAACGGCTTCGCGAGAGGGTTTTTTGCGACATCTACGCGCGTTACGATGCCGCGAAGCCGACGCCGAAGGAGGCGTTCCGGCTGGAGCACTGACATGGTGCTCTCATCAAGCGCCTACGTGGCGCTCAGGTCAGGTGAAGGAGCCTTCCCGTGCGCCGGGTAGCCAAGCTTTCCGCTGCGTGTATCGCGTCCGCAGCTCTCGCCGTGACTGCCACTGCCTGTGGCAGCACCTCCTCCGACAACAACGACTCGTCCTCCACCGGTGACGGCAAGGGCGTCAAGGTCGGTCTCGCCTTCGACGTCGGCGGCCGTGGCGACCGCTCCTTCAACGACTCCGCCGCGCGCGGTGTCGACAAGGCCAAGAAGGAGTTCGGCGGCGAGATCAAGGAGCTGACCGCGAAGACCTCGGACACCGAGGCCGACCGCGAGCAGCGTCTGTCGGACCTGGCCGAGGCGGGCTACAACCCGGTCATCGGCGTCGGTTACGCGTACGCCGCCTCCATGACCAAGGTCGCCGCGAAGTACCCGAAGACCAGCTTCGGCATCGTCGACTCGGTCGTGAACGGCAAGAACGTCGACAGCATCACCTTCACCGAGGAGCAGGGCTCCTACCTGGCCGGCGTCGCCGCCGCCCTGAAGACCAAGTCGAAGCACGTCGGCTTCATCGGCGGTGTGGACGTCCCGCTGATCAAGAAGTTCGAGGCGGGTTACGTCCAGGGCGTCAAGGACACCAACCCGAAGATCAAGGTCGACACGCAGTACCTGTCGCACGGCTCCGACACCTCCGGCTTCGCCAGCCCCGACAAGGGCAAGGAAGCCGCGCAGGGCATGCTGGACAACGGCGCCGACGTCGTCTACACGGCGGCCGGCTCCTCCGGCAACGGCTCGATCGAAGCCGTCAGCGGCAAGAAGGGCGCCTGGGCCATCGGCGTCGACTCCGACCAGTACGCCGTCCCGGGTCTGGCCAAGTACAAGAACTCGATCCTGACCTCGGTGGTCAAGAACGTCGACGTCGGCGTCTACGACCTGGTCAAGTCGGTCCACGACGGCAAGCCGCTGACCGGCACCAACAGCTACTCGCTCGCCAAGGACGGCGTCTCGCTGTCCACCAGCGGCGGCTTCATCGACGACATCCAGGCCAAGCTGGACGAGGCGAAGAAGAAGATCATCGACGGCTCCATCAAGGTCAAGACCACCCCGTGACCTGATGGGTCCCGTCGGACCCAGGCTCGGCGCAGGGGCGCCCTCCGGAGCCCCTCGCCGAGCCATAACAATGTGTCAACTCTACGCGTGTAGCGCGGAGTTGCCGCGCTAGCGTCGCCGACGCCTGCCCCCTCCCCGCAGCCCCTTTCCCCGAGGAGAGTGCGCCATCAACGCGTCCAGCCCTCCCGCTGCCGTCGAACTGCGCGGCATCACCAAGCGCTTCCCCGGCGTCGTCGCCAACCGCGACATCGACATCACGGTCCGCACCGGCACCGTCCACGCCCTGTGCGGCGAGAACGGCGCAGGCAAGTCCACCCTGATGAAGATCCTCTACGGCATGCAGCAGCCGGACGAGGGCACCATCACCGTCGGCGGCGAACAGGTCGTCTTCCACAACCCCGGCGACGCCATCGCCCGCGGCATCGGCATGGTGCACCAGCACTTCATGCTCGCCGACAACCTCACCGTGCTGGAGAACGTCGTCCTCGGCGCGGAGAAGCTGCACGGCATCGGGGGCAAGGCACGCGCCCGGATCAAGGAGATCTCCGACGCCTACGGGCTCGGCGTCCGCCCCGACGCCCTCGTGGAGGAGCTCGGCGTCGCCGACCGCCAGCGCGTGGAGATCCTCAAGGTCCTCTACCGCGGCGCCAGGACCCTCATCCTGGACGAGCCCACCGCCGTCCTCGTGCCGCAGGAGGTCGACGCCCTCTTCGACAACCTGCGCGAGCTGAAGGCCGAGGGCCTCACCGTCATCTTCATCTCCCACAAGCTGGGCGAGGTGCTCTCCGTCGCCGACGAGATCACCGTCATCCGGCGCGGCACCACCGTCGGCACCGTCGAGCCGCGGGGCACCACCCCCAAGCAGCTCGCCGAGCTGATGGTCGGCAGCGAGCTGCCCACGCCGGAGACCGAGGAGTCCACGGTCACCGACGTCCCGATGCTGAAGGTGGACGGCCTGCACCTGACGCAGACCGACCTCGACGGCGTCGAGCGGATCATCCTGGACGAGATCACCTTCACCATCCACAAGGGCGAGGTCCTGGGCATCGCCGGCGTGGAGGGCAACGGCCAGTCCGAGCTGGTCGAGGCGATCATGGGCATGCGCCACCCCGACGCCGGCGTGATCACCCTCGACGACACCGACATCTCGCACACCCCGACCCGCGACCGCCGCGAGTCCGGCATCGGCTACATCCCCGAGGACCGCCACCGCCACGGCCTGCTCCTGGAAGCACCGCTGTGGGAGAACCGCATCCTCGGCCACGTCACCGAGAAGCCCAACTCCCGCGGCGGGCTGCTCGACCTCAAGGCCGCCCGCGCCGACACCCAGCGCATCGTCGAGGCCTACGACGTCCGCACCCCCGGCATCGACGTCACCGCCGCCTCGCTGTCCGGCGGCAACCAGCAGAAGCTGATCGTCGGCCGCGAGATGAGCCACAACCCCAAGCTGCTGATCGCCGCCCACCCCACCCGCGGTGTGGACGTCGGCGCGCAGGCGGCCATCTGGGACTACATCCGCGAGGCCCGCCGCGAGGGCCTGGCCGTGCTGCTGATCTCCGCCGACCTCGACGAGCTGATCGGCCTCTCCGACACCCTGCGGGTGATGTACCGCGGCCGCCTGGTCGCCGACGCCGACCCCGCCACGATCACCCCCGAAGAGCTGGGCTCCGCCATGACGGGTGCGGCCACCGGCCACCTGGAGCACACAGAGGACGACGAGCGATGAACAAGCTGACCCAACGCATCGACAAGGAGCGGCTGCTCCTCGGCATCGCCGCGCCGCTGCTGGCGATCGTCGCCGCGCTCGTCGTGACCACCGTGGTGATCCTCGCGACCGGCAAGGACCCCGGCGCCGCCTTCAGCGACATGGCGACCTACGGCTTCGCCAGCGACAGCCAGGTCTACATCCTGAACAAGGCGACGACGTACTACCTCGCGGGTGTCGCGGTGGCCATCGGCTTCCGCATGAACCTGTTCAACATCGGCGTCGACGGCCAGTACCGGCTCGCCGCGTTCATCGCCGCCGTCCTCGGCGGGGCGCTCACCGTGCCCGGCTGGCTCGCCATCCCGCTGATCATCATCTGCGCCATGGCGACCGGCGCCCTGTGGGCGGCCATCGCCGGTGTCCTGAAGGTGAGCCGAGGGGTCAGCGAGGTCATCTCGACCATCATGCTGAACTCGATCGCCACCGCGATCATCGCCTACCTGCTCCAGCCCGGGAAGCTCGGCCAGCTCGACCAGGCCGGCACCCTCGTCTCCACCAAGCCGCTGCCGTCGTCCTCGTACTTCTTCAGCTTCGACACCGGCCCCGCCGGTGAGCTGTGGGGCTTCATCGTCGTCGCCGTGCTCGTCGGCATCGCGTACTGGTTCGTGCTCGGCCGCACCCGGTTCGGCTTCGACCTGCGCACCGTCGGCCAGTCCGAGAGCGCGGCCAGCGCCAGCGGTGTCTCGGTGAAGAAGATGATCGCCACCAGCATGATCATCTCGGGTGCGGTGGCCGGTCTGATCGGCATGCCGACCCTGCTCAACGACAGCCACCAGTTCAGCAACGACTTCCCGGCCGGCATCGGTTTCACCGGCATCGCCATCGCGCTGCTCGGCCGCAACCACCCGATCGGCATCGCGCTCGGCGCCCTGCTGTGGGGCTTCCTGGAGCGCACCACCAACCACCTGGAGTTCCAGGGCTACGACAAGGAAATCCTCGGCGTCATCCAGGGCGTCATCGTCCTGTGCGTCGTCATTGCCTACGAGGTCGTACGCCGCTACGGCATGAAGCGCCAGCAGCAGAAGGTCGGCGCCGAACTCGCCGCCCAGGCCGCCGCCGCGACGAAGAAGCAGGAGGTGGCGTGATGACTGCCACGATGACCGACGCGCCGCCGCCGGCGGCCCCCAAGGCGGAGGGCGCGCCCCGGCGCTCCGGCCGCTCCCTCGGGATGACCCTCATGATCGTCGCGGGCGCGCTGCTGCTCCTGGCGGCGGTCCGCATGATCACCGGCGCCAACCAGCTCGACTCGGCCGGACAGGTCGGCGCCGCCCTCGGCCTCGCCGTGCCGATCGGCCTCGCCGGCCTCGCCGGTCTGTGGTCGGAGCGGGCCGGCGTGGTCAACATCGGCCTCGAGGGCATGATGATCCTCGGCACCTTCGGCGCCGGCTGGGTCGGCTGGCAGACCAGCCCCTGGCTCGGCCTGCTGTGCGGCATCGGCTTCGGTGTCCTCGGCGGTCTGGTGCACGCCGTCGCCACGGTCACCTTCGGCGTCGACCACATCGTCTCCGGTGTCGCCGTCAACCTGCTCGCGCTCGGCGCCACCCAGTACCTCGCCAAGCTGTTCTTCGCCGAGGGCGAGGCCTCCGAGGCGGGCGGCAACCCCAAGCAGTCCCCGCCCGCCGAGTCCCTGCCGCACGTCACCGTCCCCGGCCTCTCCGACGCCCTCGCGTCGGTCGAGAAGCACCACTGGTTCCTGGTCTCGGACCTCGCCGGCATCGTCGGCGGCCTGATCACCAACCTGTCCGTGGTGACGATCATCGCCGTGCTGCTCTTCATCGGCAGCTGGTGGCTGCTGTGGCGCACCCCGTTCGGGCTGCGGCTGCGTTCCTGCGGTGAGAACCCCACCGCGGCGGAGTCGCTCGGCGTCGACGTCTACCGGTACAAGTACGCGGCCGTGGCCGTCTCCGGCGGCCTCGCCGGCCTCGGCGGCGCGTTCCTCGCACTGGTGACCTCGCACACCTACCTGGAGGGCCAGACCGGCGGCCGCGGCTACATCGGTCTCGCCGCCATGATCTTCGGCAACTGGCGGCCGGGCGGCCTGGCGATGGGCGCGGGCCTGTTCGGTTACTCCGACGCCCTCCAGCTGCGCAACGGCGGTGTGACGGTCCACGCCCTGCTGCTCCTGCTGGTCGTCCTGCTCGCGCTGCTGGCCGGCTGGAAGCTCTACAAGAAGGCCCTGCTCCAGGGTGTGATCAGCGCCGTCATGGCGGTGTTGGTCCTGGTCTGGTACCTGCTCACCGACGAGGTCCCGAGCGACTTCGTGGGCGCCACCCCGTACGTCGTCACCCTGCTGGTGCTGTCGCTGTCGGCGCAGCGCCTGCGGATGCCGAAGGCGGACGGCATGCGCTACCGGAAGGGCCAGGGCAAGTGACCCGGGAAGCCGCCGCGTTCGACTGGGAGGCGCTGCGCGCCGTGGCGCGGGAGGCCATGTCCCACGCCTACGCCCCCTACTCGGGGTACCCGGTCGGGGTGGCGGCCCGGGTCGACGACGGCCGCACGGTCACCGGCTGCAACGTCGAGAACGCCTCCTACGGGCTCGGCCTGTGCGCCGAGTGCGGCCTGGTCTCCGAGCTCCAGCGCACCGGCGGCGGCCGCCTGACGCACTTCACCTGCGTGGACGGCACCGGCGCCCTGCTGGTCCCGTGCGGCCGCTGCCGGCAGCTGCTGTACGAGTTCGGCGGGCCCGAGCTGCTCCTGGACACCCCCGCGGGCGTCCTGACGCTCTCCGAGATGCTGCCCCAGGCCTTCGGCCCGGACCATCTCACCAAGTAACGCCGTACGGCCCCCCTGACCCGCATCCGCGCAGGGGGGCCGTGCACTTCGCACCTCCGGAAGGAAGCCACCAGCCATGGCCATGGACGCCATCTCCGTGATCCGCACCAAGCGGGACCGCGGCGAGCTGACCGACGAGCAGATCGACTGGGTCATCGACGCGTACACCCGCGGCGAGGTCGCCGACGAGCAGATGTCCGCGCTCGCCATGGCGATCCTGCTCAACGGCATGAACCGCCGCGAGATCGCCCGCTGGACCGCGGCCATGATCGCCTCCGGTGAGCGCATGGACTTCTCCGCGCTGTCCCGCCCGACCGCCGACAAGCACTCCACCGGCGGCGTCGGCGACAAGATCACGCTGCCGCTGGCCCCGCTCGTGGCGGCCTGCGGCGCGGCCGTCCCCCAGCTCTCCGGCCGCGGCCTCGGCCACACCGGCGGCACCCTGGACAAGCTGGAGTCCATCCCCGGATGGCGCGCCCTGCTCTCCAACGAGGAGATGCTGCACGTCCTGGACACCACGGGCGCGGTGATCTGCGCCGCCGGTGACGGTCTGGCCCCCGCGGACAAGAAGCTGTACGCCCTGCGTGACGTCACCGGCACGGTGGAGGCGATCCCGCTGATCGCCTCCTCGATCATGTCCAAGAAGATCGCCGAGGGCACCGGCTCGCTGGTCCTGGACGTGAAGGTCGGCACGGGCGCCTTCATGAAGACGATCGAGGACGCCCGGGAGCTGGCCTCCACGATGGTGGGCCTCGGCACCGACCACGGCGTGAAGACGGTGGCCCTCCTGACCGACATGTCCACCCCCCTCGGCCTGACGGCGGGCAACGCGCTGGAGGTCCGCGAGTCGGTGGAGGTCCTCGCCGGCGGCGGCCCCGCGGACGTCGTCGAGCTGACGGTCGCCCTGGCCCGCGAGATGCTCGACGCGGCCGGCATCAAGGACGCCGACCCGGCGAAGGCCCTGGCCGACGGCTCGGCGATGGACGTGTGGCGCCGCATGATCGCGGCCCAGGGCGGTGACCCGGACGCCGTCCTGCCCACCTCCAGGGAGCAGCACGTCGTCAAGGCCCCGGCGTCCGGCGTCCTGACCCGCCTCGACGCCTACGACATCGGCATCGCCGCCTGGCGCCTGGGCGCCGGCCGCGCCCGCAAGGAGGACCCGGTGCAGGCGGCCGCGGGCGTCGAGATGCACGCGAAGCCGGGCGACACGGTGACCGAGGGCCAGCCCCTGCTGACCCTGCACACGGACACCCCGGAGCGCTTCGCGTACGCGCTCCAGGCGGTGGAGGGCTCCTACGACGTCGCGGCCCCGGGCACGGACTTCACGCCGTCGCCGGTGGTGCTGGAGCGCATCGCCTGACGCGGCGTCTCCCCTTCGGCTGGACGGGACCGGTGGAGCTCCACCGGTCCCGTCCGGCATGCCGGGGGCCGGTGGCGCCCCGGCGGCGGACCGGCGCGCTCCCCGCCGGCCGGTCCGGTGTCACCCCAGCACCGCCGCCACCCCCACCAGCACCGGTACCGACACCACCGTCGACAGCAGGACCGACTCGCGGGCCAGCGACTCGGCCACCCGGTAGCGGCTGGCGTAGGTGAAGAGGTTCTGGGCGCCGGGCAGGGCCGCGGTCACCACCACGTCCAGCAGGGCGGCGCCGTGCATGCCGAAGACGCCGCGCGCCAGCACCCACGCCACCAGCGGCTGGCCCACGGACTTCAGGGCGACGGACAGCAGCACCAGACGGCCGTCCCGGCCCCGCCCGGGCGGCGGATTGCCGTGCAGGGACATGCCGAAGGCCAGCAGGGCCGCCGGGACGGACATGTTGCCGATCACGGTGAGCGGGTCCAGCAGGGGACCGGGCAGCTGCCGGCCGGCCGCCGACACCACCACCCCGGACAGCGAGCCCACCGCTATCGGATTGCGCAGCGGTGTCAGCAGACGCCGCCACACCGTGCTCTTCCCGCCCGTGCCGGACAGGTCCAGGACCGTGAGGGCCACGGGCGTGACCAGCACGACCTGGAAGAGCAGCACCGGCGCCACCAGGGACGCGTCACCCAGCACGTACGCGGCGATCGGGATGCCGAGGTTGCCCGAGTTGACGTAACCGGAGCAGAGCGCGCCGATCGTCGTACGGCCCACGCCCCAGCGCCGGGCCACCCCGACCGCCACGAAGACGCCCGCGACCGCCGCCGTGCTCAGGGCCGTCACCAGCAGCCGGCTGGAGAAGAGGACGGACAGGTCGGCCGCGGCCAGGGTCGTGAACAGCAGCGTCGGCCCCGCCACCGTGAAGGCCAGCCGCGTCAGCACCTCACCGCCGTGCGCACCGAGCGTCCCGTACCGCCCGAGCACATAGCCCACCCCGATCACGACCGCGATCACCGCGAACCCGCTCAGCACCCCCGCCACAGGCCCCACCCTGCGGGGAGGAGGCGAGAGGGGTCAATGTGATCTCCGACGGCCGGGCGGCCGGGAAGGCGGGCGGTCGTGGGCGGGGAGGGCCGCGCCGGGTGGGGAGGGGAGACTGACGCCCGTACCGCCCGCGATGAGTTCCGGGCCGGCCGTCGGTCTACCGCACGTGGATGCCGAGATCCCCGCCGTCCTCGTGCTGCCCGGGCCCGTCAGCCGTGACGAGGTGCCCGGGCTGTGCGCCGACGCGCGGGCTGTGCTGGAGGGCGGCGGGGCCGGGGTGCTCGTGTGTGACGTGGGCGGGCTCGGGCCGCCGGGGCTGGCGGCCGTCGACCTGCTGGCCCGGCTGGAGCTGACCGCCCGCCGGGCCGGCGGCCGGATCCGGCTGCGGAACGCCGACCCCGCGCTACACGCCCTTCTCGGCCTGGTCGGGCTCCGCTTTCAGGTGGAGGGGGAGCCCGAAGAGGGGGAACCAGCGCGCGGTGTCGAGGAAGCAGTGGAATCCGGTGATCCGGCCGTCTGAGATCTCCAGCACCTGCACCGCCCACGGGGTGAAGCCGCCGCTGTCCGGGTCCGGCTTGTAGTGCGCGAACCCCGGCAGGCCGTTGGCCTGGACCGGGAGCAGCCGGGATCCGGCGCAGGAGGCGCCGAGGGTGGTCATGAAGCCGGTGATGTCGGCGGTGCCGCGCAGCCACAGGTCGAACGGCGGCATCGTCATGACGGCGTCCTCGTGCAGCAGCGCCGTCAGCGCCGTCATGTCGTAGCCCTCGAACGCCTTCACGTAGCGCTCCAGCAGCCTTTGCTGCTCCTCGTCCAGCGGATCGGACACCGCCCCCTCGGCGCCCGCGTCCGCGCGCTCCGCGAGCGTGGCCCGGGCCCGCTGCAAGGCGCTGTTCACCGAGGCGACCGTGGTGTCCAGCAGCTCGGCCACCTCGCTCGCCCGCCAGGCCAGCACCTCGCGCAGGATCAGCACCGCGCGCTGCTTGGGCGGCAGCTGCTGGAGGGCCGCCATGAAGGCCAGCCGTACGGACTCCTTGGCGACCGCGGCCTCCGCAGGGTCCTCGACCGTGGGCAGCACGCGCGCGTCCGGCACCGGCTCCAGCCAGGTGCTGTCCGGGCGCGGGGCGAGCGCCGCCCGGGCGAGCGGCGTCGACTCGCTCAGGTCCATGGGCCGCGCCCGCTTGTTGCCCGCCGTCAGCATGTCCAGGCACACGTTCGTCGCGATCCGGTACAGCCAGGAGCGCAGCGAGCTACGGCCCTCGAACCTGTCGTGGCTCCGCCAGGCCCGCACCAGGGTGTCCTGGACCGCGTCCTCGGCCTCGAAGGAGGACCCGAGCATGCGGTAGCAGTACCCCGTCAGCTCGGTCCGGTGTTTCTCCAGCGCGACCTCGAGGTCCGCCGTCGCCGTGCCCTCGCCCATCGTCCACCCACCCCTGCGGCCGTTCCCGTCGCGCGCCGTCGCGCCCCAGCACTTCGGAAGCTACCGCAGGGCACTGACAATGGCGCCCGGAGTTCACGAACGCGCAGGTGAGGGGCGGGAATAGCCGGGACGGCGGTGCGGACCGCAGGCGGGAGCGGCGCGGCGGCGGCCCCGCGCCGCCTCAGCCGCGGGTCACCGGGCGTCGGCCACCAGCGCGTCCCGCGCGGCGACCCGGGCCGCCCGGGTGCCGAGTACGGTGATCGCCACGACACCGAGGACCGCGAGGAGCCCGACGGCGACCGTGCCGGACCAGCCGCCCGAGTGGAAGGCCAGCGCGCCGGCGGTGCTGCCGACGCTGGAGCCGATGTAGTACGCGGACTGGTACAGCGCCGACGCCTGGGCCCGGCCCCGGGTGGCCGTCTTGCCGACCGCCGAGGAGGCGACCGCGTGCCCGGCGAAGAAGCCCGCCGTGATCAGCACCAGGCCCAGCAGGACCAGCGGCAGCGAAGCGGTCAGCGACAGCAGCAGACCCGCCGCCGTCGTACCGCCCGCCAGGTACAGCGCGCCGCGGCGGCCGAACCGGCCCACCAGCCGGCCCGCCGTGGACGCGGAGACCGTGCCCACCAGGTAGACCAGGAAGATGGAGCCCACGATGCCCTGCGGCAGCCCGAACGGCTCCGCCGTCAGCCGGTAGCCGATCACCGTGTAGACCCCGCCGAACACCGTCATGAACAGGGCGCCGATCGCGTACAGGCGGCGCAGCAGCGGGTCGGAGAGGTGGGCGCGGACGGTACCGAGCAGCACGCGCGGGCGCAGCGAGCCCGCCGAGAAGTGCTGCGGGGCGGGCAGCAGCAGCCGGAACGCCACCGCGCACGCGACCGCGAGCACGCCGATCACCCCGATCGAGACCCGCCAGCCCCACTCCTGCGCGACCCAGCCGGTGATCACCCGGCCGCTCATCCCGCCGACGCTGTTGCCCGCCACGAACAGCCCGATCGCCGTGACCAGCGCCTTCGGCCGGACCTCCTCGGCCAGATAGGCCGTCGCCGAGGCCGGCAGACCGGCCAGCGCCGCGCCCTGCACCGCCCGCAGCACCACCAGCGCGCCGAGCGACGGCGCGAAGGGCACCAGCATGCCGACCGTGACGGCGACGGCCAGCGAGGCCGTCATCACCGTACGGCGGCCGAAGCGCTCCGACAGGGCGCTCATGGGCAGGACGAACAGGGCCAGCCCGCCGGTCGCGGCCGCCACGGTCCAGCTCGCCTCGCTCGCCGCGACCCCGAACTCCGCGGAGATCAGCGGCAGCAGGGCCTGGGTGGAGTACAGGAGGGCGAAGGTCGCGACTCCGGCGAGGAAGAGGGCGAGGCTCATCCGGCGGTAGCCGGGGCCGCCCGGAGCCAGACGGGAGTCGGAACCGGGAGCAGGGTCGGGAACGGGGACGGTGGTGGCGGCGCCCACGCCGGTGGGCGCCCCGGTACTGGCGGGAGACATGCTTCGACGGTAGGAGCGGCGCCTCTCATCCGTCCAATGCATGGAATTGCCATAATCGTTCCCATGGTGCATCAGCAGAGGTCACAGGCGCGGCTGTCACCGTCCGGTGACACAGAAGACATGGCGGAGCTGACCACGCTGCTCGCGCCCCGCCTCGCGTACTTCGCCGGGGTGGCCCGCACGGAGCACGTCACCCGGGCCGCGCAGGAGATGAACGTCCCGCAGTCCACCCTGTCCCGCGCGATGGCCCGGCTGGAGCAGGACCTGGGCGTGGACCTGTTCGCCCGGCACGGCCGCACGGTCTCCCTGACCACCGCGGGCCGCACCTTCCTGGCCTCCGTGGAGCGGGCCCTCGCCGAGATCGAGCGCGCCGCCGAGGAGGTCCGCGCGGACGCCGACCCGGCCACCGGCAAGGTCGCCTTCGGATTCCTGCACACCATGGGCGCCGAGACCGTGCCCGGTCTGCTGCACGCCTTCCGCGCCGACCACCCGCGCGTGCGCTTCAGCCTGGTCCAGAACTACGGCGAGGCGATGCTGGAGCGGTTGCGGGCGGGCGAGCTGGACCTCTGCCTCACCTCACCCGTCCCGGACGCCCCCGACCTGGTCGCCCGCCGCCTCGACGAGCAGAAGCTGCGCCTGGTCGTCCCGGCCGACCACCGGCTGGCCGCCCGCCGCCGCGTCCGCCTGGCGGAGGCGGCCGAGGAAACCTTCGTCACCCTGGAGCCCGGCTACGGCCTGCGGCGCATCTTCGACGACCTGTGCCGCGAGGCCGGGTTCAAACCCCGGGTGGCGTTCGACGGCGAGGAGGCGGAGACCCTGCGGGGCCTGGTGGCGGCGGGCCTCGGCGTGGCACTCCTGCCACCGCCGACCGTCCCCCGCCCGGGCGTGGTGGAACTGGCGGTCACGGCCCCGAGGGCGGTCCGCGAGATCGGCGTCGCGTGGCTGGCCGACCGCCCGGACACCCCGCCGGTGGCCGCCTTCAAGAAGTTCCTGCTCTCCAGAAGGGGCAACCTGCTCCCCGGCTGACGGCCACCGCCCCGGGCGCCTACCGCTTCAGCGACCTGCCGAACCCCGCGGCCAGCGGCATGCGCAGTCCGATCGGCGGCGGTGCGGCCAGCGCGTCCTCCACCGGCCGTGACACGCAGTGCCCGAACAGCGCTCCCATCACGAAGTCCGCGGTCAGGCAGAGCACTTCCTCGCGGTGCCCGTGCAACCCGTGCCCGTCCGAATGGACTTCGAACCGGCACACCTCCCGGTTCGCCTTCTTCGCCCGCGCCGCGAACCGGAAGGACAGTTCGGGATCGGTCCGCTCGTCGTTGGTGCCGTGCACGATCAGCACCCGGCGCCCGGCCAGCTGCCGCACCGGCTCGGCGGGCGCGGCGACGTCGTCCTCGGGCAGCCAGGGGGCCAGCGCGACCACGGAGTTGACGGCCTCGTGGCCGCCCGCCCGCAGGGCGGCGCGCCCGCCCATGTCCACCCCGACCAGGCACACCGGTACGTCCCCGTACCGTCGTACGACCTCGTCGGCGGCCCACTCCGCGTCCGCCGCCAGATGGGCCTCGCCGCCGTTCCAGCCCCGGTAGCGGTAGTGGACGGGGTGGACGGCCAGCCCCTCGGCGCTGCCCGCGCGGGTGAGCGCGCGGCCCAGGGCGCGGATGAGGGTCATCGCCCGGACGGGGGACGGCCGGCGGGCGGAGACCTCCGTACCGGCGGGGAGCAGCAGCACCGCTCCGCTCACGGTCGTCGGCTGCGGGCCGACTGCCTTCCCCAGCCTGGCCGTTCGCACCGGCGTCGCTTGCTGTCCCATGACAGAACAGTGTCAGAAGCCGTGGTGTACGAAACCCGTACGTGCGGTCACCGTTGCGTATCGGCGGAAAAGCGCCGGAAAACAGTCGCCGCGCGCACCGGGTTCTCTACGCGCGTAGGAGTTAAAGTGCGGAAATGACGAGCCAGACTGCACCGACGGGGGCCGTCGCGGCGACCGCCCCGGCCCACGTGCCCACGCAGGACCAGATCCGACGGGCGCCCAAGGTACTGCTGCACGATCATCTGGACGGCGGGCTCCGCCCGCGCACGGTCGTCGACCTCGCCCGGGAGAACGGCTACGCCGACCTGCCCGAGACGGACCCGGAGAAGCTGGGGATCTGGTTCCAGGAGGCCGCCGACTCCGGCTCGCTGGAACGGTACCTGGAGACCTTCCGGCACACCGTCGGCGTCCTCCAGACCGAGCAGGCGCTGATCCGGGTCGCCCGGGAGTGCGCCGAGGACCTCGCCGAGGACGGCGTCGTCTACGCCGAGGTGCGGTACGCGCCCGAGCAGCACCTCGACCGCGGGCTGTCCCTGGAACAGGTGGTCGAAGCCGTCAACGAGGGATTCCGGCAGGGCGAGCGGCTCGCCCGGGAGAACGGCCGGCGCATCCGGGTCGGCGCCCTGCTCACCGCCATGCGGCACGCGGCCCGCTCCCTGGAGATCGCCGAACTCGCCAACCGCTACCGGGACACCGGCGTGGTCGGGTTCGACATCGCCGGTGCCGAGGCCGGCTACCCGCCCACCCGGCACCTGGACGCCTTCGAGTACCTCAAGCGCGAGAACAACCACTTCACCATCCACGCCGGCGAGGCCTTCGGGCTGCCGTCCATCTGGCAGGCGCTCCAGTGGTGCGGGGCCGACCGGCTCGGCCACGGGGTGCGCATCATCGACGACATCGAGGTCCGCGAGGACGGCACGGTCAGGCTCGGCCGGCTCGCCTCCTACGTCCGGGACAAGCGGATCCCGCTGGAGCTGTGCCCCAGCTCCAACCTGCAGACCGGGGCCGCGCCCTCGTACGCCGAGCACCCCATCGGGCTGCTGCGCCGGCTGCACTTCAGGGCCACGGTGAACACCGACAACAGGCTGATGTCGCACACCACCATGAGCCGGGAATTCGAGCACCTCGTCGAGGCGTTCGGTTACACGCTCGACGATCTCCAGTGGTTCTCCGTCAATGCGATGAAATCAGCGTTCATTCCTTTCGATGAACGACTCGCGATGATCAATGACGTCATCAAGCCGGGATATGCCGAGCTGAAATCCGAATGGCTGTTCCGCCAGACCGCTTCCACCAGCGGTTATGCCGGTTCGGAGGGGTGATCACCGGGTAATTCCCGGCCCGGGGTGCGGACACGCTTTCACAAGGTGTCCGCATTTCGGTGTTTGCGGCGGGTGCCTCCGGATGTTTACGGTCGTGGACCGCTCGGATCGTTCGTGATCTCCCGTCTCCGCATACAAGGACGCATTCACCATGAAGCAGTCTGCTGCCAAGACCCTCGGTGTCGCCGCCCTCGGCGCCGCTTTCGCCGCCGCCGGTGCGGGCGCGGCGAGCGCGGCCCCGGCCAGCCCGGACGCCGGTCAGGCGCTGGACACCGTGACCCGGACGCTGCCGCCCGAGCAGGTCATCGACGCGCTGCCGGACAGCGGCGCCGTGAAGACGCTCAAGCCCCTGGCCAAGCGCGGCGTCACCGCGGCGGTGCCGGTCGTCGGCAAGGGCGCGTCCGCCGCGCAGCCGGTTGTGGAGAGCGTCCTGGCCGAGGGTCCGACCAAGCCGGTCGCCGGCCTGCTCGGCGGACTGCCGCTGAAGGGCCTGCCCACGCACGGCGTGCCGGTCAACGGCATCCCGATCGGCTGAGCCGTCCCTTCTTGTGACGCACGCGGGGCGCCCCGGCATGTCCGGGCGCGCCCCTGCGGCGTGTCCGGGCCCCGCTCACCAGGCCGTACGGGCCTTGTCCTCGGACGGCAGCAGCAGCCACAGCGCTATGTAGAGCAGGAACTGCGGGCCCGGCAGCAGGCAGGACACCAGGAAGATCACCCGCATCGTCGTGGCCGAGGTGCCGAAGCGCCGGGCCAGTGCGGCGCAGACTCCGCCGATCATGCGGCCGTGGGTGGGGCGGGCAAGGGCGGTCATGTCGGCTCCTCCGTGATCGTCGGCTCGCTCCCGAGCCGCCGGCGGGCCCCGGTCGGGACCGCCTCGACTGACTTCCACGGTACGGAGACGAAGGGGACGAAGCATCGCTCTACGGGGCGATACCGACCCTGGGAATCGTCGGGGTACGGCCCTGAGACAGCTCCTCCTGCACGGTGACCGCCGCTCCGGCCGCACCGGGCTCCCGCACGCCCCGCCGCCGCAGCCAGGCCCGGCCCGCCGGCACGACGGCCAGGTGGGCCAGGACGACGCCCGCCGTGTTCAGCAGCAGCGAGTCGACGTCCACGACCCGGCCCGGGACGCCGGTCTGGAGCAGGGCGATGCCGAGGGAGAGCAGGGCGCCGGCCGCGGCCGTACGGGCCAGGGACGCGAGCGGGGAGACCGTGAGCCTGCCGTGCGCCATCGGCAGCAGCACGCCGAGCGGCGCGAGCAGCGCGAGCCCCTCGCCGAGGGGTCTGGCGGCCTGCGGCCAGCCCAGCGCCAGCTCGGCCCGGATGCCGGCCAGGGGCCGCAGGTTCGGGGGCATCACCCAGGGGACGTCCAGGGGACGCAGCATCAGCCAGGCGACGAGGGCGAGGTGGGCGACGAGGAGGACACCCCCTGTCACACGGACGCGGATCGCGGCGCTGCCGCCGCCGATGGAGCCTTGACGCTGCACGACCCCCTAGACGCGGGGCCCGGCACGATTGGTTCCGCCATGGAAGCTTTTGGCCGGGCACCCCGTGCCACGGCCCCCGGACGCGGACCGTCCGCGGCCGCGCGCCGGGCCGCCTCAGCCGTCCGTGACCTCGCTGGACGGCGGCTGGGTCGAGCCCGGGTGGTCGCGGACCTCGTCCGTGCACTCGTACCGCCGCGGCGGGCCGCTGTCGGGGCCGCCGGCCGGGCCGCCCAGGATCACCGAGCCGTCGCCCTCCGTCGCCGCCGAGTCGGACAGGGTGCACACCAGCTGGGCCAGGGCGTAGGCGGTCAGGCGCGACGGAGGCGTGCTCAGCCGCAGCGTGTCCTCGGGGTCCTTCGGGGCGGGCCCGGTGACGTTCGTGCCGCCCGGCACGTAGGTCGTGTAGCCCGCGGAGCGCTCCGCGGCCGAGGGCGCCGCGGCGAGCTGGTCGAGCAGCCCCTGCGCCACGATCACCCGGCGCCGGGCGTCCGGGGTGCCCTCCGGGACCCGCACGGTGCGGTCGACGGCCACCAGGGACGCGCCGCACAGCAGGAAGACCTGTACCGGCACCCCGCGCGAGGACTGCGCGGACTGGTCGGTCGCGGTCAGCGAGCACGGCACCCGGGACGGCGCCGGCCCGAAGTCGGTCGGTACCTCCGTGGGCCGGATCCCGCAGCCGGTGAGCAGCGCGCCGAGGAGGGGCAGCGCCAGCAGGCGTCGTACGGTCATGACCCCTCCTCTCCTGGTCTGTCCTGTCCGGTCTCGGTGTCCTTGGCGTTCCCGGTGTCCTCACCGGCTTCCTCGGTCAGCCGTGAGGCGTCCCGGGGCAGCCGGAGCGTGAAGACCGCGCCGCCCTCCGGCGAGTTCGCGGCGGTGATCTCCCCGCCGTGGATGTGGGCGTTCTCCAGGGCGATGGAGAGGCCGAGCCCGCTGCCCTCCGAGCGCGGCCGGGAGGCGCTCGCCTTGTAGAAGCGGTCGAAGACGTGCGGGAGGACGTCCTCGGGGATGCCGGGCCCGTGGTCGCGGACCGCGATCACCACGTCGCCGTCGGCCACGGTCACCGACACCCGCACCGGCGACCCGCCGTGCTTGAGCGCGTTGCCGATCAGGTTGGCCAGTATGACGTCCAGGCGGCGCGGGTCCAGGCGGGCGTGGACGCCGCGCTCGGCGTCCAGCTCCACCGCGTCCAGCCAGGCACGGGCGTCGACGCACGCGGTGATCTGGTCGGCCAGGTCCACGTCGTCCAGGACCAGCCGGGCGGTCCCCGCGTCGAAGCGGGTGACCTCCATCAGGTTCTCGACCAGGTCGTTCAGCCGCCGGGTCTCGCTGACCACCAGCCGGACGGCCGGCTCGATCATCGGGTCCATGCTCCCGGTCTCGGCCTCCAGCTCCTCCTCCAGCACCTCCGTGACGGCGGTGATGGCGGTGAGCGGCGTACGCAGTTCATGGCTCATGTCGGCCACGAAACGGCGTGAGGCATCGTCCCGCGCGGCCATCTCCGCGACCCGGTGCTCCAGCGCCTCGGCGGCGTTGTTGAACGTCCGGGAGAGGTCGGCGAGTTCATCGGTGCCGGACACCCGCAGCCGGGTGTCCAGCTTTCCCTCGCCGAGCCGCCGCGCGGCCACGCCGAGCCGGTGCACCGGTTTCAGCACGGTCGTGGCGGCGGCCTGCGCGAGCAGCGCGGCGCCGATCAGCGCGAGTCCGGTGGCGATCCCCAGCGACCAGGCCAGCGAGTTGAGGTCCTTCGCCTCCGGCTCCAGGGACTTCGCCATGTAGCCCGTCGGGCCGCCGCCGATCACGCGGGTGCCGGCCACCAGGTAGGGCGTGCCCTGGTCCGTGACCCGCTGCCAGTACAGGTGGTACGGCTCCTTGTTGGAGTCGCTCACCTTCTGCTTCTTGTTCACGGCCGTGCGCAGCGAACCGGGCACGTCCTCCAGCGAGAAGCCGTTGATGCCGCCCGAGTTCCCGTACACCGTCTTGCCGTCGGCGTCCTCGGCGACCAGCAGCACGCTGAAGCGCTGGCTGCTGGCGGCCATCTGGCCCGCCGCGCGCTGGAGCTGGTCCTGCGTCGGGTGCGCGGGCAGCGCCCCCGCGCGGTTCTCCATCTCCTGGCGGAAGTCGCGCAGCACCGCGTCCTGGGCGCGGGTGAGCACGGCCTCCCGGTTGAGCCAGTAGGCGATGCCCGACGCCGACACCGCGGCGGTGAGCGCGACCAGACCGAAGACCAGTACCAGTCGCAGTCTGAGGCTGGTGAACCGCAGCCGCGACAGACTTCCCGTGCGCCCCGCGGCCCAGCCGCGCAGCCCCCCTTGCGTATCGGTCACTGAGGCGCGTCCAGGCGGTAGCCGACACCACGGACGGTACGGATCAGGGTCGGTGACGACGGCACGTCCTCGACCTTGGCGCGCAACCGCTGCACACACGCGTCCACCAGGCGGGAGTCGCCCAGGTAGTCGTGCTCCCAGACCAGCCGCAGCAGTTGCTGCCGGGACAGCGCCTGACCGGGACGCCGGCTCAGTTCCAGCAGCAGCCGCAGTTCGGTCGGGGTCAGCTGGAGGTCCTCGCCGTTCTTCGTGACGGTCATCGCCGACCGGTCGATGACGAGGTTGCCGAAGGTCGCCGAGTCGCTGGACTCGCGCTCCCCGCGCCGCAGCACGGCCCGGATCCGGGCGTCCAGCACCCGCCCCTGCACCGGCTTGACGACATAGTCGTCGGCCCCCGACTCGAGACCGACCACGACGTCGATGTCGTCACTGCGCGCGGTCAGCAGGATGATCGGCAGCTGGTCGGTGCGCCGGATGCGCCGGCACACCTCGAACCCGTCGATGCCGGGCAGCATCACGTCCAGCACGATCAGGTCCGGCCGCTGCTCACGCAGCAGCTTCAGACCGTCCTCGCCGCTGGCAGCGGTGGCCACCCGGTGTCCCTGGCGCGTCAGGGAGAGCTCCAGGGCCGTACGGATGGCGTCGTCGTCCTCGATCAGCAACAGGGAAGGCACGCGCTCATTCTGGCCCATGGAGGGGCCGCCGTACGACCTGCCGGCACCAGCCCGTCGCCGGCGCCATGACCTGTGCACAGGCTGTGACGGCCCTGGCCGGAACCCCTGTGACAGGTCTGTGACAGTCGGCGGACACGGCCATGAAGTCACCCCGGCAGTCTTTTGGTCACGGGCAGGCGGCCGGACGGGAGCCGGCCCGGGCAAGGCCCGATTCACCGGAAGTCCACGACGGGGAGCGCGAGATGAACACGCTGCACGGCATGAGCACCAGCGCAGTGGTCACGCGTCTGCACGACGTGCACCGGGGATCCGAGAAGTCCGGTGCCGTGAGCGGGCGGGGGTGCGCTCGCGGCACCGGGCGTCAGCACACCGCCTATATGACGGTGGTTGACGCGCACACGGGGGAGACCGC
Source organism: Streptomyces sp. NPDC013455 (assembly GCF_040632975.1). NCBI lineage: Bacteria > Bacillati > Actinomycetota > Actinomycetes > Kitasatosporales > Streptomycetaceae > Streptomyces > Streptomyces sp. NPDC013455. The sequence continues at coordinate 168,062 of NZ_JBEYCX010000014.1, read as the reverse complement.
GTACAGGGAGGGCTCGGGGGAGCGCCGCGCGCTGACCGAGGCGGAGTTCACCGCCTACGTCCAGGAGCGCCGCGCCTCCCTGTACGCCACCGCCTACCACCTGACCGGCGACCGCTTCGAGGCCGAGGACCTGCTGCAGAGCGCGCTGTTCTCGACGTACAAGGCGTGGGACCGGATCAGCGACAAGGCGGCGGTCGGCGGATACCTCCGCCGCACCATGACCAACCTGCACATCAGCGCCTGGCGGCGCCGCAAGCTCAACGAGTACCCGACCGAGGAACTGCCGGAGACGCCCGGCGAGACGGACGCGATGCGCGGCACCGAGCTGCGCGCGGTCCTCTGGCAGGCGCTGGCCCGGTTGCCCGAACTCCAGCGCACCATGCTGGTCCTGCGCTACTACGAGGGCCGCACGGACCCGGAGATCGCCGACATCCTCGGCATCAGTGTCGGCACGGTGAAGTCCAGCATCTGGCGGTCGCTGCGCCGGCTGCGCGAGGACGAGGTCCTCAGCTTCGGCCGTGACGAGGAGGACGCCTTCGGCGAACTGGTCGCCTGAGGGCCAGGGGTCACCGGGGGGGAGACCCCGAGAGGGGAAGCGGGGGGAACGGGGGAGGAACCGGGGCCCACTGGGGGGTGGGCCTCCGGGAAGAACGGGGACCACCGGGGGGTGGGCCCACGGGGGGACACGGGGGAGCGCAGAGGAACGGGACTGGACGGGCCGGGGGGCCCTGCCGGTCCCGTTTCGCGTGCCCGCCGCCCACGTCCCCCGACGGGTGCCGGTACGGCGCTCAGGCCGCCGTGTGCTGCCGTACCGGACGGCCGGCCGCGGCCGCCGCCAGCCGGTCCAGCGCCTCGTCCAGGTCACAGGGGTGCGCGCCGAGGGACACCTGGCGGGAGACGATCGAGCGCTCGTCGCGCATCAGCCGCCAGCCGCGGCGCAGCAGGAACGGCACCGACTTGCGGCCCTCCTTCAGGTCGCGCAGGAAGCGCCGCCGGAAGGTGGTGACCGGACCGCGGGTCAGGCACAGGGCGTCCGCGAGCAGACCCCGTTCCCGGCAGCGTTCGACGATCTCGGCGGCGAAGATGCCCTCCGCGATGAACAGCGGGGCGGGGCCGATGCCGAGCGTCTGCTCGCCGGTACGGGCGCTCAGCGCGATGTCGTACACCGGCACCGGCGTCTCGCCCGTGGCGCACAGCCGGGCGATGGCCTCGACGGCGACGTCCGCGTCCCAGGACCCCGGGTGGTCCCAGTCGATGTCCGAACTCGCCTCCACCAGGGGCAGGGTCGGGTCGTCGCCCTCCTTGTAGAAGTCGTCCAGACGCAGGACGGGAAGCCCGGAACGGGCGGCGACGAGGGACTTGCCCGAGCCCGAGGGGCCGCACAGCAGCACGACACGGGCGGGGGACGGGGGATGAAGGCTCACGGAACACCAGTTTGACGCATGGGAGCCGTGCTGCCGACCCCGCGGGTCGGCTTTTGAGCGTGAGTCTCCACTCAACTACCCTACGTGTCGACCTCATTACCCTGCGCACCAGAAGGTGGCACCAGCGATGGCCCGACACACCTCCCCCCAGTACCCCACCGCGCAGCGCGCCCTGATCGCTCTCGCCACCGCCGGAGCGGCACTGGGCGCGGGCGCGGCCACGGCCTCCGCCGAATCGATCCCCGGGGTCGGCGTCAACTACCGGCCCGCCGGACTCGGCAACATCGACGCGCAGGCCGGCCTGCGCGCCGTGACGGGCATGGTCGGCTACGTCACCGGCCCGGTCGCCGGTCTCAAGCCCAACCCGCTCGCGGGCACCGGCGTCGACCCGCTGGACAACGGCGTGGGCACCCAGCTGGCCGACTTCAAGCCGATCGGCTCCCAGACCCTGACCCGCCCCCTGGCCCAGGCCCCGTCGCTGGGCAGCGTGCCGGTGCTGGGCCAGGCCCTGGGCTCCCTGGGGCGCTGAGCGCACCCCGAAGGGGCGCGGGGAACCGCGCGGCCGGCCGCGGCGGACCCGCGGCCGGCGGCGGGTCCCCACCGGGCCCGGTCAGTAGGAGGAACCGGACGCCCCCAGCGACCCCGTCGGGTGCCAGACCGTCTTCGTCTCCAGGAACGCCGTCATCCGGTCGATGCCGGGCGTCTCGAAGTAGTCCACAGCCTGTGGACGCAGCACGCGCTTCAGGTTGTCGGCCGCCGCGATCTCCAGCTCCTTCGCCAGCGTCTCGTCCGCGCCCGCGAGGTCGATCGCGTTGACGTCCTGGTGCGCGGCCAGCGGAGCCGCGAGCTCCGCCGTACGGCCGGACAGGACGTTGACCACGCCGCCCGGGACGTCGGAGGTGGCCAGCACCTCGCCCAGGGACAGGGCGGGCAGCGGGGCCTTCTCGGAGGCGATCACGACCGCCGTGTTGCCGGTGGCGATCACCGGGGCCACGACCGACACCAGGCCGAGGAAGGACGACTCCCGCGGGGCCAGGACGGCGACCACGCCGGTCGGCTCGGGGGAGGAGAGGTTGAAGTAGGGGCCCGCCACCGGGTTGGCGCCGCCGATCACCTGGGCGATCTTGTCCGTCCAGCCCGCGTACCACACCCAGCGGTCGATCGTGGCGTCCACGACCGCCGCCGCCTTCGGCTTCGACAGGCCCTCCGCGTCCGCGACCTCCCGGACGAACTGCTCCCTGCGGCCCTCCAGCATCTCCGCGACGCGGTAGAGGACCTGACCGCGGTTGTACGCCGTGGCGCCGGCCCAGCCGCCGAACGCCTTGCGCGCGGCCACGACCGCGTCCCGCGCGTCCTTGCGGGAGGAGAGGGGGGCGTTCGCCAGCCAGTTGCCCTTCGCGTCGCTCACCTCGTACACCCGGCCGCTCTCGGAACGCGGGAACTTGCCGCCCACGTACAGCTTGTAGGTCTTGAAGACGGAAAGTCGTGCGTCAGACATCGAGGTACGCCTCCAGGCCGTGGCGGCCGCCCTCGCGGCCGAAGCCCGACTCCTTGTAGCCGCCGAACGGCGAGGCCGGGTCGAACTTGTTGAACGTGTTGGACCAGACGACACCGGCGCGCAGCTTGTTCGCGACGGCCAGGATCCGGGAGCCCTTCTCGGTCCAGATGCCCGCGGACAGGCCGTACTGGGTGTTGTTCGCCTTGGCGACGGCCTCGTCCGGCGTGCGGAAGGTGAGGACCGACAGCACCGGGCCGAAGATCTCGTCACGGGCGATGGTGTGGGCCTGGGTGACGTTCGTGAAGAGCGTCGGGGCGAACCAGTAGCCGCTCTCCGGCAGCTCGCAGGCCGGGGACCAGCGCTCGGCGCCCTCCGCCTCGCCCCGCTCGGCCAGCGCGGTGATCCGGGCCAGCTGCTCGGCGGAGTTGATCGCGCCGATGTCGGTGTTCTTGTCCAGCGGGTCGCCGAGGCGGAGCGTGGACAGGCGGCGCTTGAGGGCGTCCAGCACCTCGTCGTGGACCGACTCCTGGACCAGCAGGCGGGAGCCCGCGCAGCAGACCTGGCCCTGGTTGAAGAAGATGCCGTTCACGATGCCCTCGACGGCCTGGTCGACCGGGGCGTCGTCGAAGACGATGTTGGCGCCCTTGCCGCCCAGTTCGAGGGTGAGCTTCTTGCGCGTGCCGGCGACCGTGCGGGCGATCTCCTTGCCGACGGCGGTGGAGCCGGTGAAGGCGACCTTGTTCACGTCCGGGTGCGCGACCAGCGCGGCACCCGCGTCGCCGTAGCCCGGGAGGATGTTGACGACACCCTTGGGCAGGCCGGCCTGGCGGCAGATGTCCGCGAAGAACAGGGCGCTCAGCGGAGTGGTCTCCGCCGGCTTCAGCACGACCGTGTTGCCGGTCGCCAGCGCCGGGGCGATCTTCCACGCCAGCATCAGCAGCGGGAAGTTCCACGGGATGACCTGGCCGGCCACGCCCAGCGGCTTCGGGTCGGCGCCGAAACCGGCGTGGCCGAGCTTGTCGGCCCAGCCCGCGTAGTAGAAGAAGTGGGCGGCCACCAGCGGGAGGTCCGCGTCGCGGGTCTCCTTGATCGGCTTGCCGTTGTCCAGAGTCTCCAGGACGGCCAGTTCGCGGCTGCGCTCCTGGATGATGCGGGCGATGCGGAACAGGTACTTGGCGCGCTCGGAGCCGGGCAGCGCCGACCACTTCCCGAACGCCGCGCGGGCGGCCCGCACCGCGCGGTCGACGTCGTCGGCGCCGGCCTGGGCGACCTCGGAGAGGACCTCCTCCGTCGACGGCGAGACCGTCTTGAAGACCTTGCCGTCGGCGGCCTCGGTGAACTCGCCGTCGATGAACAGGCCGTAGGAGGGCGCGATGTCGACGATCGCGCGGGACTCGGGGGCGGGTGCGTACTCGAATGCCATGGGGGATCAGTCCACCGTCACGTAGTCGGGACCGGAGTAGCGGCCGGTGGCCAGCTTCTGCCGCTGCATCAGCAGGTCGTTCAGCAGCGAGGAGGCGCCGAAGCGGAACCAGTGGTTGTCCAGCCAGTCCTCGCCCACGGTCTCGTTCACCAGGACCAGGAACTTGATCGCGTCCTTGGTGGTGCGGATGCCACCGGCGGGCTTCACGCCGACCTGGACGCCGGTCTGGGCCCGGAAGTCGCGGACCGCCTCCAGCATGAGCAGGGTGTTGGCGGGGGTCGCGTTGACGGCGACCTTGCCGGTGGAGGTCTTGATGAAGTCGGCGCCGGCCAGCATGCCGAGCCAGGAGGCGCGGCGGATGTTGTCGTACGTCGACAGCTCGCCGGTCTCGAAGATGACCTTCAGCCGGGCGCTGCCGCACGCCTCCTTCACGGCGACGATCTCGTCGTACACCTTCAGGTACCGGCCGGCGAGGAACGCGCCACGGTCGATGACCATGTCGATCTCGTCGGCGCCGGCGGCGACCGCGTCGCGGACGTCGGCCAGCTTCACGCCGAGGGCGGCGCGGCCGGCCGGGAAGGCGGTGGCCACCGAGGCGACCTTCACGTCCGAGCCGGCGACGGCCTCCTTGGCGGCGGCCACCATGTCGGGGTAGACGCAGACCGCGGCCGTGGCCGGGGTCGTGCGGTCCGTGGGGTCGGGGTGGACCGCCTTGGCGCCGAGCGCCCGGACCTTGCCCGGGGTGTCCGCGCCTTCCAGCGTCGTCAGGTCGACCATCGAGATGGCGAGGTCGATGGCGTACGCCTTCGCGGTGGTCTTGATGGAACGGGTGCCGAGAGCCGCGGCGCGAGCCTCCAGGCCGACCGCGTCGACGCCGGGCAGCCCATGCAGGAAGCGGCGCAGCGTGCTGTCGGACGCGGTGACGCCGGCGAGAGCGGGTGCTGTGGGTGCAGAGGTGGGCATGGTCACCAGACGAGCATATCTACGCGCGTAGCGGCTGTACACCCCCGCCGCTCGTCCACGCCGCGGAGATCACGGATGAGCGCCGGTTGCCGGGCGTGTGACCGCGCCCCGGGCGGCGTCGTGCAGAATCGGGCCATGACCACCCAGGACCACCCGTCACCCGCGTCACAGCCTCCCGCGCCCGCCGGCCGGGACCGCGTCTACCGCTCGCCCCTGGGCCTCGCGGGCGGCGTGCTGCTGCTCGTGGTCGTCCTCTGGCTGGGCTTCGACGCGCTGATCCAGGGCGACGGCCGGACGCCGTGGCTGGCGCTGGCCGGGATGATCCTGGTCGTGCCGCTGGTGACCGCCTTCACGCTCCGCCCGGCGGTCTTCGCCAACGAGGACCGGCTGCGCGTCCGCAACCCCTTGCGGGTCATCACCCTGCCCTGGAGCGAGGTCGCCGGGCTGCGCTCCGGCTACTCCAACGAGGTCGTGACCAAGTCCGGCGGCAAGTACCAGCTGTGGGCCGTCCCCGTCTCGCTGCGCGCCCGCAAGAAGGCGGCCCGTCGGCAGCAGCGGGCGGCGGCGGACGCGGCCCGGGGTGTGACGCCGGGCGGCAGCACCGGCGGACTCGCGCCGAGCGGCCTCGGCCTCGGCGGCTTCAGCCTGCGCGGTGCGGACGCCGGGCCGACCCGGGCGGCGACCGACCAGGTCATCGACGACCTGCGGGAGATGCTGGAGCGCCACGGGGAGAAGGAGACGGTACCGGGCGAGGTCACCGTGCGCTGGGCCTACGAGGTGGCGGCGCCGGCGGTCGCCGGGGCGGTGCTGCTGGCGATCCTGCTGGCTGTGGGCTAGGCGGGACGCGGGGCGGGACGTCCCGCCGGGGCCGCCGGGCCCGGCGGGCCGGGGCCGTCCGGCTTGTGGGCGGGACGGCCCCGGCCCGGCGCATCCGGTCAGATGCCGGCAGCCGCCGCGAGGTCACGCTTGACCGCGGCCAGCAGCTCGGTGGCGCGGGTGCGGGCGGCCGGGAGGCCGGCGTGGCCGGCCACCGGTACGACGACCTCCAGGTAGCACTTCAGCTTCGGCTCGGTGCCGCTCGGGCGGACGATCACCCGGGCGCCGTCGAGGGTGTACCGCAGGCCGTCCGTCGGCGGCAGCGTGTCCGTACCCCGGGTCAGGTCCTCGGCCCGGGTGACGGGCAGGCCGGCCAGCTCGGTCGGCGGCTGCTCGCGCAGCCGCCGCATGGCGTCCGCGATCAGCGACAGGTCCTGGACGCGGACCGACAGCTGGTCGGTGGCGTGCAGGCCGTGCTCCACGGCGAGGTCGTCCAGCAGGTCGAGGAGGGTGCGGCCCTCCTCCTTCAGCACCGACGCGAGCTCGGTGATCAGCAGCGCGGCCGTGATGCCGTCCTTGTCGCGCACGCCCTCCGGGTCCACGCAGTAGCCGAGGGCCTCCTCGTAGCCGTAGCGCAGGCCGTCCACCCGGGCGATCCACTTGAAGCCGGTCAGCGTCTCCTCGTACGGCAGCCCCGCCTTCCCGGCGATCCGGCCGAGCAGGGAGGAGGAGACGATGGACTCGGCGAAGGTGCCCCGGGCGCCGCGCCGGACCAGGTGGGCGCCGAGCAGGGCGCCGACCTCGTCCCCGCGCAGCATGCGCCAGTCGCCGCCGTCCCTGACGGCCACCGCGCACCGGTCGGCGTCCGGGTCGTTGGCGATGACCAGGTCCGGCTCGCTCGCGCGGGCCCGCGCGAACGCCAGGTCCATCGCGCCCGGCTCCTCCGGGTTCGGGAAGGCGACCGTCGGGAAGTCCGGGTCCGGGTCGGCCTGCTCGGCGACCAGCACCGGCTCGGGGAAGCCGGCCCGGGCGAAGGCGGCCAGCAGGACGTCCTTGCCGACGCCGTGCATGGCCGTGTAGACCGTGCGGGCGGTGCGCGGGGAGCCCTCGGCCAGGACGGCGTCCGTACGGGCCAGGTAGGCGTCCAGGACCGCGTCGTCCAGGGTCTCCCAGCCGGCGTCCGGGCGGGGTACGTCGTGCAGCGAGGCGATCGCGTCGATCTCGGCGGCGATCTCCGCGTCGGCGGGCGGCACGATCTGGGAGCCGTCGCCGAGGTAGACCTTGTAGCCGTTGTCCCGGGGCGGGTTGTGGCTGGCGGTGACCTCCACGCCCGCGACCGCGCCGAGGTGCCTTATCGCGTAGGCGAGGACGGGGGTGGGCAGCGGGCGCGGGAGTACGGCGGCGCGCAGGCCGGCGCCGGTCATCACGGCGGCGGTGTCGCGGGCGAAGTCGGCGGACTTGTGGCGGGCGTCGTAGCCGATGACGACGAGGCCGGCGGCGCCGTCCCCGTGGGGGGTGCCGTTCTTCTTCAGGTACGCGGCGAGGCCGGCGGCGGCGCGGATGACGACGCTGCGGTTCATGCGCATGGGGCCGGCACCGAGTTCGCCGCGCAGGCCGGCGGTGCCGAACTGGAGGGTGCCGCTGAAGCGGGCCGACAGCTCCTCGACGTCTCCGGCGTCGATCAGCTGGGCCAGTTCCTCGCGGGTCTCCTGGTCCGGGTCCTCGGCGAGCCAGGTCCTGGCCCGGGCGATGAGATCGTCGTGCACCTTGGGATCAACCTCTCTGTGTTTGCCTGGTCCGGCCGGGGGCTCCGCCCCCGGACCCCCGTTCCTCCGCCCACCCGCCACCCGACTCGGTCGGCTGGGAAGCGGACGAGCGGGCCCACGCCACCGTTCCCGGCAGCGGCACCCGCCCAACGCGCCTGGCGCGGGCCGACCGCGACCGCCGCACCCCGCCGACCGAAGCCGCCGACGGCCCGTACGCGCCCGGCGCCGACGAGCCTCCCCGGCCCGAAGCCGACGGCGGCCCGTACGCGCCGATGAAACGCGCACGCGCCTTGCGGCCCACGCCGTAGCGTCGCGTGGTCACGCGGAAACGTCCCGCACCCACGCCGACGCGTCCTCGCTCACGCCGAAGCGCCGCACGCCCACGCCGACGCGTCCGCGCTCACGCCCCCGCTCACGCCGAAGCGCCGCAGGCCCGCGCCGCAGGCCCGCGCCGCAGGCCCGCGCCGCACGCCCGCGCCGCGGCCCCGCTCCGGAGCGGGCCAGCGCCGGGACGGGTGTGCGCCGGGACGGGTGTGCGCCGGGACGGGTGTGCGCCGGGACGGGTGTGCGGGCGGGCGGGTGTGGTCAGATCCTGCCCAGTACCTGGGTCAGCAGCTGGCCCATGCGGGCTGCCGAGTCGCGGCCCGCCTGGAGGACCTCCTCGTGGTTGAGGGGTTCGCCGGTCATGCCCGCGGCCAGGTTGGTGACCAGGGAGATGCCCAGGACCTCGGCGCCGGCCTCGCGCGCGGCGATGGCCTCGAGGACCGTCGACATGCCGACCAGGTCCGCGCCGATCACGCGGGCCATGCGGATCTCGGCCGGGGTCTCGTAGTGCGGGCCGGGGAACTGGGCGTAGACGCCCTCCTCCAGCGTGGAGTCGATCTCCTTGCACATGGCGCGCAGGCGCGGCGAGTACAGGTCCGTCAGGTCGACGAAGTTGGCGCCGACGATCGGGGAGGTCGCCGTGAGGTTGATGTGGTCGCTGATCAGCACCGGCTGGCCGGGGCGCATGCCCTCGCGCAGGCCGCCGCAGCCGTTGGTGAGGACCACGGTCTTGCAGCCGGCCGCGACGGCGGTGCGCACGCCGTGGGCGACGGCGGCGACGCCACGGCCCTCGTAGTAGTGCGTGCGGCCCAGGAAGACCAGGGCCCGCTTGTCACCGAAGGAGTACGAGCGGATCTTGCCGCCGTGCCCCTCGACGGCCGGCGGCGGGAAGCCGGGCAGCTCGGTGACCTGGAACTCGGCGTCGGGTGCGCCCAGGGCGTCGACGGCCGGAGCCCAGCCGGAGCCCATCACGAGGGCGACGTCGTGGGTCTCGGCGCCGGTGAGTACGCGCAGGCGCGCGGCGGCGGCGTCGGCGGCGGCGTACGGGTCGCCCTGGATGTCGTCCGGAAGAAGAGATGCGTTCACGCCGACGAGGGTAACCGGTCTTCGCCTACGCGCGTAGATGCCAGAGCCGACGGAAGTGTGTTCGTTGTCTTGTGGGTTTTGCCAAACGCTGCGCGAGGAGAGGGAAAAGCGCAGGCAGGCGGGGTGAAGCGGTCAGCAGGGGCGCTTGCGGAGCTCCATCACGTAATCGTGCGGTGCCCCCGCCGACTCCGCCGCGTCGGCGACCTCCCCCAGGTAACGCGCCGAGGGCAGGCCGCCCTCGTAGGCGTTGAGGACGTACGTCCAGGCGGACTCCTCGCCGTCCAGGGTGTGCACGCGTACGCGCATCCGCCGGTAGATGTCGAGCCCCACGCCCTCCCACCGGTCGAGCGACTCCTCGTCCATGGGGGCGATGTCGTACAGGCCGACGAAGACCTGGGCCAGCGGGTCCTCGACGATCGTCGCCAGCGCGCCCTCCCAGCCCAGGTGCTCGCCGCCGAAGGTCAGCCGCCAGCCGTTGAGCCAGCCGGTGGCGCGCAGCGGGGAGTGCGGGGCGCGGCGGGACATCAGGCGCGCGTCGAGGTTGCCGGCGTACGCGGCATAGAGCGACATGGGGAGAGGGTACGGCAGCCGCCCCCCAAGCCCCCGGCGTCCCCGGAGTGACCTCGTGGCGCCCCCGGGCAGTAGCACCTTGAAGCGTGCGGGACAATGGAGTACGTGACTCGGATCGTGATCATCGGTGGCGGACCCGGCGGATACGAGGCGGCGCTGGTGGCCGCCCAGCTCGGTGCGGAGGTGACCGTCGTCGACTGCGACGGTCTGGGCGGAGCGTCGGTACTGACCGACTGCGTGCCGTCGAAGACGCTTATCGCTACGGCCGAGGTGATGACCACCTTCGACTCCTCCTACGAGGAGCTGGGGATCATCGTGGCCGACGACACCCCGCCGCTGGAGCAGTCCGCCCGGGTGGTCGGGGTCGACCTCGGCAAGGTCAACCGGCGTGTGAAACGCCTCGCGCTCGCCCAGTCGCACGACATCACCGCCTCCGTCACCCGCGCCGGCGCCCGGGTCATGCGCGGCCGTGGCCGGCTGGACGGCATGCAGGCCCTCGACGGCTCCCGGAAGGTCGTCGTCACCGCCGCCGACGGCACCGAGGAGACCCTCACCGCCGACGCCGTCCTCATCGCCACCGGCGGACACCCGCGCGAGCTGCCCGACGCCCAGCCCGACGGCGAGCGCATCCTGAACTGGACCCAGGTCTACGACCTCACCGAGCTGCCGGAAGAGCTGATCGTGGTCGGCTCCGGTGTCACCGGTGCCGAGTTCGCCGGCGCCTACCAGGCCCTCGGGTCGAAGGTCACCCTGGTGTCGTCCCGGGACCGCGTGCTGCCCGGCGAGGACCCGGACGCGGCCGCCGTCCTGGAGGACGTCTTCCGGCGCCGTGGCATGAACGTCATGGCCCGCTCCCGCGCGCAGTCCGCCAAGCGCGTCGGCGACCGGGTCGAGGTGACGCTGGCCGACGGCCGGGTCATCACCGGCAGCCACTGCCTGATGGCCGTCGGCGCCATCCCGAACAGCGCGGGCCTGGGCCTGGAGGAGGCCGGCGTCAAGCTGCGCGAGTCGGGTCACATCTGGACCGACAAGGTCTCGCGGACGACCGCCCCGGGCGTGTACGCGGCCGGCGACGTCACCGGTGTCTTCGCCCTCGCGTCCGTCGCCGCCATGCAGGGACGTATCGCCATGTACCACTTCCTCGGCGACGCGGTGGCCCCGCTGAACCTGAAGACGGTCTCGTCGAACGTCTTCACCGACCCCGAGATCGCGACCGTCGGCTACACGCAGGCGGACGTGGACGCCGGCAAGATCGACGCCCGGGTCGTCAAGCTGCCCCTGCTGCGCAACCCGCGCGCGAAGATGCAGGGCATCCGGGACGGCTTCGTGAAGATCTTCTGCCGGCCGGGCACCGGGATCGTCGTCGGAGGTGTCGTCGTCGCGCCCCGCGCCTCGGAACTGATCCACCCCATCTCGATCGCCGTCGACAACAATCTGACGGTCGAACAGATCGCGAACGCCTTCACCGTGTACCCCTCCCTTTCGGGGTCGATCGCGGAAGTCGCCCGGCAGTTGCACACGCGCAAGGCGAGCGCGGAGGGCTGACGGTCCGTCCGGCATCGCCGCTGGTCACGGGGGATCGTGGCGTGTGCGTACGGCATAGTCGGGGCGGGTGGGTCCTATACCACTTCCCGCCCCCTCATGCGAACAACATCTGTTATTCGGCGCAAACTGCTGAAACCAGACGGTCGCTGGGGTTACTGTCAGTTTCGTGTTCGCTGCTGAACGTCGCCAATTGATCCTCGAAATGGTGCGAGCGAACGGTGCCGTGTCGCTCCGTGAACTCGCCCGCGTCGTCCAGACCTCCGAAGTGACCGTACGGCGGGACGTGCGCGCACTGGAGGCAGAAGGACTCCTCGACCGCCGGCACGGCGGTGCGGTACTGCCGGGCGGGTTCACGCGCGAGTCGGGCTTCCCCCAGAAGTCCCACCTCGCGACCGCCGAGAAGACGGCCATCGCCGACCTCGCCGCCGGCCTCGTCGAAGAGGGCGAGGCCATCGTGGTCGGGGCCGGTACGACCACGCAGGAGCTGGCCCGCCGGCTCGCGCGCGTGCCGGGCCTGACGGTGGTCACCAACTCCCTGCTGGTGGCCCAGGCGCTGGCCCACGCCAACCGGGTGGAGGTCGTGATGACCGGGGGGACCCTGCGCGGTTCCAACTACGCCCTCGTCGGCTCCGGCGCCGAACAGTCCCTCCAGGGGCTGCGCGTGTCGAAGGCGTTCCTCTCCGGGAGCGGCCTCACCGCCGAGCGCGGCCTGTCCACGTCCAACATGCTCTCGGCATCGGTCGACCGGGCTCTCGTCCAGGCCGCCGCCGAGGTCGTGGTCCTCGCCGACCACACCAAGCTCGGCACGGACACGATGTTCCAGACGGTGCCGACGGACCTCATCACCCGGCTGGTCACCGACGAGCCGCCCGCCCACGACGACCGTGCCGCGACGGAGTTGCAGGCGCTCGCCGACCAGGGGGTGCAGATCGCCGTGGCGGGGGCGAGCGGGAACCCGGGGGGTGACCAGGTCCCGGCGGCGCGACGCGCTCTGCCGGGACCGCGCAGGGGGCACGTACCGGGCTCCTCCGCCCTCCGCTCGACCACGGGCCTGGGCGACCAGGCCGCCTCCGACCGGGGGCGCGTCGCCGACCTGCGCCGCCGCTGACCCCCCGGCGCCCCCGGGCGCCGGGAGCCCGGCGTGCGGTGCGAGCGCCTCGTTCACGAAGCCCCCGGAGCCGGCACCGGAGAAACGCCACGCCCGGCGTACCGGGAGCCGGTACACCGGGCGTGGGCGGACAAAACCGTCCGGGTCGGTCCGGGTCAGTCCTTGATCTCGCAGATCGCGGCGCCCGACGTGATGGACGCGCCGACCTCGGCGCTCAGGCCCTTGATGGTGCCCGCCTTGTGGGCGTTCAGGGGCTGCTCCATCTTCATGGCCTCCAGGACGACGACCAGGTCGCCCTCCTTGACCTCCTGGCCCTCCTCGACCGCGATCTTGACGATCGTGCCCTGCATCGGCGAGGCGAGGGTGTCGCCGGAGGCGACCGGGCCGGACTTCTTGGCCGCGCGGCGCTTGGGCTTGGCACCGGCCGCCAGGCCCGTGCGGGCCAGGCTCATGCCCAGGGACGCCGGCAGCGAGACTTCCAGGCGCTTGCCGCCGACCTCGACGACGACCGTCTCGCGGCCCAGCTCCTCCTCGGCCTCGGCGTCGGCGGGAGCGGCGAACGGCTTGATCTCGTTGACGAACTCGGTCTCGATCCAGCGGGTGTGGACCGTGAAGGGCGCCTCGGAGCCGGTCAGTTCGGGGGCGAACGCCGGGTCCCTGACGACCGCGCGGTGGAACGGGATCGCGGTGGCCATGCCCTCGACCTGGAACTCCTCCAGCGCGCGGGCGGCCCGCTCCAGGGCCTCCTTGCGGGTGCGGCCGCTCACGATCAGCTTGGCGAGCAGCGAGTCCCAGGCCGGGCCGATGACCGAGCCGGACTCCACGCCGGCGTCCAGCCGGACGCCGGGGCCGGACGGCGGGTCGAACCGGGTGACCGTGCCGGGGGCCGGCAGGAAGTTGCGGCCCGGGTCCTCGCCGTTGATGCGGAACTCGAACGAGTGACCGCGCAGCACCGGGTCGCCGTAGCCCAGCTCCTCGCCGTCGGCGATGCGGAACATCTCGCGGACCAGGTCGATGCCGGCGACCTCCTCGGTCACCGGGTGCTCCACCTGGAGGCGGGTGTTGACCTCCAGGAAGGAGATGGTGCCGTCCTGGCCGACCAGGAACTCACAGGTGCCCGCGCCCTCGTAGCGGGCCTCCTTCAGGATGGCCTTGGAGGCGCGGTACAGCTCGGCGACCTGCTCCTCGGAGAGGAACGGTGCCGGGGCCTCCTCCACCAGCTTCTGGTGCCGGCGCTGGAGGGAGCAGTCACGCGTCGAGACGACGACCACGTTGCCGTGCTTGTCGGCCAGGCACTGGGTCTCCACGTGCCGCGGCCGGTCCAGGTAGCGCTCGACGAAGCACTCGCCGCGGCCGAAGGCGGCCACCGCCTCGCGGACGGCGGACTCGTACAGCTCGGGGACCTCTTCCAGGGTCCGGGCGACCTTCAGGCCGCGTCCGCCGCCACCGAAGGCGGCCTTGATGGCGATCGGCAGGCCGTGCTCCCGGGCGAAGGCGACGACCTCCTCCGCACCCGACACCGGGTCGGGGGTGCCGGCGACCAGGGGCGCGCCGGCGCGCTGGGCGATGTGCCGGGCGGCGACCTTGTCACCCAGGTCCCGGATGGCCTGCGGCGGCGGGCCGATCCAGATCAGGCCGGCGTCCAGGACGGCCTGCGCGAAGTCGGCGTTCTCCGAGAGAAAGCCGTAGCCGGGGTGGACGGCGTCCGCCCCCGACTCGCGCGCCGCGTTCAGGATCTTGTCGATGACCAGGTAACTGGTGGCCGGGGTGTCACCGCCCAGGGCGAACGCCTCATCCGCGGCGCGGACGTGCAGAGCGTCCCGGTCGGGGTCTGCGTAGACGGCCACGCTCGCGATCCCGGCGTCCCGGCAGGCCCGGGCCACGCGGACAGCGATTTCGCCACGGTTGGCGATGAGCACCTTGCGCACGATTGAGGCTCCCTCCTTGAAACAAGCCGAGTTTAGGGACTGCCGACACGGCACTTCGACCCGTCCCCAGTGGTGAGCTTGCCCACACGGAGCGTGATGCGAGGCCCGCTCGACCAGAGAAAGCCCATGTCGCACCTCGGTACGCAGGACTCCTTCGGAAAACCCTAGCCCTGTCATGTGGCCAAGGTCTCTGTGAGAGCGTGCTGCGGCCCACTCTGTTTCTTTGTCGAGTCCCTACGAATGGCCCAATGATTCTTTGCTGCCGCCCGAACCCTTGTCCCAGGGTTTACCCGTTAGTAGCGTTCGCGCTGTCCCGGACGTACCTGAGGTAACAGGCTGATGGTGTGAGAGTGGGTGGGGGCCGGTGGTGCGCAGACCGGTGGCATGGGTGGTGGCGGTCGTCCTCCTCGCGGAGGCCGTCCTCGTCGCCGCGCTCAACTGGTTCCTCGGGGTGGTCGTCGACCGGCAGGACATGTCGCTCGCCGGTCTCGACCCGGACGTCATGGCGACGTCCTCGAAGGTCGGCGGGGTCGTCTTCGGGCTCTACTTCGCGCTGTGCGCGCTGGTGGCGGTGCTCGTCGCGGTACGCGACCGCGCCCCGGCCGGCTTCGGCCGCGTCCTGCTGGTCAGCGCCGCCGTGGTGCACGGGCTGCTCGGCGCCTTCGTCTGGGGCCTGGTCGGCTGGACGGCGTTCCTGTTCATGGTGGCCGTGCTCGGGCTGATCGTGCTGCTCCTGATGACGTACGACCGCGGCCGCGGCCCGGAGCGCGCCGCGGCCGGCGGTGCGCCCGGGGCGGGGGAGGGGCCGGCGGACCGGGCCGAGCCCGGCACGGCCCCCGCCGCCGGCGCGCCGGCAGGCGGCGGTACGGACGAGCCGCGGGACGGGGACGACGAGCCGCAGGACTCCGTCCCCGCCCAGATCACCGCTCCGGCGACCACAACTCCGTGATGCCCACACCCAGTTCCGCGAGGAGCCGGCGGACGAGCGGCAGGCTGATGCCGATCACGTTGCCGTGGTCGCCCTCGATGCCCTCGATGAACGGCGCCGAACGGCCGTCCAGGGTGAAGGCGCCGGCGACGTGGAGGGGCTCTCCGGAGGCCACGTAGGAGGCGATCTCCGCGTCGCTCGGGTCACCGAACCGGACGACGGTGGAGGCGGTCGCCGACACGTACCGCTTGGCCTGCGTGTCCCACACACAATGACCCGTCTGGAGTACACCGGCCCGGCCGCGCATGGTCTTCCAGCGGGCGGTGGCCTCCTCGGCGTCGGCCGGCTTGCCGAGCGCCTGCCCGTCCAGCTCGAGCACCGAGTCGCAGCCGATCACCAGGGCGCCCTGCACCTCCGGCCGGGCCGCCACGACCGACGCCTTCGCCTCGGCCAGGGCGAGCGCCAGCTCCGCCGGGGTGGGGGCGGTGACGGCGTCCTCGTCGACACCGCTCACGATCACCTCGGGGGCCAGACCGGCCTGCCGGAGCAGGCCCAGCCGGGCGGGGGACTGGGAGGCGAGCACGAGTCGCCTGCGGCGTTCAGCAGTCATGCGGCCAGGTTAGTCAGGGTGCGCGGGCCGGCTCACCTCAGACCGCTGACGATCATGAACAGGACCATGGCCAGGGCCATGACGAGACCGAGCCGCCGAAGCATGTTCTGCATGTCGCGCAGTTCTTCCGGCGGCTCGTTCTCGGGGTCTGACCACAGCACCCCACCAGCGTGCGGCCCGGGCGGGCCGGGGCGCCTGAGTAGGGGTACTCAATTCGGCGCACCGTGCCGGCCGGGCCGCCGGCTCCGCCCGGCCGGGCCGGTGGCGTGGGCCCGCCGGCCCGCCGGCTCCGCCTAGCCGGGCCAGTAGGTGCGCGTCCAGGACGCCTGACCCGGCCGGGGCACGCGCGCCGCCGCGATCCGCGAGGGGTCGGACCACGCGTCCCTCGGGCCGCTCTCCGCGCCGGACGGCACGACGGCCGCCGCCGCGGCGCGGGCGCGGACCACCGCCAGGGCGGCGGCCAGCTCCTCCGGGGTCGGATTGCCTCGTACGACCTTGATGTTCATGACGCTCCCAGGGTCCGCGGGGCCTAGAGGGGGATGTTGCCGTGCTTCTTCGGAGGCAGGGATTCCCGCTTGGTGCGCAGTTGACGCAGCCCGCGGACGATGTGGGCGCGGGTGTCGGACGGCATGATCACGGCGTCGATGTAGCCGCGCTCGGCCGCGACGTAGGGGTTGAGGAGGGCGTCCTCGTACTCCTGGATCAGGCGCGCCCGGACGGCCTCCGCGTTTTCGGGGTTCTCGCCGTTCGCCTCCGCCTCGGCGAGGGTGCGGCGGTGCAGGATGTTGACCGCGCCCTGCGCGCCCATGACGGCGATCTGGGCCGTGGGCCAGGCGAGGTTGAGGTCGGCGCCCAGGTGCTTGGAGCCCATGACGTCGTACGCGCCGCCGAACGCCTTGCGGGTGATGACGGTGATCAGGGGGACCGTGGCCTCGGCGTAGGCGTAGATCAGCTTGGCGCCGCGCCGGATGATGCCGGTGTGCTCCTGGTCCACGCCGGGCAGGAAGCCGGGCACGTCCACGAAGGTCAGCACGGGCACGTTGAAGGCGTCGCAGGTCCGCACGAAGCGGGCGGCCTTCTCGGAGGCGTCGATGTCCAGGCAGCCGGCGAACTGCATCGGCTGGTTGGCGACCACACCGACCGGGCGCCCCTCGACCCGGCCGAAGCCGGTGACCATGTTGGGCGCGAACAGCGCCTGCGTCTCGAAGAACTCGGCGTCGTCCAGGACGTGCTCGACCACCGTGCGGATGTCGTACGGCTGGTTGGCGCTGTCCGGGACGAGCGTGTCCAGCTCCCGGTCCTCGTCGGTGAGGGTGAGGTCGGCCTCCTCGGGGAAGACCGGGGGCTCGGAGAGGTTGTTGGACGGCAGGTACGACAGCAGCTGCTTGACGTACTCGATGGCGTCCTTCTCGTCGCCCGCCATGTGGTGGGCCACGCCGGAGGCGGAGTTGTGGGTGCGGGCGCCGCCCAGCTCCTCGAAGCCGACGTCCTCGCCGGTGACGGTCTTGATGACGTCGGGGCCGGTGATGAACATGTGCGAGGTCTGGTCGACCATGACCGTGAAGTCGGTGATGGCCGGCGAGTACACCGCGCCGCCCGCGCAGGGGCCGACGACCAGGCTGATCTGCGGGATGACACCGGAGGCGAGGGTGTTGCGGCGGAAGATCTCGCCGTACGCGCCCAGGGAGGCCACGCCCTCCTGGATCCGCGCGCCGCCGGAGTCGTTGATGCCGATGACCGGGCAGCCGGTCTTCAGCGCGAACTCCATCACCTTGACGATCTTCTGGCCGTAGACCTCGCCGAGGGCGCCGCCGAAGACCGTGAAGTCCTGGGAGAACACGGCCACCGGGCGGCCGTCGATCGTGCCGTACCCGGTGACGACCCCGTCGCCGTACGGGCGGTTCTTCTCCAGGCCGAAGTTGGTCGAGCGGTGCCGGGCGAACTCGTCCAGCTCCACGAACGAGTCCTCGTCGAGCAGCAGCTCGATCCGCTCACGGGCCGTCAGCTTGCCCTTGGCGTGCTGCTTTTCGACGGCGCGCTCCGAGCCGGCGTGCGTCGCCTCGTGGATGCGCCGCTGGAGATCCGCGAGCTTCCCCGCGGTCGTGTGAATGTCGATCTCTTGGATCTCGTGACGCTCTTCCGGCTCGGACATCGGGATGCGGCTCCCTGCCTGCTCAAAAGGGGGGACGGTTACTCGTTCGTAGAGTAGTGGGGGGACTACCGATCAGCAGTGCGTCGTTTACCACACCTAGGGTGGCTTGCATGACGCCGCAGAATCCATCAGACGACAGCCGCTGGTCCGACCTGGACCGCCCGCCCCTGAACGCCGCGGCACTGCGGCGCGGGCTGATCCGGGAGGGGAGCCTGTACCGCCGGATCGACGTGGTGCAGCGGACCGGTTCCACCAATGCCGACCTCGTCGCGCGGGCCGCCGCCCGGGACGCCGGCGAGGGCACGGTGCTGGTGGCGGAGGAGCAGACGGCCGGCCGGGGCCGGCTGGACCGGCAGTGGACGGCTCCGCCGCGCTCCGGCCTGTTCTTCTCCCTCCTGCTGGAGCCGCGCGAGGTGCCGGTGGCGCGCTGGGGGTGGCTGCCGTTGCTGACGGGCGTGGCGGTGGCGACCGGGCTGGCCCGGGCGGCCGGCGTGGACACGGCACTCAAATGGCCCAACGACCTGCTGGTGACCGTCGGCGGGGAGGAGCGCAAGGCCGGGGGCATCCTCGCCGAGGGGGCCGGCGCGGACGGCGTCGTCATCGGCGTGGGGATCAACGTCTCCCTGCGGGAGGCGGAGCTTCCCGTTCCGCAGGCGGGCTCGCTGGCCCTCGCCGGGGCACAGACCACGGACCGGGACCCGCTGCTGCGGGCGGTGCTGCGCTCGCTGGAGGAGTGGTACGGGCGGTGGCGGGACGCGGACGGCGATCCCGCGGTGAGCGGCCTCCAGGAGACCTACACGGCGGGCTGCGCCACGCTCGGCCGGACCGTGCGGGCGGAGCTGCCGGGAGACCGGGCGCTGGTCGGGGAGGCCGTGGCGCTGGACGGTGACGGACGCCTGGTCATCGCCACGGACCAGGGTGTGCAGGAGCCGGTGGGCGCGGGCGACATCGTGCACCTGCGACTGGCGTGACCCGCCCTCGCGGCCGGGGCGCCCCGCGCCCGTGACCGGCACGGCACGCCGTCGCGGCCGGGTGCGGCGACGGGGCGTCGTCGGACCGGGCGGGGTCCCCCGGCCGGTGCCGGGCGGCGGCCCGTCGGCCGAACCCGACGGAGTGAGCTGGCGCACACCTGCCGTAGAGTTGAGGCCGGTCGAAACCTGACCGCGGCAGATCGGAAGGGCAGCAGGCGTGACCGTCGACGACACGGGCTCCGGCGCGGGCGGGGACGGCCGGATGGACCCCCACGCCCCGGACGGCGGCGAGGACCCGCTGGCCCTGCGGCTCGAACAGCTCATCCTGGGCGCCGAGCGCCGGTACACCCCGTTCCAGGCCGCCCGCAGCGCCGGTGTCTCCATGGAGCTGGCGTCGAGGTTCTGGCGGGCCATGGGCTTCGCGGACATCGGCCAGGCCAAGGCCCTCACCGAGGCCGACGTCCTGGCCCTGCGCCGGCTCGCCGGTCTGGTGGAGGCGGGGCTGCTGAGCGAGGCCATGGCGGTGCAGGTGGCCCGGTCCACCGGGCAGACCACCGCCCGGTTGGCGGAGTGGCAGATCGATTCCTTCCTGGAGGGGCTGACCGAGCCCCCCGAGCCCGGCATGACGCGCACCGAGGTGACGTACCCCCTGGTCGAGCTGCTGCTGCCGGAGCTGGAGGAGTTCCTGGTCTACGTCTGGCGCCGGCAGCTGGCCGCGGCGACGGGCCGGGTCGTGCAGGCCGCCGACGACGAGGAGATGGTCGACCGCCGGCTGGCCGTCGGCTTCGCCGACCTCGTCGGCTTCACCCGGCTCACCCGCCGGATGGAGGAGGAGGAGCTCGGCGAGCTGGTCGAGGCCTTCGAGACCACCGCCGCCGACCTGGTGGCGGCACGCGGCGGCCGGCTCATCAAGACCCTCGGCGACGAGGTGCTCTATGCCGCCGACGACGCCGGCACGGCCGCGGACATCGCGCTGCGGCTGGTGGAGACGCTGGCGAACGACGAGACGATGCCCGAACTGCGGGTCGGCATGGCGTTCGGCACGGTGACCACCCGTATGGGCGACGTGTTCGGCACGACGGTGAACCTGGCCTCCCGCCTGACGTCCATAGCCCCCCGGGACGCGGTCCTGGTGGACAGCGCCTTCGCCGAGGAGCTGATCCGTACGGGTGAGGCTCCGGCCTCCGAGGCGGAGGCCGCCGAGGCCGCGGCCGCCGCGGAGAAGGAGGGCGAGGAGCCGCCGGCGTACCGCTTCGCGCTCCAGCCGATGTGGCAGCGCCCGGTCCGCGGACTCGGCGTGGTCGAGCCATGGCTGCTCGCGCGCCGCGCCGGCCGGCCCTGACAGGGGCCCCTCGCCCCTCTCGCCCTCTCACCCCTCTCGCCCCCTCACCCCTCTCGCCGGGCTCCCGCTGATCCGGCCTGATCAGCGAGGCACCTCCGTGGGGGCGTCCGGCCGGTCAACCGGACCCGACCTCCACGCACAGCCCGATGACCGGGACGCACACGCCGCCCGGATCGGGCCGGTCCGGGCCGTCATCCGTCGGTGTGGATGAAGGCGCGGGGGGCGGTGTCGCCGGAGCGGACGCCGTCGGCGCGGGCCGCGGGGTGCGGCCGGGGGTGTCCGGAGCGCCGGTCGGGATCGTGGTCGGGGCGGCGCCCGGTACGGCGGTGCGGCCGGGCGGTGCCGCGGCCGTGGCCCCGGCCGTGCCCGGCGCCGCGGGGGCCGGGGACCCGGAAGGCGCCGCCGCGGGGCCGCGGCCGCCCAGGACGGAGGACGCCGAGGGCAGCGCGGTGGGGCCGGCGGCGACGCGGGCCCCACCGTCCGCCGCGCGGGCCGGGGCCTCGCCGCCCGTGGCGGTCCCGGGCCCGGACTCCGCCGTGCCCGGCGCGCCGGCCCCCGGCTCCGGGGTCACCCGGACCAGGCCGAGCACGCCCGCGGCGAGGGCGAGACCGCCGGCGGCCAGCAGCGCCTTGCGGGGGCGGGGCTTGCGGTGCCGTCCGCGCCGCGGCCCCGGGGGGCTCCCCGGCTCCCGTCGCGCGCCGGACTGTCCGGGTATCGGTGTCATCGGTTCCCTCCCCGCCGCGCGCCCGGGGCGCGTCATGGCGGAGCGCACGCTATGCGTTCGTGTGGGCGGTGTGCGGGGAGACGGCCGGGATGTCACTCGAACGGGCGTAGCCCCCCGGGCTTTCCCCAGGTCGGGTCCGGCTGCGATGATCGGGCCGACAGTGAGTTAACCCGCGTTAACCGGAGGGTGTGTCATGAGCGAGGAGCGGTACGGGGAGTTCGTGCTGGTACGGCGGCACGGGCACGTCGCCGAGCTGGTACTGGACCGGCCCAAGGCCATGAACGCCGTCTCCACGGAGATGGCCCGCTCCCTCGCGGGCGCGTGTGCCGCGCTCGCCGCCGACCGGGACGCCCGGGTGGTCGTCCTGACCTCGTCGCACGAACGGGCGTTCTGTGTGGGGGCGGACCTGAAGGAGCGGAACTCCTTCACCGACGCCGATCTCGTCCGCCAGCGGCCGGTGGCGCGGGCGGCGTACACCGGGGTGCTGGAGCTGCCGATGCCGACCGTCGCGGCGGTGCACGGCTTCGCGCTGGGCGGCGGTTTCGAGCTGGCGCTGTCCTGCGACCTGATCGTGGCCGACCGTACGGCGGTGGTCGGGCTGCCCGAGGTGTCCGTGGGGGTCATCCCGGGCGGCGGCGGTACGCAACTGCTGCCCCGGCGGGTCGGCGCGGCGCGCGCGGCCGAGCTGATCTTCTCGGCCCGGCGGGTGGAGGCGGCCGAGGCGGCCGGGCTGGGGCTCGTGGACCGGCTGGTGGAGGAGGGGCGGGACCGGGAGGAGGCGCTGGCGCTCGCGGAGCGGATCGCCGGCAACTCGCCGGTCGGTCTGCGTGCCGCCAAGCGGGCGCTGCGGCTCGGGCACGGGCTGGACCTGCGGGCCGGGCTGGAGGTGGAGGACGCGGCGTGGCGTTCGGTGGCGTTCTCCGGGGACCGCGCGGAGGGCGTGGCGGCGTTCAACGAGAAGCGCGCGCCGCGGTGGCCCGGAGAGTGAGCCGGCCCGCGGCGGAGCGCCCCGAAAGGGGTGCGGGCCACCGCGCGGCCGGCCACGACGAGCCGGCACCCGGCGGTGGCCCGCGGTGACCGCGTGGCCGGCCACCGCGCATCCGCACCCGGCGACGGCCCGCGGTCCCGGCTCGTAGCCGTACATTCCACCTGATCGCCGCAGTAACAGTCCCAAGTGCACTATTCCTCCCTAATCTGGAGTAATGGGTGAGGACAAGCGGCTGGCCGCGGTCGTGGCGCTGGCGCAGGGCATGGCGGCGGCGCACACCCCGCGGGAGTGCTGGCAGGCCGCCGCCCTCGGCGCCTGCCACGCGCTGGACGGCAGCTTCGCCGCGCTGTCGGTGTGGGAGCGCGAGCTGGGCCGGCTGCGGGTCCTCGTGAACGTGGGGGACCGCGCCCCGGACGAGGAGGACTTCCCGGAGGCCGAGGCGTACCCGGTGCACCAGTTCCCGGAGATCACCGAGTTCCTGCACGAGCGGTGGGCCGGCGGCGGTGGGCCGAACGCCTGGGTGGAGACGGCCGAGGGGACCGCGAAGGGCGAGCCCGGTTACTTCCACCAGCGCGTCGCCGCCCTGCGCCGCCGGGGCCGCGGCTGCTGCGTGGTCGCCCCGGTCGTGCTGCACGGCCGGGCCTGGGGCGAGCTGTACGTGGCCCGCCCGGCCGGCGCGCCCCTGTTCGTGCGGGACGACGCCGACTTCGCCACCGTGCTCGCGGCCGTCGTCGCCGCGGGCATCGCGCAGACCGAGCGGCTGGAGGAGGCACGCCGGCTCGCGTACACCGACGCCCTGACCGGTCTCGCCAACCGCCGTGCCGTGGACGTACGCCTGGAGGAGGCCATCGAGCGGCACCGCGCGGAGGGCGCGGTGGTCAGCCTGGTCGTCTGTGACCTCAACGGGCTCAAGCGGGTCAACGACACCTGCGGGCACGCCGTCGGCGACCGGCTCCTGGAACGCTTCGGCTCGGTGCTGTCCCTGTGCGGTGCGATGGTGCCGGGCGCGCTGGCCGCACGGCTCGGCGGGGACGAGTTCTGTCTGCTCGCGGTCGGCCCGCCGGCCGACGACGTGGTGAAGGCGGCGGACGAACTGTGCCGCAGGGCGGCGGAGTTGGAGCTGGGCGAGGGGGTCGCCTGCGGGATCGCCTCCACCGAGGACCCGATCGGGGAGGTGCGGGACGCCCGCCGGCTGTTCCGGCTCGCGGACGCCGCCCAGTACCGGGCCAAGGCGCTGCGCCTGGACCGTCCGGTGGTGGCGGGCCGGGAGGGGCCCGACGATCCGGTCGTACGGCTGGCCGACGAGCCGCCGCCCTCGCGTGCCGAGCGGCGCCGGTTCCGCGGGCGCCGGACGTGAGGCGAAGCCCACACCGGGCGGTAAGGGTCGCCCCCGCTCCCCACTAGTGACACCGCCGCATTCAATGCGTACGCTCCTGAATATGGATATGCACACTGTGGTGGTGGGGACGTCCGGTGTCACGGCGTCCGACGTTCTCGCCGTGGCGCGCGGCGGTGCCCGCATCGAGCTGTCGGCGGAGGCGGTGGCGGCCCTCGCGGCGGCCCGGGAGATCGTGGACGCGCTGGCGGCCAAGCCGGACCCGGTCTACGGCGTCTCCACCGGTTTCGGCGCCCTGGCGACCCGGCACATCAGCCAGGAGCTGCGCGCCCAGTTGCAGCGCAACATCGTCCGCTCGCACGCCGCCGGCATGGGGCCGAGGGTGGAGCGCGAGGTCGTACGGGCCCTGATGTTCCTGCGGCTCAAGACCGTCTGCTCCGGGCACACCGGCGTCCGTCCCGAGGTCGCCCAGACCATGGCCGACGTGCTGAACGCCGGGATCACCCCGGTCGTCCACGAGTACGGCTCGCTCGGCTGCTCCGGCGACCTGGCGCCGCTGTCCCACTGCGCCCTCACCCTCATGGGAGAGGGCGACGCGGAAGGCCCCGACGGCGCCGTCCGCCCGGCGGGCGAGCTGCTCGCCGAGCACGGCATCGCCCCCGTCGAGCTGCGCGAGAAGGAGGGCCTCGCCCTCCTCAACGGCACCGACGGCATGCTCGGCATGCTGATCATGGCCCTCGCCGACCTGGACACCCTCTACAAGTCCGCCGACGTCACCGCCGCCCTCAGCCTGGAGGCGCTGCTCGGCACGGACAAGGTCCTCGCGCCCGAGCTGCACGCCATCCGCCCGCACCCGGGGCAGGGCGCCTCCGCGGCGAACATGCTCGCCGTACTGGAGGGTTCGGGACTCACCGGGCACCACCAGGACGACGCGCCCCGGGTCCAGGACGCCTACTCGGTGCGCTGCGCCCCGCAGGTCGCCGGCGCCGGACGCGACACGATCGCACACGCCCGCCTGGTCGCCGAGCGCGAGCTGGCCTCGGCCGTCGACAACCCCGTCGTGCTGCCCGACGGCCGCGTGGAGTCCAACGGCAACTTCCACGGCGCGCCCGTGGCCTACGTCCTGGACTTCCTCGCCATCGCCGCCGCCGACCTCGGCTCCATCGCCGAGCGCCGCACCGACCGGCTGCTGGACAAGAACCGCAGCCACGGCCTGCCGCCGTTCCTCGCCGACGACGCCGGCGTCGACTCCGGCCTGATGATCGCCCAGTACACGCAGGCCGCCCTGGTCAGCGAGCTGAAGCGGCTCGCCGTGCCCGCCTCGGCGGACTCCATCCCGTCCTCCGCCATGCAGGAGGACCACGTGTCCATGGGCTGGTCGGCCGCGCGCAAGCTGCGCACCGCCGTGGACAACCTCACCCGGGTCGTCGCGATCGAGCTGTACGCGGCCACCCGCGCCATCGAGCTGCGCGAGGGCCTGACCCCGGCGCCCGCCTCCCAGGCGGTCATCGACGCCGTCCGGGCCGCCGGTGTGCGGGGCCCGGGCCCGGACCGCTTCCTGGCCCCGGACCTGGCCGCCGCCGACGCCTTCGTGCGCGGCGGTGACCTGGTGGCGGCCGTGGAGAAGGTCACCGGCCCGCTCCGGTGAAACGCACGGGGGCCCCGGCGACAGCCGGGGCCCCACGGTGTCGATCCCAGGGTCACTTCAGCTTGGCGGCCTGCGCCTTCACGACCGGAGCGGAAACCGTGTAGGGCTTCTTGCTCATCATCGCGCCGATGTTGATCGTGGTGTAGGTCGCGAGGGTGTTGCCGTGCCGCACCACCTCGGCGTGCAGCGGCAGGGAGCCGTCCTTGCCCGCGTCGTTGGTCGCGGTGAAGGCCACCGACTCGTCACCCGTGCCCGAGGACTTCTCCTCGGCGACCTTGGTGAACTTGCCCTTCTCGCCGTCCTGCTCGCCGGAGAAGCCGCCGGTGCACGCCTTGACCGCGTCGGAGACGGACTTCAGGGCCTGCTCGGCGCCGTCACCGTCGTACGAGGCCAGGGTGACCACGGTGACGTCCAGGTCCATGGACTCGTTGATCGCGTCCTCGAACTTGCCGTCGGCCATGTCGTCCAGCGACGTGGCGTCGTCCGTCGGGTCCTTCTTGTCCTGGGTGGCCATGCGGCTGGTGTTCGCCGCCGGCTCGCCCGGGGCGATGCCGGTGAACGCCTGGAGCACCGGCTGGCACTTGGCGTCGTCGGACTTGACCTTGCTCTTGTCCGGGATGCCGCCCTCGACGGGGCCCACCTTGTACCCGGACACGTCGCCCTGGGCGATGATCTTCTGCTTCAGCTCGGCGGCGGTCAGCGCCTTCGCCGCGCCGGCGCCCTTGGCGTCCTTCGAGCCCTTCGAGTCCTTCGAATCCCCGTCGGCACAGCCGGTGATGAGGGCGAGCGACAGCACGCTCACAGCTGCGGTGGCGCACAGCCGCACGCCCGATGATCTCTTCATGAGCGAACTATGTGTGGCCTGTCAAGGATTCGTCAAGACAGATTAAAACCCCAGACGTTCCCGACGGGCTGAATACATGACGAAACCGGCACCCACCGCGAGGAAGAGGCTCCCGCCGACCACGTAGGGGGTGGTGTCGGGGCTTCCCGTGTCGGCCAGTTCGGTCTCGTCCGCCGCCTGGGGCGCGGAGTCGGTGGTCGCCGCGGTCACCGCCCTGGCCTGCGTGATCCGGGCCGGGGACGACACGGCGTCCGCCGTCTGTCTCGCCGGGGCGTCCTGCGAGGCGTTCGCGGACGGGACGAACCACAACGCGCACAGCAGGGTCCCCGCGGCGGTGGCGGTCAGCAGCGGACGGCGAGCGGATGACACGGAATATCGATCCCCTTGTGACGCTGGCGAATTGGCCGTGTGGGGCGATGTTAGTGAAAGGCGCGGGTCACAGGAAAGTCACGGGAGGTTTCGGTCGTACGCTCGCGCCATGAGTACTGAAGAGACATCACGTTTTGTACGGCTTCGCGTGGAGCTGGTCCTGGAGGTGCAGGACGACGACGCGGTCACCAAGGCCGCGCTGCGCCGCCTCGCCCAGGACTCCGAGGTGCCCGAGGCGGAGCGGGCCCAGGCGGAGAGCGCTGTGACGGAGGACACCGCGGAGGCGCTGGCGTACCTCGTGGACCCCTTCGACCTGGTCGGTGAGGTGCCCGGGGTGGAGCTCCAGCAGGCGTCCTGGTCCAGCGAGCGCATCGACTACGACCCCGATTCGCCCGAGTGGGACCTCGACGGGGAAGATGGGGACGGCGACGAGGAAGAGGGCGGCATCGGCTGATCGTCCCGGGGCACTCCTACCCCGGACGGCAACCGCCGTCCGGGGTTTCGTCGTCTCTGGGGGCGCACGGACGGCCTCCGCCCCACCCGCACCACCCGAGCCGCCGCGGACCCGTGCCGCGGACGTGGGATGCCCCACAGCCGCCGGGGGTGGGGAACGGGAGGGACCGGCCGTAGCGTTGAAGGTTCTTGACGGGGACTCCCGGGGTTATCGCGACTCGCAACGATGGAGAAGCTTGTGATGACGGACAGTAAGCGGCGCAAGGGCCTGGCGGCCGCGTCCGCTCTGCTCGGCGGTGTGCTGGTGCTCACGGCGTGTTCCGGCGGCGACGACAAGGCCTCGGGCAGTGGCAGCGGCGACTCCTCGCAGGCCAAGGTCGACGAGGCGGCGGCCGAGAAGTCGTCGGAGGCGCAGATCGCGATCACGCCCAAGGACGGCTCCAACAACGCCTCGATCAACAACTCCGCGGCCGTGAAGGTGAGCAAGGGCACGCTCACCGGTGTCACGATGACCACCCAGGACGGCAAGGCCGTCGCCGGGCAGCTGTCCGCCGACAAGAAGAGCTGGAAGCCCACCGTCCAGCTGGAGCGCTCCACGACCTACAAGGTCGCCGCCGAGGCCGAGGACTCCGAGGGCCGCATAGCCCACGAGAACGCCACCTTCACCACGGTCTCCCCGGCCAACAGCTTCATCGGCACCTTCACCCCGGACGACGGCGCCACGGTCGGCGTGGGCATGCCGGTGTCGATCACCTTCGACAAGGCGATCAGCGACAAGGCGGCCGTGCAGAAGGGCGTCACGGTCAGCACCAGCAGCGGCCAGGAGGTCGCCTGCCACTGGTTCAACGCCAACCGCATGGACTGCCGTCCGGAGGAGTACTGGAAGGAAGGCTCCACCGTCACCCTGAAGCTGGCCCTCGACGGCGTCGAGGGCGCGAGCGGCGTCTACGGCGTCCAGCAGAAGACGGTCACCTTCCACATAGGCCGCAACCAGGTCACCTACGTCGACGCGCAGACCAAGCAGATGAAGGTCACGCGGGACGGGAAGGTCGTCAAGACCATCCCGATCTCCGCAGGCTCGCCCGACAACAAGACGTACGAGGGCCAGATGGTCATCTCGGAGAAGTTCAAGCAGACCCGGATGAACGGCGCGACGGTCGGCTTCACCGACGACGACGGCAAGGGCGAGTACGACATCAAGGACGTGCCGCACGCCATGCGCCTGACCACCTCCGGCACCTTCATCCACGGCAACTACTGGGGCGCGCCCTCGGTGTTCGGCAACGTCAACACCAGCCACGGCTGCGTCGGCCTCCAGGACAAGAAGGGCGCGGGCGACTCGAACACGCCGGCGGCCTGGTTCTACGACAACTCGCTCATCGGCGACGTCGTCGTCGTCCAGCACACCGGCGACAAGACGGTCTCGCCGGACAACGGCCTCAACGGCTGGAACATGGACTGGGCGCAGTGGAAGGCCGGTTCGGCCGTCTGACGCCTCCCCGTATCCGCTCCAGTGCCGCCCCCCGGGGCGGCACTGGCGTTCGTGGGCCCCTCAGCCTTCTCATGCTGCTCTTATGCCGGCCTTACCGTGTCATCAGGGTCGGTCCCTAGCTTGCGGGCCATGTTCTTCACCTACCTGAGGCGCGAACTGCGCCGCCGCAGAAAGGCGGCCCTCGTCGTCGCCTCCGGCCTGGCGCTGGGTATCGCGCTGGTCATCGTCGTCAGCTCCGTGTCCAACGGCATGGGCAAGGCGCAGGACAAGGTCCTCCAGTCGCTGTACGGGCTGGGTACGGACATGACCGTCACCAAGGCGGCGTCCGCGTCCACCGGCGACACGCAGCGGCCCCGCTTCCGCTTCGACGCGCAGGGCGACGACGACTCCACCCAGAGCAGCGACCGGGTCATGGTGCAGGGCTTCCAGACCCTGGCGGCCTCGACGGTGACCGAGGTCGGCGCGCAGCCCGGGGTCTCGGACGCGGTCGGCGGACTGAGCCTCCAGGTCCTCAAGGTCAGCGGCCAGTTCACGCGGGGTCAGTTCCAGCAGGACGGCGGCGGGTTCCAGCGCGGTGGCGAGGCCGGGCAGCCGCAGGGCGAGGTCACGGGCGGCGGCGCCGACTTCGACGTCAACAACTACTCCGTCTACGGCACCGACGTCACCGAGCCCGCCCTCGGCCCGCTGACCTCCTCGAAGATCACCAGCGGCCGTACGTTCAAGGAGACGGAGACCGACGCCGAGGTCGTCGTCGTGGACTCCGCCTACGCCAAGGAGAAGAAGTACAAGGTCGGCTCCACCGTCACCGTCAAGGGCGTGAAGTTCACGGTGATCGGCATCGCCACCGCCGACAGCGGCGACGCGGCCGCCGACCTGTACATCCCGCTCAAGCAGGCGCAGACCCTCGGCGACGTGAAGAACAAGGTCACCACGGTCTACGTCAAGGCGACCGACTCGCAGAAGATCGACAGCGTCAAGTCGCGGATCCGGAAGAACGTCCCGGGCACGACGGTGACCACCTCCGCCGACCTCGCGGACACCGTCTCCGGCTCGCTGTCCACGGCCTCCTCCCTCGCCGCCGACGTGGGCACCTGGCTCTCCGTCGCGGTGCTGGTGGCCGCCTTCCTCGTCGCCGGCCTGCTCACCTCCGCCGCCGTCTCCCGGCGCGTCAGGGAGTTCGGCACGCTGAAGGCCCTGGG
The DNA here is from genome assembly GCF_040632975.1 of Streptomyces sp. NPDC013455. Lineage (NCBI taxonomy): Bacteria > Bacillati > Actinomycetota > Actinomycetes > Kitasatosporales > Streptomycetaceae > Streptomyces > Streptomyces sp. NPDC013455. Next base: position 138,555 of record NZ_JBEYCX010000014.1, on the reverse strand, counting down.
CTGGAAGTCCGGCCGGGTGACCCGGCAGGTGATCGGCGAGGCCATGGTCAACGGCCTGGTCGGCGGCGTCCTCGGCATCGCGCTCGGCCTGGCGGGCGCGTACGCCGTCACCGCCGTCAGCCCGAACCTGCAGGCACAGCTCGGCGGCGGCACCGGCGGCGGCAACCCGGGCGGCGGCCCCGGCGGCGGGGGCGGCCTCGGCGGACCGGGCCGGCAGGCGGCGAAGACCCTGGAGGTGGCCCTCACGGCCCCGGTGAGTGTGACGACGATCGTCCTCGCGGTGGGCCTGGCGGTGGCCGGCGGCCTGATCGCCGGAGCCTTCGGCGGCTGGCGGGCGTCCCGGCTGCGTCCCGCGGACGCGCTCCGGCGGGTGGAGTAGCGGCCACCCACCCGCGGCCGCACCCCGACGCGCACACCCCGAACCCCCAGGAGCCACCATGTACGAACTGAAGAACGTCACCAAGCGCTACGCGCGGGGCAAGGACACCGTCCACGCCCTCGACGGGATCGACCTCACCATCGCCGACGGGGACCGGCTCGTCATCCAGGGCCCGACCGGCGGCGGGAAGTCCACCCTCCTCCAGATGCTCGGCGCCCTCGACCGTCCCACCTCCGGCGAAGTCGTCCTCGACGGCACCGATCTGGCCGGGCTGACCGAGGCCCGGCTGACCCGGATCCGCAGCGAGAGCATCGGATTCGTCTTCCAGTCCTTCAACCTCATCCCGACGCTGACCGCGCAGGAGAACGTGGAGACGGCACTGGTGCCCCTCGGCATCAAGGCCGGGGAGCGGCGGGAACTGGCCGCCGAGGCACTGCGTTCGGTCGGCCTCGGCGAGCGTCTCGGACACCTTCCCGGCGAGATGTCCGGAGGGCAGCAGCAGCGCGTCGCCATCGCCCGCGCCGTGGTGAAGAAGCCGAAGGTGCTGCTGGCCGACGAGCCGACCGGCAATTTGGACGAGGGTATGCGGGACGAGATCATGGACGTGCTCGAACGGCTGTGGAAGGAGCACGGGCTGACCTTCGTCATGGTGACCCACGACTCCACGCTCGCGAAGAAGGCCCCGCGCCTCGCCACCCTGCGCAAGGGCAGGATCACCGTGACGGAGAACGCACGGGCCTGACGGCGTATAACACCCTTTGCGCGCACGGCACTTCGCGGTTCTGTAACGGTGTCCCGGCCGGCGCGTAACAGTTTCCCGGCGTGCTTCCATGCCGTCCCGTCAGCTATTGAGCCCTCTGATCACCCCCCGGCATACTTCGTGAACCGGGGGGTGACGTGCATGCGTACGAAACCGCCCCCGGCCGGGTGAACGGGGAATTCGCCCGGTACTTCATCTCCAGGGGGAGAACTTGCGCAGACAAGTGAAAAGAGCAGCTGCGGCCACCGTGGCAACGGCCGCAGCGGTCGCCCTCGCAGCGGGTATGACCAGCCCGGCGTCGGCGAAGCCCGCGGGTGCCCCGGCATCCGCCACCGCCGCCTCGAGGACCACCGCCAAGCACCACGTCACGCTCATCACCGGTGACCGCGTCGCCCTCGACGGCAAGGGCCGCATCGTCGGCCTGGAGCGGGCCGAGGGCCGCGAGCACATAGCCTTCCAGGTCCGCAAGTCCGCCGGACACACGCTGGTCATCCCCGCCGACGCGGCCCGCCTGGTCGCCTCCGGCACGCTGGACCAGCGCCTGTTCGACATCACCGAGCTGAACAAGGCCGCCACCCGCAAGGCCCAGAAGAACGGCCTGAAGGTCATCGTCGGCTACCGCGGCTCCGCCACGGCCGCCAAGGCCGACGTCCGGGACGCGGGCACGCTGCGCCGCAGCCTGAAGGCGCTCAACGCGGACGCCGTGCAGGCCCCGGTCCAGGACACCGCCGAGCTGTGGGACGCGGTGACCAACGGCGACCGCTCGGCCTCCGGCATCGCCCACGTCTGGCTCGACGGCGTCCGCAAGGCGTCGCTCGACAAGTCCGTGCCCCAGATCGGCGCCCCGACCGCGTGGAAGGCCGGCTACACGGGCAAGGGCGTGAAGGTCGCCGTCCTGGACACCGGTGTGGACACCACCCACCCGGACCTCAAGGACCAGGTGGTCGGGTCCAAGAACTTCACCCCCGCCGCCGACGCCACCGACCACTTCGGTCACGGCACCCACGTCGCGTCCATCGTGGCGGGCACCGGCGCCAAGTCGGGCGGCACGTTCAAGGGTGTGGCCCCGGACGCCGAGCTCCTCAACGGCAAGGTCCTGGACGACACCGGCTCCGGCGACGACTCCGGCATCCTCGCCGGCATGGAGTGGGCGGCCTCCCAGGGCGCCTCCGTCATCAACCTGAGCCTCGGCGGCTACGACACCCCCGAGATCGACCCCCTCGAGGCCGAGGTCAACAAGCTCTCCGCCGAGAAGGGCATTCTGTTCGCGATCGCCGCGGGCAACGAGGGCCCCCAGTCGATCGGCTCGCCGGGCAGCGCGGACGCCGCGCTCACCGTCGGCGCCGTCGACGGCAAGGACAAGCTCGCCGACTTCTCCTCCACCGGCCCGCGCGCCGGCGACGGCGCCATCAAGCCGGACGTCACCGCGCCCGGCGTGGACATCACCGCCGCCGCGGCCAAGGGCAGCGTCATCGACCAGGAGGTCGGTGAGAAGCCCGAGGGCTACCTGACCATCTCCGGCACGTCGATGGCCACCCCGCACGTCGCGGGCGCCGCCGCCATCCTGAAGCAGCAGCACCCCGACTGGGGCTACACCGAGCTGAAGGGCGCCCTGACCGGCTCCACCAAGGGCGGCGCGTACACGCCGTTCCAGCAGGGCTCGGGCCGCATCCAAGTCGACAAGGCCATCAAGCAGTCGGTCGTCGCCGACCCGGTTTCGGTGAGCTTCGGTGTGCAGCAGTGGCCGCACACCGACGACAAGCCGGTCACCAAGCAGCTGACCTACCGCAACCTCGGCGACAAGGACGTCACGCTCAGCCTGGCCAGCACCGCCACCAACCCCAAGGGCGCGGCGGCCCCGTCGGGCTTCTTCAAGCTCGCCGCGACCAAGGTGACCGTCCCGGCGCACGGCAAGGCGTCGGTCGGTTTCACCGTCGACACCAAGCTGGGCGGCACCGTCGACGGCTCCTACTCGGCGTACGTGACGGCGACCGGCGGCGGTCAGACGGTCCGTACCGCCGCCGCGGTCCAGCGCGAGGTGGAGTCCTACGACCTCACGCTGAAGTTCATCGGCCGTGACGGCAAGCCGGCCCCGAACTACGGCGCCGACCTCAGCGGCGTGGCGGGCCTCGCCAACGGCGTCTGGCTGAACCCGTACAACAAGTCCGGCACGGTGAAGGTGCGCGCGCCCAAGGGCACGTACATCCTCAACACCTCCGTCTTCGCCGACCCGCAGGACGCCTCCAAGGGCATCGACTGGATCGCGCAGCCGAAGCTGACCGTCGGCAAGAAGCAGACGATCACCATCGACGCGCGCAAGGCCAAGCCGGTCGACATCACCGTCCCGGGATCGGGCCTGAAGGACCAGTTCGCGTTCCCGGAGTTCGACGTCACCGTCGGCAACGGCACCTACGGCTACGGCTGGTTCCTCGACAGCTACAAGAACTTCCACACCGCCCACCTGGGTCCGGAGCTGCCCTCGGGCGCGCTGTGGCAGCAGTGGGACGGCCACTGGACCAAGGGCGCGAACGAGCAGTACGACGTGACCACCGGCGGTCCGGTCAAGAAGCTCGCCACCGGCTACACCAAGCACTACAAGGCGGGCGACCTGGCCACGGTGAAGGTCCGCATGGGCGCGGCGGCGAGCGGCAAGAAGGGCTCCGTCGACGCGGTGGGCTGGCTGCCCGGGAGCTCCGGCGCCTCCTCCATCAGCATCCCGCAGAAGCTGCCCGGCACCCGCACCCTGCACCTGTCGGCCAAGGACGGCGTGAAGTGGCAGCTGGGGTTCGCCCAGGACGGCGGGGTCGACCAGGACGGCTTCCCGCTCTCCGAGGCCGGCTACGACATCGGCTCGTTCGCCTTCAAGGGCGGCCAGACGTACACCAAGACGGTCAACACCGCGGTGTTCGGCCCGCACGTCGGCAAGGACTACGGCATCTTCCGCGACGGCAACGAGATCTTCGGTGCGCTGCCGCTGGTCGCCGACTCCGCCAAGCACGCCGGGTACTCGGACTTCACCTCGGTGAAGACCACCCTGTACCGCAACGGCACCAAGGTCGGCACCAACGACGACCCGCTGTTCGGCGACAAGACCTTCAAGGTCCCGGCCGGTGACGCGGCCTACAGGCTGACCACCTCGGTCACCCGGTCGCCGAAGGTGTCGGAGGCCTCGACGCGGATCGACGCGGCCTGGACCTTCCGCTCCAAGAAGCCGGCCGACTTCGTCCAGCTGCCCGCCTCCGCCCTGCACTTCGGCGCCACGACCGGCCTGGACAGCCGCGTCGAGGCCGGCAAGACGGTCACCTTCCCGGTCACCGTCGAGGGCTCGGCCGCGGGGAGCAACCTGAAGTCCCTCGCCGTCTACGTCTCCTACGACGGCAAGAACTTCAAGAAGGTCACCGTCAAGAACGGCAAGATCACCGTCAAGAACCCGGCGAAGAACAAGGCCGTCTCGTTCCGCGCCAAGATCACCGACAAGAAGGGCAACACGTCGGAGATCACGATCCACAACGCGTACTACGGCAAGTAGGCCCTGACGCACCTGGATGGGGGCACACCGGGGACAGTCTCCGGTGTGCCCCTCAGCGCGTCGCCGCGCGCGTCGCGTCCGCGCCCCAGCTGGCCAGCAGACGCAGCGACTCGGCCGACGCGGAGTCCGGCTCGGCGTGGTAGGTGACCAAGGACTGGTCCGAGCCGTCCGTCAGCCGGAAGCTCTCGAAGCTGAGGGAGAGGTCGCCCACCAGCGGGTGGTGCAGCCGCTTGACGCCGTGGCTCTTCTCCTTGACGTCGTGCGTGGCCCACAGCCGGCGGAACTCCTCGCTCTTCACCGACAGCTCACCCACCAGCGCCGACAGCCGCGGATCGTCCGGATGACAGCCCGCGTCCATCCGCAGCGCGCACACGATGTCGATCGCCTTCTGCTCCCAGTCGACGAAGAGGTCCCGGTAGTCGGGCCGCAGGAACACCAGCCGGGCCCAGTTGCGCTCGCCCGGCGGCAGTTCCGCCCAGTCACCGAAGAGGGCCGCCGCCATCCGGTTCCAGGCGAGGATCTCCGCACGCCGGCCCACCACGTACGCCGGTACGGCCTCCAGCGCGTCCAGCAGCTGCCGCAGCGCCGCCCGCACCTGCTGCTGCCGTGCCGCCGGCTTCTTCTTGTGCGCCTTCGGCTTCGCCAGGTGCGTCAGGTGGGCGTGCTCGGCGTCCGTCAGCCGCAGCGCCCGCGCGATCGCGTCCAGCACCTCCGCCGAGACGTTGCGGCCGTTGCCCTGCTCCAGCCGCGTGTAGTACGCCACCGACACCCCGGACAGCTGCGCCAGCTCCTCGCGGCGCAGCCCCGGCACCCGGCGGTGCCGTCCGAAGTCGGGCAGTCCCACGTCCTCGGGCTTGAGCCGGGCCCGCCGGCTGCGCAGGAACTCGCTCAGCTCCGCCCGCCGGTCCAGGGTCCGGCCGGTGGCTGCCGCTGCCGCGCCGGGCTGCTCGTTCCTGCCGTCCATGCGTCCAGTATCGCTGGTCGTAGGCACGGCAGCCTGATCCCGCCAGTGGTACGCACGGCAGTCGTACGCAAAGCCGTGGACTGGGTGGCCGCGCCCATCGCAGGCACGCTGGAACCGTGCCCGGACGGAAGGCGGCCGGGCGCGACCCCACCTAGGAGAACCCTGGCATGACCACTGTTGCTGCTTACGCCGCGCCCGCACCGAAGGCCCCGCTGGAGCGGACCACCATCGAGCGGCGCGCGGTCGGCGAGTCCGACGTCCTGATCGACATCAAGTTCGCCGGTATCTGCCACTCCGACATCCACCAGGTGCAGGACGGCTGGCGCCCCGGCACCTTCCCGATGGTCCCGGGCCACGAGATCGCGGGCGTCGTCGCCGAGGTCGGCCCCGGTGTGACCAGGTTCGCCGTCGGGGACCGGGTGGGCGTCGGCTGCATGGTCGACTCCTGCCGCGCCTGCGACAACTGCGCGGCCGGCCTGGAGCAGTACTGCACGGGCGGCGGCCCCACCTGGACCTACAACGACACCGGCAAGGACGGCGAGCCCACCTACGGCGGCTACGCGCAGAAGATCGTCGTCGACGAGAACTACGTCGTCCGGATCCCCGAGGGCCTGGCACTGGACGTGGCCGCGCCGCTGCTCTGCGCGGGCATCACCACGTACTCGCCGCTGAAGCACTGGAACGCCGGCCCCGGCAAGAAGGTCGCCGTGGTCGGCCTGGGCGGCCTCGGCCACATGGGCGTCAAGATCGCGCACGCGCTCGGCGCCGAGGTCACCGTCCTGTCGCAGTCGCTGCGCAAGAAGGACGACGGCCTGCGGCTGGGCGCCGACCACTACTACGCCACCAGCGACCCGAGCACCTTCGAGGAGCTGGCGGGCACCTTCGACATCATCCTGAACACCGTCTCGGCGCCGCTCGACTTCTCCGCGTACGTCTCCCTGCTGCGCACGGACGGCACCATGGTCAACGTCGGCCTGCCCGAGGAGCCGGTCCAGATCGTGCTGCAGTCGCTGTTCGGCAACCGCCGCAGCATGAGCAGCTCCGGCATCGGCGGCATCGCCGAGACCCAGGAGATGCTGGACTTCTGCGCCGAGCACGGCCTGGGCGCGGAGATCGAGCTGATCGGCGCCGACCGGATCAACGAGGCGTACGAGCGGGTGCAGGCCAGCGACGTCCGCTACCGCTTCGTGATCGACACGGCCACCATCTGACCGCGGGCCGCTCGCCGGGTTCGCCGCCGGGGGAGCGGCCCCGCCGGCGAACCGCGTGGGCCGGCCACGCGCGGGTGCGGGGGGACGCCCCGGCGGCGCCGCCCCCCCGCGCGCGGAGCGTCCGGGCCGGTCAGACCGTCGCCGGTGCTCCCTCGGCCACCAGGTGGGCCACCGTGTTGCGGACCTGGCAGAAGTACCCGGCCTTGTCGCCCCGGTAGCGCCAGGGCAGCGCGTCGACGTACCCGTCGACCAGCTTGAACTGCTCCAGCGCCGCCTCGTTGCGGTCCTGGAGGTGCAGGTAGAACGCCAGCAGGTGCCGCAGCTCCGGCAGCCGCGGGTGGGCCGGGTCCGCCGCGGCCGCGTCCGCGAGCGCCGCCTCGACCCGGGCCCGCATCTCCGGGGTGTTGTCGGCCGCGGTGTCCTCCGAGTCGTCGTGCTCGAAGTGCGCGATGAGCGGCAGCGCCGTCAGCAGGCTGCCCGGCGGAGCCGCGGCCGCGGCGCGCTCGGCGAACTCCATGGCCAGCCGCTCGGAGCCGCGCCACTTCGCGCACCAGTACTGCAGCGCCGAGAAGTGCGCCTCGTAGTGGTGCGGGGCGCGGGCGGTGATCTCCGCCCAGAGCTGGTCCATCTTCGCGTTCGGGTAGCCGAGGCCCAGCGCCACCCAGATCTCCGTGATGTACGGCGTCGGGTCGTCGGGGTTCAGCGCCGCCGCCCGCGCGATCTCGTCCCGGGCGGAGGCCAGCGTGCGGTGGAAGCCCTCGGCCTGCTCCCGGGTCGTGTACTGGGCCGTCTTGGCGCCGCGCAGCTTCCAGGCGAGGATCACCGTGCTGCGCGCCCGGACGACGGCCGCGTCGGGATCGTCGCGCCGCGCCGCCTCCCACGCCAGCAGCCACGTGTCCTCCTCGGCCGCGCACTCGGCGAGCAGGTAGGCGGCCGACGACCGCCGCTCCCAGTCCCGGCCGATCGCCGCGAGCAGCTCGGCGGCCGGCTGCCAGTCGCCGCCCCGCACCGCGGTGAGCGCGGCCGTCCACCGCTCCGGCAGGGGCGCGGCGAGGTCGGTGTTCTGCCGCTCGGCCGGGAGCAGGCCGAGCTTCTGCGCGCTCGCGGCCTCCTCCGCGCCGTCGGCGGGGCTGGGGGAGAAGAACTCCTTCAGGAACACCCAGGCCAGCCACAGCACGAAGAGCAGTGTGGGCACGGCCAGGATGCCGAGGATCCAGTAGAGGACGGTCATCGGGTCGGTCCGTTCGTTTCCTTGGCGGGAGGGTCGGTCAGGCGTTCTGGATCGCCGGCGGGAGCAGGGCGCGCAGCGGCGTGGTGTCGGGGTGGTCGGCGACCGCCGCGTCCACCGCCGCCGTCAGCGCCGCCTCGGGACCGTCCTCCTCCGTCTCGGAACCCCAGCCGGGCAGCCGCACCGACGCCGGCTGGGTCCAGGAGAACTCCCAGTGCAGCAGCGAACGGGAGCTGAACTCGGCCAGCACCATGGTGCGCAGCGACCGGCGCAGCACGGGCCGGACGAACTCGCGGAACGCCCGCCCCTTCGCCGCGGCCGCCTCCTGGGACAGCGGCAGCTGTTCCGCCAGCCGCCACAGCCGGCCGTCGTCGATGGCGTCCAGCAGCGCGGCCAGGGTCGCCGGCTGCCCGGTGTACCCGGCCAGCGCCCGGTGCAGCGGGGTCTGCGTGGCCGACAGGCCCGAGGCCATCGAGGCGTCCAGCAGCTCCTGCCAGCCGGCGGCGCGCGGGTAGCCGAGCAGCTCGTCGGCGAGGACGGCGTCCTCCAGGGCGGCCAGGGTGCGCGCCGGGTCGGCGAGCAGGGCCAGCGCCGCACCCTTGGCCTCGCCGGCGCGCCCGTCGGCGGGCAGCGCCTCGATCCGGCGGACACGATCGGCGATCGGCGGGTGGGAGTCGTACGGCGAGACGGGCTCCTCCGGCAGCTGCGTGCGCAGCTCCACCAGCTCCAGCTCACGGGCCGTCAGCAGCCGGCCGAAGCCGCCGAAGAACTCGCCGCGCGGCGGCAGCATCCGGGCCTGGAGGCCCAGGGTGGCGTACGACTCCAGGTAGAAGTCGTGGGAGGCGGACAGGACCGGGATCTCGCGCAGCGCCGACGCGGTCGCGTCGCGTCCGGCGATCCGGGCGGCGGTCAGGTCGGCGGCGTACTCCTGGCCGCGCGCGGTGGACAGGGAGGCGCGCAGGTAGAGCTTGCCGTAGGCGGTGTAGATCCGTGCCATCGTCCGGTACGTCGCCCCGACGCCGGTCGTGTCGACCTGCTTGGCCTTCTTGCCCTTGGCGACCCGCTTGGCGGACGCCTTCTCCTGCCGGGCGCGGTCGGCGGCCACCTTGTCGTCCGCCCTGGCGTGGAACTGGCCGATGACCCGGCCGATCTGCACGCGCCCGCGCACCACCAGCGCGGACAGCCGGGTGTCACCGCCGGTGAAGTGGCCGTACTCGTGGGCGAGCACGGAGCGCAGCTGGGCCTCCGTCAGGCCGGTCAGCAGCGGGACGCCGAGGTAGAGCAGGCGCGGCCCGGGGAGCAGGCCGAGCAGCCGCGGGCTCTCGCTGACGGCCGCGTTGACCTCGCCGGTGAGCAGGATCCGGTCGGGGGCGCGGGTGCCGGCCGCCGCGGCGAGCTCGCGGACCAGCGCCCACAGCCGGGGCTCGTCGGCCTCGGTGACCGGGATGCCGGGCGCGTCCTCGCCCTTGGGGGTGCGCAGCATCAGCATGCCGCGGACGACCGGGACGGCCAGCAGCACCGTGACGATGCCGACCTTCAGCGTGAGCGGGCCGTGCCCCCAGGAGTAGACGAGGACGTCGAGGCCGATCAGCGCGGCGAGCAGGACGAGGCTCAGCAGATAGAAGCCGAGCAGCAGGACGAGAGCGCGCAGTGCACGCAGAGTAGCGCCCATCGGGCAGATCCCCCCACAGGACCTCAGGAACAGGACATGAACAGGACATGACGGAGCACCGGCCGGCGGAAAAGATCGGTGCGGGCGGTGCGGTGTGGGGGGATGCGGAGTATGCCCTACCGCAGGTCAGAAGGGCAATGCGGGCAGGGACGAAGGGTGCTGTGCGGGGGCGAAGGGGGCACTGCCGGGGGGCGGGGCGGGGCCAGCCGGGCGGTGGCGCCGCGTCAACCGGGCAGGGTGGCCGGCCAGCCGGGCGGTGGCGCCGGGTCAGCGCCGGGTCAGCCGGGCAGGGTGGCCGGGCTGCCGCCGTTGGCCTCGTAGCCGGCCACCGCCAGCGCGCGGTACACGGCGAACGCGGCGGCCGGGTCGGCGGACAGGGTCCACGGCAGCGCGCCGACGTGTCCGTCGACGTGTATCAGCTGGTGCATGGCCTCCGCCCAGCGTTCGGAACGGACCAGGAAGAGGACGAGCAGGTGCCGGACGTGCGCGAGCATCGGGTCGTCGGGGCGGGCGGCGTGCACCGCGTGCAGCGCGCCGTGGATCGCCTTGGTGACGACCTCGCTCTGGTAGAAACTCGCGACCAGGTTCACCTCCGGGAGGTGCTCGAAGACCGCGAACAGCGGCAGCGCGGCGAGCAGCGAGCCCTCCGGGGCGCGGGCCGCGGCGGCCTCCGCGAAGGCGTACGCCTGCTCGCGCGAGCCGTGCCACTTCTCGCACCAGTAGTGCAGCGCGGCCAGGTGCGCGCCCATGTGCTGCGGGGCGCGGTCGAGGATCTTCAGCCACAGCTGCTCGAACTCGGCCCGCTCATAGCCCAGGCCGCGCGCGATGGACAGCTCGACGATGTACGGCACCGGGTCGCCGGGGGCCAGCAGGGCCGCCTGCGCGCACGCGGACCGGGCCTCCTCCATGATGATCCGGAAGTCGTCCCGGCCCGGCCGCGACGTCCGCCAGGCCTGCTGCACCAGGAACTCGGCGTGGACGGCGGCGCCGCCCGCGTCCTTGGGCCGCTCGGCCCGCCACACCCGCAGCCACTGGCCGCCCGGCACCTCGTGCACCCCGCCGGGCCGCTCGCCCAGCTCCAGCGCGGCGGCGCCGGCGAAGGCCTGCACCCGCTGCCAGCGCACCTCGCCCTCGGACTCGGTTCCGGCCAGCAGCTGGGCGGCGGCCCGGTAGTCCCCGGTGCGCTGCACCAGCTCCAGGACGTCCAGCAGGTCCTGGTCCGGGCCGGGCACGCGGACGTCCAGCTCCTCCTCGCGCACGAAGCCGTAGTCCGCCGGGTCGGCGGCGTCCGGGTGCCCGGGGGGAACCTGCTCGACCATCCCGCGCCTGCGCCGCATGACCGGGACCAGGACGAGGCTCAGCATGAGCAGCGCCATCAGCAGCCAGAGAATCGCCATGCCTCAAGCGAACCAGACACCGCCACCACTTGGCGAACCCCGCCACCGCCCCTGTGGAAAACTCCCGACCAGGGCAGGTCAGCGAGCCGCGGGGCCGCGCCGGACGTCACAGGCGCCCCCGGGCCCACCACCGCCTCACCACCGCACGTGTGCATGACAGCCGGCGCGCGGTGCGGGCGCGCCGGCGTGGGTGCTCCTGCGCGGAAGACCCTCGCGCCCGTACCCGGGATGCCCGTCGGGCGCCAGGATCCGGTCAGGAGCACTACGCTCGATGCACATGAGCGACAGGCATATCAGTCAGCACTTCGAGACCCTCGCGATCCACGCGGGCAACACCGCGGATCCCCTCACCGGCGCGGTCGTCCCGCCGATCTACCAGGTCTCGACCTACAAGCAGGACGGCGTCGGAGGGCTGCGCGGCGGCTACGAGTACAGCCGGAGCGCCAACCCGACCCGCACCGCCCTGGAGGAGAACCTCGCCGCGCTGGAGGCCGGCCGCCGCGGCCTGGCCTTCGCGTCCGGCCTGGCGGCCGAGGACACCCTGCTGCGTACGCTGCTCACCCCGGGCGACCACGTGGTGATCCCCAACGACGCCTACGGCGGCACCTTCCGGCTCTTCGCCAAGGTCGCCACCCGCTGGGGGGTGGAGTGGTCGGTCGCCGACACCGCCGACCCGGCCGCCGTCCGGGCCGCGATCACCCCGAAGACCAAGGCCGTCTGGGTGGAGACCCCCTCCAACCCGCTGCTCGGCATCACCGACATCTCCGCCGTCGCCCAGGTCGCCCACGACGCGGGCGCGAAGCTGGTCGTCGACAACACCTTCGCCACCCCCTACCTCCAGCAGCCGCTCACGCTCGGCGCGGACGTCGTCGTGCACTCGCTCACCAAGTACATGGGCGGACACTCGGACGTGGTCGGCGGCGCGCTGATCGTCTCCGACCAGACGCTCGGCGAGGAGCTCGCCTACCACCAGAACGCGATGGGCGCCGTCGCGGGCCCCTTCGACTCCTGGCTGGTGCTGCGCGGCACCAAGACCCTCGCGGTGCGCATGGACCGGCACAGCGAGAACGCCACGAAGATCGCCGACATGCTGACCCGGCACCCGCGCGTGACGAGCGTGCTCTACCCGGGGCTGCCGGAGCACCCGGGCCACGAGGTCGCCGCCAAGCAGATGCGGGCGTTCGGCGGCATGGTGTCGTTCCGGGTCGAGGGCGGCGAGGAGGCCGCGGTCGAGGTGTGCAACCGCGCCCGCGTGTTCACCCTCGGCGAGTCCCTCGGCGGTGTCGAGTCCCTCATCGAGCACCCCGGCCGGATGACGCACGCCTCCGCGGCCGGCTCCGCGCTGGAGGTGCCGGGCGACCTGGTGCGCCTGTCGGTCGGCATCGAGAACGTCGACGACCTGGTGGAGGACCTCCAGCAGGCCCTCGGCTAGCAGCCGGGTCTCACCAGCCGGTGACCGGTGGAGTCGTCTGCGAGGGCGGCTCCACCCACGGGTGGGCGTCCGCCGCCCACACGGCGAACGCGACGGCCGCGGCCCACGCCAGCAGCCACAGCACCCGGCGGACGAGCCGCCACCGCCGGAGCAGACGGTCCCCGTGGCGCACCGCGTCCGCGCACAGCTCCGGCGGCACCGCCACCGTGCCCTGCTCCATGATCCGCCGCACGGCGGCCTCCCGTTCGGACCGGTTCACCGCGACCTCCCGTCCCGCGCTCCACGGCCCCGGCGACGGGGCCTTCCGTGCGCCGGGCGGCGCACCCGCCGTGTCCCCCTCATGACGCAGCCGGCTCAGGGCCGCCCGCCGCGCGGGGCGCGGCCGGCCGGACGGGGTGCAGGAGGGTGGCCGCCGCGCGGTCGCAGACGGTGCGGACCCGTTCCGCGGGCAGAGCGAGCAGGGCGGCCGTCTGCTCCTCGGCGACCCCCTCGTACAGCCGCAGCACCAGGACCAGGCGCTCCCGCGGGGCCAGCGAGGCGAGCGGGGCGCGCGGATCCGGCCGGGCCCGGACCAGGGCGCCGTACCGGTGCCAGGTCACGCGCGCGAAGCGCGTGGCGAGGTGCTGCCGGGCGCAGTCGTACGGGTCCTCGCCGCGCAACCGGTCCCAGCGGGCGTAGGTGTGGGCGAGCGCGAGCGTCAGCAGCCGGCGGGCGCGCGGGTTGGCGTCCGGCGCCTCCGCGGTCAGCAGCGTGGCGGCGTGCAGCAGGCGCCCGGCCGCACCCGCGACGAACGCCTCGAACTCCCGGGCCCGCCGGGCCTCCCGGGCCACCCGCCGATCACGCACCGCGCCTCCCCCCGCCGGGGCCCCGTCCGCTGCGGCACAGGCGGACCGCGCACGGCGGGGACCCGGTCTCATATGAGGCCAGTGGCGGCCCGGGGTCAAGACCGCGGACCGCACCCGCGCACCAGGCGGCTCAGGAGGCCGGCGGCTGCTCCGCCGCCGGGACCCCCTGCAGGGCCATCCGCGCGGAGAGGGCGTCATTGAAGCGGGTGAGGAGCGTGCAGAACTGCTCGCGCTCCTGCGGCGCCCAGTCGTGTGTCAGCTCGGCCATGAGCTGACGCCGGGAGGAGCGCACCTCCTCCAGCCGGGCGGCGCCGCGCGGGGACAGCTGCAGCACCACCGCGCGCCCGTCCTCCGGGTGCGAGGTCCGCTTGACGAGGCCGGTGTCGACCAGGGGCGCCACCTGCCGGGTGACCGTCGAGGAGTCGATGCCCATGCTCGCCGCGAGCGCCTTGACGCCCATCGGGCCTTCCTTGTCGAGACGGTTGAGCAGCAGGTACGCGGCCCGGTCCATGGAGTTGCGCACCTGGCCGACGCCGCCGAGCCGGGTCTGTTCGGCACGGCGGGCGAACAGCGCCACCTCGTGCTGGAGGGTGTCGAGGAGACCGGTGTCACCGACGGTCGTCATGTCCATCGACATTTCAGGTGTTGTGGGCATGGCCGGAGGCTCGCTTCATGAAGGCTGCTGGGTTGGGGGACAGGGTACGCGGCCCGGCGCCGGGCCGTACCGGGGCTGCGCAAACCGGTCTCGCAGCTTGGTCACACCCGTCGTGCGCCATCGTGAACTGCGATGCTGGGGTTATGAGCTACGGCACGGCCGACATCCTGCGTTCCGTCACCCTGGACGATGTGCGCGGCGCCCAGAAGATGCTCTCGGGCGTGGCGCGGGTGACCGCGATGGAGGGCAGCCGGCACCTGTCCCAGCTGGTCGGGGCACCGGTGCACCTGAAGTGCGAGAACCTCCAGCGGACCGGCTCCTTCAAGCTGCGCGGCGCCTACGTGCGGATCGCCGGACTGCTGCCGGAGGAGCGGGCGGCCGGCGTGGTGGCCGCGAGCGCCGGCAACCACGCGCAGGGCGTGGCGCTGGCCTCCGCGCTGCTGGGCGTGCACGCGACGGTGTTCATGCCCCGGGGCGCCCCGCTTCCGAAGATCAGCGCGACCCGGGAGTACGGCGCCGAGGTGCGCCTGCACGGCCAGGTGGTCGACGAGACGCTGGCCGCCGCCCAGGAGTACGCGGCCGGGACCGGCGCGGTGTTCATCCACCCCTTCGACCACCCGGACGTGATCGCCGGCCAGGGCACGGTCGGCCTGGAGATCCTGGAGCAGTGCCCGGAGGTGCGGACCGTCGTGGTCGGCATGGGCGGCGGCGGGCTGGCGGCCGGCATCGCGGTGGCGGTCAAGGCGCTGCGGCCGGACGTCCGGATCGTCGGCGTGCAGGCGGAGGGCGCCGCCTGCTACCCGCCCTCGCTGGCCGCCGGGCGCCCGGTGTCGCTGGAGAACCCCGCGACGATGGCCGACGGCATCAAGGTGGGACGGCCCGGCGAGGTGCCGTTCGGCATCGTCGGCGAGCTGGTGGACGAGGTCCGCACGGTCAGCGAGGACCAGCTGTCGGCGGCGCTGCTGCTGTGCCTGGAGCGGGCCAAGCTGGTCGTGGAGCCGGCCGGGGCGAGCCCGGTCGCGGCGCTGCTGGCCGCGCCGGACGCCTTCGAGGGCCCGGTCGTCACGGTCCTGTCCGGCGGCAACGTCGACCCGGTGCTGATGCAGCGCGTGCTGCGGCACGGCATGGCGGCGCAGGGCCGCTACCTGGCCGTACGACTGCGGCTGACGGACCGGCCGGGCGCCCTCGCCATGCTCCTCGGGGTGCTGTCCGCGGTCGACGCCAACGTGCTCGACGTCAGCCACGTCCGCACCGACCCCCGGCTGGGCCTGACGGAGGCGGAGGTGGAGCTGCACCTGGAGACGAAGGGCCCGGCCCACTGCACCGAGGTCGGCCAGGCCCTCCGGGGCGCCGGCTACACGGTCATCGACTGACCCGGCCGGCGGACGGGCGCAACGCACAGGCCCCCGGCCGCCCTGCGGGCGCCGGGGGCCGGGAATCGGTCCGGGGGCGGCTCAGGCGGTGTAGGGCTCGGCCTTCAGGATCCGCACCGAGGCCTTCTTGCCGTTCGGCAGCTCGTACTCCGCGTCCTCGCCGACCTTGTGGCCGATGACACCGGTGCCGAGCGGGGACTGCGGCGAGTAGGTCTCGATGTCGGCGCTCGCGTACTCACGGGAGGCGAGCAGGAACGTCAGCGTGTCGTCCTCGTCACCGTCGAAGGCGATCGTGACGACCATGCCCGGCGCGACGGCACCGTTCGCGGCCGGCGCCTCGCCGACCTTCGCGTTCTCGAGGAGCTGGGTCAGCTGGCGTACACGCAGCTCCTGCTTGCCCTGCTCCTCCTTGGCCGCGTGGTACCCGCCGTTCTCGCGCAGGTCGCCCTCCTCGCGCGCGGCCGCGATCTTGGCGGCGATCTCCGTGCGCGCAGGACCAGTAAGGTACTCAAGCTCGTCCTTGAGCTTGTTGTACGCCTCCTGGGTCAGCCAGGTGACGTTCTCGCTGGTCTGGGTCACAGGGTGCTCCTCGTCGGTACTGGGAATACAAAGCATCGCCCTCCCCAGAAGCATGTCTCCTCTTGGATGGGCGAAACCACGAGCCTAACAATTCACCGGCCGAAGGGGGAGGACATAAGCCATGAGAGTTACGTCAACGCAGGTCGGGGCCTACGTATTCCGGGCGGACGGAGGAGCGCCGCGGCGTGTCAGCCGGCGTGGCAGCCCAGCAGCTGGGCCGTCGTGCCCCGGTTCGTCGTACGGAGGGTGACGACCTCGTCGATCCGTGTGGCCGGTCCGGAGAAGCGGAAGTCGGCCCTGCCCACCTCGGCGCCGTCCACCGACTGGGACCGCAGGGTGCAGTAGCCGGAGGCACCGGAGTCCTTGCGCACCTCCAGGTGCACCCGGACCGCGTCGTCGGACGCCTGGAAACTGATGACCTCGGCGCTGATCTCGTTGCGCGCGACATAGTGGTAGGCGAAGTAACCGACCAGCGCGAGCAGGACCGCGCCCAGCACCGCGCCGGCGATCTTGAGCTTGCGGTCGGCGCGCTCGTCCGAGGAGCGGCCGTAGCGGCCCTCGGGCAGCCGCGTGCTCGCGGTACTCATGATCGTCCTCTCCGCGGAATTATTCGCCCCCCGTTTCGGTCACTATAGAAGCCTCCAGCCCGCCGCCCGACCGCCACCCCTCAACGACGTCCCGCCGGGACGGCACCCTATGAATGCCCCAGGAACCCGGGGCGCCGACTGACCGAGGATTGAGTCTTGACTGACCAGTTGCGACTGATGGCCGTGCACGCGCACCCCGACGACGAATCGAGCAAGGGTGCGGCCACCATGGCGAAGTACGTGTCCGAGGGGGTGGACGTGCTGGTGGTGACCTGCACCGGCGGCGAGCGCGGGTCCATCCTCAATCCGAAGCTCCAGGGCGACGCCTACATCGAGGAGAACATCCACGAGGTGCGCCGCAAGGAGATGGACGAGGCCCGGGAGATCCTCGGCGTCAAGCAGGAGTGGCTCGGCTTCGTCGACTCCGGCCTGCCGGAGGGCGACCCGCTGCCGCCGCTGCCCGAGGGCTGCTTCGCCCTGGAGGACGTCGACAAGGCGGCCGGCGAGCTGGTGCGGAAGATCCGCTCCTTCCGTCCGCAGGTGATCACCACCTACGACGAGAACGGCGGCTACCCGCACCCCGACCACATCATGACCCACAAGATCTCCATGGTGGCGTTCGAGGGCGCGGCGGACACCGAGAAGTACCCCGAGGCCGAGTTCGGCCCGGCCTACCAGCCGCTGAAGCTCTACTACAACCAGGGCTTCAACCGCCCCCGCACCCAGGCGCTGCACCAGGCCATGCTCGACCGCGGCCTGGAGTCGCCGTACGGGGAGTGGCTCAAGCGGTGGGACGAGTTCGAGCGCACCGAGCGCACGCTGACCACGCACATCCCGTGCGCGGACTTCTTCGAGATCCGCGACAAGGCGCTGATCGCCCACGCCACGCAGATCGACCCGGACGGCGGCTGGTTCAAGGTGCCGATGGAGGTCCAGAAGGAGGTCTGGCCGACGGAGGAGTACGAGCTGGCGAAGTCCCTGGTCGATTCCTCCATCCCCGAGGACGACCTCTTCGCGGGCATCCGGGACAATGCCTGACATGAGCGCAAGCGTGAGCCTGGCAGTGACGCACCTCGTCCCCCTCGCCGCGGAGGTGGACAAGAACAAGGTCACCCCCGGCGTCCTCGGCTTCGTCGTCTTCGCGGTGATGGCCGTGGCCGTGTGGGGCCTGATGAAGTCGATGAACAAGCACATGCAGAAGGTCGACTTCAAGGAGTCGCCGGACCCCGACGCGGAGCAGGCCGGGGCGAAGACCGACTCCACGGCCCGGCAGGGCTGACCGCGGGGCCACGGCCCCGCCGTACCGCCACCCCCGGCACCTGTCGGGCGTGGCGGTCCGCAGCCGTGCGCGGCGGCCGGCCCCGCCGCGGAGGGGCCGCAGGTGGCGCGCCCGGTGCTCTCGCGTCTCTCCGCGGTGCCGGAGCCCGTGGGAGAGTGGAACGGTGAACCGACTGGCCCATGAGACGTCCCCGTATCTGCTCCAGCACGCCGACAACCCCGTCGACTGGTGGCCGTGGTCGGCCGAGGCCTTCGACGAGGCCCGCAGGACCGGCAGACCCGTACTGCTGAGCGTCGGGTACTCCAGCTGCCACTGGTGTCACGTCATGGCCCACGAGTCCTTCGAGGACCGGGCCACCGCGGACTACCTCAACGAGCACTTCGTCAGTGTCAAGGTCGACCGCGAGGAGCGGCCGGACGTCGACGCCGTCTACATGGAGGCCGTCCAGGCGGCCACCGGCCAGGGCGGCTGGCCCATGACCGTCTTCCTCACCCCGGACGCGGAGCCGTTCTACTTCGGCACCTACTTCCCGCCCGCGCCGCGCCACGGCATGCCCTCCTTCCGGCAGGTGCTGGAGGGCGTCCAGCAGGCCTGGGCGACGCGGCGCGACGAGGTCGGCGAGGTCGCCGGGAAGATCGCCCGCGACCTCGCCCAGCGGGAGATCGTCCGCCAGGCCGCCGAGGCCCCCGGCGATCAGGAACTCGCCCAGGCCCTCCTCGGCCTCACCCGCGAGTACGACCCGCAGCGCGGCGGATTCGGCGGCGCCCCGAAGTTCCCGCCGTCCATGGTGCTGGAGTTCCTGCTGCGGCACCACGCGCGGACCGGCGCCGAGGGCGCTCTCCAGATGGCCCGCGACACGTGTGAGCGGATGGCCCGGGGCGGGATCTACGACCAGCTCGGCGGCGGGTTCGCCCGCTATTCCGTCGACCGCGACTGGGTCGTGCCCCACTTCGAGAAGATGCTGTACGACAACGCGCTGCTGTGCCGGGTGTACGCCCACCTGTGGCGGGCCACCGGCTCGGACCTCGCCCGGCGGGTCGCACTGGAGACCGCCGACTTCATGGTCCGGGAGCTGCGCACCGACGAGGGCGGGTTCGCCTCCGCCCTGGACGCCGACAGCGACGACGGCAGCGGGCGGCACGTGGAGGGGGCGTACTACGTCTGGACGCCCGAACAGCTGCGCGAGGTGCTCGGCGAGGACGCCGAACCGGCCGCCCAGTACTTCGGTGTGACCGAGGAGGGCACCTTCGAGCACGGCAGGTCCGTCCTCCAGCTCCCGCAGACCGAGGGCGTGTTCGACGCCGAGAAGATCGCCTCCGTCCGCAGCCGGCTGCTGCGGGAGCGGGCCGGGCGGCCCGCCCCGGGCCGGGACGACAAGGTCGTCGCCGCCTGGAACGGGCTCGCCGTCGCCGCGCTCGCCGAGACCGGCGCCTACTTCGACCGGCCCGACCTGACCGAGGCCGCCCTCGGCGCCGCCGACCTGCTCGTCCGCGTCCACCTCGACGAACACGGCCGGCTGGCCCGCACCAGCAAGGACGGCCGCGTCGGTGCCAACGCGGGGGTGCTGGAGGACTACGCCGACGTCGCCGAGGGCTTCCTCGCGCTCGCCTCCGTCACCGGCGAGGGCGTCTGGCTCGACTTCGCCGGTCTGCTGCTCGACCACGTGCTGACCCGCTTCACCGACCCGGAGACCGGCGGCCTGTACGACACCGCCTCCGACGCCGAGCAGCTCATCCGCAGGCCCCAGGACCCCACGGACAACGCCGCCCCCTCCGGCTGGACCGCCGCGGCCGCGGCCCTGCTGGGCTACGCCGCCCACACCGGCTCCGAAGCCCACCGCACGGCCGCGGAACGGGCACTGGGGATCGTGAAGACGCTCGGGCCGCGCGTGCCGCGGTTCATCGGCTGGGGGCTGGCCGCCGCCGAGGCGCTGCTGGACGGGCCGAAGGAGGTCGCGGTCGTCGGGCCCTCCCTCGCCGACGAGGGCACGGCCGCCCTGCACCGCACCGCCCTCCTCGGTACCGCCCCGGGCGCCGTCGTGGCGGTCGGCACGCCGGACAGTGACGAATTCCCGCTCCTCGCCGACCGGCCGCTGCTGGCCGGTGAACCGGTCGCGTACGTCTGCCGTAACTTCACATGCGATGCCCCGACGGCGGATCCGGAGCGGCTGCGCACGGCGTTGAACCCGCGCTGACCGGTGCACTCCGGGAAAAACGGACGGCGGGAACCGGTCGAATACGGGCAAGTGTTCGGAAAGATCCCGCTATCCGCACCAGCGATGCGAAACAGGCTTTTTATCTGAAGAGCTCCCGCACTTCACAGATCCCGCCTACTCTCTCCACAGCGACGAAGCGGACGTGACGGGTCGTCACGTCCGCTTGGGGGGTTTTCGGATCTGGGGGGATCTGTTTGCTGACGTCTGTCTTCATCGCTGCCGTCTCACTGGCCCTGTTCTGGATGGCCGCGTTCACGCTGTGGTGGCAGATGCACGCGTGGCGCACGCCCGAGGTGCTCGCCTCCACCCGGTTCGGCAGACCGGACGGAGCCGGGCACCGGTCGTTCTCACTGCTCGTGCCGGCCCGGCACGAGCAGGCCGTGCTCGACCACACCATCCAGCGGCTGCTGGAGTCCACACACACCGCCTTCGAGATCATCGTGATCGTCGGGCACGACGACCCCGAGACCACGGCCGTGGCCGAGCGGGCCGCCGCCCGGGACCCGCGCGTGCGGGTGGTCGTCGACACCCACGACAAGAAGAACAAGCCCAAGGCCATGAACACGGCGCTGCCGCACTGCCGCGGCGACGTCGTCGGGGTCTTCGACGCCGAGGACCAGGTCCATCCCGAGCTGCTCGCCCACGTCGACCACGCGTTCCGGACGACCGGGGCGGACGTCGTCCAGGGCGGTGTGCAGCTCATCAACTTCCACTCCAGCTGGTACAGCCTGCGCAACTGCCTGGAGTACTTCTTCTGGTTCCGCTCCCGGCTGCACCTGCACGCGCAGAAGGGGTTCATCCCGCTCGGCGGCAACACCGTCTTCGTCCGCACCGACGTGCTGCGCGAGGCGGGCGGCTGGGACCCCGACTGCCTCGCCGAGGACTGCGACCTCGGCGTCCGGCTGTCCAGCGTCGGCAAGAAGGTCGTCGTCGCCTACGACTCGGACATGGTCACCCGCGAGGAGACCCCGGGCACGCTGATGTCGCTGCTCAAGCAGCGCACCCGCTGGAACCAGGGCTTCTTGCAGGTCTACCGGAAGAAGGACTGGAGGCAGCTGCCCGGCTTCGGGCAGCGGCTGCTCGCCCGGTACACCCTGATGACCCCGTTCCTCCAGGCGTTCTCCGGCGTGATCATCCCGCTGAACGCGGCCGTCGCGCTCTTCCTGGACGTGCCCGTCGGGGTCGCCTTCCTCACCTTCCTGCCGCTGGTCACCGCCGCCGTCACCTTCGTGTTCGAGGTGGTCGGACTGCACGACTTCGGCCGGCAGTACGGGCTGCGGGTCCGCTTCGTCCACTACGTCAAGCTCATCGTGGGCGGCCCCTTCTACCAGGTCCTCCTCGCGGGGGCCGCGATCCGTGCCGTATGGCGCGAACAGCGCGGCCGCAACGACTGGGAGCTGACCACCCACGTCGGCGCTCACCTCGGCGCGGCCGAGCCGATCCGAGAGGACGTTCCCGCGTGACCTCCACCCTTCCCGCGGCGACCGGAGCGAAGGTCCCCGCGCAACGCCGGCCTGCGCCCGCGACCGGTCCGGCCGGCCGTCCGCAGCCTCCCGTGAGGCTCCGCTCCTCCCGCCCCGACCTGCTGCTCTGCGGTGTCCTGCTCGCGGCGATCCTCGTCGTCCAGGGCTGGAACACCGCCGCCTACCCGACCCTCAGCGACGACGAGGGCACCTACCTGGCCCAGGCCTGGGCCGTCCAGCAGGGCCGGGGCCTCGCCCACTACACCTACTGGTACGACCACCCGCCGTTCGGCTGGATCCAGATAGCCCTGCTCACCTGGATACCCTCCGCGCTCAGCCCCGGCTCCATGACGGTCGGCGGCATGCGGACCGCCATGCTCCTGGTCAGCGGGACCAGCGCCGTCCTCGTCTACGTCCTCGGACGCCGGCTCTCCCTGCCCCGCTGGGCCGCCGGACTCGGCATGGCCCTGTTCGGGCTCTCCCCGCTCGCGGTCGTCCTCAGCCGGGAGATCTTCCTCGACAACATCGCCGTGACGTGGCTGCTGCTGGCGTTCTGCCTCGCCGCCTCGCCCAGCCGCCACCTCTGGCACCACTTCGGCGCGGGACTCGCCGCCGCCGCGGGCGTCCTCACCAAGGAGACGATGCTCGTCGTCCTGCCGGCCCTGTTCGTCACCATGTGGCGGCACAGCCACCGCGACACCCGCAAGTTCGCCCTCACCGGAGCCGTCACGGCCTGCTTCCTGATCGGCGTCTCCTACCCGCTCTTCGCCCTGCTCAAGGGCGAACTATTCCCGGGCAGCGGGCACGTGTCGCTGCTGGAGGGCATCAAGTACCAGATGTCCCGGCCCGGTTCCGGATTCATCCTGGAGCCGGGCTCCGGCTCGTACGGGGTCCTGCACTCCTGGCTGTACTACGACCGCGTCCTGCCCCTCGGCGGGCTCGCCGGAGCCCTCCTGCTGCTCCTCACCTGGCGCTGGTCGGTCACCGCGCGCGCCCTCGCGGGCCCGTCCCTGGCGGTGGCCGTCCTCGCCGCCGTGGCGATGCGCCCCGACGGCTACCTGCCCGCCATGTACGTCATCGGCGCGCTGCCCTTCCTCGCCCTGGTGCTGGCCGGCGGCGCGGCCTCGGTGACCCACGCGGTGCTGCGCCGGTGGCGCGCCGAGGGCGAGCGACGGGCCGTCTCCGCGGGCCGGTACGCGCTGGCCGGCGTCCTCGCACTCGCCGCGGGCGCCTATGTCGTCCCCCACTGGTACGACGGCGACCGCACCGCCCTCACCGCCGACGCCAACAAGCCCTACCGGCAGGCCTCCCACTGGCTCGCCGGCGAGGTCGACCACCCGGAGGACACCCGGGTCCTCGTCGACGACGCCCTCTGGCTGGACCTCGTGCACGCCGGGTACCGGCCCGGGCTCGGCGCCATCTGGTTCTACAAGGCCGACCTCGACCCGGCCGTCACCAAGACCATGCCGCACGGCTGGCGGGACCTCGACTACGTCGTCGCCTCGCCGACCGTCCGCCGGGACGCCAAGGACCTGCCGAACGTCCGGGCCGCCATCGAGCACTCCACCCCGGTCGCCACCTTCGGCAGCGGCGACGACCGCGTCGAGATCCGGCGGATCCTGGCGGCGGCGGGAGGCGCCCGATGAGCAACCACGAGTACACCGCCCCCGTACCCGGCCTCGACGCCGTCGAGGTGCCGGAGCCCGGGGCCGTCACCATCGTCGTACCGACCTTCAACGAGTCGGGGAACGTCCGCCGCCTGCTGCGCCTGGTCACCGAGTCGGTGCCGGCCCGGCTGCCCTGCGAGGTCGTCTTCGTGGACGACTCCACCGACGACACCCCGGAGGTGATCCGCGAGGCCGCGCAGGACTGTCCGTTCCCGGTGGCCGTGCTGCACCGCGAGGAACCCGCCGGCGGGCTCGGCGGGGCCGTGGTCGAAGGGCTCAGGGCGGCGGCCTCGGAGTGGATCGTCGTCATGGACGGCGACTGCCAGCACCCGCCGTCCCTGGTCCCCGAGCTGGTCGCCACCGGTGAGCGCGCCCGCGCCGAACTCGTGGTCGCCTCCCGGTACATCGAGGGCGGCAGCCGGGCCGGACTCGCCGGCGGCTACCGGGTGGCCGTCTCCCGCGGTGCCACCTGGCTCACCAAGGCCCTGTTCCCCCGCCGGCTGCGCGGCGTCAGCGACCCGATGAGCGGGTTCTTCGCCATCCGCCGCAGCACGGTCACCCCGGACGTCCTCAAGCCCCTCGGTTACAAGATCCTGCTCGAACTGGCCGTCCGCAGCCGCCCCCGCCGGGTCGCCGAGGTGCCCTTCGTCTTCCAGGACCGCTACGCCGGCGAGTCCAAGTCCACGGCCAAGGAGGGCTTCCGCTTCCTGCGGCACCTGGCCGGTCTGCGCACCGCCTCGCCCCTCGCCCGGCTGATCGGCTTCGGCCTGATCGGCGTGAGCGGTTTCCTGCCCAACCTGCTGGGCCTGTACCTCCTCACCGCCCTCGGCCTGCACTACCTCCCCGCCGAGATCCTCGCCAACCAGCTCGGCGTCGCCTGGAACTTCCTGCTCATCGAGCAGCTGCTGTTCCGGGACCGGCGCGCCCACCGCCGCCGCCGGGACCGGCTCGGCCGGTTCGCCCTGCTCGCCAACGCCGACCTCGTCCTGCGCATCCCGCTCATCGCGCTGCTCGTGGACCGCTTCGGCGTGGGCGCCCTGCCCGCCACCGCGCTCGCGCTGGTGCTGACGTTCGTCCTGCGCTTCGTGGGCACGGAGGCGCTGGTCTATCTCCCGCGCCGCCGACGCGGGAACCGTACGACCGCAAGGAGAGCCGTGTGAGCAGACACCGCAGACGGACCGCGCTGGTCGGGGTGGGCGCCCTGACCGTCGGCCTGCTCCTCACCACGCCGCAGAGCGCCGCGGCCGCCAACCTCGTCAAGAACCCCGGCTTCGAGACCGCCGGCACCGGCGACATGCCGTACTGCTGGGAGAAGTCGGGCTGGGGGGACAACGACTTCGGCTACGAGACCGTCTCCGACGCCCACTCCGGCGCCCGGGCGATGAAGGTCACGCTGACCCGGCGGGTCGACGGCGACCGCAAGGCACTGATCACCGAATCCACCGACTGCGCGCCGGTGGTCACCGCCGGCAGGCAGTACGACCTCGGGCTCTGGTACAAGACCACGACACCCGACGCCAACGTCACCGTCTTCCGGCACGACACCACCGCCGGCTGGCAGTACTGGACCGACCTCAAGACCCTGGCCCCGGCCGCCGGCTGGACGCGGGCCACGGTCCGCACCCCGGAGGTCCCCGCCGGCACCGACCGGATCACCTGGGGGGTCTCCGTCTACGGCACCGGCTCGGCGACCACCGACGACTACACCATGGAGCAGGTCGCCGACCCGCTCCCGCCCGCCGGGTGCACCGGCACCGCCGACCAGTGCGCGGACGGCCGCTGGACGGTCCTGCCGACGCGGAACCCGGTCCGCTCCATGCACTCCGTCGTCCTCAACAACGGCAAGGTGCTGCTCATCGCCGGCTCCGGCAACAGCGAGGAGCAGTTCCGGGCGGGCACGTTCACCTCCGCGGTGTACGACCCGGCCAACGGCGGCTACAAGGTCGTCCCCACGCCGAAGGACATGTTCTGCGCGGGCCACGTCCAGCTCCAGGACGGCCGGGTGCTCGTCATGAGCGGCAACAAGGCCTACCCGGTGGCGGGCGGGCACGGCTACGAGGGGTTCAAGGACAGCTACCTCTTCGACCCGGAGACCGAGACCTACACCAGGACCAACGACCTGAACGACGGCCACTGGTACCCGTCGGCGACCGAACTGGGCAACGGCGACGTCATCTCCTTCGGCGGGCTCCGCGAGGACTCCACCGGGTCGGTGACCGCCGAGCGCTGGTCGGACAGGGAGCAGCAGTGGCAGCCGCTGTGGAAGGTCAACCAGACCTGGTCGTACTGGGGCCTGTACCCGGCGATGATCCTCATGCAGGACGGCCGCCTCTTCTACTCGGGCAGCCATGTCTTCGGCAACAACATCCCGGGCACCGGCTCGGCGGTCTACGACTACGACGCCAACACGGTCACCCAGATCCCGGGCCTGCAGAAGAAGGACGAGCGTGACCAGTCGGCGTCCGTGCTGCTGCCCCCGGCGCAGGACCAGAGGGTGCTCACCCTCGGCGGCGGCAACATCGACTCCAACCCCGACGCCAACCGGCTCACCGACCTGATCGACCTCAAGCAGCCGGACCCGTCGTACGTCGCCGGCCCGCCGATCCCGCAGGGCACGGTCGACCTCGGCAACGGCAAGGTGGCGCAGACCGGCGGCCAGGGCAAGATGTACGTCTCCGCGGTGCTCCTGCCCGACGGCAAGGTGCTGGAGACCGGCGGCGCCCTGCACAACCGGGCCGACCCGGTGTACGAGTCGTCGCTCTACGACCCCGGCACCGGCACCTTCGACCCGGTGGCCGCCGACCCCGAGGCCCGCGGGTACCACTCGTCGGCGTTCCTGCTGCCCGACGGCCGCGTGATGGCCACCGGCGACAACCCGGGCAACGGCACCTGGAACCACAACGTGTCCATCTACACCCCGCCCTACCTGTACAAGGGCACCCGGCCGGCGATCACCTCGGTGATCAACCAGGAGTGGAAGTACGGCGACACGCAGCGGATCACGGTCGACCGGCCCGTCGCCAAGGCGGAGCTCATCCGCCCGGCCGCGGTGACCCACTCCTCCGACCCGAACCAGCGCTTCGTCGACCTGCCGCTGTCGGTGGACGGCAACAACGTCGACCTGAACGTGACGAACAACCCCAACCTCGCCCCGCCCGGCTGGTACATGCTCTTCGCGGTGGACGCGAACGGGGTGCCGTCGGTGGCGAAGTGGGTGCACCTCGGCGGGCCGACGGCCCTGAGCGCCGCCTCCCCGCACGTCCACTCCTTCGCCGACTCCCTGACCGGCAAGGTCACCGGCCCCGGCGGCAAGCGCACCTCGCAGAAGGTCGGCACGGCGATCTCCGGCTGCGACCGGCACTACGGGTCCGCCAACGTGTGCGTGCCGACGGTCTTCCCGCCGCAGGTGAAGAAGACGGCCGCCGCCCGCTGCGCCTGGCTGGAGCGCAACCACTACGGGCGGCTGAAGGTCAACGGCGGTGACGACCCGCTCGGGCTGGACCGCGACCGGAACGGCACCGCGTGCGGGAAGAGGGACGTGAGCAGGCGCTAACCGTGCTCCGCCAGGGCGCGCTCCACGATGGCCTCCAGCTGTTCGTGGTGCGCGCCCTTCCAGTACGCCCGGCCGCAGGCCGTGCACTGGGCGAAGACGTCGTACGACCGCTGGGTGCCGCCCTTGAGCTGGCCGGCGACCTCGTCCTTGGTGGCCTGCCGGAGCAGCCCGTTGCAGGCGGTGCAGCGGGTCCACGGGCGCAGGTCGGGGGCGAAGCGGTCCAGGACGTCGTTCAGCTGGTCGTCGGGGCGGGTGCTGTAGACGAACGCGCCCGCCCACAGTTCCCGGCGGCGCAGCAGCCCCCGGTCGCGGCTGAGCATCACCCGCTTCTCGGCCGCCGAGCGGGCGGCCAGCGCCGGGTCCCCGATGTCCGTCGACTCGTACGCCGTGTCCACGCCGAGCAGCCGCAGCCGGCGGGCCAGGGTGCCGAGGTGGACGTCGAGGAGGAAGCGCAAGGGGGCTCCGGGAACCCGCTGCGGGCGTTCCACCGCACGGACCGAGACGCGTTCGCCCGCGCGCGGCACGTGGGAGGCGGGCACCGCGCGGTCGTCCACGACCAGCGTGCCGACCTCGGTCAGCGGCACCCCGAGGGACTCGATCACATGGCCGAGCGTCGAGACGCCGTCCGTGGCCAGTGCCGTGGCGCCGCCGCGCCGGGCGGCCGGTACGAACAGGTGGAGGGCGGGGGCGACTTCGACGTGGATCTCGGGTCCGTTCACCCCGTCAGGATGTCACG
Organism: Streptomyces sp. NPDC013455; assembly: GCF_040632975.1. Taxonomy (NCBI): domain Bacteria; kingdom Bacillati; phylum Actinomycetota; class Actinomycetes; order Kitasatosporales; family Streptomycetaceae; genus Streptomyces; species Streptomyces sp. NPDC013455. The sequence goes on along the minus strand of NZ_JBEYCX010000014.1, from coordinate 111,031 downwards.
GACCGTGTGCTCACCCTCAGGGGTTTGCGGGGCCGAGGCCGTCCCGCAGGACGTCCAGGGCCCGGTCCATGAGGTCGCGCAGTTCGCCCTGGAAGCCGTTCTCCGCCCAGTACAGGGAGACCTCCATCATGCCGCCGACGAGGGCCATCGCCTGGACGCGCACCTCCAGGCTCTCCGGGTCGCGGCCCGTGCGCTCCCCGAGGGCCTGGCGGAGCAGGCGGCCGGTCTCCGCCATGCTCTCGAAGTAGCGGGAGCGGACGGCGGGTACCTCGACCCCGAGGCGTGCCCGCAGCCGGAGCACCTCGGGATCCTCCTGCTCGCTCAGCTCCAGGGACTTGCGGATCACGTGCCGCAGGGAGTCCGTCCACGGCTCGTCGGCGGGCCGTGCGCGCAGCTCCTGGAGCATCAGCGGGTCGTACTCGTCGGTGAGGACGATGTCCTCTTTGGCGGGGAAGTACCGGAAGACGGTCGACGGCGACACCTCGGCCCGCTCGGCGATCCGCTCGATCGTCGTGGCGTCGTACCCCCGCTCCCTGATCAGCGCGTAGGCCGCCGCGCGGATCGCCTCCCGCGTCTTGATCTTCTTCCGCTCCCGCAGCCCGGGTCGGGGGCGGCCGGCGGGGGAGTAGGGGGAACGCGCGGCGGTCATGCGGGTCATTGTCCGGCATGGGTTCCGGACGCGGCCATCGGACCGGACCGGCCCGGCACGCCGTCGGCGGGACGGGAACGGCCACGACTCGGGCCAGTCGTGGCCGGGGGAGAGACGGGGGCGCGGCCTAGGGCGTGTTGTGAAAGTGGCCCTGCTTCTTGAGGCTGCGCGGGACGAAGAGTGGTGAGTGGGCCCGAGCAGACGCCGTCAGCCTGATGCCGAACTCTGCGGACGCGGATGTGGAAGCGGCGAGGTCCATCGCCTTCGGAGCTACTCGGATGAGTAGCTGAGAGGCCACCTTGAACACTTTCGGTAACGGTATGATTACCTAATGTACTGGCCGACTGGTAGTGAGGAGCCTGAAATGACGGAGCGCGCAGAGTTCGATCGGTCCCTACCGCACGTGAACGTGGCGACCATCGGTCACGTCGGTCACGGGAAGACCACGCTCACAGCGGCACTCGCCCGTGTCTGCTCTGAGGCTGTCGGTGATGCTGCGGTGGGTGTCGACCAGCTTGATTCCTCGCCGGAGGAGAAGGAGCAGGGAGCCACCATCCACCCCCGGCATGTCGAGTACAACACCGACAGGCGCCACTACGCGCACACGGACACACCGGGGCGCCACGACTTGGCCGGCAACATGATGTGGGGGGCGTCCGTGGCGGACGCGGCTGTCCTGGTGGTGTCCGCTGCGGACGGACCCATGCCGCAGACCCGCGAGCACATTGTGCTGGCCCGCCAGGCCGGCGTCCCGTACATCGTCGTCTTTCTCAACAAGGCGGACCTGACCGACGACGCCCACCTGATCGAACTCGTCGAGGCGGAAGTCCGCGACCTGCTCGACACGTACGACTACCCGGGCGGCGACACGCCGGTCATCGTCGGGTCGGCCCGGATGGCCCTTGAGGGCAAGGACGACAACGAGATGGGAACCACCGCGGTCAAGAGACTGGCGGAGACCCTGGACGCCTACGTGCCGGAGCCCATCCGGGCGGTCGACCAGCCCTTCCTCATGCCTGTCGTAAGCACTACTGCCGGTGCTGGTGGCACCCTCGTCACCGGACGCGTCGAACGCGGCATTGTGAGGCGCGGCGACAAGGTCGAAATCCTGGGCGGCACCACCCGGATCGACTCCTGCGCCGATCTGGAGATGTTCGCCAAGACCCTCGACGAGGGCAGGGCTGGAGAGCTCGTCACCATCCTGCTGGCGAACACCACCGCAGACGACGTTCGCCGGGGCAGTGTTCTCGTCAAGCCCGGCAGCATCACGCCCAAGACCCGCTTCACCTGCGACACGTACATCCTGGACCCGTACGAAGGCGGCCCCGATAGCCCCCTCGTCACCGGCTCGAAGGTGCGCGTCATGCTGCGCGCAGCCGAGATCACGGGCACGTGCGAACTGCCCGCCGGCAGCGACCAGGCCATGCCGGGCGACAACGTGCAGATGAACATCACGCTGGATACTCCCACGGTGATCGAGGAGGGCCTCAGGCTCGCCCTGCGCGGGGGCGGCCGGACCCTCGCCGCCGCCGTGATCCGGGGAATTCTCGGCTGAAGCGAGCTCGACCGTGCTGGCCACAACCATTCGTTGATGGCTGCAACCAGCACGGTCGCCTCGTAGCGGACGGCGAGCTTGTCGTACCGCGTGGCGACGGCCCTGTGCCGCTTGAGCCGGTTGATCCCACACTCGACCGCGTGCCGCTGCTTGTAGTCGTCCTTGTCGAACTTCGGTGGGCGGCCGCCGCGCGAGCCGCGTTTCAGCCGGTTGCGCACCCGGTCCGCAGGCACCGGAATCGTTGCCTTGATTCCGCGTCTGCGCAGGTAGGAGCGGTTGCTCCGGGAGTCGTACGCCTTATCGGCCCGCACGAGGTCCGGACGCTTGCGCGGCCTGCCGAGCCCGATCCGGGGCACCCGGATCGCCTCCAGGACCGGCTCGAACTGCGGGGAATCGCCGCGCTGCCCGGCCGTGATCACCACGGACAGGGGCTTTTGTCCCTGCTCAACCGCGAGGTGGATCTTGCTAGTCAGCCCGCCACGGGAGCGTCCGAGGCCGTGGTCGGCCGGCTCGACGAAGACACCGCCGGGCGGCTCCTTCTGGAGGTCCCCTTTTTCGCCGCCCCGGCGGCGTGCTGGTGGGCCCGGCAGACGGTGGAGTCGACGTTGACCTCCCAGGTGATCAGGCCTTTCACATCGGCTTCGGCCTGGAGCCGGGTGAGGATCCGGGCCCAGGTCCCGTCCCGCTGCCAGCGGCGGAAGAGGTCGTAGACCCGGTCCCACGGCCCGTAACGTTCGGGCACGTCCCGCCAGGGGGCACCGGTCCGGGTCCGCCACCGTATGCCGTCTATCAGTTGCCGCCGCGTCCACACCTGCGGCCGGCCCGGCTTGATGCCCGTCGGCAGCAAGGGCTCAAGCCGGGCCCACTGGCCGTTCGTCAGATCACCACGTCCCACGACAAGTGATCATCAACGAACAAGATCCACTTTCGCAACAGGCCCTAGCCGTGCTGGTAGGCGACCAGGGAGATGCCGACGTAGTGGACCACGAAGGCGGCCAGGGTGAAGGAGTGGAAGACCTCGTGGAAGCCGAACCAGCGCGGTGACGGGTTCGGGCGCTTGATGCCGTAGACCACGCCTCCGGCGCTGTAGAGCACGCCGCCGACGACGATCAGGACCAGGACGGCGACGCCGCCGGTGCGCAGGAAGTCGGGCAGGAAGAAGACGGCGGCCCAGCCCATCGCGATGTAGCAGGGCGTGTAGAGCCAGCGCGGGGCACCGACCCAGAAGACGCGGAAGACGATGCCGGCCGCCGCCGCGGCCCAGATGCCCCACAGCAGCCACTGCCCCTTGGCGCCGGGCAGGAGCAGCATGGTCAGCGGGGTGTAGGTGCCCGCGATGATCAGGAAGATGTTGGCGTGGTCCAGGCGGCGCAGGACGCCGTCCATGCGGGGGCTCCAGTCGCCCCGGTGGTACAGCGCGCTGACGCCGAACAGGAGGCAGGCGGTCAGGGCGTAGATGCCGCAGGCGATGCGGCCTCTGGTCGAGTCGGCGAGCGCCGTGAGCACGAGGCCCGCGATGAGTACGGCCGGGAACATGCCGAGGTGCAGCCAGCCGCGCAGGCGGGGCTTGACCGGGTGCGGCAAGGAAAGCGCCACGGGGCCGCGGCCGGCGGCCGGCGAGTCCGTGGGCGCGTCGGGGGCGGACGCAGTCATGGGCCGCATGGTACCGACGCCGCCGTAAGTCGACCATCAGCGCGTGCCCTGGTCGATCGAACGCAAAAAATCCTTCAGGTTACGCAAATCGGTACGTAAAGGGACCGCAAAGCGGCCTGGAAACCGTGGTCTTCCTCACGTCGCTCACTTGTGACGTCCCCTGGACAGATGGGCGTTCCCGTCGGATGATCAAATGAGTGCAGTCGGCACCGGATGAGCACCCTGAAGCGTCCGGGTCGCAGCCCCCACGGGGCCGCAAGGACAAAATCCCTCATTTAGGAGCAACCGTGGCGCGCGACAACTCGGCTTCCAGCGTTCCCACCGACCATCAGGAACTGATCTCGTGGGTCAACGAGATCGCCGAACTGACGCAGCCGGACAACGTGGTCTGGTGTGACGGATCCGAGGCCGAGTACGAGCGCCTCTGCGAGGAGCTCGTGGCCAAGGGCACCTTCAGGAAACTCGACCCGGTCAAGCGCCCGCACTCCTACTACGCCGCCTCCGACCCCACCGACGTCGCGCGCGTCGAGGACCGCACCTTCATCTGCTCCGAGAAGGAGGAGGACGCGGGCCCGACCAACCACTGGAAGGCCCCCGCCGAGATGCGGGAGATCTTCGCCGGCGACAAGGGCCTGTTCCGCGGCTCGATGCGGGGCCGCACGATGTACGTCGTCCCGTTCTGCATGGGCCCGCTCGGCTCCCCGCTGTCCGCGCTGGGCGTGGAGATCACCGACTCCGCCTACGTCGCCGTCTCCATGCGCACCATGACCCGCATGGGGCAGCCGGTCCTCGACGAGCTCGGCTCCGACGGTTTCTTCGTCAAGGCCGTCCACACCCTCGGCGCCCCCCTGGAGGAGGGCCAGGAGGATGTGCCGTGGCCGTGCAACTCCACCAAGTACATCTCGCACTTCCCCGAGTCGCGCGAGATCTGGTCCTACGGCTCCGGCTACGGCGGCAACGCCCTGCTCGGGAAGAAGTGCTACGCCCTGCGCATCGCCTCCGTCATGGCGCGGGACGAGGGCTGGCTCGCCGAGCACATGCTCATCCTCAAGCTGACCCCGCCGCAGGGCGAGGCCAAGTACGTCGCCGCCGCCTTCCCGAGCGCCTGCGGCAAGACCAACCTCGCCATGCTGGAGCCCACGATCTCCGGCTGGACCGTGGAGACCATCGGCGACGACATCGCCTGGATGCGGTTCGGCGAGGACGGCCGGCTGTACGCGATCAACCCCGAGGCCGGCTTCTTCGGCGTCGCGCCCGGCACCGGCGAGCACACCAACGCCAACGCGATGAAGACCCTGTGGGGCAACGCGGTCTTCACCAACGTCGCGCTCACCGACGACGGCGACGTGTGGTGGGAGGGCATGACCGAGGAGCCCCCGGCCCACCTGACCGACTGGAAGGGCAACGACTGGACGCCGGCGTCCGAGACGCCCGCCGCCCACCCCAACGCCCGCTTCACCGTGCCCGCCTCGCAGTGCCCGATCATCGCGCCCGAGTGGGAGGACCCCAAGGGCGTGCCGATCTCGGCCATCCTCTTCGGCGGGCGGCGCGCCACCGCGGTGCCGCTGGTGACGGAGTCCTTCGACTGGAACCACGGCGTCTTCCTCGGCGCCAACGTCGCCTCCGAGAAGACCGCCGCGGCCGAGGGCAAGGTCGGCGAGCTGCGCCGCGACCCGTTCGCGATGCTGCCGTTCTGCGGTTACAACATGGGCGACTACATGGCCCACTGGGTCAAGGTCGGCCAGTCCGCGGACGCGGCCAAGCTGCCGAAGATCTACTACGTCAACTGGTTCCGCAAGGACGACCAGGGCTCGTTCGTCTGGCCGGGCTTCGGCGAGAACTCCCGCGTCCTGAAGTGGATCGTGGAGCGGCTGGAGGGCCGGGCCGAGGGCGTCGAGACCCCGATCGGCATCCTGCCGACCCGTGAGGCGCTGGACACCGACGGACTCGACCTGTCCGAGTCCGACCTGGACTTCCTGCTCACGGTCGACAAGGAGGTCTGGCGCGAGGAGGCCGCGCTGGTCCCCGCCCACCTGGAGACCTTCGGCGACCACACCCCGAAGGAGCTGTGGGACCAGTACCGCGCCCTGGTGGAGCGCCTGGGCTGAGCGCCCGCCGCAGACTCCACGGCCGGCCGGGGTGTGCCCTGACCAGCGATCGTCACGACCGGCCGTGGAACACACACCCGAGGGGCCCCGCACAACGGCGTGCGGGGCCCCTCGCCTCGTCGCGGTGTGTGGCGCCCGGTCCGCGCGTCGCTGCGGGTGCACGCGGACCGGGGCCGTCTCGGGACCCCCTGACGGGGTCAGCGGGCCGGGCTGAGTTCCCTCGGCCCGGCCGGGGCGGCGGCGCCGTGGGCGTCCATCCGCTCGGCGGCCAGGATCGCCACCGCCGTGTCCGCACGCGAGGCGGCGACCACCAGCGCCCGTCCGGCGAGCGTGTGCGCCCGCCGGTGCAGCGCCTGCGGCTCGCCCGCCGCGGCCGGCGCGGCACGCAGCGGCGCCCGCCCTCCCCGCAGCCGGGCCACCTGGGCCGCGAGGCGCTCGGCGGCCGTGTCCAGGTCGGCGGAGGGGGCCAGGGCGCGCAGCTCGTCGGTGACCGCGAGCAGCGCGGACAGGTGCCCGGCGAGCTGGATGTCCAGCTCCTCCTCGCGCGACCGGTGGGGGAAGTCGGAGGTGGTGCCGGCCATCGTGCTGTGGACCGACTTGGTGCGGATCGGTTCGTACATGGGACGGCCTCCTGTGCTCTGACAGGAAGCCATCTTACATTGGATTTCGTCTAAAGTTGAGTCGGGTCGCCTGGCGGCCGGGCGGTCACGGCTGGCTGTACCCGTCCAGGAAGTTCCCGATCCTGGTCACGGCGTCCCGCAGGTCGCCGACCGTGGGCAGGGTCACGACGCGGAAGTGGTCCGGTTCGGGCCAGTTGAAGCCGGTGCCCTGGACGACCATGATCTTCTCCCGGCGCAGCAGGTCGAGCACCATCCGGCGGTCGTCCTTGATCTTGAAGACCTGCGGGTCCAGCCGCGGGAAGAGGTACAGCGCGCCCTTCGGCCGGACGCAGGTCACGCCCGGGATCTGCGTCAGCAGCTCGTAGGCGGTGTCCAGCTGCTCCTTCAGCCGCCCGCCCGGCAGCACCAGGTCGTTGATCGACTGCCGGCCGCCGAGCGCGGCGACCACTCCGTGCTGGCCCGGCATGTTGGCGCACAGTCGCATGTTCGCCAGGATCGTCAGACCCTCGATGTAGGAGTCGGCGTGCGCGCGCGGGCCGGAGATCGACATCCAGCCGACGCGGTAGCCCGCCACCCGGTACGCCTTCGACATGCCGTTGAAGGTGAGGGTGAGCAGGTCCGGGGCGATCTTCGCGGTCGGGGTGTGCGTGGCGCCGTCGTAGAGGATCTTGTCGTAGATCTCGTCGGAGCAGACGAGCAGGTTGTGCCGGCGGGCGATGTCGGTCATCCCCTTGAGCACGGCCTCGTCGTACACCGCGCCCGTGGGGTTGTTCGGGTTGATGACGACGATGGCCTTGGTCCGGTCGGTGACCTTGCGCTCGATGTCGGCGAGGTCGGGCATCCAGTCGGACTGCTCGTCGCAGCGGTAGTGGACGGCGGTGCCGCCCGACAGGGACACGGCGGCGGTCCACAGCGGGTAGTCCGGCGCCGGTACGAGCACCTCGTCGCCGTCGTCCAGGAGTCCCTGCATGGCCATCACGATCAGCTCGGAGACGCCGTTGCCGATGAAGACGTGCTCGACGTCCGTCTCGATGCCGAGGGTCTGGTTGTGCATGACGACCGCGCGCCGGGCGGCCAGCAGCCCCTTCGCGTCGCCGTAGCCGTGCGCCGTGGAGACGTTGCGGAGGATGTCCTCCAGGATCTCCGGCGGGCACTCGAAGCCGAAGGCGGCCGGGTTGCCGGTGTTGAGCTTGAGGATGCGGTGGCCCGCCGCCTCCAGCCGCATGGCCTCCTCGAGAACCGGGCCCCGGATCTCGTAACAGACGTTGGCGAGCTTGGTCGACTGGATCACCTGCATGACGCGAGCTTACGGCCCGGTCCCGCCGCGCGGGTCGTGTTTTCCGACACGTGAGACGGGGAGGTTTGTCCGGATATCGACGCCGACTGTCTCAGTGACCGCTTGCATCTCTACAATCCGCTGGCATGTCCACGGAACGGGAGTATGAGGCGGAGGCGTTCGGCGCCCAGACGGCGAGCGGTGCGCCCGCCGTCCGGCCGAACGTGTACCTGCCGCAGGAGGCTCCGGCCCCCGCGTACGACGCCTACGCCGACCCGGCCGCCGCGCACGGCTGGCAGGACGCGTACGACGAGACGCGCGAGCTGCCCCCGCTGCCCGCGGAACCCGCCCCCGCGGAACCCGCCCCCGCGGAGCCCGGCGCGGGACGGGCCGCGCGCCGGCGTGCCCGGCGGCGCGGCGGCGGCCGGCGCCGGCTGGCGGTCGTCGCGGGCGCCCTCGGCGTGGCCGGGACCGTCGCGGTGATCGCCGCTCTGGCCGGATCCGGGTCCTCGGACGGCTCCCGCCCCGCGGACGGCGGCCGGGTCACCGACGGCTCGGCCGTGGACGAGGGCGGTACGACCCCGGACGCGAAGCCCACGACGGCACCGGCCGCGGGCGCGGACTCCGCCGCCCCCGCGCCCGCGCCCTCCGGTCCGGCGTCCGGCCTCCCGTCCGGCGGCTCGTCCCCGAGCGCCACCGCCGCCGACCCGGGCGACAGTCCGGCGGCCTCCGCCTCGGCCACCCCCGCACCCACCGAGCCGTCCGCCGGCGCCACGGTGTCGGACCCCGCCGACGTCCCCGCCCGGGGCCGCGGCCACGGCGCGACGAAACGCCCGCGCTGACGGGCGGCCGGCCCGGCCGCGCGCTCGCGCCGTCATACCGCCGCCCCTTTTCGCACACAGGGAAACCCCTACGGCCTGGCGCCGCTCCTTGTCCCCGCCCGCGCCAGCCGTTGACAATGCGCATGACAACCGCATGACAACCGCATGGGCGACCGGAAGACCACCGGTCGCCCACGTCGTAAGAGGGGACCCCCACGTGCAGAAGCCTCTCCTTGCCGCCCTCACCGCCCTGGCGATAGCCGGGCTGGGCGCGACCCCGGCGATCGCCGCCCCGCACACCGCGGCGAAGACCACCGCCCCGCACTCCACCCCGGCCGTCAAGGCCACCGTCGACTTCGCCGGCACCGTCTCGCTCAGCAACTGCTCCGGCTCCGTCATCCGCTTCCCCGGCTCCGTCGACACCGACCCGGCCCTCGTGCTGAGCAACGGCCACTGCCTGGAGACCGGCTTCCCGGCCCCGGGCCAGGTCGTCACCGGCCAGTCCTCCAGCCGCAGTTTCGGCCTGCTGAACTCCGCCGGCACCAGGGTCGCCACCCTGCGCGCCAACCAGATCGTGTACGCGACGATGACCGACACGGACGTCTCGATCTACCGCACCACCACCACGTACGCGGCGATCAAGAGCTCCTACGGGATCAGCCCGCTGACCGTGCAGGACACGCACCCGACGGCCGGCACCGCCATCAAGGTGGTCTCCGGCTACTGGAAGCGCATCTACAGCTGCAACATCGACGGCTTCGTGTACCGGCTGAAGGAGGGCTCCTGGACCTGGAAGGACTCGGTCCGTTACACCTCCGCCTGCAACACCATCGGCGGCACCTCCGGCTCCCCGGTCGTCGACGCCGCCACCGGCAAGGTCGTCGCCGTGAACAACACGGGCAACGAGGACGGCGAGCGGTGCACGGACAACAACCCGTGCGAGGTCGACGCCAACGGCACCGTCACCGTCCGCCAGGGCATCAACTACGGCCAGCAGATCTACAACATCCCCGCCTGCTTCACCACCGGCAACAGGCTCAACCTCGCCGCCGCCGGCTGCACCCTGCCCAAGCCGTGACCCCGCCGGGGCGGGCGGTCACACCGGGGTGCGCCGGACCGCCCGCCCCGCCAGCACGTCCGTCCGCCGGCCGTCCTCGATGACGAACCGGCCGTCGACCAGCACGTAGGGGATGCCGGCCGGCAGCGTCCGGGGCGCGGCGAAGGTGGCGCCGGGCGCGACCGTCTCCGGGTCGAACAGGACCAGGTCGGCCCGGTACCCCTCGCGCACCAGCCCCCGGTCCGGCAGCCGCAGCCGGGCCGCGGGCCGCGAGGTGAGACGGGCGACGCACTCCTCCAGCGTCAGCACGCCCAACTCCCGCACGTAGTGCCCGAGATAGCGCGGGAAGGTGCCGTACGCCCGCGGGTGCGGCTTGCTGCCCCGCAGGATGCCGTCCGAGCCGCCGGTGTGCGCGCGGTGCCGCATGATGGCGCGGACGTTCTCCTCGTGCCCGACGTGCTGGAGGACCGTCGTACCGAGCCGGTCGCGCACCAGCAGCTGCCGGGCCGTGGCCCAGGGCGTCTCGCCGCGCAGGTCCGCCGCCTCCCGGACGGTACGGCCCACCAGCCCGGCCAGCGCCGGATCGGTCACCCCGGAGATCTCGATCGTCTCCCACTCCACCGGTACGCCGTGGCAGCCGTCCGAGCCGGTCACCTCCAGGTCGTGCCGCACGCGCTCGGCCGTTTCCGGGTCGGTCAGCCGGGCCAGCACCTCCTCCGGCCCGCCCTCGCTCGCCCAGCCGGGCAGCAGCGCGGCGAGGGTGGTGCAGCCGGGCGTGTAGGGGTAGGTGTCCAGCGTGATGTCCGCGCCGGCGTCCAGGGCCCGGTCGAGCAGGGCCAGCAGCTCCGGTGCCCGGCCCTCGTTCACCCCGAAGTTCATCGTCGCGTGAGCCAGGTGCAGCGGACAGCCCGCCTCCCGGGCGAGGGCGACCATCTCGGCGTACGCCTCCAGTGCGCCGGCGCCGTAGGAGCGGTGGTGGGGGCAGTAGTAGCCGCCGTACGAGGCCACCACCCGGCACAGCTCGGTCAGTTCCGCGTCGCCGGCGTACATGCCGGGGGTGTACGTCAGCCCCGAGGACATGCCCACCGCGCCCTGCCGCAGCCCCTCCGCCACCAGCTCCCGCATCCGGTCCAGCTCCCCGGCGGTGGCCGCGCGGTCCTCCCAGCCCACGACGAGCGCCCGGACGGTGCCCTGCGGGATCAGGTAGGCCGCGTTCACGGCGATGCCCCGGTCGAGCCGGTCGAGGTACTCGCCGACGCTGCGCCAGTCGAAGTCGACGTCGTCGCCGTACCCGTTCCAGCCGGTGATCGCCCGGCGCACCTCCTCCAGCGTGCGCTCGTCCACCGGCGCGTACGACAGGCCGTCCTGCCCGAGCACCTCCAGCGTGACCCCCTGCGCGGCCTTCGCGCTGTGGTCGGGGTCGCGCAGCAGGGCCAGGTCCGAGTGGGCGTGCATGTCGATGAAGCCGGGGGAGAGGACCAGGCCCTCCGCGTCCAGTTCGCGCACCGCGCGCGGCCGCTGGCAGCCCGCCGCGGCGGCCTCCTTGACGATCGAGACGATCCGCCCGCCGTCGACGACCACGTCGGCGCGGTAGGAGTCCGCACCGCTGCCGTCGACGACGTCCGCGTCCCGGATGACGAGCTGCTCCACGCGGTCCTCCTAGAAGAACGTACGGATGTAGTCGACGACCGTCCCGTCCGCCTGGGCCACCGGGATCAGCTGCCACTTGTCGAAGGACGTGCACGGGTGGGACAGGCCGAAGCCGATCCAGTCGCCGACCTCGACGTCGGCGCCGGGGCCGGTGCGCAGCCACAGGTGCTGGTCGGACAGGGCGGTCACCTCGACGTCCGTCGCCGGACGCTCGGTGCCGTCCCGGCGTACCACGTGCGCCACCGGCCGGTCGAGGTCGTAGGCCGCGTCCCGCTTGCCCGCGTTGACGAACGCCTCCGCCTCCGACGGCCGGGACACCACCTGCGCCCACAGCCGGAACGCGGGCTCCAGTGCGCCCTCCTCGGGCACCCGGTTGAACGGCGTCAGCCTGCGGTAGTGCAGGTCGTCGTGCGAGACGTAGGCACCGGAGCGCAGCAGCCGCAGCACCGGCAGCGAGAGATCGGGGACGCCGGCGAAGACGTCGGCGACCGCGTCGAACCACTCGCTGCCGCCGGCGCTCACCACGATCTCGTCCGCCCCGGCGAAGCGCCCGGCCCCGTCGAGCCGCACGGCGAGGGCGACCAGCCGCCGGAGCCACTCGCGCACCCGCTCCGGGGAGGCGTCCGGCACCTGGGCCTCGTACCCCGCCACGCCGACGAGCCGCAGCGTCCGCGTGCCGGCCACGGCCTCGGCCACGGCCAGGGCCTGCGCCTCGGTGCGCACACCGGTCCGGGCCCCGTCCCCCGCCCCCAGTTCGATCACGACGTCCACGGGCCGGGCGGCGCCCCGCAGGGCCGCGTCCATCAGCTCCACCCCGCGCACCGAGTCGACGTAGCAGACGAGACGGAACCCCGGGTCGGCGGCCAGTTCGGCGGCGGCCCAGCGCAGGGCGGAGGCGTCCACCAGCTCGTTGGCGAGGAAGATCCGCCGGATGCCGAACGCCCTGGCGACGCGCACCTGGTGGGGCACCGCCAGCGTGATCCCCCAGGCGCCGTGCTCGATCTGCCGGTGGAAGAGACGCGGGGCCATGGAGGTCTTGCCGTGCGGGGCGAAGGCCAGACCGTGCCGGGCGGTGTACGTCTCCATCAGCGCGAGGTTGTGCTCCAGACGCTCCGCGGACAGCACGAGCAGCGGTGTGGTGAATCCGTCCCCGTCCCGGAAGAGGTTGCGGCGCTGGGCGGTCAGCTCGGCGACGGTGAGGCCGTCGGCGTCCGGCGGGAGGCCCTTGAAGCGGTGGTCGACGCGTTCCTCGGCCAGGCGGGCGAGACGTTGCGCGGCCTGGCGCGCCAGCGCTTCGGTGCTCATGGAGCCACCTCTCTCAGCTGTTGCGCTATGTGCAACAGCCATTGCATGCAGTGCTTATTGGTGTCTAGCATCTCGCCGAACGCCGGGTCAACGACAGCGGCCACCCGGCCATCGACAGGAGCCATCATCGACGACGCTGCTTACGCCCCGGCCGTTGCGCGGGCGGAGGACCTCATGGACGTGGTGACGCTCGGCGAGACCATGGTCGCCTTCCTGCCCGGCCGGCCGGGCCGCCTCGCCGACGTGCCCACCTTCCACCGGGCCGTCGGCGGCGCGGAGTCCAACGTCGCGTGCGCCCTGGCCGCCTTCGGGCACACCGTGCGCTGGGTCAGCCGGGTCGGTGCCGACGGCTTCGGCGACCACCTGCTGGAGCGGATCGCCGGGTACGGCGTCGACGTCTCCGCCGTCCGCCGGGACCCCCTGCGGCCCACCGGCGTGTACTTCCGCACCGCCGGGGACCGGGGCACGGGCGCGCACGAGGTGGCGTACTACCGCTCGGGTTCGGCCGCTTCGGCGATGTCCGTGACGAACGTGGACCTGGCGGCGGTACGGGCCGGGCGGGTGCTGCACCTGTCCGGGATCACGGCCGCGCTGTCCGCGGACTGCCGCGAGCTGCTGCGCGAGGTGACGGCCGACCGCCCGGGCCGGCCCGTGCTGTCCTTCGACGTGAACCACCGGCCCGGGCTGTGGTCCGCCGCCGAGGGTCCGCGGGTCCTGCTCGAACTGGCGCGCCGGGCCGACATCGTGTTCGTGGGGGAGGACGAGGCGGAGCAGGTGTGGGCCGTCACGGGCGGACCCGGGGCGATCCGCCAGGCTCTGCCCGAACCGGGGCTGCTGGTGGTCAAGCAAGGGGCGCGGGGCGCCACGGTGTTCGCGCGCGACGGCGAGGAGGGCGCCGGCCCGGGGCGTGCGGGGTTCGCGTGGTGCGGCGAGGAGGGCGCCGGCCCGGGGCGTGCGGGGTTCGCGTGGTGCGGCGAGGAGGGCGCCGGCCCGGGGCGTGCGGCACCCCCGTCGTTCGTCCCCGCCCCCGCTGTGGACGTCGAGGCTGCCACCGGTGCCGGAGACGCCTTCGCCGCCGGCTTCCTCTCCGCCACCCTGCGCGGCCTGCCCCTGAAGACCCGGCTCAGGCACGGTCACCTCTTCGCCGCCGCCGCCCTCACCACCCCCGGCGACCTCGCCGCACCCCCCGCCCGCGGCCACGCCGACCGCCTCGCCGCCCTCGACGACCACGCATGGGGGAGACTTCGTCTCGGCCCCGGCTGGACGCAGGCCGATCGGGCCCCGGAGGAGGCGAACACCCCATGAGTCAGACCGTCGACCGCGCCCTGAGCATCCTGCCGCTGCTCGCCGAGGGCCCCGCCGATCTCGGGCAGGTCGCCGACCGCCTGGGCGTGCACAAGTCCACCGCCCTCCGCCTCCTGCGCACCCTGCACGAACACGGCCTGGTCTACCGCCAGTCCGACCAGCGCTACCGGCTCGGCGCCCGCCTGTTCGCCCTCGCCCAGGAGGCGATGGAGAACCTGGACGTCCGCGAGATCGCCCACCCCCACCTCGTACGGCTCAACGAACAGTGCGGGCACACCGTCCACCTCGCCGTCCACGAGGACGACGAGGTGCTGTACATCGACAAGGTGGACAGCCGCTACCCCGTGCGCATGTACTCGCGGATCGGCAAGCCCGTGGCCATCACCGTGGCGGCCGTGGCCAAGCTGCTCCTGGCCGACCTGCCCGAACCCGAGCGCCGCGCCCTCGCCGAGCAGCTCGACTACCCCGCGTACACACCCCGTTCGACACCGAACGCCGAGGCGTTCCTGAAGGAACTCGCCACGGTGCGCGAACAGGGCTGGGCCACCGACCTCGGTGGCCACGAGGAGTCCATCAACTGCGTCGCCGCCCCCGTGCGCGGTGCCGACGGCCGGGTGGTCGCCGCGATGTCGGTGTCCGCGCCGAACGTGGTCGTCACCGCCGAGGAACTCCTCACCCTCCTGCCGCTGGTGCGCCGTACGGCGGACGCGATCAGCGGCGAGTACTCCGGCAGAACACCCGTGACAGACCATCGGTGAAGGGACCCGCATGACGGAGAAGACCGCGCTCACGCCCAAGACGCACACCGCGCCGCCCGCGAAGTTCTCGCACGGCGTGCGCAAGGGCAACATCCTCCAGGTCGCCGGCCAGGTCGGCTTCCTGCCGGCCGTGGCGGGCGAGCCCCCGACGCCCGCCGGACCCTCCCTGCGCGAGCAGACCCTCCAGACCCTCGCCAACGTCAAGGCGATCCTGGAGGAGGGCGGCGCGAGCTGGGACGACGTGATGATGATCCGCGTCTACCTCACGGACGTGGACCACTTCGCCGAGATGAACGAGATCTACAACGCCTACTTCGAGGAGCAGGGCCTCACCCAGCCGCCCGCAGCCCGCACGACGGTCTACGTCGGTCTGCCGGCCGGCCTCCTCGTCGAGATCGACGCGCTCGCCGTCCTCGGCTGATCCGCCCCGACCCCCACACGGCGTACCCACGGCACGGCACCGTCACGGTGCCGTGCCGCGATCCCCCCTGCCCGAAAGCTGTATGCACTCACGTAGAGGACCCCCCCATGTCCGGTCCGCTCGTCGCATCCGCCCCCGCCGCCGCAGCCCCACCCCACACCGGCGGACTGCTCCTCCTCGTCGACGGCACCGCGGGGCTGCTCACCGTCGCCGCCCTCGGCATCGCCCTGCTGCTCTTCCTGATCATCAAGGTCCGGCTCCAGCCGTTCGTCGCGCTGCTCGCCGTCTCCATAGCCGTCGGCCTGCTCGCCGGACTGTCGGTCACCGAACTCCTCGGCACCGTCCAGCGCTCCGACGCCGTCTCCACCGTCGAGTCCGGCATGGGCGGCATACTCGGCCATGTCGCGATCATCATCGGCCTGGGCACCATGCTCGGCGCGATCCTCGAAGTCAGCGGCGGCGCCGAGGTGCTGGCGTCCCGGCTGCTGAACCTCTTCGGAGAGAAGCGGGCCCCGCTCGCCATGGGCGTCACCGGTGTCGTCTTCGGCATTCCCGTCTTCTTCGACGTCGGCATCTTCGTGCTCGCACCGATCGTCTACGCCGCCGCCAAGCTCCCCCAGGACCGCGACGAGCTCCGTCCCGGGGAGACCCCCACCGGCAGGTCGATCCTGCCGTACTGCCTGCCGATGCTGGCGGGTCTGTCGATGACGCACGCCTTCCTGCCCCCGCACCCCGGCCCGGTGGCCGCGGCCGGACTGCTCCACGTGGACCTCGGCTGGGTCCTCCTCATGGGCGCGGTCTGCGGCATCCCGGCCGTGCTGGCCGCCTGGGCGTTCTCCGCCCGTATCGGCAGCCGCGTCTTCGTCGCCGTACCGCAGACCATGGTCGAGGCGGCCGAGGCGGCCGAGGAGGCCGGGCGGGCGGTGGCGCGGGAGCGGAGCGAGCCGCGTGAACAGCCGGTCGCCCTCGGCACGGTGCTCGCCGTCATCGGTACGCCGCTGGTCCTGATCCTCGCCGCCACCTTCTCCTCGGTCGCGCTCGACCCCTCCACCCCGCGCTCGGTCATCGAGTTCTTCGGGCACCCCTTCGTGGCCCTGACCATCGCGCTGCTCCTCGCCTACCACGTCCTCGGCATCCGGCGCGGCTGGTCCCGCAGGTCCCTGGAGACCGTCTCCACGTCCTCCCTGAAGCCGGTCGGCAACATCCTGCTGGTGGTCGGCGCGGGCGGTGTCTTCGGCGCCGTCCTGAAGGCGAGCGGGGTGGCGCAGGCGCTGTCGGACACCTTCCACGACGTGGGCCTGCCCGTGATCGTCCTGTCCTACCTGGTCTCGCTCGTGCTGCGGGTCGCCCAGGGCTCGGCGACGGTCGCGATCGTCACGACGGCGGGGATCGTGGCACCCCTGCTGGCCGGGGGCCACCACTCGCAGGCCTTCACGGCCCTGGTCATCACGGCCATCTCGGCGGGCTCCATCTTCGCCTCGCACGTCAACGACGGCGGCTTCTGGATGGTGGCCAAGTACTTCGGCATCAGCGAGCGGGACACGCTGCGCACCTGGACGGTGCTGGAGTCGGTGCTGTCGGTGGCGGGGTTCGCGGTGGCCGGGCTGGTGAGCGTGTTCGTGAGCTGACGGCCTCGCACGAGCCGGCGTGCCCGGCGGGTCGGCCGGCGTGCCCGATGGGCCGAACGGTCCCCGTGGGCTGACCGGTTCTCGTGAGCTGACTGGTTACGGCACAGGGAAGTCGTCCATACTGCCGCCGTGGAGCAGCGCATAGGATCGAGCAGCAAGCCGTCGGAGGCCGAGCCGTTGAAGGCCGAGCCCGTGACGGGCGCCGGTTTCGACCCGGCCTTCATCCCGGGCATCACGGGTCCGAAACCGGGCGAGCCGGTCGCGAAGGAGCCGGGAGCCGCGGTGGCGGAGTCCGCGGGGCCCGCCTCCGAGGAGGCGACGGAGCGGGTCCCGGCCACCGAGGACGCCGCGCGCCCCGCCGAGGAGCCGGCGGACGACGACGAGACGCCCGCGGACGGCCCGGTCTTCGAGGCGTCCGACCGCCGGGCGCGGATAGTCGCCGACCGCAGGGGCGTCCGCCTCAGCCTGGACGAGGAGGCCTGCGAGTTCCGCTGGGACGAGATCGCCGCGGTCGAGACGGAGTCCCCGCGCTTCGGCAAGCGGTACACGATCACCGTGCACACCCCGGACCGCCGCTGGTACCCGATCGAGATCGAGGCGACGGCCAGGGCGCGCTTCACGGAGTGGGACGAGCAGCTGGACGCGGTGCTCGACGCCTACTTCGAGGAGGCGTAGCCGCTAACGGCAGTACTGGTCGGCCTTGCCGATCGACCGGTACATGCAGTCCGCGTTCTCCAGCAGCTGCAGCACGGCGTCCTTGTTCCGGGAGGTCTCCCGCTCGATGACTTCGTCGGGCGGGTAGAACCCGCCGCCGCCGCTCGACGCCGGATACATCTCGAAGGTGTAGGCGAAGATGCGGTGCACGCCCCAGAGGTAGTCGTCGATGGACCCGTCGGTGATGTACAGGTCACTGGACTGCTCCGGGGTGTAGCCGTTGCTCGCGGCCATCTTCCGCCCCACCGCCTTGAACGCGGCGGCGTCGTCCGCGGTCATCCCGGTGGCCGTGTCGCCGTACGTCCACCCGAACGGCCACAGCACCAGCTCGCTGTAGGTGTGGAAGTCGATCCCGGCCTTGATCTGCTGCGTGCCCCCGACCACCCGGCCGCGCACGAAGTCGGAGACCACCTTCACCTCGGGCGCGGACTCGGGGGCGGTGCCGCGGTAGGTTTCCGAGGACGTGGACCCGGAGGAGCCGCCGCAGCAGCCCCACTTGTAGTTCCAGTTCCGGTTCAGGTCGGTCCCCACGTACGACGACCCGGAGTTGGGCTGCCGGTTCTTCCGCCACGACCGGTACGACCCGGAGGCGATGTCGTACTCCCCGCCGTCCGGGTTCAGGTCCGGGACGATCCATATCTCCCGGCTGTCGACCACGTTCGTGACGCGCGGGTCGGACCCGTATCCGGCGCCGAGCTCCCGCAGCAGGTAGAGGGCCATCTCCACGGTCAGGTGCTCGCGCGCGTGCTGGTGGGCGGTGAACAGCACCTCGGGCTCGTTCTCGTCGGTGCCCACGTTGTCGCTGACCTTGATGGCGACGATGTCCCGCCCCTGGTACGACTTCCCGATCACCCGCTTGCTCATGATGTTTGGGTGCGCGGCCAGCCGCTGCTCGATCTCGGCGGTCATCTCGGCGTGGTTGTGGTACTTCGCGTCGGCGCCCGGGAAGTCGTACAGCCGGGCACCGGAGCGTCGCGGGGCGGCGCCCAGCGGGCTGACCTCGTAGCCCAGCCGCCGCAGCTGCCGGATCTGCCCGGCCCGCCCGGAGACGACGACGCTCTCCTCGTCGGCTTCGTCGACGCTGACACCGGCCGCCTGCAGGGCCGTACGCGTCACGGGGGTCGTGCTCTGGTGGATCTCGTACTGCCGGATCTCGTCGTCGGCGGACGTGACGGTGCCCACGCCGTCGGCGCTGGCCCGGCCGGCGGTGGCCGAGAGGGGCGCGGCGAGGGCGAGGGCCAGGAGCGCACCGAGGGTGGCGGTACGTCTGCTGCCGCGCGCGCCGGAGCCGCGGATGCGAAGTCGCATGAACTCTCCTAGGGGTGGAGGTGGGGGTGTTCCAGTGCGACGTGCGGGGGTGGACCCGCCGGGGCCTGCGGTGGGGTGTCCCTGTGGGTCCGCTGTGCGGGTTGGCGCTCATGGTGAAACGTTGGCATGATCAGGTCAATAGCTGCGGTGGTGATGGCGTGAACCGGGTCCCTCACCGGAACGCGACGGTGCGCCACGGGCTCCCGGGGTCGGACATCAGCACCCGGTGGACGTCGACCATGTCCGTGTACCAGCTGCCGAACTCCTCGTCGTCGAAGTGCAGGCAGCGCCCCAGGATGTAGCCGGCGGCGAAGTCCTGCCAGGACTTGTAGGACCGCGCGGAGGCCCGGCCGGCCTCGATCACGGCGGACTCGGCCTCCGCCAGGGAGCAGTAGCGGGCCCCCAGCCCCCAGCGGGCCATGCCGGAGGCCCGCCCGAAGTTCCAGGCGTCCACGGAGCCGACGAACCGGTTCCCGTCGAGGATGCCGTCGGCCCGGAACCGCGCCTCGTACCGGGTGATGCGCCCGACGAGCTGCTGCACACCCTTGATCCGCGCCTCCGTCTCCGCCTCCGGCACCGTGGGCGTGGTGGTGACCCCGTCCGGGGTGAGCACGGTCTCGCCGCCCGCCCGGGCCCGCAGCACCCGGGCGACCGCGTCACGCCAGTACGAGGTGTCGACGTGGCCGCCGAAGTCGCGGGCGATGGTGCGCCGCAGGCTCAGGGCGAACTCCCAGACCGGGTTGGCGCCGTCGGGGTCGAGCAGCTCCCGCTGCCGGGCCTGCCACTCCTCGCGGCCGGTGACACCCCACCACTCCCGGAGCAGCCGCCGCTCCGCCGGATACCCGTTGCCGTGGTACGCCATCGCGTTCCAGGCCAGCCCGTCGCGCACGAACAGCAGCGCGCCGCAGGCCAGTCCCCGCGCCACCGGCCCGTCCAGCGGGCCGCCCACCCGCAGCGTCAGCACCCGGGCCCGCTCCAGCGGGGCGTCCTGCCGCTCGGCGGCTTGCGCCCACACGGCGGACTGCGGCGGCGCGGAGGGCAGGAACGCCTCGCACGGACTGCCCGGATCGACCACGATCACCGCCGGATCGCTGGGCGCCCAGACCCGGGCGAACCAGCCGAGGCTCTGCCAGTCGAACACCCGGTACGGATCCGGCGCCGGCAGCATCCCCTCGGTGTACACCGCCCAGATCCGCCCGCCGGCGACCCGGGGGTCGTGCGTGAACACCGGGTTGACCCGGCCAGGTTCGGTGTCCGCCTTGTCGCGCCGTATCTCGAAGTACAGGCGGCTGTCCGCCAGGGTGGCGAAGTAGGCCGCCCAGTCCCCGCGCGCCTTGGCCTCCCAGAGTGCCTGCTCGATCCTCGTCGGCGGGTTCCAGGCGGGCGGCGCGGCAGGCCGGAACCCGGCGGGCGGCGGACCGAACGACATGACGGAACCCTTCTCAACTTGTCAGCGTCTGGCACCACTTGAGGCGCCTGATCATGCTATGCGACGGAAGGAGGGCCGCTACGGCGAGGCCCCGCCAGCCACTTGGGCACCAGGGGAACGCCGGCCCGCCCCCCTCCCATCCGCCGGTGCCGTACGCCCCCGGGGGCCACCGAAGGCCCGGCACGCCCCGTCCCCACCCGCCCCCCTCGCATGATGATCCGTACCCCGTGACGGCACTGTCCGGAGTCGGTGACAAGCAGGGTCCGGCCGGTGCGGCTCGGGCAGGACGTTGTTACGGTCCGGATCCGGGTGCGGCCGGTCGGGCCGCCCGTGAACAGGGGGGACGTCCCACATGAACACGCATCGCCTCAGACCCGCCGTCCTCGCGTGCGCGGCCGTCGCGCTGGCCGCCGCGCTCACCGGCTGCCAGGGCGACGGCTCGGGCGCGGCGGCCGACGGCACACCGGGCTCCGCCGCCACGGCGAGCGCGGCGCCCGGCGCCTCCGGCGGACAGGGCGGGGTGACGGCGGGCAAGGGGACCACTGGCGGCGCGCCGGACAAGGCGGCGGCGACGGGAGGCGCCGGCACGCCGGCGGCGGAGCCCGCGTCCAGGACCGGCGGAACGGGTGACACCGCGGCACCGGCCGCCGGCTGCGCCACCGAGGCGCCGGACCCGGACCACGTCGACCCGGACGAGATCGTCGTCAACCGTGTCGAGGAACTGCCCGCGAGCACCGGGAAGGTGAACCTCGTCATCCGGCACGGGGCATGGGGGTGCCCCGGTGGGGACACCGACGGCAGGCAGTTCCTCACGGACGGCGAGGACAGCCGCTGGGCCATGGACCAGGCCGCGTACGTCACCGCCACCACGCCCATCACCGACAGCGCCGGAAGCCGGCGCATCGGTGTCCAGGAACTGATCGACTGGCTGGAGGCGCACCCCGACGCCGGCCTGGTGTTCCGGTACGGGACGGGCGACGACGGGGCCATCCACAGCCTGCGGCAGGTGTACACGCCGTAGCCGGGGCGTGTCGCAGCGGGGGGTGCGGTTACCGGTCAGTAGCATTGCTTTGTAGACTCCACCCCGACCAACTCACGCTCCACCTGGGGGACATACCCATGACCAACCGCATTTCCGCCCTGGCCGTCTCCGTGGCCATCGCCGGCGGTCTCCTCGTCACGTCGGCGCCCGCGCACGCCACCATGCCGGCCGGCCGGCACGCGGTGGTGGCCAAGGCCTCCATCACGTGCAACAAGACCGAGCTGCGCCGGCAGATCGCCGCCCTCAAGGACAAGGCCGCCAAGCTGAAGCAGCTGGGCGAGACGGAGGCGGCCAGGAGGGCCCTCGCGGACGCCAACGCCCTCCAGCGCAAGCTCGACGCGTGCATCAAGGCGGAGAACGACCAGAGCAAGCCGTTCCCCGGCTGACACTCCGACACCCCACCGCGGCGCCGCCCACCCCACACCAGGGGCGGGACGGCGCCGCGCCTGTGTCCACGCCGGCCCTGGTGTGAAGGGTGCGCCCTAGACCGGTGCTGAGCCGCGTCGTGCTCCGCGGGACGGCGGCGCTCGGACGCGTGACGGCGCCCGGGCCGTCGGGGCCCGGGCGCCGTCGGGGGTGTGGTGGTCAGGTCACGGGAGTGCGTGTACGTGGGCTCCCACCGCGTTGGACCAGGCGTTGCCGGACGCCGCGTCCCAGTTCGTGGACCAGGTCATCGCGCCCCGCAGGCCGGGGTAGGTCCTGGAGGGCTTGAAGGTGCCGCAGTTGGTGCCGGCCGTCAGGCAGTCCAGGGCGTTGTTCACCACCGTGGGCGAGACGTAGCCGCCGCCCGCCGCCCGGGTGGAGGCCGGGACGCCGAGGCCGACCTGGGACGGGGCCAGGCCGCCCTCCAGCTGGATGCAGGCCAGGGCGGTGAGGAAGTCGACCGTGCCCTGGCTGTACACCTTGCCGTCGCAGCCGAGCATGGAACCGCTGTTGTAGTACTGCATGTTGACGACCGTGAGGATGTCCTTCACGTTGAGCGCCGTCTGGAAGTAGGCGTTCGACGTCGACTGCATGTCGATCGTCTGGGGGGCCATGGTGATGATCAGGGACGAGCCCGCCTTGGCCGACAGGGCGCGCAGCGCCTGCGTCATGTACGTCGCGTTCAGACCGTTCTCCAGGTCGATGTCGACGCCGTCGAAGCCGTACGTCTGCATCAGCGCGTAGACGGAGTTCGCGAAGTTCGTGGCGGAGGTCGCGTCGTTCACCGACACGGTGCCCTTCTCGCCGCCGATCGAGATGACGACCTTCTTGCCGGCCGCCTGCTTGGCCTTGATGTCCGCCTTGAACTGGTCGACCGTGTAGCCGCGCAGGCCGGCGGAGTCCAGGGTGAAGGACACCGCTCCCGGGGTGGAGGTCGCGTCCGCGAAGGACACGGCGATGATGTCGTAGGCCGAGGGCACGTCGGACAGCTTCTGCACCGTCGCGCCGTTGTCGAAGTTCTGCCAGTAGCCGGTCACCGCGTGCTTGGGGAGCGTCCCGCCCCCGCCCCCGCCGCCGCCCGAGCCGGAGGCCGTCGTGGCCGTCACCGCCGCCGACTTCGCCGACTCGCCCGCCGCGTTGGTGGCGGTGACCTGGAACGAGTACGACGTGGCGGCCGCGAGGCCGGTCACCGTCGCCGACGTGCCCGTCACCGCCGTCACCTTGGTGCCGTTCCGGTAGACGTTGTAGCCGGTCGCGCCCGACACCGCGGACCAGGCCAGGGAGACCGAGGAGGAGGTCGTGCCGGAGACGCCGAGGCCGGCGGGTGCCGCCGGGACCGTCGGGGCCGGGTCGCCGCCCCCGCCGCCGTCGGGGCCGAAGACCGAGACGTCGTCGGCGTAGTAGGCCGCCTGGCCGTACCAGCCGTGGGTGTAGACCGTGACGGACGTCGTCGACGCGCCCGTGGTGAAGGTCGTCGACAGCTGCTTCCAGGACGTCGTGTCGGGGGTCCAGGTGGAGACGTCCGTGGTGCCGGTGCCGGTCACGCCGAGGTAGGAGTAACCGCCCTGCACCCAGGCGCTCAGGGTGTACGTCGCATTGGGTTTGACCGCCACCGACTGGCTGCACCGGGCGTTGTCCTGGGCCGCCGGGGTCGCCTTCAGGGCGCTGGAGCCGCCGTGCGCCGGGGAGGAGACCGTCGTGCCGCTGCCGGCCGAACAGGTCCAGTCGGTCAGGCCCGACTCGAAGCCCGCGTTGCGGACGTTGTTGACGTCCGCCGCGGACGCGGGGCCGGCCGCCGCGAGGCCCGCCACCGACAGGGCCAGGGCGGTGGCGGCGGACCACGCCGCGAGTCGCCGTCTGCGGGGTGCGGGTATGCCTTCTGCGCGGTCCACTGGGACCTCCGTGGGGAGTTGGCGGGGAGGAGAGGAGAGGGCGGTGGCCACCGCTTGCGCCTAAGTTGGTCCAGACCAATCCGGGTGTCAAGAGGTACAGACCAAAACCGTTTGCTGTTGCCGGCTCAACCTGTCCGGGTTTGGCGGGACTTGCGCCGGGAGAGTTCCACACCGGCTTCCCGAACGCTGTTCTCCGGTCATACGGCCGTGGATACAGTGCTCAGGTAGTCACGCAATGAAGTCGCCCGTGTGCCCGGGAGTCACCCCGGCGGACCGGCGGGTGTGAAGAGCGGGGAGCTGCGCGTGCCAACTGCCATTGCCGTGACCAGTGCCGACATGGCACTGCCGGCGCAGGACGAACGGACCATGCCCGCCGTCGTGCTGGACGGCCTCGACCGCAAGCCGCTGGACCAGGCCCTCACCGAACTCAACGCGCTCACCGAGCAGTACGGACACGTCGTCGTCGTGTGCTCGCAGGCCACCCCGGAGCCGATCGTCCGGCGGCTGTACACCCTGCGCTCGCTGCTGGAGAGCGACCGCATCGCGCTGTTCCGCCCGGAACTGCCGCCGCTCGGCATCGCCGTCCTCGCCCGGCAGCTGCGCCAGCTCGCCTCCTGCGACCTGGGCCCGGGGGTGCTCGCCTCCGCCGGACGGCTGCTCACCCACTACATCCACGCCGGCGCCGTCCTCGGCTCCGTCGCCAGGCTCGACCGGGTCCCCGTCGGCCTGAAGGCGCACGCCAGGTCCTGGGTGCCGGGCAGCCAGTTCGCCGTCCTCGCCCACCCCGAGCCCCAGCTCGTCAAGGTCACGCCGGACGCCACCCTCAAGGGGCCCGACTTCAGCACCTGGCTGCTGCTCGCCAAGGGGCAGCTGCCCGGCGACTGGGCCGCCGGCCTCGGCACCCGGTGGGGCGTGCACGGGCTGCGCGAGACGGCGCTGCCCGCCGAGTCCGCGGTGTGGTGGGGGACCGGCCGCATGGTCGAGTTCTGCGGCTACCTCGCCGACCTCTCGGTCCTCTACCACCTGGTCACCTCCGTACGGCAGACCAGCTGTCACTGGTGCGGCATCGACGTCATCGGCGACCGCTGCGTCTTCTGCTCCGCCGGGCCGCCCGCGTACGAACCGCCGGCCCCCCGCGCCCTCGAAGCGCGGACGCCCGCCTGACCCCGACGCACGTGGCCCCCGCCCCGCCCGACCGATCCCCCCGATGAGGTTGCACGGCTCATGAACTCCCGTCAGCGCCGCGGCGTGATACTCCTGATCCTGTCGGCCCTGTGCGCCCTGGGCGCGTTCGCCGGCGTGCTCTCCGTCGTCCACGACGTGAACACCAAGGTGGGGCCCGAGGTCACCGCATACCGGGTCAGGTCCGAGGTGCGGCCGTACACCGCGCTGAGCACGGACCAGTTCGAGAAGACGAGGATGCCCAGGCGGTGGCTGTCCGGCAACGCCGTGACCGACCTCCGGCAGATCCGCGGCAAGATCGCCGTGACCACCCTCCACCCCGGCTCCCTGCTCCAGACCGACATGATCGTGGACCGGCCCGCCCTCCAGGCCGGCCAGCAGGAGGTCGCCATCATGATCGACGCGGCGACCGGTGTCGCCGGAAAGATCACCCCCGGCTCCCGCGTCAACGTCTACGCCACCTTCGAGGGCGAGAAGGAGGGCGACCCCGACCAGTCGAAGATCATCGTGACCAACGCCCGGGTCCTGGACGTCGGCCGCATCACCGCCCTGGAGCCCGACGACGACAACCGCCGCCAGACCGCCGAAGCCGTCCCCATCACCTTCGCGCTGTCCACCATCGACGCCCAGCGCGTCACCTACGCCGAGTCCTTCGCCCAGCGCGTCCGGCTCGCGCTCGTGGCCCCCGGCAGCCAGACCGGCGTCCCCGACGAGGACCGCACCTACGAACTCGCGACGGACAAGTGAGAGGCGGCCCGCATGCCCACCAGGATCCTCCCGGCCGGCGCGGACCCGGACGCCGTCCGCTCCCTCACCACCCTGCTCAGCCAGCTCCCGGACGCCGAACCGCAGCCCCCGCTCACCGACTCCACCCAGCTGGCCGACACCCTCGCCCGGCTCGCCGCCGAGTCGGTCGACGAACTCCCCGAGGTCGTCGTCGTCCACGAACGCATCGGCCCGGTCCCGGCCCTCGAGCTGATCCGCGAGGTCGCCCTGCGCTTCCCGGCCGTCGGCGTCATCCTCGTCACCACGGACACGAGCCCCGGCCTGTTCGCCGCCGCCATGGACGCCGGCGCCCGCGGCCTGGTCGCGCTCCCGCTGTCGTACGAGGAACTCGCCCACCGCGTCCAGGCCGTCGCCCAGTGGTCGACGGGCGTACGACGGCACCTCGGCCACGGCGCCGACGTGTTCGGCGGGGCCGGCGGCACGGTCGTCACCGTCAGCGGCGCCAAGGGAGGCACCGGCGCCACCCTGACCGCCCTCCAGCTGGCCCTCGCCGCCCAGGCCTCCGGCCGGCCCACCGCGCTGGTCGACCTCGACCTCCAGACCGGTGACATCGCCTCCTACCTGGACGTCCAGTTCCGCCGCTCGGTGGCCGACCTGGCCGCCATCACCGACATCTCGCCGCGCGTCCTGGCCGACGCCGTGTTCCGGCACGACACCGGCCTCGCGCTGCTCCTCGCGCCCGGCGAGGGCGAACGCGGCGAAGAGGTCACCGACCGCGCGGCCCGCCAGCTGCTCGGCGCGCTGCGCTCGCGCTACGAGGTCGTCGTCATCGACTGCGGCGCCCAGCTGAGCGGGGCGGGCGCCGCGGCCGTGGAGGCGGCCGACACGGCCCTGCTCGTCACCACCCCGGACGTCATCTCCGTACGCGCGGCCAAGCGGACGGTACGGATGTGGGACCGGCTCCAGATCCGCAAGGCCGAGGAGACGACCGTGGTCGTCAACCGGCACACCCGCGCTACGGAGATCCAGCCCGCGCTGGTGCAGCGGATCACCGGCACGGCACTGGCGCGGACCACCGTCCCCGCCAACTTCAAGGAGCTCCAGGGCGTCGTGGACGCCGGCCGGGTCCACGAACTGGACGCCCGGAGCACCGTGCGGCAGGCGCTGTGGGCGCTCGCCGGCGAGCTGGGGCTGGTCAAGGGCGAGGCCGAGGGCGGCTCCCACCGGGGAGCCGCGCGGGGACCGGCGGTCTTCCGGCGGCGGAAGGAGTGAGCGCGCCATGAAACGGCCGGACGGGGACCGGGGGCAGGTCAGTGTCGAACTGCTCGGCATGACCCCGCTGATCGTCCTGACACTGGTGCTGATGTGGCAGGCCGTACTCGTGGGGTACGCCTTCACGCTCGCGGGGAATGCTGCGGACGAGGGGGTGCGGGCCGGGACGGCGGTGCCGCCGGGAGAGCGGTTCGCGGTGTGCGAGCAGGCGGCGCTGGAGCATCTGTCGGGTGCGTGGCGAGGGGGTGCCGGCGTGGAACGGTGCGGCGGGTCCGGTTATGTGACGGCCGACGTGTCCCTCAAGGTCCCCGTGCTCTTCCCCGGCTTCATCGACTTTCCGGTCACCGTGCACGGGCACGCCGGTGCGGTGGAGGAGGCGAAGCGCTGACATGTCGTACCGCCGTGGACGCGACCGGGGCCAGGTCGCCATCGAGTACCTGGGGTTCGTCCCGGTCCTGCTGATCGCCGGGCTGGCCGGGATCCAGATAGGGGCGGTCGCGTACGCGGCCGAGCAGGCGGCTACGGCGGCCCGGGCGGGGGCGCGCGCGGCGTCGCTGGAGCAGTCGTACACGCGGGCGTGCGCGGACGCGGTGAGCGGCGGGATCCAGGTGGCGTGCTCGGCCGGCGGCGGAGGCGACTCCGTGACCGTCACCGCGACCGTCCACATCCCCACCATCGTCTGGGACCTCGGCACCGCCACCAAGTCCGCCACCATGCCGCTCGACCACTGACCGAGGAGAACCCAGCCCATGAGTCTGCGGGCACGCATCAGCACCCCGGAGGAGCACGGCAGCCGGGGCGAGGACGGGCATCTGGTCGCCTCCTACCGGGCCAAGCTGCTGGAGGAGATCGACCTCGCGGAGATGAGTTCGCTCGCGGCGGCCGAACGCCGGGCGCGGCTGGAACGGGTGCTCGGGCACATCATCAGCCGCGAGGGCCCGGTGCTGTCGACGGTGGAGCGGTCGCAGCTGATCCGCCGGGTGGTGGACGAGGCGCTCGGCCTCGGCATCCTGGAACCGCTGCTGGAGGACGCCTCGATCACCGAGATCATGGTCAACGGACCGGACGCGATCTTCGTGGAACGCGGCGGCCGCGTCGAGCAGCTGCCCCTGCGGTTCGTCTCCGCCGACCAGCTGATGCAGACCATCGAGCGGATCGTGTCCACGGTCAACCGCCGGGTGGACGAGTCCAACCCGATGGTGGACGCCCGCCTCCCCTCCGGCGAGCGCGTCAACGTCATCATCCCGCCGCTGTCCCTCACCGGGCCCATCCTCACCATCCGCCGCTTCCCGCGCTCCTTCACCCTCCAGGAGCTGATCGGCTTCGGCTCGCTCGACGAGCACATGGTGTACCTGCTGGCGGGCCTGGTACAGGCCAAGTTCAACATCATCGTCTCGGGCGCCACCGGCACCGGGAAGACGACCCTGCTGAACGCCCTGTCCGGGCTGATCCCGCCGCACGAGCGCATCATCACCATCGAGGACTCCGCCGAACTCCAGCTCCAGCAGACGCACGTGGTCCGCCTGGAGTCCCGCCCGCCGAACGTGGAGGGCAAGGGCCAGGTCACCATCCGCGACCTGGTCCGCAACTCCCTGCGCATGCGCCCCGACCGGATCGTGGTCGGCGAGGTCCGCGGCGGCGAGTCCCTCGACATGCTCCAGGCGATGTCCACCGGCCACGACGGCTCCCTGGCGACCGTGCACGCCAACAGCGCCGAGGACGCCCTCACCCGGCTCCAGACCCTCGCCTCCATGTCGGACGTCGAAGTCCCCTTCGTCGCGCTGCACGACCAGATCAACAGCGCCGTCGACGTCCTCGTCCAGCTCACCCGGTTCGCCGACGGCGCCCGCCGGATCACCGAGATCGCACTGCTCGACAGCCACGGCGGGGAGCCGTACCGGCTGGCCACCGTGGCCCGCTTCGAAGCCCGGCCCATGACCCCCGACGGCCGGGTGCACGGCGCCTTCCGGTACTTCCCGCTGCCCCGCCGCACCGCCGACCGCCTCTACATGGCGAGCCAGCCCGTCCCGCCGGCCTTCGGCGTCGCCCGCACCGCCGACCAGCTGGCCACCCGAGAAGCCAGGTAGGACCCAGGACCATGGAACTGCACACCCTCGTCCAGCTCACCACCGGCGTGGCGCTGCTGACCTGCGTCCTGGCGGTGGCCGGCGTGCACGCCTACGCCTCCGGCCGGGCCCGGCGCGCCGCCCTCGTGGACCGCCTCGCGCACAGCGGAGCGCCGCCGGGGGCCGGCCGGAGGCGGCGCTTTCCCGCCCTGGACCGGCGGCTGCGCCGTACCCGGCCGGGCCGGTGGCTGGAGCTGCGGCTGGCGGCGACCGGCCTCGACGTCACACCGGGCGAGTTCTTCGCCGCCCTGCTCGCCACGGTCGCCGCGCTCTGGCTGATCGGCCAGGCCGCCCTGGCGCCCTTCTTCGGCCCGATCGCCGGACTGCTCGGCGTCGGGGCGGCCGTCCAGTTCCTCAACTGGCAGCGGCAGAAACGCATCGAGCGTTTCATCAACCAGCTCCCCGAGCTGGCCCGCATCCTGGCCAACGCCACCCAGGCCGGACTCGCCCTGCGCACCGCGATCGGCATGGCCGCGGAGGAGCTGGAGGCCCCGGCCGGCCAGGAACTGGCCAAGGTCGCCGACCAGCTGGCCATCGGGCACTCGCTGGACGACGCGCTCGGGGAACTGGCCGACCGCCTGCCCTCACGCGAACTGGTCGTCCTCGTCACGACGCTGGTGCTGTCCAACCGGGCGGGCGGCCAGGTGGTCTCCGCCCTGCGCAACCTCACCGAGACCCTGGAGGAGCGCAAGGAGACCCGCCGCGAGATCCGCACCCAGCTCTCCCAGGTGACCATGACGTCGTACGCCGTCCCGGTCCTGGGTGTCGGCGCGCTGTTCCTGATGAACGGCGTCAAGGACGGCGCCCTGGACCGGATGACCGGCTCACCGGTCGGCCAGGCGTGCGTGATCATCGCATTCGCCATGTACGCCGTCGGTTTCGTCCTGATCCGGCGCCTGAGCCGGATCGACGTGTGAGGGCCGGGCCGTGATGGAACTCCTCCTCGCGCTGCTGATGGGCCTCGGCGTCTGGGGCGTCTTCGCCGGCATCCGCATGTACCGCGCGGACGCCCGGCTCCCCGCCGACCTCGCCGTCGCCCTGGAGGTCGGCGCCACCCGCACCGGCGCGGTCGGCTCGGTCGTCGACCGCATGGGCATGCGCTACGCCCCCGCCGTGCTGCGCCTGATGGGCCCGCGCCTGGTCGCCAGGTACCGCAGGAGGATCGACCTGGCGGGCAACCCCGGCGGCCTGACCATCGACCGCTACGCGGCCCGCCGCGCGGTCTACGGCGCGCTCGGCGCCGTCGGCTGCCTGGTCTTCCTGCTCCGCGGCCAGTGGTTCGTCGCGCTGCTCCTGCTGCTCTTCGGCGCGTTCTGGACGGAGGTCGGCATCTGGTCGGCGATCCGGGTCCGCAAGGACGTCATCGAGCGCACCCTGCCCGACTTCCTGGACGTGCTGGCGGTGGTGGTCAGCGCGGGCCTCGGCTTCCGCCAGGCCCTGGACCGGGTCGCCTCCCGCTACGAGGGCCCGTGGGCCGACGAACTGCGCATCACCCTGCGCCAGATGGACCTCGGCATGAGCCGCCGTCAGGCCTTCGCGGAACTGCGCCGGCGCAACGACTCCGAACAGGTGGCCATGTTCGTCACGGCCCTTCAGCAGGGCGAGGAGCTGGGCGCGCCCATCGTGGACACCCTGGTCTCCCTGGCCAGGGACATGCGCCGCACCGACGCCCAGAACGCCCGCCGCAAGGCCGCCCGCGCGGTGCCCAAGGCCACGCTGATGATCACCACCTTCATGGTCCCGGCGACGATGCTCCTGCTGGGCGCGGGCCTGCTCCTCGGCTCCGGCGTGGACTTCGGCTCGCTCACGGGGAAGTGAGGACGGCCATGACGGCGACGGGCCTGACGGGACGCGGCGAGCGCGCGCGAGGACACCGCCTCGCCACCCGGCTCCGGGAGACCGGCGCCCGCCTCGCCCACCGGCCGGGGGGAACGCGGCACGGGGCGACGGACCGGGAGCGCGGCGGGGCGGGGCCCACCGGGGACGGGGCGGCCGGGCAGGGGCCGGTGCGCAGGGAGCGGGGAAGGCGTACGGCCCGGGCGGCGGCCGCGGCTCCGCTCACCGAGCCCTCCGAGAAGCTGCAGATCAGTGCCCTCCAGGCCATGTGCCGCCAGGTCTTCGGTTTCCGCCTGGCGATGATCGTCCTGTCGGCCCCCGCCGCCCTCCTCAACGCCGCCCCCGGCCTGGGCGCGCGCCTGGTCGGCGCGGCCGTGGTCGTCACCTTCATGGTGTCCTACGTCCTCTTCCGCGACTGGGAACGCTTCGGCCCGCTCCTGCTGCGCCACCCCAGCCTGCTGGCCGCCGACACTCTCTTCGGTGCCTTCCTGCTGATCTCGGCGGGCCCGGACACCACCCTCGCCTACGTCGGCGTCTGCACCCCGCTGCTGGCCGGCCTGGTCTACAGCTGGCGCGGCGCGGCCGGCTTCGCCTCCTTGCAGGCCCTGATCCTGCTCCTGGTCCACACCACCCTGAAGGCGGACCGGCACGCGCCCGTCGCCGAGGCCCTGCTCCTGCCCGGCCTGTGCGTCATCGCCGGCGCCATGGGCTCGACCCTGCGCAACCTGATGCTCCGCTTCGGCGCCGCGACCCAGGCCCTGACGGCCGTCCAGGCCCGCCTGGCGGCGGCGGAGGCGGTGAGCGCGGAACGCGCCCGGCTGGCCCGCGAGATGCACGACTCCGTGGCCAAGACCCTGTACGGCGTCGCCCTCGCGGCGGACGGACTGGCGGCCACGGCCGCCGCGGCGGAGCCCGACCCGTCCCGCGTGCGCGAACAGGCGGAGCTGGTGTCCCGCTCGGCGCGCAGGGCGGCGGCGGAATCCCGCGAACTGCTGACGGACCTGCGGCGGGACCAGCCGGAGACCGGGGTCCTGCCCCCGTTCTGGCGGGACCTGCCGGGCCGGGCGGCCGACTTCACGCGCCGCACGGGACTGCCGGTGATCTGCCACTGGGATGCCGGGGCCCCCGCCGGCCTGCCGCCCGTGCCACCCCCCGTGGCCCGCCTCCTCCTCTCGATCACCACGGAGGCCCTGGAGAACGCCCACCGGCACGCGTCGGCGACCCGGGTGGACGTCCGGGCGGCGGCCGACGGCCACCTGCTCCGCCTCACCATCCACGACGACGGCACCGGCCTCCCGCCCGGCACCACCCTGGAACGGCTCCGGGAGTCCGGCCACTTCGGCCTGCTCGGCATGGTCGAACGGGCGGCGCAGGCGGGCGCCCGCATCCGCGTCGGCAGGGGTGCCCACGCCCGCGGCACCGAGGTACGCCTGGACGTCCCCCTGCGGCCCCCCGCCGGCGTCGGCCCCTCGCCCCCGCCCGCGGCGTCGACGCCCCTGTCCCGGACCGCCTGAGAGGAGGAGCCGCCATGCGGTCGTCACCCGGCACGCCCCGGCCGGACTTCCCGCCCCCGCCCCCGGCCCCGCCGCCGCTGCGGCTGCTGGTCGCCGACGACAACCCGGTGGTGCGCGCCGGCCTGACGGCGCTGCTCTCGGACCGCGCGGACACCACGGTGGTGGCGGAGGCGAGGGACGGGCGCGAGGCGTACGAGGCCGCGCTGCGGCACCGGCCCGACGTCGTCCTGCTCGACGTCCGCATGCCCGGGGTCGACGGAATCTCGGCGTTGCCGCACCTGGTGCGGCTGGCTCCCGTCATGATGCTCACCTACAGCCACGAGGCGGAGACCGTGCGGGAGGCACTGCGGCTGGGGGCGGGGGGATACCTGGTGCACGGCGAGTTCACGACGGAGCAGTTGGTGCGGGCGGTGCGGGACGTCCGGGAGGGCCGGCCGCATGTGACACCGGGCGCGGCGAGAGCGTTGCTGACCACGTTACGGGAAGGTGCACCTGCACACACACCGCCTCAACGTCTGGTCGACACAACGATTTCCGACCCCACAACTCTTTCGCGAATGCAACCACCTATGGGACAGTCATTCCGATCGGGGTTCCGGCTGAGCGCGAGGGAGGCGGAGATCATGGACCTCATCGCGTCCGGCATGACCAACCAGCAGATCGCCGCCGCCTGCTTCATCAGCGAAAAGACCGTCAAGAACCACATCAACCGCATCTTCGCCAAGCTCCACAGCACAACGAGGTCCCAGGCGACGGCGAAGTGGCTGGGGGTGGCCTGACATGCGGTGGCGGAAAGAAAGCAACAGCATCGAATGGGCCTGGGGTTGGGCCCTGGGGCCCTCTGGTAACCGGACCGAGCCGCCGTACGCTCCCGGGATCCGAGGCGAAGCTGGAGGGGAAGACCGTGGGCAAATGGTTCAATACCACCGTCGCGTATCTGCAGGCTCGTGCCGCTCGCGACGACCGGGGACAGACGGCGGTGGAGTACCTCGGCATCATCGCGGTGGTCGTGGCGATCGTACTGGCGATCACCGGTACGAGTATCGGTCAGTCCATCTACGACGCGATCACCCAGAAGATTTCCGAGGTCACCGGCGGCTGATTCCTCCCCGCCGAGACGCAGGGCAGGCCTTCCCCATCTACATCACGGTGGTGGCAGGCCTGCTCTTTCTTGCGCTCGCGTACCTTGCCGTCGGCCAGGCCGCGGTGAACCGGGAAGGAACACAGACGGCTGCTGACGCGGCAGCGCTTGCGGCGGCTCAGAACGCTCGCGATCAACTTACGGACCAGTGGGTGGAAGTACTCCTCGACCCGACGAAATGGCAGGACATCTTCGAGGGCAAGGCAAGGGTCGAGGACCCGTGCTGGCGGGCCGAACAACTCGCGGCGCAGAACAACGCTCATGTGAACGCGTGCTTCTCCCCGGAAATGCTGGAGTACCGGGTCGACGTGAAGACCGACAAGTCCGTCGGCCGCTCGGTCGTACCCGGAACGAAGGACTTCAAGTCGACTGCCTCCGCAACCGCTGTCATCGAGCCGCTCTGCGACTTCGACCCCTCCGGCGAGGGAGCCGAGGACGGAGCGCTGCCGCAACTCACCTGTAAAGACAAGGCCTGGGAACTGAACCCGGACAAGCCGTCGGATCTCCCGAAAGCCGAAGACCTGTTCGAAGTCCACCTGGGCTGACCGACAAGCTGACGATGAGTGACGAAGGAAGCGGAGCGATGAGCATTCGGTGCGCTGCGAAGGTCCGCAGAGGTGTGGTCGCACTGTCCGTTGCGGCCGGTCTGGTCGTCGGTGCGGCCGGCTGCGGGGGCAGCGGTGACGACGGCAAGAAGCAGGAGAGCTCGGCGTCCGCCTCCAGAGCAGACGGGTCCGGGCCAAGCGCTCAGGAGGGACAGTCGGACGAGCCACTCGCCGAGCTCAAGGGCTCGGACGGCCTGCTTCTCCAAGTCACGTCGGCTCAACGGGATGCGGGCGGCTTCGTCACCGTCAACGGCACCTTGAAGAACGACGCGTCGGGCAGTGTCGTCATCCCTTCCGCCCTGAGTGGCAATGAGACCGAGATCCTGAGGAACGGCAGATCTTTGGGCGGCGCCACGCTCGTCGACCCGCAGGGCAAGAAGCGGTACTACGTTCTGCGGGACACCGAGGGCCGCCCACTGACGACCACCGGTTTCTCGACACTGAGGGCCGGTGACACCCTGACGGTCTTCATGCAGTTCCCGGCACCCCCGGCGAACGTGACCGAGGTGGCCTTCCAACTGCCGACGTTCTCGTCTGCCACCATCAAGATCTCCGGGTGAGGCCCCAGTGATCACCGAACCCCGCCTCGTCCTGACCGCCGCCGTTCTCCTGGCCGTCGTGGGTATGCCCGGGACCGTGGCCGTCGCCGACGACGGCGGTCCCAGTGAACCGCCCGGTACGGAACCCACCGCCACCGCCCCGGTGCGAGTGGACGCGACGGACCCCGACCTGAAACTCCCGGAGGGGGCCACGCTCGCCGAGGCCAAGGTGCTGGACATCAAGTCGGTCGTGGAGGACCAGAGCGGAGACGAGCGGCGTGAGGACACCAACGCCGATGTGACCTTCGCGCTCCAGGCCGAGGTCCTGTTCGCCAAGGACAGCGCGAAGATCGGCGCGGAGGCCGAGGCCCGCATCACCGGCATCGCCGAGGAGATCAGGAAACAGAACGCCACCCGTGTCCGCGTCTTCGGCTTCACCGACGACCTCGGCTCCTCCGCCCACGGCGACACCCTCTCCAAGCAGCGCGCCAACGCCGTACAGGCGGTACTGGACCAGGTGCTGAACAGCCCGGGCATCACCTTCGACGTCCGCGGCTACGGCGAGCAGTACCCGATCGCCGACAACTCCACCGAGGCCGGGCGCAAGAAGAACCGCCGGGTCGAGGTCACCTTCCCCCGTACCCGTCAGTGAGCCCCGCGAGCCGCCCGGACCGCCCCCGCACCGCCCCCCGCCCCGCCCCGTCACGGCGCCGTCCCCTCCTCCACGGCCACCTGGACACCCGCCCGCAGCCCCCACCCCGCCATCGCCCCCGCCTCCGCCTCCAGTACGTGCCGTGCCCGTGGGCGCGGCAGGCCCAGGCGGCCCGGGGGCATCGTGCGGACGGCGATGACGGTCAGACGGCGGTCCAGGTAGGCGACATCGATCGGGATGCGCATGCCGAACGTGTGCACTCCGCTCGCCGGCGACAGCAGCATCGCCCCGTCGACCGAGTCCCGGCCCAGCAGACCCCGCGTCCGCGCCCGGTAGGAGGCGGCGATCTCCAGGGGAACGAGGGCGGCCGGAGCCTCTCCCGTGCCCGTCCGTACGACCAGCCGTCCCCGCCCGTCCCGCCAGCGCCCCATGCCCTGCCCTCCCCTTCCGCGGCCGTCAACTCGCCGGGCCCTTAAATGCGTTGTCCTTTCCCGTCCTCCCCACTAGGAAGGGCGCCATGACAGGACTCGGCGTCGTATTCCGTCCCCAGCTCCCTCCCGAGCGGCTGCGCGCCGTCGCCCGTGCCGCGGACGCCGCGGGGCTCGAAGAACTGTGGCTGTGGGAGGACTGCTTCCTGGAGGGCGGCGTCTCCACGGCCGCCGCCGCGCTCGCCTGGACCGAGCGGGTGCGGGTCGGGATCGGGTTGCTGCCCGTCCCCCTCAGGAACGTCGCCGTCACCGCCATGGAAGCCGCCTCGCTGGAGCGCATGTTCCCCGGCCGGGCCGTCCTGACCGTGGGGCACGGGGTGCAGGACTGGATGGAGCAGGTCGGTGCCCGCGCCGCCTCCCCGCTCGGCCTCCTCGGTGAGCACCTCGACGCCCTGCGCGCCCTGCTGCGCGGGGAGCGGGTGAGCGTGCGCGGGCGGTACGTCCGGTTGGACGACGTAGCCCTCGACTGGCCCCCCGAGCGCCCGGTCGACGTCCTCGCGGGCGCCACCGGACCCCGCACGCTCCGGCTCTCCGGCGAGAAGGCGGACGGCACCCTCCTCACCGCCGCCACCTCGGCGGACGGCGTACGGCGTGCCCGGGAGCTGGTGGCGGAGGGACGGCGGGCGGCCGGACGCGGTGGCCCGCACCGGATCGTCGTCTACCTCCTGGCCGCCACGGGGGCCGGTGCCGGCGACCGGCTGCGGGCCGAACTCGCCGCCGAGGGACAGGCGTCGGCGGACGTGGGGGTCGCCGGGGACGCGGTCGCGGTCGCCGAGGCGGTACGGCGGCTGGCCGAGGCCGGTGCCGACACCGTCGTACTGCAGCCGACGGCGGACGAGCCCGACCCGGAGGGCTTCGTGCGCTTCGCCGCGGAGCGGGTCCGGCCCCTGGTGCCCTGAGGGGGCGGGGCCCAGTCGCAGGTCGGGGGGCGTTGTCAGTGGCGGGTGCCACACTGCCCGGCGTGAACGAGGAGACCGGAGACAGCGAAGAGACCGAGCCGGCCGGGGTGGCCCAGGAGGCCCGCGCGTACGGCTCGGGCGGTGCCGTGCGCCTGCGGGCCGTCACGGACGACGACCTGGAGAGCCTGTTCGCCTATGAGCACGACCCCGAGGCCGTCCGTCGGTCGAGGTTCACGCCCCGGCCGCGCGACGCCTTCTTCCGGCACTGGCGGGAGCGGGTGCTGCCCGACCCCGACTGCCTGGTCCGGACGGTCACCGTCGGCGGTGAGGTCGCCGGGAGCGTCGTGTCCTGGACGCAGGGCGGGCGCCGGTTCGTCGGTTACTGGCTCGGGCGGCCGTACTGGGGCCGTGGCGTCGGCACCCGCGCGCTCGGCCTGTTCCTGCGGCTGGATCCGGTACGTCCGCTGTACGCCGACCCCCACGCCGGCAACCCCGCGTCCGTGCGGCTGCTGGAGAGACACGGCTTCGAGCGCTCCGGCACGGTCGTGCACGGCACGGACGAGCACGTGCTGCTGGTGCTCGGGAAACCGGCAGGACTCCCGGCGGCTCCCTTGGGATCATGACCGTATGACTGCGAACCGTTCGTTCGAAGAGCTGGTGGCCGAGGGAGCCGCCGTACCGACCGAGGGGTGGGACTTCTCGTGGTTCGAGGGGCGGGCCAGTGAGGCGCGGCCTTCGTGGGGGTATGCCCGGTCGGCGGGGGAGCGGCTGGCGTCGGCCGAGGCCGCGCTCGACATCCAGACCGGCGGCGGGGAGGTGCTGGACTTCGCGCTGGGCCGGGCGGAGCCGGTGCGGCCGGTGCTGGTCGCGGCGACCGAGGGATGGCCGCCGAACGTGGCCAAGGCCACGGCGCTGCTGCGGCCCCGCGGGGTCGTGGTGGTCGCCGCCCCGGACGACGCACCGCTGCCGTTCGCGGACGGGGCGTTCGACCTGGTGCTCAGCCGCCATCCGGTGCGCCCGTACTGGGACGAGATCGCCCGGGTGCTGCGGCCCGGCGGGACGTACTTCGCCCAGCACGTGGGCCCGAGCAGCGTCTTCGAGCTGGTCGAGTACTTCCTCGGGCCGCAGCCGGAGGAGGTCCGCCGGGCCCGCGACCCCGAGCGGGAGCGGGCCGACGCGCAGGCGGCCGGGCTGGAGGTGGTGGATCTGCGGGCGGAGCGGCTGCGGATGGAGTTCCACGACATCGCCGCCGTCGTCCACTTCCTGCGCAAGGTGGTCTGGATGGTCCCGGGCTTCACGGTGGAGGCGTACGAGCCCCGGCTCCGGGCGCTGCACGAGCGGATCGAGGAGGAGGGGCCTTTCGTCGCGCACAGCACCCGGCAGCTGTTCGAGGTGCGCAAGACGGGCTCCTGAGGAAAGGGGCAGAACGGGCACTGCGCGTCAAAGAGCGTGCTCGTTCATCGTGTGTTCCCCCGGGTTTTCCACATCGTTATCGAACCGGGTTCACTTGAGCCACAGCCGTCACGTAAGTTCAGACCAGGGTAATTCGCGTGAGCAAAGCTGCGCGGGCGGTACCGCGCAGTGGAGGGGGCTGCGCGGTGCCGTGAGCCGGATGATCTTCGTTCGGCGCCGAAGCGGAACCGTCAAGTCACCGTTCGCTCGCCGCATCGCCCATCGGGGGGACCCCGGGCAACTCGCCGATGTGACCCCAAGACGGCGCAATCCTTGCGAATTCATGCACATCCGGCCGGTTTCCCTGGGATTCCACTGTGAAACGGCCGCCAAGCACCATCGAATCCGACTCTCCGCGGCCACCTTGGCGTTGCCGGGTGATTCCGGAGAGTAGTTGTGGCACGCCGATGCACCCACGAACCCTTACGAAGGGTTATGGTGGAAACCCCCCCTCGGGCCGGTCCGTCTCCCCCCCACGGACCGGCCCGTTTTTCGTTCCCGGGCCGGACCGCCAGGCCACGGGACCGGGATCCACCCGCCGGAGGCACCGGAGGCACCGGAGACACCGGAAGCACCAGAAGCACCGGAAGCACCAGAAGCACCGCGGGGACCGCGCGCGGCCTCCCCGTGGACGCCGTGCCGGCGCCTCGCGGCGGCGCGATCGGCCACCGCCCGCCCGCCTTCGGCGGCGAATCACCACGAAATCCGCAGGCCGGAGCCCAGGGCCTCAACCACGCCCCGGACAGCGGTAGGCTCAACGGCTCCGGCACCCCGTTTCCCGCGCCCAACCCCCGGAGGGTCTACGTGAACCTGCGCGACAAGCTGCGCGGCCTGCTCGTCAGGCTCTACGCACGCCGGGTGGAAGGCCACCTCGACCACGCTCAGGTGCCCAAGCACATCGGCGTCATCATGGACGGCAACCGCCGCTGGGCGAAGGCGTCCGGCTCCAGCACCGTCCATGGTCACCGGGCCGGCGCCGAGAAGATCGAGGAGTTCCTCGGCTGGTGCAGCGAGACCGACGTCGAGGTGGTCACGCTGTGGCTGCTGTCCACCGACAACTTCGACCGGCCGCAGGAGGAACTCGTCCCCCTGCTCGGCATCATCGAGGACGTCGTCCGCACCCTCGCCGCCGACGGCCGCTGGCGCGTGCACCACGTCGGCACGCTCGACCTGCTGCCCGCGCAGATGCAGACGGCGCTGAAGGAGGCCGAGGAGGCCACCGCCCACATCGACGGCATACTCGTCAACGTGGCCATCGGCTACGGCGGCCGGCAGGAGATCGCCGACGCCGTGCGCTCCATGCTCCTCGACGCCCACGACAAGGGTGTGCCGATGGAGGAGCTCGCCGACTCCGTGGACGTCGACATGATCGGGCGTCACCTCTACACCGGTGCCCAGCCGGACCCGGACCTGGTGATCCGCACCAGCGGGGAGCAGCGGCTGTCCGGATTCATGCTCTGGCAGACCGCGCACTCGGAGTACTACTTCTGCGAAGTCTTCTGGCCGGCCTTCCGGAAGGTCGACTTCCTGCGCGCCCTGCGCGACTACGCCGCACGTCACCGCCGTTACGGCGGCTGACCCGCCCGTACCGCCCCGTCGCCGCCCGGTGACGGGGCGTTTTCGGTTACCCCGATTCCCAAGCGCGTAACGAGGAGTTCACCGTCGCGCCGGTGGCCGCTTTTGCATGGCGGCGCTTGTTCGAGGGCATAAACCAAACAGGTCGACACCCGAACCACGGGCGTCGGATCTCAGCGGGCGGCACGGGGCCGTCCGCCCGGGAGGCCCTTTGCACCAGCCCGACCGTGCGGTCCTGGCACGGAAGCAGCCGCGGAGGGCCGGTTCACGGCCCGCCGCGCGCGGGGGCCAGACACCGGTCCAGCATCACTTCGTCGCTCCCCGACCTCAACCGAGGGGGTACGTCCTTCCGTGGTGACCAGCACAAAGCGCCACAAGCCAGACCGGCGCACGTATGTTCTCGACACCAGCGTCCTGCTGGCCGACCCGAACGCCCTGAGCCGCTTCGACGAGCACGAGGTCGTGCTCCCCATCGTGGTGGTCACGGAGTTGGAGGCCAAGCGGCACCATCCGGAACTCGGCTACTTCGCCCGCCAGGCGCTGCGCCTGCTGGACGACTACCGGGTGAAGTACGGTCGCCTCGACGCCCCCATCCCGATCGGGGAACTCGGCGGGACGATCCGTGTCGAGCTCAACCACTCGGACCCCAGCGTGCTGCCCACCGGCTACCGCCTGGGGGACAACGACTCCCGCATCCTCGCGGTGGCCCGCAACCTGCAGGCCGAGGGGTTCGACGTCACCGTCGTGTCGAAGGACCTGCCGCTGAGGATCAAGGCGTCCTCGGTCGGCCTCCTCGCCGAGGAGTACCGGGCCGAACTCGCCATCACGGAGAACTCCGGCTGGACCGGGATGTCCGAACTCACCCTGTCGGCCGAGCAGGTGGACATCCTCTTCGAGGAAGGACACGTGTACGTGCCGGAGGCGTCCGACCTCCCCGTGCACACCGGCCTGACCATCCAGTCCGAGCGCGGCAAGGCGCTCGGCCGGGTCACCGCCGAGGGCAACGTCCGGCTGGTGCGCGGCGACCGGGAGGCGTTCGGCATCAAGGGCCGCAGCGCCGAGCAGCGCGTCGCGCTCGACCTGCTGCTCGACCCGGACGTCGGCATCGTCTCGATGGGCGGCCGGGCCGGCACCGGCAAGTCGGCGCTGGCGCTGTGCGCGGGTCTGGAGGCGGTCCTGGAGCGCCGTCAGCACCAGAAGGTGATGGTCTTCCGGCCGCTGTACGCCGTCGGCGGACAGGAACTGGGCTATCTGCCGGGCACCGAGGCGGAGAAGATGAGCCCGTGGGCACAGGCCGTCTTCGACACCCTCTCGGCGGTCACCAGCCGGGAGGTCATCGAGGAGGTCACCGCGCGCGGGATGCTGGAGGTGCTTCCGCTCACCCACATCCGCGGGCGCTCGCTGCACGACGCCTTCGTGATCGTGGACGAGGCCCAGTCCCTGGAGAAGAACGTCCTGCTGACCGTTCTGTCCCGGATCGGGGCCAACTCGCGGGTGGTACTCACCCATGACGTGGCACAGCGGGACAATCTGCGCGTGGGCCGCTATGACGGCGTCGTCGCCGTCGTGGAGAAGCTGAAGGGGCATCCCCTCTTCGCCCACGTCACGCTGAATCGTTCCGAGAGGTCCCAGATCGCGGCGCTTGTGACCGAAATGCTGGAGGACGGTCACATCTGACGCCGGTGTGACGGCCGTTGGCGCCGTCCGGCAAAAGGCCATGAGCCTAGCCGGGCGGCGCCTTGGCGTGTGGAGCTTTCCTGAAATCCCCGGGGCCAAACGAGATGTGAGCTTTCACACGCAACGCAGAATTGCCACCCGGCGTCCGGTTACGGCAGAGTCTCAGTCCTGTCAGGCCCCGCATACGACACACCTGTACCGCCAGCTGTACGGCACCACAGACTTCGCACCAACTCCATAGAGTTCGTCGTATGCCGCCCGCGCACCACGCGGCGCTCCCTCCGGGGGAGTTGCCCACCGGGCCCGCGCCTCCCGTGACCCCGCAGTTGGGAGGCCAGCGTCAGGGGCACGATTGCGTCCGCCAGGGTCACCGAAGCGGGCGATGCTGGAAGGAAACCGTGTGAGCCGGATTTCGGTCCGGGGATTCGCAGTGGCCTCGGCCACCGCGGTCACCGCCGTCGGAAGCGTCGTCGGCGTTGCCTCGGGCAGCGTCGCGCAGAACAACAACGACGCCGAGGCGACGGCAGCCGACACCACGCTCCTGGCGGACATACCCGCGGGTCAGCAGGCGCAGGTGCAGACCGCGTCCCTGACGCAGCAGGCCGACGCCCAGGCCATCGCCGCGGACGTGAGCGCCAAGAAGGACGCCGAGGAAGCGGCCCGCAAGGCCGCCGCCGAGACCGCGATCGCGAAGAAGGAAGCCGCCGAGCAGGCCGCCAAGGCCGCCAAGGAGGCCAAGGAGCGCGCCGCCGAGACGAAGGCCGCGGCGGCGAGCCGCGACGACGTCCGCGACTCCTCCAGCTTCCCGGCCCAGAGCAGCTACTCGGTCGCGCAGATCCAGGCCATGGCCCGTCAGATGGTGGCGGGCGACCAGTTCCAGTGCTTCAGCAACATCGTGGACCACGAGTCCAGCTGGAACTACCGCGCGGTGAACGCCTCCTCCGGTGCCTACGGCCTCTTCCAGGCCCTGCCCGGCTCCAAGATGTCCTCCGCCGGCGCCGACTGGCAGACCAACCCGGCCACCCAGATCAAGTGGGGCCTCAGCTACATGAACGAGCGCTACGGCAGCCCCTGCCAGGCGTGGTCGTTCTGGCAGGCCAACCACTGGTACTAGGCCGCCCACCCGGCCTCCGGCCCCGCGCAGCCCCTCCCCGTCCATGGGTGAGGGGCTTTCGCCCTGTACGGTCGTACCGGACGACTCCAGGGGGGAGTGGTGGCGAACGGCCGGGACGCGGGGGAAGAGGACGGATGATGTCGCGAGTGCCAGGGTGGCTCGGCCGGCTCGGAGCCGGTCTCACCGAGATCAGCGAGCGTCTGGACCAGCGCCGCGCGGAGGCGGAGCAGGAGCCCGCCGAACCCACCGCGCCCGCCCGGCCCACCGCGCCCGCCCGGCCCGCCGGACCCGCCGCGTCCGCCGGATCCGCGCCGGCCGACGCGCCCGCCGCCGAGGCGGCCCCGACCGTCCGCAAGCCCGTGTCGCCGGCGCGCGGCCACCGGCCCGATCCGGCCGAGGCCGTGCCCTGGGGCGTCCGGGTCGCCGCCGAGGCCGGCTGGCGGCTGCTGGTGCTGGCCGGCACGGTCTGGGTGCTCATGCGGGTCATCAGCGCCGTCCAGCTGGTGGTGTTCGCCTTCGTCATCGCCCTGCTGGTCACCGCCCTGCTCCAGCCGACGGTCGCCCGTCTGACCCGGCGCGGGGTGCCCCGCG
This sequence comes from Streptomyces sp. NPDC013455, assembly GCF_040632975.1. Lineage (NCBI taxonomy): Bacteria > Bacillati > Actinomycetota > Actinomycetes > Kitasatosporales > Streptomycetaceae > Streptomyces > Streptomyces sp. NPDC013455. Next base: position 68,028 of record NZ_JBEYCX010000014.1, on the reverse strand, counting down.
GTCCGGCCACCGCGCTCACCGCCATCAGCGGCTTCGTGGTCATCGGCCTGATGGGCTGGTTCGTGACCTGGCAGGTCATGGAGAACATCGACACGCTCTCCAGCCAGATCCAGAGCGGCATCGACGATCTGCGCAACTGGCTGCTGAAGAGCCCCTTCCACGTCACCGACAAGCAGATCAACCAGATCGCCAAGAACCTCCGCGAGGCGATCGGCGCCAACGCCGACCAGATAACGTCCGCGGGCCTGGAGGGCGTCCAGGTCATCGTGGAGGCCCTCACCGGCATCCTGCTGGTGTTCTTCTCGACCCTGTTCCTGCTCTACGACGGCAAGCGGATCTGGGAGTGGTTCCTGAAGCTGGTGCCCTCGGCCGCCCGCCCGGGCGTGGCCGGCGCCGGCCCGCGCGCCTGGCGCACCCTGACCGCCTACGTGCGCGGCACGGTCCTGGTCGCCCTCATCGACGCGATCTTCATCGGCATCGGCATCTACTTCCTGGACGTGCCGATGGCCGTCCCGCTGGCCGTCTTCATCTTCCTGTTCTCCTTCATCCCGCTGGTCGGCGCGGTCGCCTCCGGCGCGCTCGCGGTCATCGTGGCGCTGGTCACCCAGGGTGTCTTCGCGGCCGTGATGACCCTCGTGGTGGTCCTCGCGGTCCAGCAGATCGAGGGCCACGTCCTCCAGCCGTTCATCCTTGGCCGCGCGGTCCGCGTCCACCCGCTGGCGGTCGTACTGACCGTGGCCGCCGGCGGCATGGTGGCCGGCATCGGCGGCGCCGTGGTGGCCGTCCCGCTGGTGGCGGTGACGAACACGGTGGTGGCGTACCTGCGGCAGTACGCCGAGGAGGTACAGCAGGAGACGGCGGACCGTCCGGCGTTCGCGGACGGAGCCGTGCACGCCGGCGGGGAGCCCGGGGACGCGGTCTCCGGTGCGGGCACCGAGGACGCCGAAAGCCCCGCCCACGAGCAGTGAGCGGGGCCTTCGGACAGCGGGTCACTCGGCGAGCAGCGCCTCGGCGTCGAGGGTGACGGCGACCGCCTGGACCACGGAAGCGATCTTGAACGCCTCCTGGACGGTCTCGCGCTCCACGCCGGCCTTGCGCAGCACCTGCTCGTGCGAGTCCAGGCACATGCCGCAGCCGTTGATCGCGGAGACCGCGAACGACCAGAGTTCGAAGTCGACCTTCTCCACGCCCGGGTTGCCGATGACGTTCATCCGCAGGCCCGCGCGCAGGGTGCCGTACTCGTGGTCGGACAGCAGGTGCCGGGTGCGGTAGAAGACGTTGTTCATCGCCATGATGGCGGCGGCCGCCTTGGCGGCCTGGTACGCCTCCGGCGAGAGGTTCGCCTTCGCCTCCGGCTCCAGCTCACGCAGCACGATCGGGGAACGCGAGGCGATCGCGGTCGCCAGCACCGTGCCCCACAGCTGCTGCGCCGGCAGCTCCGAGTTGCCGATGACCGAGCCCAGGTTGAGCTTCAGGTCCTTGGCGTAGTCCGGTACACGGGACTTGAGGGAGTCGAGCGACACGGGTCACTCACCAGCCAGCAGCGCGACCGGGTCGAGGGTCTGCTCGCCCTTGGTCCAGTTGCAGGGGCACAGCTCGTCGGTCTGCAGGGCGTCCAGGACCCGCAGGACCTCCTTGGGGTTGCGGCCCACGGAACCGGCGGTGACCATCGTGAACTGGATCTCGTGGTTCGGGTCCACGATGAAGACGGCGCGCTGGGCGTAGCCGTCCTCGCCCTCGATGCCGAGGTCGCGCATCAGCTCGTGCTTGGGGTCCGCCATCATCGGGAACGGCAGGTCGGTCAGGTCCGGGTGGTCCTTGCGCCAGGCGTGGTGGACGAACTCGGAGTCGCCCGAGAAGCCGAGGATCTGGGCGTCGCGGTCGGCGAACTCGTCGTTCAGCTTCCCGAACGCGGCGATCTCGGTCGGGCACACGAACGTGAAGTCCTTGGGCCAGGCGAAGACCACGAGCCACTTGCCCTCGTAGGACTTGTGGTTGATCTGCTCGAACTCCTTGCCCGACTCCAGCGAGACGCAGGCGGTCAGATCGAACTCGGGGAACTTGTCACCGACAGTGAGCACAGGCTCTCCTTGCAGCGAAGAAACTGCCTTTTTGGGGCGTTTCCCATGGGTTGGACGTTGTTGATGTTGGCACACGAGGCATTGATTAGGGAAATAGCTACACTAGGTCGTGTTGATCGGAGGTAGCTATCAGTGACCATGAGTAACGGCAAGCGGAAGCAGCCCAGCCTGGCGCAGCTGCGGGCGTTCGCCGCCGTGGCCGAACACCTGCACTTCCGGGACGCGGCGGCGGCCATCGGGATGAGCCAGCCCGCGCTGTCCGGCGCGGTCTCCACACTGGAGGAGACACTGGGCGTGACCCTCCTCGAGCGTACGACCCGCAAGGTGCTGCTCTCACCGGCGGGTGAGCGGCTGGCCGTACGGGCCAAGGCGGTGCTGGAGGCGGTCGGGGCGCTGCTGGAGGAGGCCGAGGCGGTCCGGGCGCCCTTCACGGGCGTGCTGCGCCTCGGGGTGATCCCGACGGTGGCGCCGTACCTGCTGCCCGCCGTCCTGCGCCTCGTCCACGAGCGCTACCCGCACCTGGACCTCCAGGTGCACGAGGAGCAGACCGCCAGCCTGATCGACGGCCTGAACTCCGGCCGGCTGGACCTGCTGCTGCTCGCGGTGCCGCTCGGGGTGCCCGGGGTCGTCGAACTGCCGCTCTTCGACGAGGACTTCGTGCTCGTCACGCCGCTCGACCACGGGCTCGGAGGGCGGGAGGGCATCCCCCGCGAGGCGCTGCGGGAGCTGAACCTGCTGCTCCTGGACGAGGGCCACTGCCTGCGCGACCAGGCGCTCGACATCTGCCGGGAGGCCGGCCGCGAGGACGCGCCGGTCACCACCACCGCCGCCGGCCTGTCCACCCTGGTCCAGCTGGTGGCCGGCGGCCTCGGCTGCACGCTGCTGCCGCGCACCGCTCTGAAGCTGGAGACCGCCCGCAGCAGCCAGCTGCTGACCGGCTACTTCGCCGAGCCCGCCCCGAGCCGCCGCGTCGCCTTCGCGATGCGGGCGGGGGCGGCCCGGGCCGGGGAGTACGCGGAGCTGGCGGCGGCGCTGCGCGACGCCCTGCGCGCACTGCCGGTCCGGGTGCTCGGCACCGCCGACCAGCCGGCCGGACCGCCTACTCGGTACGCAGCCCCTCCGGCCGCATCAGCCGGATGAGGGGCGGCAGGCTCAGCAGGGTGACCGCGAGGACCACCGCCGCGCCGGCGCCGGTCATCGACAGGACGCTCGCCCAGTCCACGGACACCCTCGTGCCCACCATCTTCAGCAGCACCGTGCCGAGCGTCAGCCCCACCACCGAGGCGAGGAGCAGGCCCAGCGCGACGGGGATCGCCGTCTGCCACAGCACCGACATGCTCAGGGTGCGCCGCCGGGTGCCGAAGGCGACCAGCGCCGACAGCAGCTTCCTGCGCTCGCGCAACTGCTCCAGCTGGGACACCAGCAGGCTGAGGCCGATCAGTGCCAGCACACAGAGCGCGCCGACCAGCGTTCCCGTCCGGATGGAGGTGAACTTGCGCGACTGCTCGGTGGACGACCACACCATCACGTTCGCCAGCGGATCCACCGCGGCCGCCGTGTTGCGGACGTACTCGTGCACGTCCGGCACCGCGTCGTCGGTCGAGACGTACACCGCCCCGCTGAACGCCACCGAGCCGCGGCCGGGTGCGGCGGCCGGGGTCAGCAGGAACCCGCCGATCCTGTTGCCGTTCGGCGAGGTGACCGAGCGGACCTTGCGCAGGCCGCCGGGCACGGTCCACACGCTCTCGGGGCGCTGGTCGAAGCCGAAGTTCAGGTCGAGGTAGAGCCGGCGGCCGGGCTCGGCCAGCTTCACCGTGTCGGCGTCCGAGACGCTGTCGGACCCGGTGGCCACGAAGACGTCCCCGTCGTGGCAGCTGGGCAGCCGTGCCACCTGGCGCAGGGCGGCGCAGTCGCCGACCGTGACGCCGGTGGAGGCGGTGGGTCCCTCGCCGCGCCAGCTGCGGTCGCCGACGTCGGCGCTGCCCAGCGCGAGGGCCTTCCGCACGCCCTCGGTGGCGCCGAACTCGGCGGCGGCCCGGGTGAAGTCGACGCCCCGGGACAGGTTGACCTGTATCTGGGCCCGGGTGGTGTCCTGCCCGGTGGCCTTGGTGTAGTCGCCCTGGACACCGGCGAACAGCATCTGCATCGCGATCGCCCCGGCCACCGCGACCGCGATGCCGTTCACCATGCGGGCCGCGGATCCGCTGCTCAGCTGCAGGCGCCGTACGGCCAGTTGCCAGGCGACCCCGCCGCGTCCGAGCCGGGCCACCACCGCCTCGACGATCCACGGCAGCAGCGCCGTCACGCCGACGAGCAGCAGCAGGACACCGCCGATCACCAGGTACTCGTTGAAGTAGCCGTTCGACGGGCCCTGCCCGACCATCGGGACGAGCAGCGCGAGGCCGCCCAGCGGCAGCAGCAGCCGCCACCACAGCCGGCGGCGCCGGGGCCTGGCCGTACGGACCACGCCCAGCGGCTCGATGACCACCCCGCGCAGCGCGAACAGGGTGACCAGCACCGCCGCCGCCGGGACGGCCACCGCGACCAGGGCGGCGAGCGCCGGCGTGGGGTCGAGGTAGCTGGGGAACACGCTGACGCCCATGACCTCGACCGAGCCCGCGAGCTGACGGCCGAGCAGGAAGAAGACGGCGCCGAAGACCAGTCCGAGCAGCGATCCGGCGAGGGCCTCGCCGGCCGCGATCCGCCGGGTCATCCGGCTGTCGGAGCCCACCAGCCGCAGCGCGGCCAGCCTGCGGTCGCGCCGCTCCCCGCCGAAGCGCACGGCCGCGGCGATGAACACGGCGACCGGCATCAGCAGCACCACGAAGACGACCAGCACCAGCAGCAGCAGGACCGGGTCCAGCCGGCTGGCCGGCGTCGGCCGCGGCGGGCCGAACTCGGTGATCCGGGCCGTCTGCCAGCCGTTGATCCGCGCCGCGAGGTTCTCCGCACCGGCGTAGTAGGCCAGTTCGTGCGAGCCGATGAGCCCCCGCTCACCGATCGTCCCGGTGATCCGGTACGGCAGCCGCTCGCGCAGCAGCCTGCCGTCCGCCGAGCCGAGCAGCTCCTTCAGCGCGGGGGAAACGACCATGTCGCCCGGTGCCGGATACGCCGACAGGCCGGGGGCGAGCGGGGCCCGCGGCCCTTCGGGCTGCACCAGCCGGCCGCGCACCTCGCTGCCGTGGAACGTCGTGTCGGCGTCGGAGATCACCAGTGTGTCGGCCGCCTTCGGCCGGTTCGGGCCGTAGGTGTAGTCCAGCCGGGCCTGGTCGCGGTCGTGCCGGACCGCCAACGCGTTCGGGATCGCCGTCGTCAGCAGCAGCAGTGCCACACCCAGGCCGACGCCGACCGCCGTGAGCACCATCCGGACCCAGCCCTCGCGCCCGCCGGTGACCGCGAACCGGACCCCCATGCCCAGGTCCCGGCTCCACCGCCCGACGTTCATATGGCCCGCTCCATGTCCCGGGACCGGCCGTCGCGTACGACGATCTCCCGGTCGGAGTAGGCGGCGACCCGGGCCTCGTGCGTGACGAGCACGACGGCCGCGTTCGTGGAGCGGGCCGCGTCCGTGAGCAGCTCCATCACCCGCTCGCCGTTGAGGGAGTCGAGCGCGCCGGTCGGTTCGTCGGCGAAGAGCACCCGGGGTCCGGTGACCAGCGCCCGCGCCACCGCGACCCGCTGGCCCTGGCCGCCGGAGACCTCGCCGGGCCGCTTGGCCCGGAGGTCGTCCACCTCCAGGCGCTCCATCCAGGCGAGCGCGGTCCGCTCGGCCTGCCTGCGGGGGGTGCCGTTCAGCCTGAGCGGCAGCGCCACGTTCTCCACGCAGGTCAGCTCCGGGACCAGCTGGCCGAACTGGAAGACGAAGCCGAACTCGCTGCGGCGCAGGGCGCTGCGCTCGCCGTCGCTCATGCCGGCCAGTTCGCGGCCGTCGTAGGTGATGGAACCGGAGTCGGGCGGCACGATGCCGGCGAGGCAGTGCAGCAGCGTCGACTTGCCCGAGCCGGAGGGACCCATCACGGCGACGACCTCGCCGGGGTGGATGGAGAACCCGGCGCCGTCCAGCGCGACGGTGGGGCCGTAGGTCTTGCGCAGGTTCTCGGCGGCGAGCAGGGAGCCGGGCGGAGGGGTCATCGGGCCACCGCCGCACGGAGCTTGTCGAGGCGCGCGGCGGTCAGTTCCAGCCAGCGCAGGTCGGCTTCCAGGTGGAACAGGGCGTGGTCGCAGATCAGCTGGTCCGCGAGATCGCCCTTGCGCTTTCGGTCGGTCAGGATCCGCATGCTGCGCAGGTGCTCGGCGCGCTGCGTGTCGAGGATGTCGGCCGCGTCGCGGTGGGTGAGGAGGGCGAGGACGACCTTGGTGTAGAGGGTCGACTGGAGGTACTCCTCGGGCTTCTCCGGGGTGGCGAGCCAGCGCTCGACGTCGGTGATGCCGGCGTCCGTGATCGCGTACCGCTTGCGCTCGGGGCCGCCGCCCGCCTCGATCCCGTCGACTTCCACGAGGCCGTGCTTCAGCAGCCGGGACATCGTGGAGTAGACCTGGCCGTAGTGCAGCGGCCGGTCGTGACCGAACTTCTCGTCGAAGGCCCGCTTGAGGTCGTAGCCGTGGCGCGGGCCGGACTCCAGGAGCCCTAGGAGGGTGTGACCGATGGACATGGCAGCACTCTACACAGGGTGTATACGCACGATGTATACGCGGAGTGTGCAGACCTCGGCGGGAGGGGGGGCCGTGCAGGTGGCGGGCGTTCGTCACGGTTTCGCGACAGCCGCCCGGCCCCGCCGGCGACCACGCCGGATCCGCCTGGCGGGTCCGGCGACCACGCCGGATCCGCCTGGCGGGCCGGGGCCGCCTGCTACGCGCCCGTGCCCCCCGGCGGCCGCCCCCGGCGCGGGAGCGGCCCGGTGTCCTTCGGCAGCCGTCCCGCCTCCGCCAGCGCCTTGCGCAGCAGGAACTCGATCTGCGCGTTGGCCGAGCGCAGTTCGTCGCCGGCCCAGCGGGCGAGCGCGTCGTACACCGACGGGTCCAGCCGCAGCAGCACCTGCTTGCGCTGCTGCGGCCGCCGCTTGGGGGTCTCCGGGGAGTCCGTCACTGGTAGAGGGTCCCGGTGTTGAGGACGGGCTGCGGGGCACGGTCCCCGCACAGCACCACCATCAGGTTGGACACCATCGCCGCCTTCCGCTCCTCGTCCAGGTCCACGATGTCCCGCTCGGCGATACGGGCGAGCGCCTCCTCGACCATGCCCACGGCGCCGTCGACTATCTGCCGCCGGGCCGCGACAACCGCCCCCGCCTGCTGCCGCTGGAGCATCGCGGAGGCGATCTCGGGAGCGTACGCGAGATGCGTGAAGCGGGACTCGATGATCCGCACTCCGGCCGCCTCCACCCGCACCTGGAGTTCGACGGCCAGCTTCTCGGTGATCTCCTCGGCGTTGCCGCGCAGCGACAGGCCGCCCTCGTCGTGGGCGTCGTAGGGGTACTCGATGGCGATGTGCCGCACGGCCGTCTCGGTCTGCGTGGCGACGAACTCCGCGAAGTCGTCCACCTCGAAGGTGGCCTGCGCGGTGTCCTGGACCTTCCAGACCACGACCGCGGCCAGCTCGATCGGGTTGCCGTAGGCGTCGTTCACCTTCAGTACGGCGGTCTCGTGGTTGCGCACCCGGGTGGAGATCCGGGTCCGGGAGGTGAAGGGGTTCACCCAGCGCAGGCCGTCCTCCCGGATCGTGCCCCGGTAGCGCCCGAAGAGCTGGACGACCCTGGCCTCACCCGGCGCGACCGTGTTCAGTCCGCGCATCGCGATGAGCGACGCGAGCAGGACGGCGACACCGGCGGCGATGAGACCGCCCTCGGCGCCGGGGGAGGAGGCCGCGCCGGACGCCCCGAACAGCGCGGCGGCGGCGCCGAGCCCGGTCAGGCCGAGCAGCAGGGCGAGCCCGCCGCCGATGCTGTGGGCGGTGAACTCCCGCACGCGCGGGGCAGGCATCTCGGGCAGATCGGACATAGGTGTCCCCCCGTTTCTCGTGGTACCTAGCTTCGAACTATCCAAGTGATATCACTTTTTCGGCGTCGGGCAACCTGTCGGCGCTCGAAACCGTCGGTTCCCTTGGGGCAGGTGCTGATTGTCACGTCCGTAAAAGAACGGATGAGGCGCCCTTTGTCATATAGGCGGGTGTTAGCTTTCGGAGCTGACCCCGAGACGGAAGCGAGCGTAGGGACCCATGGGACGAGCGGAAGAGAGACGAGCGCGACAGCGCGGTGGCCGCCGCGCGGCCCCCAAGCGCCGCCGCTCCACGCCCGCGGCGGGGACCGCACCCGCGGCGGGGACCGCGTCCACGGCGGGCACCGCGTCCACGGGCGGTGCCACCGCGAAACCGCCGAAGGGCCTTATACGCCGGCTCTTCACCTGGAAGAAGATCCTCGGCACCTTCTTCGCGACGTGCCTGCTGGTCATCGCGGCGTTCATCGGGCTCTACCTGTACGTCGACATCCCCGAGGGCAACGCCGCCGCCCAGCAGCAGAGCAACGTCTACAAGTTCAGCGACGGCACGATCCTGGCCCGCAGCGGCAAGGTCAACCGCGAGATCGTCGACCTGTCCAAGGTCCCCCGCAAGGTCCAGCTGACCTTCGTCGCCGCGGAGAACAAGAGTTTCTACCACGACGCCGGCGTCGACTTCCGGGGCACCGCCCGCGGACTGCTCAACACGCTGGCCGGCAAGGGCAAGCAGGGTGGCTCCACGATCACCCAGCAGTACGTCAAGAACTTCTACCTCAACCAGGACCAGACCGTCACCCGCAAGGTGAAGGAGCTGGTCATCGCGCTGAAGGTGGACCGCGAGAAGTCCAAGGACGACATCCTCGCCGGCTACATCAACACCAGCTACTACGGCCGCAACGCCTACGGCATCCAGGCCGCCGCCCAGGCCTACTTCCACGTCGACGCCGAGGACCTCGACGTCCAGCAGGGCGCCTACCTCGCCGCCCTGCTCCAGGCGCCCAGCCAGTACGACTGGGCGGTCGCCACCCCCACCGGCAAGAAGCTGGTCACGGAGCGCTGGAACTACGTCCTCGACAACATGGTCGAGGAGGGCTGGCTGTCCAAGGCCAAGCGGGACACTATGCACTTCCCGAAGATCGAGGAGCCCAAGGGCGCCCCCGGTCTCGGCGGACAGAAGGGCTACCTGGTCGAACTCGCCAACCAGCAGCTGGAACAGCAGCTCATGGCGGAGCAGGGCCTGACCCAGTCGCAGGCCGAGAACGCGGTCGTCGAGAAGGGCTGGACGATCACCCTCAACATCGACCGGAAGAAGCAGGCCGCGCTGGAGAAGGCCGTCAAGACCCAGCTGACCGCCAAGCTCGACAAGAAGAAGCGCAAGGTCGACGGCGACATCCAGGCCGGCGCCGTCTCCGTCGACCCCGAGACCGGCAAGATCGTCGCGCTCTACGGCGGCCAGGACTACTACCAGCACTACTACGACAACGCCACCCGCCGGGACTACCAGCCCGCCTCGACCTTCAAGCCGGTCATCCTCGCCGCCGCGCTGGAGCGCAACGCCACCACGCAGGACGGCAAGCCGATCACCGCCGACACCGTCTACGACGGAACCAGCCGGCGCCCCGTCGTGGACCACGGCACCAAGGTCGGCTTCGCCCCGCCGAACGAGGACGACATCAGCTACGACGACGTCACCGTCCAGCAGGCCATGAACAAGTCCGTCAACTCCGTCTTCGCGCAGATGGGCGTGGACGTGGGCATGGACAAGGTGATGAGCACCGCGAGCAGGCTCGGCATGGACACCAAGGGCATGCAGGCGGTGCCCGCGCAGACCCTCGGCTCGATGGGCGCCAGCCCCCTGGAGATGGCCGGGATCTACGCCACCTTCGCCAACCACGGCCACAAGGTGACCCCGACGATCATCAAGTCGGCCGAGAACAAGGGCCGTTCGGTCGACATCCCGGACGCGGTCGGCGGCTCGGTGATCAGCCGCACGGCCGCCGACACCGTCACCTCGGTGCTCACCGGCGTGGTCGACGACGGTACGGCCAAGAGGTCCGTGGCCGGCAACCCGCTGCGCGGCGGCCGCCAGGTGGCCGGCAAGACCGGTACCTCCGACGAGAACAAGTCGGCCTGGTTCACCGGTTACACCCCCGACCTGGTCACCTCCGTCGGCCTGTTCGGCGAGGACCCGAAGACCAAGGCCCACGTCTCCATGAAGGGCGCGACCGGCCTGCTCCCGCCCCCGGGCCGGATCAACGGCGGCGGCTACCCGGCGCAGATCTGGGCCGCGTACACCTTCGGCGTGACCGGCAAGGCCACGTTCGACCTGAACACCACGCAGGGCGCCGCCGTCGCACCGACCGAGACGCCGACCTGGACGCACACCCCCACCGAGACGCCGTCGCAGACGCCGTCCAGCGCACCGCCGACGTCCGCCTCGCCGTCCCAGTCGCCGTCCCGCACCCCGTCCCAGGCGCCGTCGCAGACGCCCTCCAAGACGCCGACGCAGACCCCGACCACCGGGGTGCCGACGGCTCCCGTCACGGAGGACCCGCTCGATCCCGGCGGGGAACTCGGGCAGTAGGCACGACGAGGGGCGCCCGGAGCCACACGGCTCCGGGCGCCCCTCGTCGTTCGTCACCCGCCGGGACTCAGACCCGGTTCAGCTCGAACCACACCACCTTGCCGGTGCTCAGCCGGGTCGCTCCCCAGCGCCGGGCCATCCTGTTCACCAGGTACAGGCCGCGCCCGCCCTCGTCCGTGGCCCGGGCCTGCCGCAGCCGCGGCAGCTGGGGCACGTCGTCGCCGACCTCGCAGCGCAGCACGTCCGTGCGCAGCAGCCGCAGCGTCACCGGACGCGACGCGTACCGCACCGCGTTCGTCACGACCTCGCTCACCAGCAGCTCCACCGAGTCCGTCAGGTCCTCCAGGTCCCAGCGGGCGAGCGCGCGCCGGGCCAGCCGGCGGGCCTGGCCGGGGGCCGTCTCGTCCGGCTCCAGCGTCCAGTACGCGACATCGCTCGGCGCGATCCCGTCGAACCGGGCCGCGAGCAGCGCGATGTCGTCGTCCCGGTCACCCGGGCCGAGTATGTCCAGCACCTCGTCGCACAGCGCTTCGAGGGGCGGCGGATGGTCGGGTCCGGTCAGCTGGGCGGTCGCGGCCAGCTTCTCCCGCAGCTGCTCTATGCCGGTCCACACGTCCCGCAGCCGGGACTCCACCAGCCCGTCGGTGTACAGCAGCAGGGTCGCCCCGGCGGGCGCGTCCAGCTCCACCGCCTCGAAGTCCACCCCGCCGACGCCGATCGGCGCGCCCGGCGGCACCCGCAGCACCTCCGCCCGGCCGCCCAGGTGCAGCAGCACGGGCGGCGGATGACCGGCGTTGGCGATCGTGATGCGGTGCGTGACCGGGTCGTAGACGGCGTACAGGCAGGTCGCCATGCGGTCGGTGCCCAGGCGCTGCGCCTGCTCGTCCAGGTGGTGCAGCACCTCCTGCGGCGGCAGGTCGAGCCCGGCCAGGGTCTGCGCGGTGGTACGCAGCTGCCCCATGATCGCCGCCGAGGTCATCGAATGGCCCATCACATCGCCGACGACCAGCGCGACCCGGCTGCCGGGCAGCGGGATGGCGTCGTACCAGTCACCGCCGACCCGCGCGGTCTCCGCCGCCGGCAGGTAGCGCGAGGCCAGCCGGACACCGGTCGGGCGGGGCAGGGTCTCGGGCAGCATGGTGCGCTGGAGCTCGTCGGCGATGTACGCCTCCCGGCCGTACAGCACCGCCTTGTCGATGCCCAGCGCGCTGTGCGTGGCCAGCTGCGCGGCCACCAGCAGATCGTCCGCCTCGAAGGCGAGCCGGTCCGGGCGGCGCAGGAAGAGGGCCGCGCCGATCACCCGGCGGCGGCCGCGCAGCGGCGCCAGGATCGCGTGCTGCCCGCCCGGTACGACCGCCTCGCCGCCCTCGCCGAGCAGCTCGGGCAGCGCGGCCCGGGCGGCGGGCGCGTCGGCGAACACCGGCCGCACCCCGCGCAGCACCTCGTTCAGCGCGCCACCCGGCCGCACCTCGCACAGCTCGGTGGTGAGCGACGACAGGTCCGCCAGCGCGGACGGCTCCGGCTCCGGCTCGAACGCCGGCGGCAGCAGCACCCCGTCGGTGTCCCGCTCCTCCGGTATCCGGTCGGTGCGGCGCAGCCGCAGCACCACCGGACCGGTGGGCCGTTCGTCACCGACCGGAAGCGGGTCGCGCAGATAGACCAGGATCGCGTCCGAGAACGTCGGCACGGTGGCCCGGCACAGCCCCATCACGATCTCGTCCAGGTCGAGCCCGCGGGCGATCCGCCGGGTGGCCGCGCCCACGAACCTGAGCCGGTCCCCGTCCCGCCGCATCGGCATCGGCCGCCCCGGCGGCAGTCCCCGCCCGCTGCGGCGCTCCTGGCCGCCCGGCACCCGCTCCTGCTCGGCACCGGGCTGCGCCGGGATGGTCTCCGGTGCCGGGCGCGGGCGATGGTCCTCCACGCTGGAACCCCCTCTGGTGGCGGATACCCCCATCGGGCCCTCGGAGGCGGGCTGGGAGTGCTCGGGGCCGTTGACTGGGGGCTCCTTCCCCTTGCCGTCCTTTCCCTTGCCACAGGGCGTGGCCGTGCCCGGTGCCGAGGACATCCCCTCGGTGCGGGCCTGCGCGGGTAAGGCCGGGTCGCCGAGCTGCTTCGGGGCACGCAGCAGCGCCCCGCGGCCCTCCGCGGGGTCGACGCCCGGCTGGGGGCGTTCGAAGGAGGTGGGCTGCTCCGTCACGCGTGTCGCATCCATCCGTCCGGGGCTGTGCGCCGGGTGCGCCGGGCGCGCAGTTGGTCCCGCCGAAGTGCCGATACCCGCAATACGTGTCCCAGGAACGGAATCGCCGCGGGGTCGGAGCCTGTTTCCGTGCCGTTCGCCGGGCCGCCGCGGTCCGCGGTGGCGCCGCCCTCGTACCCCTCGCTCACGTCCTGCCGCCCCTCGGTGACGATCGGTCAAGCCCGGTCCATGCTCCGGTGGTTGCACTTGCGCGCCCTTGCGGAGGACGATCCTACGTTTCATGCCCGGGGGCGCATCAAGAGTCTCACGAGGACAGGTGCGCGGGCGTGCGGTCCCAGTCCTCGGGGAGAGAAGGTACCGTCCAGGACGGGTCCGGGCGCCAGTGCGGCCACGGATCACCGAACGGCGGCCCCCACGCGCCGATCACCTCCACCGCCTCCCGGCCGGCCGCCCGCACCCGCTCCGCGGTCGCCGCGTCCATCAGCCCGTCCCGCTGGGCCTGCGCGAACTCGTCCTCGTCACGCCAGTGCCAACTCCGGTCCGGATGCACGGAGATGTCCAGGAAGTGGTCCTCTGAGTCCACCCCGCCCGCCCAACGCGCCAGCGGCTCCTCCAGATTGACGTACCAGTTCTTGAACCGCCAGCCCGGATCCCAGAACAGCCACACCGACCAGGGCCGGCCGGGCTGGGCCAGCTTCAGCACGCCCGTGCCGAACCAGCGGTCCCGCTGGACCGTGCGCGGCTTGGTGTAGCGGGACTCCAGCGGCTCCAGGTGCACCGGCGTGCCGTCGGCCAGGACCGGCTTCACGCACTCGGTGCCGGGCGCCAGCCACACCGCGAGCAGTTCCGCGTCGTCGCGTACGACGGTGACCGGGCGGGCGATGTGGAAGCGCGCGCCGCCGTTCTCCCGGTAGCGCCACAGGATCCGGGTCCCCGGGGTCCAGTGCGTCGCAGGTCCCCTCGCCACTCGTGTCACCGCCGCGTCGTCCGTCATGCACAGATATTAGGTGCCACGGGCATACGACGCTGCGGTGCACATCACGGTGGTGCCGGGTGGCCGGAAAACGTCGCCCGCGGTCAGGGCCGTGTCATCCGCAGGACGTCCAGCGCCTCGTCCAGCTGTTCCAGCGTCAGGTCGCCGCGCTCCACGTACCCGCTCTCCAGGACGACTTCACGAATCGTCTTCCGCTGCGCGAGCGACTTCTTGGCGACCTTCGCGGCCTCCTCGTAACCGATGTACTTGTTCAGCGGGGTCACCACGGACGGCGACGACTCGGCGTACTCGCGGGTCCGTTCGCGGTCGGCGGTGATGCCGTCGACGGTCCGGTCGGCCAGCAGCCGCGAGACGTTCGCCAGCAGCCGCACCGACTCCAGGACGTTCTTGGCGATGACCGGGAGCATGACGTTCAGCTCGAAGTTGCCGGCCGCACCGGCGGTGGCGATGGTGGCGTCGTTCCCGATGACCTGGGCGGCGACCATCAACACGGCCTCCGGGACGACCGGGTTGACCTTGCCCGGCATGATCGAGGAGCCGGGCTGGAGGTCGGGCAGCCGGATCTCGGCCAGACCGGTGCGCGGCCCGGAGGACATCCAGCGCAGATCGTTGGCGATCTTCGTCAGGCCGACCGCGATGGTCCGCAGCTGCCCGCTGGTCTCCACGATGCCGTCCCGGGCGCCCTGCGCCTCGAAGTGGTCGCGGGCCTCGGTGAGCGGCAGCCCGGTGGCCCGGGCCACCTCCGCGATGACGGCGGCGGAGAAGCCGGGCGGGGTGTTGATGCCCGTACCGACCGCCGTGCCGCCCAGCGGCAGCTCGGCCAGGCGCGGCAGGGAGGCCCTCAGCCGCTCGACGCCGTACCGCACCTGGGCCGCGTAGCCGCCGAACTCCTGACCGAGCGTCACCGGCGTGGCGTCCATCAGATGCGTCCGCCCGGACTTCACCACGTCGGCGAACTCCCCGGACTTGCGCTCCAGGGAAGCGGCCAGGTGCTCCAGGGCCGGGATCAGGTCGTGCGTGACGGCCGCGGTGGCCGCGATGTGGATCGAGGACGGGAAGACGTCGTTGGACGACTGCGAGGCGTTGACGTGGTCGTTGGGGTGCACGTCCCGGCCGAGCCGCTCGGTCGCCAGCGTTGCGATCACCTCGTTGGTGTTCATGTTCGACGAGGTGCCGGAGCCGGTCTGGAACACGTCCACCGGGAAGTGCTCGTCCCACCTGCCCGCGGCGACCTCCGCGGCCGCCTCCTGGATCGCCTCCGCGACCTCCTCGTCCAGGACGCCCAGCTCGGCGTTGACCTTCGCCGCCGCGGCCTTGATGCGGGCCAGCGCCTCGATGTGCGCCCGCTCGATCCGCTGCCCGGAGACCGGGAAGTTCTCCACGGCCCGCTGCGTCTGCGCGCGCCACTTGGCGTGGGCCGGGACCCGGACCTCGCCCATCGAGTCGTGCTCGATCCGGTACTGCGGCTCTTCGGTCGTCATCGTCGTACCTCCGAAAGCGTGAGCACGTGGCGCGGGACGCGTATTCCCCGTCCGATTCCCCCTCCGACCACCCACCAGTACACACCGGAGGTGCCACCGGCTTCGGGACGCGGCCACGCGGCCCCGCGTGGTGGCGCGTGGACCGGCGTGGTGGCCGGCCGGTCGTGGCGCCGCCCGGGCGGGCGCACCCGCTGCTTCCGCGCCCGCCCGCAGCAGCGGACCCCCCGGCGGGCGCCGAGGGGTCCGGGAGGTGCGGGGGGGAACTCAGGCCAGGCCGGGGCCCCGCACCGGGATCGACGTGAACGTCGGCTGCGGCGCCGGGTCCTGGAAGAAGTCGTTCCCCTTGTCGTCCACCACGATGAACGCCGGGAAGTCCTCGACCTCGATCTTCCAGACGGCCTCCATGCCCAGCTCCTCGTACTCCAGGACCTCCACCTTCTTGATGCAGTCCTGGGCGAGGCGGGCGGCCGGTCCGCCGATGGAGCCGAGGTAGAAGCCGCCGTGTGCGTTGCACGCGTCGGTGACCTGCTTGCTCCGGTTGCCCTTGGCGAGCATCACCTTGGAGCCGCCGGCGGCCTGGAACTGCTCGACGTAGGAGTCCATGCGCCCGGCCGTCGTCGGACCGAAGGAACCCGACGCGTAGCCCTCGGGGGTCTTCGCCGGACCGGCGTAGTACACCGGGTGGTCCTTCAGGTACTGCGGCATCTCCTCGCCCGCGTCCAGCCGCTCCTTGATCTTGGCGTGCGCGATGTCGCGGGCCACGACCAGCGGACCGGTCAGCGACAGCCGCGTCTTGACCGGGTACTTGGACAGCTCGGCGAGGATGGTGTCCATCGGCTGGTTCAGGTCGATCCTCACCACGTCGGACGACTCGTCGAGGTGCTCGTCCGTGGTGTCCGGCAGGAAGCGCGCCGGGTCGGTCTCCAGCTGCTCCAGGAAGACGCCCTCGGCGGTGATCTTCGCGACCGCCTGCCGGTCGGCGGAGCAGGACACGGCGATGGCGACCGGGCAGGACGCGCCGTGCCGCGGCAGCCGGACCACGCGCACGTCGTGGCAGAAGTACTTGCCGCCGAACTGCGCGCCGATGCCGATCTTCTGCGTGAGCTCGAAGACCTTCTCCTCCAGCTCCTTGTCCCGGAAACCGTGCCCGAGCGGCGAGCCCTCGGCGGGGATCTCGTCCAGGTAGTGCGCCGAGGCGTACTTCGCGGTCTTCAGCGCGTACTCGGCGCTCGTGCCGCCGACGACGATCGCCAGGTGGTACGGCGGGCAGGCGGCCGTACCGAGCGAGCGGATCTTCTCCTCCAGGAACTTCATCATGGAGGCCTCGTTCAGGACGGCCTTCGTCTCCTGGTACAGGAAGGACTTGTTGGCGGAGCCGCCGCCCTTCGCCATGAACAGGAACTTGTAGGCGCCGCCGTCGGTGGCGTACAGCTCGATCTGGGCCGGCAGGTTGGAGCCGGTGTTCTTCTCCTCCCACATGGTGAGCGGAGCCATCTGCGAGTACCGCAGGTTCAGCTTGGTGTAGGCGTCGAAGATGCCGTGCGAGAGGTGCTTCTCGTCCTCCCCGGCCGTCAGCACGTTCTGCCCGCGCTTGCCCATGACGATCGCCGTACCGGTGTCCTGGCACATCGGCAGCACGCCGGCAGCCGCGATGTTGGCGTTCTTCAGCAGGTCCAGCGCGACGAACTTGTCGTTGCCCGACGCCTCGGGGTCGTCGATGATCCGCCGGAGCTGTGCGAGGTGCGCGGGGCGCAGGTAGTGCTGGATGTCGTGGACGGCCTCCTCGGCCAGCTTGCGCAGCGCCTCCGGCTCCACCTTGAGGAACGTCCGCCCGTCGGGTCCCTCGACCGTCGAGACGCCCTCGGACGTCACCAGGCGGTAGGGGGTGGTGTCCTCTCCTTGGGGGAGTAGATCGGTGTACGCGAACTCAGGCATCTCAGCCCATTCCTCACTCTGCGGACGGCGGCCCGCCGACGCTGGCGGGCCCGTCCAGCGTAGAACCTGCCCTCGGCGGCGAGCTTGTGAGGTAGGGCTCAGTCGGGGGTGTCGCGATCTATCGTGTTTCGGTACGCTGCCCGGCGTGGACCTTCACAAGCAGACCGCACCCACAACCGCACCCACACCCGCGGCCGACCTGCGCGCCTCCGACGCCGACCGGGACCGGGTCGCCGACATCCTCCGCGAAGCCCTGGCCGAGGGCCGGCTGACGGCCGAGGAGCACGCCGAGCGCGTGGGCGGGGTGCTGGCCGCCAAGACGGTGGGGGAGCTGGAGGTCTTCGTCCGGGACCTGCCCGGCGGCCACCGCCGCCCCGCCGCCCCCGCCTACGCGCCCGTCCCGCCGCGCCCCACCCCGGGCGCGATTCCGGCGGAGGCGGACGCGAACGTGGTGGCGGTGTTCAGCAGCGCCGTGCGCCGGGGCCGCTGGCGGGCCGGCCGCCGGCTGCACGCGTACGCGGTCTTCGGCAGCGTCGAGATCGACCTCAGCGAGGCGATCTTCGAGTACCAGCAGGTGGTGATCAAGGCCGTCTCCGTCTTCGGCGAGGTCCGGATCCGCGTCCCGGAGAACATCTCCCTGCGCGGCACCGGAGGCGGTGTGCTCGGCAACTTCGAGGTGAGCCCGCTGGACTCGGTGGATCCGGACGCGCCGGTCGTCTACGTCGACGGCTGGGCCGTGTTCGGCAACGTCGAGGCGCGGCCCAGGCGGGGCAGGCTCGTGGCGGACATCCTGGACCGCGTGCAGGACAAGGTCGACCGCAAGCTCCGCAAGCACCTGGGGCACTGACGGGCGCGGCACCGGGGCACTGACGGGCGCGGCACCCGGGCGTCGACGGACGCGCGCCGGGCTGACCCCGCCGGGGTGCGCGCCCGCGGCGGAGCCCTCGTGGGGGCGTGAAAGAGCCGCCGCGCGCTCGCGGATGGGAACGCTGTGCATAGGCGCGCGCACAGCGGGTAGGCCTTGCTGCATCGTCTCTCGCTCGCGAAGCCGTCGTCAGGAGTAGACCGTGCTGCAACCGCCGCATTCGTCCCTGCAGGTCGCTGCCGTTCCGGCCCAGCGGGTGCCGACGCGAGACAGGGATCAAGACGCACCCTGGCACACCGAAGCGGTGTGCCGGCGCGACGAGGCCGGCTTGTTCTTCGCGCCGTCGAAGGAGCCGACGGCCGCGCGGCTGTCCCGCGAGGAGGCGGCCAAGCGGGTCTGCGCCCGCTGCCCGGTCATGGTCGAGTGCCGCGAACACGCCCTGCTCCAGCCGGAGCCGTACGGCGTCTGGGGCGGCCTCACGGCGGCGGAACGCCGGGTGGTGCTGGCGCGCCGCCGCCGGCGGGAAGTGGAGCTGAAGAAGGCGGCACGCGCGACGGCGAACCGCATAGCCGGCTAGCACACGTGCCGAAGGGCGCCCTCTCCGCACAGAGGGCGCCCTTTCGGTTCCCGCCGGGGCGGTGCCCCGGCGGGGTGCTACTTGGCCCGGTCGAAGTCGATGGCGCTGTAGGCCCGCAGCTTGCTGAGCCGGTGCTCGGAGTAGATCCGCCGCACGGTCCCGGACTTCGAGCGCATCACGATCGACTCGGTCAGCGCGGTCTCCGAGCGGTAGCGGACCCCGCGCAGCAGCTCGCCGTCGGTGATGCCGGTGGCGACGAAGAACACGTTCTCCCCGGACACCAGGTCGTCGGTGGTGAGCACGCGGTCGAGGTCGTGGCCGGCGTCGATGGCGCGCTGCCGCTCCTCGTCGTCCTTCGGCCACAGCTTGCCCTGGATGGTGCCGCCCAGGCACTTCACGGCGCAGGCGGAGATGATGCCCTCGGGCGTGCCGCCGATGCCGAGGAGCAGGTCGACCCCGGTGCCCTCGCGCAGCGCGTACACCGAGCCGGCCACGTCGCCGTCGGAGATCAGCTTGATCCGCGCGCCGGCCTCCCGGACCTCCCTGATCAGGTTCTGGTGCCGGGGCCGGTCGAGGATGACGACGGTGACGTCCTCCGGCGTGGCCTTCTTGGCCTTGGCGATCCGCTTGATGTTCACGGCCACGGGCGCGTCGATGTCGACGAAGTCCGCCGCCTCGGGGCCGGTGACCAGCTTGTCCATGTAGAACACCGCGGACGGGTCGAACATGGCGCCGCGCTCGGCGGCGGCGAGGACGGCGATCGCGTTCGGCATGCCCTTCGCCGTCAGCGTGGTGCCGTCGATGGGGTCGACGGCGATGTCGACCTCGGGACCGGTGCCGTCGCCCACGTGCTCCCCGTTGAAGAGCATCGGGGCCTCGTCCTTCTCGCCCTCGCCGATGACGACGACGCCGTTCATCGACACGGTGGAGACGAGGGTCCGCATGGCGCGCACCGCGGCACCGTCGGCGCCGTTCTTGTCACCGCGCCCCACCCAGCGGCCCGCTGCCATCGCGGCGGCTTCGGTCACCCGGACGAGTTCCAGGGCGAGGTTGCGGTCGGGAGCCTCGGAAGGAACATCGAGCTCGGACGGCAGGTGATGATTTTCGGTCATCGGAGCGCACCTTTCTGATACGACGACGGCCGGATGAGGGTATTGGACCCTGACTCTATCGCCGCCACGACAAAATGAGCAGGGGACCCCACGGATGAGCGCATGGGGCACCTGCGACCATAGGGGACGTGGCAGGTTCGAACGGCAAGCAGAAGACGGCCCGGGACATGATCCTCTCCCTGGCCCTGATCGGCATCGCGGCGGCGGTCGTCTACTTCCTCTCCGTCCCGCACGACGATCACGCTCCCGACCTCAAGCGGGTCGACTACCAGGTCGAGCTGGCCGGTGCCCGCCGGGCGGCGAGCTACCCGGTGGCCGCACCCGAGGGCCTGCCGAGCACCTGGAAGGCGACCTCCGTACGCTTCCAGGGTGGCGGATCCGACCGCTGGCACCTCGGCTTCCAGACCCCGGCCGGCCAGTACGTGCAGGTCGAGCAGTCCACGCGGAAGCGTTCCGAGTTCATCGACCAGGCCAGTCAGGGCGGGTCCGCCACGCAGCGGACCGAGAAGATCGACGGCCGCACCTGGACCCGCTACGCCGGCGGCCGGTACGACGCCCTGGTCCTCCAGGACACGCCCGGCTCCACGACGGTGGTGGCCGGCACCGGCTCCTTCGAGGAGCTGACCACGATGGCCGAGGCGCTGAAGATGGAATGAGTGCGCGGCGAGACGCGCACGGCGAAGAGGCCCCCGGCGGTGCTGGGGGCCTCTTCGCCGTGTGCGGGCTGCTCCGGCCGGGTCAGACGGTCGTGACGACGTCCTCGTAGGCCAGGCGGGGGGAGCGCGGGTACCAGGCGTCCGGGCCCGGCTTGCCGATGTTGACGACCATCAGCGGGGTGTGGTCGTCGTCCAGGAACTCCTTGCGGACGCCCTCGAAGTCGAGGCCGGTCATCGGGCCGGCGGCGAGGCCGGCGGCGCGGACGCCGATGATGAAGTACGCGGCCTGCAGCGCGGCGTTGAGCGCGGCGGCGCCCTCACGGGCCGGGCGCTCGCTGAAGAAGACGTCCTTGGCCTGCGGGAAGTGCGGGAAGAGGGCCGGCAGCTCCTCGTGGAACTCGTTGTCCGCGGAGAGGATGGCGACCAGCGGGGCGGCGGCGGTCTTGGGCTGGTTGCCCTCGGCCATGAGCGCCACCAGGCGCTCGCGGGCCTCGGGGGAGCGGACCAGCGTGATGCGCAGCGGGGACTGGTTGAAGGCGGTGGGGCCGTACTTGACCAGGTCGTAGATCGCCTGGACCTGCTCCTCGGTCACCGGCTCGTCGGTGAAGGTGTTCGCGGTGCGGGCCTCGCGGAACAGCAGGTCCTGGGCTGCGGGGTCAAGAACGAGAGACATGCGTGAACTTTCTGGGTGCGTCGTGTTCCGACGTACCGGACCGCGGTCCGGATCGGCTGACGGGACCGACCTTACGTCAGCTGAAGTTCAACCTTCAACAAGTGTGGGGGTGCGGTGACGCGCCTCACAACGCTGCTCGGCGCCGGCACCGCTCGTCATCCCGACCCGCCGCCCCCCGCACCGGCGCCCGTCCACCGGCCGCCCGCCGGCCCCGGACCGGCACCCGGCCACCGGCCGCCCCCGGGCCGCCGCCCGTCCACCGGCCGCCCGCCGGCCCCGGACCGGCACCCGGCCACCGGCCGCCCCCGGGCCGCCGCCCGTCCACCGGCCGTCCGCCGCTCCCGGACCGCGCTACTCGCCGTTCTCCGCCGCCTCCTCCTCGGCCAGCGCCGCGTCCAGCCGGGCCCGCGCCCCCTCCAGCCAGCGGCGGCACACCTTGGCCAGCTCCTCGCCGCGCTCCCACAGAGCCAGGGCCTCCTCCAGCGTCGTACCGCCCGCCTCCAGCCGCCGTACGACCTCGATCAGCTCGTCGCGCGCCTGCTCGTACGAGAGCGTCTCGTCCACCTTGCTCGTCATTCGCCCACCTTCACCGTGAATTCACCGTCGGCGACCCGCGCCCGCAGCGCCTCGCCCGCCGTCACCTCGGCCGGATCGCGCACCGCGTGCCCGTCGGCCCTCTGCAGCACCGCGTAGCCGCGCTGGAGCGTCGCCGCGGGGGAGAGCGCCACCACGCGCGCGT
This sequence comes from Streptomyces sp. NPDC013455, assembly GCF_040632975.1. Classification (NCBI taxonomy): domain Bacteria; kingdom Bacillati; phylum Actinomycetota; class Actinomycetes; order Kitasatosporales; family Streptomycetaceae; genus Streptomyces; species Streptomyces sp. NPDC013455. The sequence goes on along the minus strand of NZ_JBEYCX010000014.1, from coordinate 46,146 downwards.
GCGTGTGCGTCAGCTCCGAGTCCGCGCGGTCCAGCAGATGCCCGAGGGTCCGCCGGCCGCGGTCGGCCAGCGAGGCCACCTGGTCGGCACGCTCGTCGATCATCCGGTGCGGGTCCTCCATCGAGGGCCGGGCCAGGGCGTGCGCCAGGCCGCGCTCCTCGCGCTCCACGAACGCGGCCATGCAGCGCCGCGTCCGGTCCCGGAGCATCCGCACCCGCTCCAGCTCCTCGCCCACGTCCGGCACGACCTTCTTGGCCGCGTCCGTCGGCGTGGAGGCGCGCAGGTCGGCGACGTGGTCCAGCAGGGGGTTGTCCGGCTCGTGCCCGATCGCGGACACGACCGGCGTACGGCACTGGGCCACGGCCCGCACCAGCTGCTCGTCGGAGAAGGGCAGCAGGTCCTCCACGCTGCCGCCGCCGCGCGCCACGATGATCACGTCCACGTCGTCGATCGCGTCGAGCTCCTTGACCGCCTGCACGACCTGGGGAACGGCGTGCACACCCTGCACCGCGACGTTGCGCACCTCGAAGCGGACCGCGGGCCACCGGTGCCGGGCGTTCTCCAGCACGTCCCGCTCCGCGGCGGAGGCCCGGCCGCACACCAGCCCGATCAGCTGCGGCAGGAACGGCAGCGGCTTCTTCCGCTCCGGCGCGAACAGGCCCTCGGCCGCCAGCGCCTTCTTCAGCTGCTCCAGCCGGGCCAGCAGCTCACCGACGCCGACGGGCTTTATCTCGGCGGCGCGCAGGGACAGCTGGCCCCGCGGCGCGTACCACTCCGGTTTCGCCAGGACGACGACCCGGGCGCCCTCGCCGACGACGTCGGCGACCGCGTCGAACACCTGGCGGTAGCAGGTGACGCTGACGGAGATGTCGTACGACGGGTCGCGCAGCGTGAGGAACACGACCCCGGCGCCGGGCCGGCGCGACAGCTGCGTGATCTGCCCTTCGACCCACACCGCGCCGAGCCGGTCGATCCATCCCCCGATCATCCGGGAGACCTCGCCCACCGGCAGGGGGGCCTCGGGGGTCGTGTGCACAGCCATGCGGCGAGCCTAACGGCCGGGACCGACAGTCCGGCCACGCACGGACCACCGGCCCCGGCCACGCCGTGGGGAGCGCGGCCGGCTTCTCCGCGCGCCTGCGTAGGGGCCGGCCGCGCGGACCCCTCGCGCCCTCGGCCGGTCGCGCCGGGCCGCGCGTACGCCGCGCCGCTCGGCTACCCGGCCGGCGCGGGCCGCCCCCGTACCCGTCCCGTACGCCGCACCCCAGCTCGGCTACCCGGCCGGTGCGGACCGCCCCCGTACCCGTCCCGTACCCGTTCCGTACGCCGCACCCCAGTTCGGCTACCCGGCCGGCGCGGGCCGCCCCCGTACCCGTCCCGTACGCCGCACCCCAGCTCGGCTACCCGGCCGGTGCGGACCGCCCCCGTACCCGTCC
>NZ_JBEYCX010000014.1:15877-44616 GCF_040632975.1 Streptomyces sp. NPDC013455 | reverse complement strand
ACGTCCCGTACCCCGCGCCGCTCGGCTACCCGGCCGGGGCCGACCGCCCCCGCTGCCCCGCCAGCACCCCCAGGCCGATCACCAGCCACACCGCCCCCACCACCTGGGCCGCCCCGGCCGCCTCCGCGATGACCGCCACCGTGATCACCGCTCCCGCCACCGGCACCACGACGTGCCGCCACCAGCTCATCCGCTCCCGGCGCCGCACGAAATAGCCCACCACGCTCGCGTGCAGCAGCGTGAACGCGGACAGCGCGCCGATGTCGACCACCGACACCAGCCGGTCCAGCCCGTCGTCCCGCCGTGCCGCCCAGCCCGCGGCGAGCAGCGTGACGACGGCCGCGCACAGCAGGGCGACCCGCGGCACGCCGGCATCCGTCCGGGACAGCACGCGCGGCAGCCGCCGGTCGCGGCCCATGGCGAACAGCAGGCGGCCCGCCGCGGCCTGCCCCGCGAGCGCCGCGAACGCCGCCCCGATCGCCTTGCTCGCGGCCACCAGGTCGTGCAGCCACGTGCCGACGGAGCCGTCCACCGCGTCGTAGAACGCCGAACCCTGCCTCCCGGGATCCCGCGCCAGCTGCGCCGACGTCGTCGGCTCCAGCAGGGCCACCAGGTACGTCTGCGCCACGAACAGCACCCCGGCCAGCGCCAGGCAGAACAGCAGCGCCCGCGCCACCTTCTCCGACCCCCCGGTGACCTCCTCGGCGAACGTCGCGATCGCGTCGAAGCCGAGGTAGGACAGGACCGCCACGGACACCCCGCCGATCACCGCGGACAGCGCGAAGGGGCCCTGCGTGCCGTCGCCCGACAGCGGCGAGAGCACACCCCGCTCCGCTCCCTGCCGGGCCAGCACCACGATCGCCGAGGCCACGAACACCAGCAGGACCACGATCTCCATCGCCAGGACGAGGAGGCCCACGCGCGCGGCGGCCCGTACGCCCCACAGGTTCAGCAGCGTGGTGACGGCCACGGCCAGCGCCGTCCACACCCACCGGGAGACCTCGGGGACCAGCGCGTTCATCGCGATCCCGGAGAAGAGGTAGGCCACCGCGGGGATCAGCACGTAGTCGAGCATCGCCATCCAGCCGGCCACGAACCCGGCCCCCGGGCCGAGTCCGGCGCGCGCGTAGGCGAACACCGACCCCGCCTGCGGGACGACCCGGACCATCTGCGCGTAGCTGAGTGCGGTGAACCCCATGGCTACCGTGGCCACCACGTACACCAGCGCCACCGCGCCGTGGGACCGGGCGTCCAGCGTCCCGAAGACACCGACCGGTGCCATCGGGGCGATGAACAGCAGGCCGTAGACGACCAGGTCCCGCGGGCCGAGGCCGCGCCGCAGCCGGTGCCGCTCCCCGGCCGCGCAGGCAGTCGTTCCGGTGTCGGACATACGCCCCAGTCTTCCCGTGGGGCGGCGGGCGGGCGATCTCAAGGCCGCCGGACGCGGCCTTACGATGGGACGCATGACCGCTTCGTCTGGCCGCCGTGTCCTGCTCGCCGCCCCCCGGGGCTACTGCGCCGGTGTGGACCGCGCCGTGATCGCCGTCGAGAAAGCCCTGGAGCAGTACGGGGCCCCGATCTACGTCCGGCACGAGATCGTCCACAACAAGTACGTCGTGCAGACCCTGGAGAAGAAGGGCGCCGTCTTCGTCGAGCGGACGGAGGAGGTGCCGCCGGGCAACATCGTGATGTTCTCGGCGCACGGCGTGGCCCCCGTGGTGCACGAGGAGGCCAGGCAGGGCCGGCTCGCCACCATCGACGCCACCTGCCCCCTGGTCACCAAGGTCCACAAGGAGGCCGTCCGGTACGCCAAGGAGGACTACGACATCCTCCTGATCGGGCACGAGGGCCACGAGGAGGTCATCGGCACCTCCGGCGAGGCCCCCGACCACATCCAGCTGGTCGACGGCCCCGGCGACGTCGACAAGGTGGAGGTCCGCGACCCGTCGAAGGTCGTCTGGCTCTCCCAGACCACGCTCTCGGTGGACGAGACCATGGAGACCGTCGACGCCCTGAAGACGAAGTTCCCGGGTCTCGTCTCCCCGCCCAGCGACGACATCTGCTACGCCACGCAGAACCGGCAGCTGGCCGTGAAGCAGATGGGCGCCGAGGCGGAGCTGGTCATCGTCGTCGGCTCGCGCAACTCCTCCAACTCCAAGCGGCTGGTCGAGGTCGCCAAGATCGCCGGTGCCCGCGAGGCCTACCTGGTGGACTTCGCCGCCGAGATCGACGAGGCGTGGCTGGAGGGCGTGACCACCGTGGGCGTCACCTCGGGTGCCTCCGTGCCCGAGGTGCTGGTCGAGCAGGTCCTGGAGTGGCTCGCCGAGCGCGGCTACGCGGACGTGGAGATCGTCAAGGCCGCCGAGGAGTCCATCACCTTCTCGCTGCCCAAGGAGCTCCGCCGCGACCTGCGCGACGAGGCCGCCACCCTGGTCGCCGAGCGCGGCGGGAGCGGTACGCCGCAGGCGTGACCGTCAGTGGTACGTCGTAACGTGGAGCCATGCAGATCTTCGGCGTGGACATCGGCGGATCCGGGATCAAGGGCGCTCCGGTCGACCTGGACGAGGGCGGCCTCGCCCAGGAGCGCTGCAAGGTGCTCACCCCGCACCCGGCGACGCCCGACGGCGTGGCCGACGGGGTCAAGCAGGTCGTGGACCACTTCGGCTGGACCGGCCCGGTCGGCCTGACCTTCCCCGGGGTGGTCACCGGCGGCGCCATGGTCCGTACGGCGGCGAACGTCGATCCGAGCTGGATCGACACGGACGCGCGCGCGTTGTTCAGCGACAGACTCGGCGGGCTCCCGGTGACCGTGGTGAACGACGCGGACGCGGCGGGCGTCGCCGAGATGCGGTTCGGCGCCGGCCGGGACCGCAAGGGCACGGTCGTCCTGCTCACCTTCGGCACCGGCATCGGCAGCGCCGTCTTCGTGGACGGCGCCCTGCTGCCGAACACCGAGCTGGGCCACCTGGAGCTGAACGGCCAGGACGCGGAGAAACGGGCCTCCAGCAAGGCCAAGGAGGACCACGACCTCAGCTGGGAGCAGTGGGCGCGGCGCGTGCGCAAGTACCTGGCGCACGTGGAGATGCTGTTCTCGCCGGAGCTGTTCATCATCGGCGGCGGAGTCAGCCGCAAGGCGGACAAGTTCCTCCACTTCATCGAGGGCATCAAGGCCGAGATCGTCCCCGCGCAGCTCCAGAACAACGCGGGGATCGTCGGCGCGGCGATGCGGGCGGCCCAGCGCACCTGACGGCACGGGCCCGGCGGGTCCGAGGGCGCGGGCTCCGCCCTCGCCGCAGCTGTACAGCAGTGCCCCGGTGTACAGCCAGTGCCGGTGTACAGCCAGTGCCCCGGGGGTCAGCCTCTCCGGCGGCGCTGCCGTACCCACCGCACCCGGCGTACGAGGACGATGAGCCCGGCGGCGAGCGTCCCCCCGTACAGCCAGCCCGCCTGGGTGGCCAGCCCCGTGAACAGGGCCATCAGGCTGCCGGCGAGCCCCCCGCTGCCGTCGGCCACGGGCAGCAGTCCCACCGCGAAGGCGATCGGCACCACCACGGGCGCGGTCAGCACGTCCCCCGCGCGGACCCACACCGCCGTGAGCACGCACACCAGCAGGAACAGCATCCCGTACAGCGTCAGGGAGGCCCCGAGGAAGAGCTGGTCCAGGTAGCCGAGCACGAACATCGCCGCCACGCAGAACAGCCCGCTGCCCAGCCCGGTGAGCCTCGGGTTGGGCAGCCGCCCGGCCGCTTCGCCGGATCGGATCCGCCGGCCCGCGGCCACCGGCCGCGCCGTGCCCGGGGCGGGCGGCCGCTCACCGCGCGGCCGGCGCCGGGTCTGCGGCGGCAGTGGGGCCGGCGGCTGCCGGCCCCGTCGCGGTCCGTCGTTCGGAGGTCCCGTCCTGTGTTGCTCCATTGGACCAACTTAGGTCTGCTTATGTGCTCAATCAGCCCTCAGACACGCCGAGGCGGGGCGCTCGGCCGGGCGTACGGCCGTTCCGTGAGCCCGGTGGACGGGACGCCGTAAACTGGGGGATCGGCCAGTGTCGGTCTCTGGCCCCTGGCAGCCCCCTGGCCCACTCATCTACGGGAAGTCGCAACGTGTCGCTCACGATCGGAATCGTCGGCCTGCCCAACGTCGGCAAGTCGACCCTGTTCAACGCCCTGACCAAGAACGACGTGCTGGCGGCCAACTACCCGTTCGCCACGATCGAGCCGAACGTCGGCGTGGTGGGCGTGCCGGACGCCCGTCTCGCCAAGCTGGCCTCGATCTTCAAGTCGGAGCGCATCCTCCCGGCCACGGTCGACTTCGTCGACATCGCCGGCATCGTGCGGGGTGCCTCCGAGGGCGAGGGCCTGGGCAACAAGTTCCTCGCGAACATCCGTGAGTCCGACGCGATCTGCCAGGTCATCCGGGCCTTCAAGGACGAGAACGTCGTCCATGTCGACGGCAAGGTCTCGCCGAAGGACGACATCGAGACGATCAACACCGAGCTGATCCTGGCCGACCTCCAGACGATCGAGAAGGTGCTGCCCCGCCTCCAGAAGGAGTCGCGGATCAAGAAGGACATCGCGCCCAAGGTCAAGGCCGTCGAGGAGGCCAAGGAGATCCTGGAGAAGGGCGAGACGCTCTTCACGCACGGCATCGTCCAGGGCAGCGAGCGCGCCGAGCTGCTGCACGACCTGCACCTGCTCACCACCAAGCCCTTCCTCTACGTCTTCAACGTGGATGAGGAGGAGCTGACCGACGAGGACTTCAAGAACGAGCAGCGCTCCCTGGTCGCCCCCGCCGAGGCGATCTTCCTGAACGCCAAGCTGGAGGCCGACCTCGCCGAGCTGGACGAGGAGGAGGCCCTGGAGCTCCTCCAGTCCGTCGGCCAGGACGAGCCCGGCCTCGCCACCCTCGCCCGCGTCGGCTTCGACACCCTCGGCCTCCAGACCTACCTGACGGCCGGCCCCAAGGAGTCCCGCGCCTGGACGATCAAGAAGGGTGCGACGGCCCCCGAGGCGGCCGGTGTCATCCACACCGACTTCCAGAAGGGCTTCATCAAGGCCGAGGTCATCTCCTTCGAGGACCTCGTGGAAACCGGCTCGGTCGCCGAGGCCCGCGCCAAGGGCAAGGCCCGCATGGAGGGCAAGGACTACGTGATGCAGGACGGCGACGTGGTGGAGTTCCGCTTCAACGTCTAATACGTTCGGCGAAAGGCCGTCTGACCTGCGGCGGAGCGGGTTGGGCGGCCTTTGCGGTCCGCACAGAGTCCGCAGCGAGCTGACTTCGGTCAGCGCGCGGGGGAGCGGCTACGCCGCTTCGTCGACCTGTGGCTGGGCATCGGCGGACTGGTCCGCGTACGCCTTGTCGACGGCGGCCCGGGTTCGCTCCTCGGAGTCGGGCCACAAGTGGGTGTAGATGTTCAGCGTCATGGCCGCGTTGGTGTGGCCGAGACGTTCGGAGACCGTCTTCACGGACTCGCCGTGCTTGATCAGCAGGCTGGCGTAGTGGTGCCGGAGGGCATGGGGTCCGGGTCCTTCGGTATGCCGGCCTTGGCACAGGCGGGCCGCCAGGACCCGTCCATGAAGTGCGTGTAGACCACGGGCCCGCCTTGCGGCGCCGTGAAGATCCAGCCCTCGGGCCCATCGGCGGGGAAGTCCCGCAGGTGGGCCTTCATCGCATCCACCGCCATGCGGGGGAGCGGGACCGTGCGGTGCGAACGAGCGGTCTTGGGCGGGCAGACGTACACGCCGTGCTTGGCGGTCTGCTGGACCTGCTGCTCGACCGAGACGGCCGCGTGCAGCAGGTCCACGTGCCGGAGCTGGAGGCCGAAGAGCTCGCCGGGGCGGAGCCCGGTGGCAGCGCCGAGCAGCACGAGGCCCTTGTATCGGGCGGGTATCGCCTCGGACAGCGTCCGCACCTGCTCGACAGCCAGCGGCACGATCTTCTTCCGCGGCACCGAGGGCAGCTTCGCCTCGGCGCACGGGTTGTGGGGGATCATCCGGTCACGGACAGCCGCCCGGAAGACGGCGTTGACCGTGTTGAAGACCGTCCGTGAGGTGCTGGCGGCCAGCCCGTGCGTGGTGGTCAGGCTGGCGACCCAGCTCTGTACGTCGCCCGGCTTAATGGCGCCGAGCGCCCGCTTCTCCCAGGCCGGGTAGACGTAGCAGCGCAGGTGCTGGGCCACTGCCTTGGCCGCGGAAGGGCCCTACGTACAGGTCTCGGCCACGTCGACGGCCAGACCGAGGCGCTCCTCCACATCACCCACGCCCGCGCCTACGCCGCCACCGACGAGAACCCGTCGGCCGCACGCGCCCTGCTCGCCGCCGAAGACGCACTCCTACGAGACGACGGCCCTCAGCCCAGCTACTCCCGCGTCAGCGGCCCCGCCGCCGGCACCGTGGCCAGCCACACCGCCCGCACCCTGACCGACCTCGCCGACCACATCGGCACCGAACAGCAGCACCGAGACGCCCTCACCCGCTGGGACCCCGAGAAGTACAAGCGCGTTCACGCCCTCACCCACGCCGACCTCGGCGACAGCCTCGCCGCCCAGGCCCGCGCCGACGAAGCCGTTGCCGCCTGGACCCAGGCCCTCGTCCTCATGGAAGGCATGACCTCCGACCGGACCCGGAAGGCGATCACCTCGATCCGCTCCACGCTCGCGGCCTACCAGCGCCGCCGCGTTCCCGGCGCCGCCGATCTCGCCCGCCGCGCCCGCGAGGCACTCGCCTAACATGCCCAACAACCCGCCCGACGAAGGGAACACCGTGGCCCAACAGACCGACGACCGCTCGCAAGCCCTCAAGCCGGCGCTCGAATCGATGACCCTGCTGGTCGCGGCCGTCATCGTCCACGACAAGGCCACCAACCGCGTTGTCCTCCTCCAGCGCAGCGAGAATGCCAAGTTCGCCCAGGGCATGTGGGACCTCCCCGTCGGCAAGAGCGAACCGGGCGAACCGATCACCGAGACGGCCGTCCGCGAGCTGTACGAGGAGACCGGCCTCACGGTGAAGCCCGAGTCCCTCAAGGTGGCCCACATCATCCACGGCGCCTGGGGCGTGGAGGCCCCCAACGGCTTCCTAACGGTCGTCTTCGCCGCCCATGAATGGACCGGCGAACCCGAAAACCGCGAACCCCGCAAGCACTTCCAGGTCCGCTGGGTCGACGCCAACGCCATCCCCGAGGCGTTCGTGGATACCACGGCCAGCGCCCTCCACCACTACCTGAATCACGGTTCGGAAGTCTCGCTGGACGGCTGGTCGGCAGCGTGAGCATCACGCTGCTCCACCTCATACCCAAGGACCCGCACTTTTCGCCTGCGCCGGCTGCGAGCGAGGCTGCGCAGGCCCGGCTACAGCAACTGGTTCCTGAAGCGTTGGGTGGTTACGAAGTTTGGGACATCCCCGGCACAGCCTTCATCGACCCGGGGGAGAACTGGTGCGGTGTTCGGTGCCCCGTGTGCAGCTCCGACATCCAAGACTGGTGGGGCAACACGATGGACACGGCAGCCCTTCCGGACGGCTATTTCGACTCACTGGCCGTGACGGTGCCCTGTTGCTCTGCCCAGACGGACTTGAACGCCCTCGACTACGTCTGGGCTGCGGGTTTCGCCAGGTACAGCCTCGTAACCACAGATCCAGAATGCGAGCTGCCGCTACCGCCAGCCAGCGTCCAGGCGCTGGAGGACCTCCTGGGCACGGACCTGCGGCAGGTCATCGCCCGGTACTGACCTCAAGCGCTGGCTTCGCTATGCGGGGCCGCTCGGAAACAGAAGCTCGTACGGCAGATGATCGTCGTCCGGTACGCGCGGCACGTAGTCCGGGGCCGTACGTGCGGCCACAGCCAGCAGGCGAGCGGCAGCCTCCTCCTTGGAGATGGAGGCAAGCCCGAGGGCGTGCAGAAGGCGGTCGCGCTCGGCGTCGAAGTCCGGGTGGTCGGCCCGAAGGTCCGAACCGAGCTCGCTGATCGCGAAGCCCTTCGCCAGGTCGCGCCAGAAGGGCAGCACCACGATGAGGGTGATGGCCTCGACGAGGTCGGAGCCGATCAGTGTCGCCTGGCCCTCCGAGTCGGCGTACAGGACGGGCCTTTCCTCGGCCCCGGCTTCCCCGCACAGGAAGTAAGTGCCGCCGGTGCCGCAGCCGGCTATCGGGTGTAGTGGGATCCCGGTGGGAAGGGCAAGGTCCTCGATGGGGTCCCGGCGCTCGATGTCGAAATCGCCAGGCCAGGCGAGCGCGGCAGCAAGGGAAGGCTCCTGCTCGATCCGAAGGAGTAGATCGTCTGGTGGGGTCATGGGCGGAACGTGACAGCTCCCTCGGACGTCTGGTGCGGCTGGCCTGCCGATCGACGCTAAGCGGTGCTGTCAGTAGGGCGTGGCACAGTTCGTCCATGAGCTACGACCTGGCGGTGTGGGAAGGCAGCAAGCCCGCTGACGATGTGATCGCGGGCGAGGTCCTCACCCAGCTGTACGACCGCTACATCGACACGGAGGAAGAGTTTCCACCGTCACCGCTTATCGCGGAGTACGTTGCTGGGCTCTTGGCACGATGGGTAGATCTCACGGAGGACGAGGAGGACACCTCTCCCTGGTCGACGGGGCCGTTGATCGGCGAGGCCTCCGGGCCGTTCATCTACTTCCCGATGCGGTACAGCATGGCCGAGGAGGCTTCGGCCTACGCCGCCGATCTCGCGGCATCGATGGGGCTTGTTTGCTACGACCCGCAGGCTCGGCTGCTGCGGCCGTGACCGCCTTCGGGCCGCTGAGGCTACGGCTGGGTCCAGCCGTTGGCGAAGTCGCAGAGGAGGTCGGTCAATCGGCGCTGTTCGGCAGGGGTGAAGTAGGGAGAGTCCTGGAGGTGCGCAAGGGCCTGGACCCACCGGTCCCAGAGGCCATCAGGCTCCGTGAAGCGGTCGGCGTGGCGTGTGCCGAGGTGGGCGTCGAGGCGGAGCAGGGCGCCCAGGGCTGCGGGCTGGTCGTAGCGGAGGTCGGTGCGGGGGAGGTAGTGGTCGAGGTAGGCGGTGAGGATCTCGGCGTCCGCGTGGGTGCCGAAGCGGGCCAGGGCGAAGCAGTAGGCGCTGCCGGAGAAGCAGAACTCGCTGGCCAGGAGCAGGTCGCCGATGCGTTCGCGGAACGTGTCGCGTCGGCCCACGCCGATCAGCCAGGCGGCGGTGAAGCGTGAGCGCCACTCGTAGCCGAGGAGGGCCTCCAGCTCGGCGTCGGAGATCGTGGCCGCGTCGTCGATGAGGTGACGGGCGAAGCGCTTGGCATGTGGCCACCCGGGCCGCAGGACGCGACCGCTCCTCAGTTCGCGGTAGCGCGGGTGGTCCGAGTCCTTCCTCTTCACATAGCGCTCGATCACGTAGCCGTAGCCGATCTCCTCGGGGTGCTGGAACGGCATCGGTCACCTCTCCGGGTACAGGCCGGTACGGTCGTGCGTGCGCCGAGTTCGGTCGGGGCCGGCGCCGGTCCGGCCGCCTGGACGTTCAGGCCGATTCCTCAGCCGCTCCGGCGAGGGGTGAGCTTGTCGAGGTCCACGCTGATCTCGAAGGGCACCGGGCGCTGGAGGGTGCCCCGGAAGATGCCGGCCGGTGCGTAGGCGCCCGTCGGTCCGTCCAGCTCGTACACGTGCACGACGGCTGCGCCGTCCTCCTCCTCGATGCACCAGTAGTGCGGGATGCCGGCCTCCGCGTACTTGCGGAGCTTGACCGTGCGGTCACGGTGGGCGGACTCGGGCGAGACGACCTCCACGACGAGCTGCACGCGCTCGGGGGCGTACCAGGTGCGGTCGGGGTCGTAGGGCAGGTCCGTCAGCAAGAGGTCCGGCTCGGGGCGGTTGCGGGCATCGAGGCGGATCGTCATCTCCCGCTCGACCTCGACTCCGGCCGGCGCCTGCGCCATGAGCGTCGTGGTCAGGGCAGTGACGAGGCGGCCGTGCCAGGACCGCTGGGGCGACATCATGAATACGAGGGCTCCGTCGATCAGCTCCGTGTGGCGCGGTGCCTCGGGGAGGTGATCCAGGTCCTCCGCGAACCAGCCTTCCGCGCGGGGCGGGCGCATCCAGTCGGGTAGTGCGGTCATGGCTTCACGGTAGCGGCTGCGACCGCGGCGGGCCGGGTGCTCCCCTTGAGCCTCCGGTCCGCGCCTCGCCACGGCCGCGAGTGCCTATGGCGTGGGGACGATGCCTCCGTCCAGCGCGTCATGACGGATGCGTTGCGCCAGGGCGAGCTGTTCGCGCAGCAGCCGCTCGTGTTCGTCCAGCCGCTTCATCGTGTCGGCGATCGCCCGCTGGGCGGCGAGGCTGGGCAGTGGCACGGGCAGCCGACGCAGGACGTCGAGGGAGATGGTCTTCATCTTCATGCTCCCGGTGGAGTGGGCCTCCAGCCAGGTACGCGCCTCGGGACCTCGCAGGTACGCGGCGAAGTAGTCGGCGTCGAGCCCGGCGGGGGGACGCAGCAGGAAGCACCCTGTGCCGCACACCCATCCGTTCTGTTCCTCACGGACGACGGCGGCCCGTCCCAGCTCTCCGCGGCGCGCCAGTACGACATCGCCGGGGCGGAGGTGGAAGCGTTCCAGCTCCGAGGCCTGTCGTTCGCTGATGCGCCGGATGTTCGCCGTGCTGAAGCCACTGCCGGTCAGGTCCTTCGGCATCACCACGGGCACGCCGCCGAGGTCGACGTAGTGGTCGGCGCGGACGAGACTTCCCGACGGTCCCGCGAGCAGCAGGCCCGGGGCTTCGAGCAGCCCGTCCATGGCGCCCTCCAGCAGGCGTCGGAGCGGTACGCGCGGGGCTTCCACCTCGGCGCGCGCCACCCGCTCGCTCCGGTCGAAGCTCTTGCAGAGGCGGGCCGCCTCGCCGGCCGTCGTCTCCGCGCGATCGACCAGTCGGTCGAGCAGGCGGCGGGTGTCCAGTGCCGCGGTCGGCTGCTCCCGGGCGGGCGCCACGTACAGCCGGGGGTCGAGGGGGCAGTCGTCGTTCTCGAAGATCTCGTCGTACGGGACCGAGCAGGAGAATCCGGGCTCGCCGGGGGTCGCCTGGGGAGACCGCAGCCAGGCACGGAACCGGCCGCTGATGCGCTCCCTGTCCGCCGGGCCGAGCTCACACGCCCGGCGCGGAGCCCGCGTGCCGAGTCGGCTCGCGTCGATGAAGAGGACGGACCCGGTTTCACCGGCGGGGACGTGGCGGGACGTGTCACGGGCGAGCAGCCAGAGGTGCACGGGGACCGCAGTGTGGAAGAAGAGATCGGCCGGCAGCGCGACGATGCCGAGCAGCGCACCTGCGGCCACCATCGCCTTGCGGATCTCCGCTGCGCGGCCGCGTGCCGAGGCGGCGCCCGTAGGCATGATCACGGCCGCCTTCCCCCGCTCGCTGAGTCTGGTCCACGCGAGCTGGATCCAGGCGAAGTTCGCATTCGACTCGGGGGGTGGGCCGAAGGGCCAGTCGAAGTGCTCCAGGCCGTGGACGCGCTGGTTGAACGGCGGGTTGCACAGCACCAGTTCGGCCATGCCGGTGCCCGGGCTCCGGAAGAGCGAGCCGGGGTCGGAGGCACTCACCAGGGGCCGGTCGATCCCGTGCAGGGCCAGGTTGAGGATGGCCGGGTCGGGGTTGCGGTGATCCAGGGCGTAACCCTCGAACGAGGCGCCGCCGGCATGACCCTGCTGTGCGATGTGCCGCGCGGCGGCGGCGAGCATCCCCCCGGTGCCGCAGGCGGGGTCGAGTACACGATCACCGGGCTGGGGGGACAGGGACTCCGCGAGCAGTCGCGTGAGCGTGCGCGGGGTGTGGTACTCGCCCGTTCGAGCGGTGCTCTCCGCGGCGTACCGTTCCAGGAGCAGGTCGGCGACCTCTTCGAGCCCGGCCTCCGAGGCAGCGGGGGGCTGTTGGAGCGCGGCGAGGAAGGCCGCCACCCATGGCAGGTTCTCCGCGTCCTTGCCGGCGAACACGCTCTCCGGATTCCAGGGATCGAGAACGGGAAACCGCTCGTGCCTGGACGCGATGAACAGCGCGTCATTCAGGTCCTTGAGCGGTGGATACCCGATGTGGGCCTCCGCAACGGCTCTGGACCACCGTCTGACCAGTTCGTCACCCGGGTCGTGCACGTGGTCGATGAACCTCGCGAGCACCAGGACGGTGAGCATCGCGGTGAGGTCGCGGTCCGTGCTCCGGCCCCGCTGGAAGGGTGCGTACGCCCGCCACAGCCGGTCGACGACCTCTGCGGCGGCGCTGTGGGCATCCGTGTTCTCCACGGAGAACTCCTTACTCGGGGGACTGACGTCGGTCCGCTGATCGCGTACCTGGCTGCCCGCATCAACCGGAGCGCCTTTGCGCAATACTGCTGCGCGATGGCGCGGCGCGCGTGCCGGCACCTCATCGGGTGAACGTCTTCCGTTCGTTCGTCACGAACCTAGCAGCGCGGGCGAGTTGGTGACGGGGTCCGACAACTGTCGCCGTCGAGGCAGTTGTCCGTGCGCAGTCTGTCTGCGCAAAGAACCGTCGCGTACGTGCTGCTTGAAGGGGCCGCGGGTAAGTCGCGGTGCGGGAGCGGGGGTTGTGTGGGAGCCCCGAAGGGTGACTCACGTCACCATCGCCCCAGGCGTGGCGTGCCGAGCGTGCAGGGTGCCGGACGGCTTCGTCGCATGGGCCGGAATGTGCGGGGGTGTCGGGGGGCGGGATCAGTGCGGATTCGGACATGTTCGGATCGTCGGGCCGGGTGCCGGGAGGTCTGCGGGGGGTGCCTGTCGCCGGGCGGGGGCGAGGGGCGGTGCGGGTCGCGGCTGCGGTCGGCCGTGTGTGCGAGGGGTGGGGTTCAGGTCATTCTCCCTGTCATCCATTGACGATTGATTGACCTTCTCTTTACCTTCATTGCGATGGGTGATCATCGCAAATCCATCCCTTCATGAAGAGATGCCATATCTCTTCCATACGAGGAGGCTTCACTATGGAACAGCTCATCAAGCGCATGACGGAGGAGTCCGTGTGGCGCAAGTGGGTCGCGGTCAACTCCGCCCAGGCCGCGAAGGACGGGTGCATCAGCGCCACGCCCAAGAGCGGCTGCATCAGCGCCGCCCCGAAGAGCGGTTGTATCTCCTGACCCGCTGACGCCGCACGCCGCCGGCGCGGCTGTCGCCGCGCCGGCAGGTTCCGTACGTCCCCGCCGTCGACCCCGCCCCGGAGAGCCCTCGTGAACCGCCTGCCCAGCGCCGATGTCCTGGACAAGGTGCGCGACATCCCGATCTACCGTGCGTCCGTCGAGCGCGGCCACTTCCCGATCCTGGAGAAGCCGGAGATCGCCCGGGGCTTCCCCGACAACTGGATGACCCCCGAACTGGCCCGCGCGCTGGAGGCGGGGGAAGCAGAGTTCGTGCTGTCCACCGGTACCAACCACGCCCGCATGCAGCTGATACGGCCGCCCTACTTCCTGCTGCGCTCCTACTACCGCCTGTGGAGCGAGCACCCGGACCTCGGCGCCTCCTGGCACGACGGCGCCCGGCGGGTCTCGCTGACCACCGTACTCGCCACCGAGCACGTGGCCCGCGTGAACGCCCGCAAGCCCGGCGCGACGCCCGGGGAGCGCTGGCTCGACGACCGCACGCTGTACCTCAACCGCCGCCTCGACCCCGCCGACTGGGACCGGGGCGAGGTGGAGCGCATGCTCGCCGAGATCCGCGAGGCGGCCGCCGCCCACCCCGGCGGCGCCTACCTGCTGGACTGCTCCGGTTACCACCTGGCGCACCTGGTCCGCAAAGTCTCCGCCTGGGGGCTGTGGGACCTCTTCCCCCGCCCGGCCGGCATCGTCCACGCCTACGAGTACACGCCGTCGAACGTCCGCGCCCACCTGCGCGCCCACTTCGACTGCCCGGTGGTCGACCTCTTCGGCAGCACCGAACTCGGCTACCTCTTCTACAGCGACGCCGAGGGCCGCTACCAGCCCTACCTCCGGGACATGAGCGTCGAGCTGGTGCCGGTGGAGCCGGGCAGCGGCATCTTCAGCCTCATCGTCACCAGCGTCCGCAACCCCTACATGCCGCTGGTCCGCTACCGGTCCGGCGACTGCGTCCGCACCCTCGACGGCAGCCCCGACCCGGAGCGGATCGTCTCCTTCTGCGGACGGGAGAAGGAGCTGCTGCCCACCCCCGACGGTCCCGTCTCCCAGGCCGACCTCGACGCCCGTATCGCCGGCGTCTGCACCCGCGTCTTCCTGCACCAGCTGCACCTGACCGGCGAAGGCGCATGCCGCCTGGCGTACACGACCTTCGACGACGTACCGCTCACACCCGCCGAGACGGCCGAACTGGCCGCGTCCGTCGGCGCCTTGACCGGGCGTGCCTGCCAGGTGGAACACGCCACGAGCATCCCCATCGGGCGCTCCGGCAAGTACGCCTGGCTGACCGTGCCCGACCCGTCCTGACCCCGTCCGTACCGGCCGCCCGGTGCGTGCCGGTACGGCGCGCCCGGCGCCGACCTCTCGACAGGAACCCCATGTCCACATCCGCAGCCCACGCCCCCTCGGATACCGCGGCCGAACGGGTGCCCGGAGCAGAGGAGCTGCTCGGCCCGGCGCTGCACGAAGAGGTGGTGCGGCACTTCACGGCCGGGCCCGACGCCCCCTCCGCCTCCGTCGTCCGGCACCAGGTCCGCGAGTGCCTGCGCTACCTCTACCTCGTCTCCCGCCACCCCGACCGGCTCGGCGGCCTCTTCCTCCCTGTCGAGCAGGACATCGACGAGATCTGGCACTACCTCATCCTGCAGACGCGCGAGTACCGCGACCTGTGCGAACAGCGGCTGCCCGGCGGGCACTTCATCCACCACCGGAGCATCTCCTACGACGACTACCGGGAAGCCCCCGGGCGGGAGACCGTCGCCGAGGAGGCCCTGCGCTGGATCCCCCTGTACACGGCCGCCTTCGGACCCTTCGACGCCGACGCCCTGCCGCACTGGACGATCGTGCGGTTCCTGCACGACGAACTCGGCATGTCCCTGGAAGACATAGCCGCCCTGGCCGGGGACGCCCCGACGGCCCCTGGCGAGGCGAACGACGGTCCGATGGCCGACGCCCCGGAGGCCGGCGTCCTGACGGCTGACGCCCCGGCGGCCGACGTCCTGACGGCTGACGACACGGCGACCGGCGTCCTGACGGCTGACGACACGGCGACCGGCGTCCTGACGGCTGACGACACGGCGGCCCCGGTGCGGGGCCACGCGTGACCCAGACGGCCCCGCCGACGCCGGCGGCGGACTTCTCCCGTGAGCAGCGCCGCGCTCTGACGGTGATCGTCGTCTCGCAGATGCTCGGCGGTGCCGGCATGGCGGCCGGCATCACGGTCGGCGCGCTGCTCGCCCAGGACCTGCTCGGCTCCACCGGCCTGGCCGGGCTGCCGGCCGCGCTGTTCGCCGTCGGCGCGGCCCTGGGGGCCGCGGTCCTCGGCCGGGTCTGCCAGCGCTTCGGGCGCCGCCCGGGCCTGGCACTGGGCAACGCGGTCGCCGCACTGGGCAGCGCGGGCGTGGTCGCGGGAGCCGCGGCGCGCTGGCCCGTCCTGCTGCTGGCCGCCCTGTTCGTGTACGGGGCGGGTACGGTCACGGGGCTGCTGGCGCGGTACGCGGGCTCCGAGCTCGCCCCGCCAGAGCGGCGCGGCCGGGCCGCCGGAACCGTGCTGTTCGCCATGACACTGGGTGCGGTGGCGGGCCCGAACCTGATCGGCCCCACCGGCACCGTCGCCGCCGCCTGGGGCGTTCCACGGCTGGCGGGCCCCTTCCTGCTGGCGGCGGCCGCCTACACGGCCGCCGCCCTGGTGCTGCTGGTGTGGCTGCGCCCGGACCCCCTGCTCCCGGCCCGGCCCCGGGAACCCCGCGAAAACGTCACTGAACCTCACGCCGAGCCCCACGCCGGGTCGCACCCCGAGCCCCACGCCGGGCCCCGCACCCCGCCCCGCGGCGGCCCCGGTGTCGTCACCGGCGCCACCGTGATGATCACCGCTCAGCTGGTGATGATCGCCGTGATGACCATGACGCCCGTCCACATGACCGGCCACGGCCACGCGACGCAGGCGGTGGGTCTGGTCATCGCCCTGCACGTCGGCGCCATGTTCCTGCCGTCACCGGTCAGCGGCCTGCTCGTGGACCGGATCGGCCCCCGGCGGGTCGCCGCCGCGGCCGGTGCCGTCCTGCTGGGCGCCGGACTGTCCGCGGGCCTCGCCCCGCCGGACTCCGTCACGCCGCTGGCCTTCGCGCTCGTACTCCTCGGCATCGGCTGGAACCTCGCCCTGCTCGGCGGTACGGCCCTGCTCACGGACGCGGCCCCCGCCGAGAACCGTGCCGCGGTGCAGGGCATGGCGGACGTGGGGATGTCCGTGGCGGGCGCGACCGGCGGCATGGCCTCGGGCCTGGTGGCGGGCGGCAGCGGCTACCCGGTCCTGGCGACGGCGGCGGGGGCCCTCGCCCTCGCGGTGATCCCGGCCGTGGCGTTGACCGGCGGCGGCCGACGCCTGTGACGGGGCACCACCGAGCCCGCGCGGGGGTGCCGCCGCCCGGCCCTCCGGTACGGCAGCCCGACCCACCGGCCACCTCACCGCCGGCCGCACCGCCCACCTGACCGCCGACCGCACCCTCCGTCTCACCGCCGGCCGCACCGTCCGTCCCACCGCCGGCCGCACCGTCCGTCCCACCGCCGGCCGCACCGACCACCTCACCGTCCGCCGCACCGCGGTGTCCGCATCCGGTCCGCGCCGCGCCTGGGAAGAACAGGAGAGCCCGATGACCCCCACCCCCGGCCCGCCCCCCACCGCCCGCCCGGGCGACGCCGCCACCGCCGACGCCCCGCTCCTCGACGCCGCCACCGCCGGCACCCGGATCCTCGACGCCACCACCACCGTCGACGCCGTCGTCGTCGGCGCCGGGCTCTCCGGCCTCTACCAGCTCCACCGGCTGCGCGAGCTCGGTCTCACGGCGCTGGTCCTGGAGGCCGGCGAGGACATCGGCGGGACCTGGTACTGGAACCGGTACCCCGGGGCCCGCTGCGACATCGAGAGCACGTCGTACTCCTACACCTTCTCCCCGGAGCTGGACCAGGAGTGGGAGTGGAGCGAGCGCTACGCCTCCCAGCCGGAGATCCTGCGGTACATCCACCACGTCGCGGACCGCTTCGACCTGCGCCGGGACGTCGTGCTGCGCACCCGGGTCACCCGCGCCGTGTACGACGAGGACGCGCACCTGTGGCGGCTCTCCACGGACACCGGCCGGGCCGTCACCGCCCGGTTCGTCGTCCTGGCGACGGGCTGCATGTCGGTGCCCAAGGACCCCGGGATACCCGGCGCCGACAGCTTCACGGGCTCCATCCACCACACGGCCCGGTGGCCGCGCGAGGGCGTCTCCTTCGCCGGCAGGCGGGTCGCCGTGATCGGCACCGGGTGCTCAGGGGTCCAGGCCGTCCCCGTCATCGCCGGCGAGGCGGCCGCCCTCACCGTCTTCCAGCGCACCCCCGCCTACGTGCTCCCGGCCCACAACCGCCCGCTGGGGGCCGCGGAGACCGCCGAACTCAAGGCCCGCTACCCGGAGTTCAGACGCGCCCAGCGCCTGTCCCGCGGCGGGACCGTCTTCGAACCGCCGACCCGCTCGGCCCTGGAGGCGGACGAGGCGGAGCGCACGGCGGCCTACGAGGCCGCCTGGGCCGGCGGTTACCTGAACGGGCTGCTGCGCACCTACAACGACATCCTGACCGACGAGAAGGCCAACGAGACCGTGGCCGAGTTCGTCCGGTCCAAGATCCGGTCGATCGTCACCGACCCCGTGACGGCCGAGCGGCTCTCCCCGCGCACCTTCCCGTTCGCGACCAAGCGCCCCTGCCTGGGCACCGGCTACTACGCCACCTACAACCTGCCGCACGTGGAGCTGGTGGACCTGCGCACGACCCCGATCGAGACGATCACGCCCCGGGGCATCCGGACCTCGGAGGGGGAGTACGAGCTCGACACGATCGTCCTCGCCACCGGCTTCGACGCGCTGACCGGCTCCCAGCTCGCCATCGACATCGTGGGCAAGCGCGGGGCGACGCTCCGGGAGAGGTGGGCGGACGGTCCCCGCAACCACCTGGGGCTCGTCTCGGCCGGATTCCCCAACCTCTTCACCGTCCTCGGACCGCTCAGCCCCTCCGTGCTCACCAACATCGCGGTGTCCCTGGAGCAGCAGGTCGAGTGGATCACCGACTGCATCGCCCACCTGCTCGGACACGGCCTCACGGAGATCGACGCCGAGCCGGAGGCCGAGGCGGACTGGGGCGTTCGGGTGGCGGAGACCGCCGCCCGTACTCTCTACCCGGCGGCGGACTCGTGGTACACGGGAGCCAACGTCCCGGGCAAACCACGGGTGTTCCTCGCCTACGCCGGCGGACTGGACCGGTACCGGGAGGAGTGCGACGCCGCGGCCCGGAGCGGTTACCGCGGCTTCGTCCTCTCCTCCTCCGTCGCCTCCCCCTGAGCGCGGGCGGGGGCGGGGCACAGGACCGTCGGCGGGCCGGCGGGCCACGGAACCACCAGCGGGCGACCGCGGGCCGGCGCACCGGCGACCGCGGGCCGGCGCACCGGCGACCGCGGGTCAGCGCACCGGCGGGGGCGCCGCGCCGAGGCCCGTGACCGGGTACGGCGCCGGTTCCGTCACCCAGCCCGCCGTCAGCACCAGGCGGGACTCGCGGTCGACGGCGAGGAAGGCGAAGGGGCGGTCGAAGGTGACGCGGACGACCGTGGTCTCGTAGCGGTACTGCGGCAGCGCCCCCGCCGGTACCGGCATCACCGCCGTCACCGCCGCCGCCCGGAAGCCCAGCGCCCCGAACTGGGCCACGGCCGACTGGCGGGCCTCGCCGACGGCCAGCGGGTACGCGCTCACCCCGGGGAAGTGACCGACCGCGGTGTCCGTGGCCGTCGTCAGGCCGAACAGGCCCGGCAGGGCGAGCAGGTCGTGGTCGGCCCGTACCTCGTAGGCGACCGTGCGCACGTCCAGCGTCTTCGGCTCCGGTGCGGTGGCCGGCTGCTGCTCCACGTGCAGGCCGGGGCCGACATGGCCGTGCGGCAGCGCGCCGCCCCCGGTCAGCGGCAGAGCGCGCGCCACGATCCCCACCCCGGCCGCCAGTACCTGACCGGGCGCCATGCGCTCCTCGCCGAGCACCAGATGGACGTCGACCCCGTTGTCCCCCGGCACCGTCAGCGCGGTGACGAACCCGTCCGGGGTGCCCGCGACACCCACCCGGTCCGGCCGCACGCTGCGCCGGTGCAGACCGCGGAGCGTTCGGCCCTGCCAGGGACCGGAGTCCGGCCGCAGCGGCTGCTCCGTGAAGGGCTGCCGCCAGGTGGTGCGCAGCGCGAGGGCACTGGCCAGCACCATCCGCGCGTCCCGGGTCAGCGTCACCGGCATCCGCTCGACCAGCCCGCCGGTCCGCTCGGCCGCCCAGGCGTCCAGCCGCTCCTGCGCGGTGACCAGGTCGTCGCCGAAGACGCCGTGGGTGCCGGCGGGGAGCCCGGCCCGCCACTCCTCCCGCAGGGCCAGCCCCTGGTGCGTCCACAGGCCGAGCGCCGTGTCCAGGCCGGGCACCGACGCCAGCCCCGCCAGCAGTTCCCGCGCGGCACCGGCCGCCCGCTCGGCCGGTACGCCCAGGGCGCCGGCCAGCTCCGCCCGCGCCGGGCCCGCCGCGCCGTCGGCCAGGAAGGCCAGCAGGGGCCAGACGCCCGGCGCCGAGAACACCGTCCCCTCGGGCAGGGCCTGCGCCCAGCGGGCCGTCAGCCCGTTCACCCGCCCGACCGTCTCCTCGGTCACCCTGCTCATTCCTCGCCCTTCCGGGAGGCACCGCTCACCGCTCGCGTTCCCCGGCTCACTTCCGGCCCGCCGCCCGCCCGGCAGGCCCGCCACCGGTGCCTCGTCGGACGGGCCGTGCCGTCCACCCGGCCGCCCGTCTGGGTCTCCACCCGCATTCCGTCCCCGTTCGTGCCCCGCTTACCATGCGGCCAGTCGTACGTCAGTCCAGCCACCGGCCGGCGCCGGTCCCATCCTGCCGCCGCCCGACCCAGGAGCACGGTACCGGTGTCCACACCTCCGCCACCCGGCCCCCACCAGCCGCAAGGGCCGTTCCAGCCACCCGAGGCGTACCCGCAGGGGCCGTACGGGCAGTACGGGCAGTACGGGCAGTATGGGGACGGGCCCTACGGGCCGTCCCCGTACGCCGGTCAGGCCGGCGGCCCGCCGGGGTGGCCGGCGTACCGGCCGTGGGGTCAGGGCTACAGCCCCGTCAACCGGCCGGCGCCGGTCAACGGCCTCGCCATCGCCGCTCTTGTGCTCGGTGTGCTGTGCTTCCTGCCCGGTGTGGGGCTGGTGCTCGGGCTGGTCGCGCTGCGGCAGATCCGCCGGCGCGGTGAGCGCGGCACCGGGCCGGCCGTGGGCGGCGCCGTGCTCTCCGGGGTCGGACTGGCGCTGTGGGCGCTGCTGTTCGCCACGGGCGGCGCGGCCGAGTTGTGGCACGGGTTCAAGGAGGGCGCACGCGAGGGTGCGGTCATCTCGCTGTCCGAGGGCGAGTGCTTCGACGCGCCGGGGGGTGCGCTGAGCGGCGAGACGTACGACGTGGACAAGGTCCCGTGCGCCGGCGCGCACGACGGCGAGGTGTTCGCGACCTTCCGGCTGCCGGACGGCGCCTACCCCGGGGACGGCGAGGTCGGCGACACCGCCGACGAGCGCTGCTGGATCCTCCAGGACGGCTACGCGATGGACGCCTGGGCGGTCCCGCGGGACGTCGACGTGTACTACCTGACGCCGACCGAGGACAGCTGGGCCGCCGGGGACCGCGAGGTCACCTGCGTGTTCGGCGACACCGCCGAGGGCGAGGACCTGACCGGCTCGCTGCGCAACGACGAGACCGTCCTCGACGCCCACCAGGTCGCCTATCTGAAGGCCGCTCACGTCCTCAACGCGGCCATGGGGACCGCGCCCGACGAGGAGTACGTCGAGGACGACCTGCCGGGCCACAAGGCGTGGGCGGGCCGGGTGTCGGCGGCGCTGGACCGGCAGGCCCGGATGCTGCGCGCGCACGACTGGCCGGCGGGGGCCCGGGGGCCGGTCACGGCGCTGGCGGCCCGGCTGGACAAGGCGCGCGCCGAGTGGGCGAAGGCCGCCGGCGCCGGGGACGCGGACTCCTTCTACGAGCACTACGACAAGGGCTTCGACCTGGTCGGCCCCCGCCAGGGGGTCGAGGCCCGCGAGGCCCTCGGGCTGGCCACCACCCCGCCGGCGGACGAGGAGGACACCGGCACGTCCCTCCAGGTGTGAGCGGGCCGGGGCCTGAGCACCCCTATACGCGGGGGAAAGCGCCTGGGTAAAGCCCTCCCCGGCCTCAAGTCATCACATCGAGTGATTCTCTGGCCTTTGCTTGCATGGCGGAACCCACGGTTGCCAGGCTGTTGCTGTCTGTACAACCTGATGGGAGCGGCCAGTGACTTTCGGTGAGCAGCCGGCGTACCTGCGCGTCGCGGGTGATCTCCGCAAGAAGATCGTCGACGGTTCACTCCCGCCCCACACCCGGCTCCCGTCCCAGGCCCGCATCCGCGAGGAGTACGGCGTCTCGGACACGGTCGCGCTGGAGGCCCGCAAGGTGCTGATGGCCGAGGGGCTGGTCGAGGGCCGGTCCGGCTCGGGGACGTACGTGCGGGAGCGGCCGGTGCCCCGGCGGGTGGCCCGCTCCGGCTACCGCCCGGCGGGTGGCGCCACCCCCTTCCGGCAGGAGCAGGCCGACGCCTCGGTGCGCGGCACCTGGGAGTCCAGCAGCGAGCAGGCCGAGGCCGGTGCGGCCATCGCCGAGCGGCTGGCGATCCAGCCGGGCGACCGGGTCATGCGCACCAAGTACGTGTTCCGGGAGGGCGGCGAGCCGATGATGCTCTCCACCTCCTGGGAGCCCCTCGCGGTCACCGGGCGCACTCCCGTGATGCTGCCCGAGGAGGGGCCGCTCGGCGGGATGGGCGTGGTCGAGCGGATGCGGGCCATCGACGTCATCGTGGACAACGTCACCGAGGAGGTCGGCGCCCGCCCCGGTCTCGCGGAGGAGCTGCACCTGCTCGGCGGTGTCCCCGGTCATGTGGTGCTCGTCGTCCAGCGCACCTACTTCGCCTCCGGCCGCCCGGTCGAGACCGCCGACGTGGTGATCCCGGCCGACCGCTACCGGGTCGCCTACCACCTGCCCGTGAAGTGACGGGGGCGCCGGGTCCCGCGGCTCCGGCGGGCCGCCCGCCGCACGCGCGTGCGCCCTTCGCGTGAAGTAGCGCACACCCCCGCGCGCCCGGAGCGATGTATTCCGGTCGCTGCCGGGCCCCCGGTGCCGCAGTAATCCGGCCGTCTTCCCAGGTGATCGCGGTTGCCCTCGGCGTCTTCCGGCCGAGGCAGGGGAGTGCGCGACGGCGCGTTCGGTCCCGTGCGCCCCCGGCGTTCTGGCTGGTTGCGTACCTCTTTGTGAAAAGGCGTATTCGCTCAGTGAAGGTTGGGCGTACGCTCGGGCATATGCGGATTGCGGTTTCCTTGGGCGGGGCGCGACGGGGGCCCGAGAGGGGAAGTGAGTCCCGCCGCGCGATCGGGAGTGAAGTCGAGAGCGAAGACGACAGTGGGGGAGGGCGGGGCTGTGCGCGAAGGTACGCGGGCGGTGGGGGCCATGAGTGAGGGCACGGTCTCCCTGCCGTGGATCGTGATACGGCAGGACGACAACGGCAATCGCTACCGCGTCGGCCGGTACGCGACCCGCGCGGAGGCGCAGAAGATCGCCGACAGCCTCGACGACCGGGGGCACAAGCAGCTGTACTGGGTCGAGCGCATCGGCCAGAACGGCGACGGCACGCGGAACTGACCCCGCACGCCGACGGCACGCGGAACTGACCCCTCCGCTACGGCACGCGGAGCTGACCCCTCCGCCGACGGCACACGGAACGGCGTTCGCGGGCTCCCGTAGGCTCCGCTCCATGACGTCCATGACCCCGAAGACACCCGGGCCGGAGCGGATCGTGGTGGTGGGAGCCGCGCTGTTCGACGGCGGCCGGCTGCTCGCCGCGCGCCGCAGCGCGCCCGCCGACCTGGCCGGGCGCTGGGAGCTGCCCGGCGGCAAGGTCGAGGCGGGCGAGCGGCCCGAGGACGCCCTGGTGCGCGAGCTGGGCGAGGAGCTCGGCGTGGACGCCGAGCCGGTCGCGCGCGTGCCGGGGGAGTGGCCGCTGCGCACCCCGTACGTCCTGCGGGTGTGGACCGCCCGCCTGCGCTCCGGCTCACCCGCGCCCCGGCCCCTCCAGGACCACGATGAACTGCGCTGGCTGGGCCCCGCGGACCTCTGGGACGTGCCGTGGCTCGACCAGGACGTCGCGGCGGTCCGGGAGGTGGCCGCCCGATGGGGTGCGGAGCGCGGCCCCGGCGGGCGCGGCGAGCCGGACCCCGTGCGCGGACACCCGTAGCCGCGCCGACCCCCGCGGGGCCCTCCGTACGCCGTTCGTGCCACAGTGCGCCCTCTCGCGCGGTACTGCCCCCCAGATGTCGGGTATGGGCCCATTAACCCCACGAAACCGGACATGGGTGGGATCGCTGGCCTGGGAAGTGATCGGCGTGATCGACACCGACGGCGACTGCGTCGAGTGGACCTTTCCGGCAGATCCCGGCGCGGTGCGCACCGCCCGCGCGGCCGTCCGGCGCCAGCTGCACGGCTGGGATCTGGACTGCGTCGCCGACCTTGCCGCCCTCCTGGTGAGCGAACTGGTCACCAACTCGCTGCGGCACGCCACCGGACCCATCGGCGTACGGCTCATCCGCCCCGCCGGGCTGGGAAACGTGCTGCTGGTGGAGGTCTCCGACCCGCTCCCGGACCCGCCGCGCGAACGCGTCGCGCAGCCCGGGGACGAGAGCGGACGCGGCCTCCAGCTGCTCGCCGGCTCCTCCCGCCGCTGGGGCACCCGGCCCGACGGGGACGGAAAGACCGTCTGGTTCGAGCTGGCGGTGCCCGGGTGAGGCCGGAGCACCGCGGGAGCACATGGTGTTCACCCTCAGGCGCGCGTCCACCGTGCGCGCCGGGGGCGCACCCTGCCCCACGGGGGGCGGTTCGGTGGTGTGTTCCCTGGTTAGAAGAGTGGAAGTGTTGTCACGGACCGGTCCGAAAAGCACCTGGACCGAGCTGTGATCGTGAACACCGTGTCGTGCGGCGCCGTAGTGCTGGATACTGCGGGCAGCCGCCCCCGGTGACCGGTGCCGGGCGCGGTGAGCTGGAGGGGACGGTTCGCGTGAGCGAGATACCAGCGAAGGCCACGGAGTTCGAGGACCCGTCGGACGGCGCGAGGAGTCAGGCCGCGGAGGCTGCCGCGGCGCCCACGGACGCCATGTGGCAGAGCAGCCCGCCCGGTTCGATCTACGACTACATCAAGGTCGCGTCCTTCGCCATCAGCCCCGGCGGACTGGTCGAGCAGTGGAGCCTGCGGGCCGAGCAGCTCTTCGGCATCCCCGCCGAACGCGCCGTGGGCATGGACCCCATAGAGGCCTTCGTCGACCCCGACCTGCGCGAGCGCGGGCAGCGGAAGATGGCCGAGATCCTCGACGGACGCGAGTGGACCGGAGTGGTCCCCTTCCGGATGCCCGACCGGCCGGACGGCGCGCGCGGCGAAGAGGGCCTGGCCGAGGTCTACGTCATGCCGACCCGTACCGCCGAGGGCGAGAAGGCCGCCGTCTGCATCGTCGTCGACGTCCGCACGCTGCGCAGCATCGAGACCGACCTCGCCGCCTCGCAGGCCATTTTCGGTCAATCACCCTTCGGTTTCCTGCTGATCGACGCCGACCTGCGGATCCGCCGGGCCAACACGCGGTTCGCCTCCGTCTTCGGCGGATCCCCGGACGACCACCGGGGAAAGGAAGTTCACGACTATCTGCCGCGTGGTGAGGCCGAGCGGGTTTCGGCCACCCTGCGCCGGGTGCTGGAGAGCGGCGAGTCCATCACCGACATGCATGTCACCGGCTTCGTCCCGGACTCCGAGGAACGCCGGCACTGGTCCGTCAACCTCTACCGCGTCCACAGCGGCACCGGCCGGCCCATCGGTATCGCCTGGCTCGGCACCGACATCACCTCCCGCCGCGCCGCCGCCCGCGAGGCCGCCGCCGCCCGCCGCAACCTCGCCCTGCTCAACGAGGCCGGCGCCCGGATCGGCAACTCCCTCGACCTGGAGACCACGGCCCGCGAACTCCTCGACGTGGTCGTGCCCGGCTTCTGCGACCTCGCCACCGTCGATCTCTACCAGGGCCTGCTGGCGGGCGACGAGACCCCGCCGGGACTCGCCGACGGCAGCGCCGAACTGCGCCGCGTCGCCTTCGCCAGCGCGGTCTCCGGCGCCCCTTTCACCGGCTCCGGGGAACCCGTCGAGGTCGGCGCGGTCCACCACTTCCCCTTCAACTCGCCGTGCGCGGACGCCCTGCGCACCGCCCGGCCGCAGCACGTGCCCGCCGAGGAGGGCGGCCTCGTGCAGTCCACGCTCGCCGTCCCGATGGTCGCCCACGACACCGTCGTGGGACTCGCCCAGTTCGCCCGCACCAAGGGAAGCGAGCCGTTCGGCGACCGGGACCGGGACCTCGCGGTCGAACTGGCCGCCCGCGCCGCCGTCTGCATCGACAACGCGCGCCTGTACCGCAGGGAGCACGAACGGGCGCTGATACTCCAGCGGTCCCTGCTCCCGCCCGGCGACCCCGAGGCGTCCGGCCTGGACATCGCCTGCCGCTACCTGCCCGGCAACGCGGCGACGGAGGTCGGCGGCGACTGGTTCGACGTCATCGAACTCCCCGGCCACCGCACGGCGCTGGTGGTCGGCGACGTGATGGGGCGGGGCCTGCGCGCGGCCGTGGCGATGGGCGAACTCCGTACGGCCGTACGCACCCTGGCCCTGCTGGACCTCGAACCGGCCGAAGTGCTGTCGGCGTTGGACGAGATCGCGCGCGGGCTCGGCACCCCGGGCGGGATCCAGCAGGCGACCCGCACCGCACGCCAGCCCCGGGACGCCGACCTGTCCGAGGTCTACCTCGCGACCTGCGTGTACGCCGTGTACGACTCGGTGACCAGACGCTGTACGTTCGCCAACGCCGGCCATCTGCCGCCGGTCCTGGTGGAGCCCGGCGAGACGGCGCTGATGCTCGACGTGCCGCCCGGCATGCCGCTCGGCGTCGGCGGCGAGCCGTTCGAGGAGGTCGAGGTCGAACTGCCGGAGGGCGCCCTGCTCGCGCTCTACACGGACGGCCTGGTCGAATCCCGCGACCACCCCCTGGACGAGGGGCTCCAGGCGTTCGTGGGGGCGCTCACGGATCCGTCGCGTCCGCTGGAGGACGTCTGCGACCACGTCCTCAACACGCTCGACACCCACCACGGCGAGGACGACATCGCCCTGCTGATGGCCCGGGTCCAGGGGCTGCCCGCGGAGTCCGTCGGCGACTGGACGCTGCCCCGGGAGCCGCGCAGCGTGGGCCGGGCCCGTGAGTACGCCCGCGGCCAGCTGCTCTCCTGGGACCTGGAGCCGCTGGTCGACACGACGGAACTGCTGGTCAGCGAGCTCGTGACGAACGCGCTGCGGTACGGCGAGGGGGACATCAGGCTCCGGCTGCTGCTGGACCGCACGCTGGTCTGCGAGGTCTGGGACTCCGGCCTCGTCCAGCCCCGCCGCCGGCGCGCCCGGGACACCGACGAGGGCGGCCGGGGCTTGCAGCTGGTCGGCCTGCTCAGCGCGGCCTGGGGCTCCCGGCGGACGCCCCGCGGCAAGACGGTGTGGTTCGAACTGCCGCTGCCGGGCGGGGAGGGCGGCCTCACGGACCCGGCGGAGGCGTTGCTGAGCCTCTTCTGAACCCGCTCCGTCCACCGGGCCCCGGGACCGGCCCGATGCCGGCGCCGAGGTGGTGGCGGCCGCGGGTCTCCGGGCCGCCGTACGCGGCCGGGGGGCCGGCGTCCGGGTCCTCGGCCAGCAGGACGCCGCCGAGCACGGCTCCGGCCAGGCCGGCCGTGTCCCCTCCGGTCCCGACGTGCGGGGTGTCCGCCCCGACGTGCGGGGTGCCGTACGCCCGTACGTCCCGCTCGGCGTGCTCCCGGGCCCGGGACGCCATCGAGTCGGCCGGGCCGGCGTTGCCCGCGCCCAGCTCCCGCACCGCCTCCGCCAGCAGGGCCCTGGCCTCCGCGCCCACCGCCGCCCGGTGCACCGCGACGAACTCCTCCGCCCCGGCCACGGCACACCGCGCCACCAGCAGCGCCGCGGTGTCCAGCACCTCCGGGCGTCCCCCCGCCAGCCGCTCGACGGCCCGGGTGATCCGGCGCAGCGCGTCCAGCGGGTCGTACGGTCCGCCGGCCACCTCCTCGCGCACCGCCGCCAGCACCCCGTCGGCGTGCGCCGGCCGGGCGTGCGGCCGGCCCGTGGCCGGAGCGGTCCGCCCGCTCCCGCGCCGGACGGCGGCCAGTTCCTCCTCGGCGCCGGCCAGCGCCGCCGGTACCAGTGCGGCCGCCTCCCCGAGCAGCGCCGTGTGCCGCTCCACGCCGCCCACCAGCACCCCGGCCTGGGCCACCGCGCCCTCACCGGCCCGCAGCTGCCGGACGGCGCGCCGGGTGTCGCCCGTGTCGGCGGCCTGGCGGGCCTCGTTGAGCCGGGCCGTGGCGAACAGCAGGCGGTCCTTGGCCTGTTCCAGGCGGCCGGTGACGGACGCGGTGGCGGAGGGCGCGTACCGCTCCCTCAGCGCCGCCAGTGCGTCCTGCGCGGGCGGGGTCCGCGCCGCCCACTCCCGGAACCGCCCCTCGGCCACCTCCAGCGCCGCGCCGACCCCCTCCGCTCCGCCTGCGCCCCCTTCACCGCCTTGCGTGTCGTCACCGCCGTCCCCGCCGAATCCCCGCAGCCGGTCCAGTGCCGCCGCCTCCGCGTCCAGCCGGCGCCCCGCCTCCGCGCAGCGGCCGATCACCCCGACCAGTGCCTGGCGCCGGGCGCCCGGGTCCTCCGGGACGCCCTCCTCGTACCGCCGCCAGATCGCGCACGCCGCCGCGAGCTCGGTCTCGGCGGCCCGCAGGGCGTGCGCGAACGGCTCCGTCCGCTTCTCCCCGAACCGGTCCCGGACGAAGGACAGCTCCTCCCGGCTGGTCCGCACGCAGTCGTCGGCCAGCCGCAGTGCCGCGCGGGCCTGGCGTTCGGAGTCGGCCGGGGTGGCCGAGGGCGGGCGCGCCGGCACGGTTCCCGGAGTCGTCCGGGTGCGGGCCCGCCGGGTGCGCCGCAGGTAGCCGTATCCGGCGAGGGTGACGGCCGCGACCCCGGCGACCAGCGGCAGCACGAGGTCGGCGGCGGACACGTCGTCCTGGTCCGCGGCGGTGGCGCCCGCCACCGCGCCGACCGGCGCCGCGGGAACCGGATCGTGGGAACCGACCGTCATCACCGGCAACATCAGCCACCCGGCTCCCACCAGGGCACCCAGCACGGCATGCGCCACCCGCGCCCGTATGCGCGCCGTGGCACGCCGGGGCCGGCCCCGGAACAGGGAGGACGTCACCTTTCGGAGCGTATGGGCAGGTAGGCGGCTCCG
Organism: Streptomyces sp. NPDC013455; assembly: GCF_040632975.1. NCBI lineage: Bacteria > Bacillati > Actinomycetota > Actinomycetes > Kitasatosporales > Streptomycetaceae > Streptomyces > Streptomyces sp. NPDC013455. The sequence continues at coordinate 16,069 of NZ_JBEYCX010000014.1, read as the reverse complement.
CGAGCGGGACGGATACGGGTGGGGGACCAGAGGGACAGGGGGCGGGATGGACGAACAACGGGCCGACCGGCAGGAGGCCGAGGAGACGCGGGCCGGCCGGCAGGAGGCCGAGGAGACGCGGGCCGAGGAGACGCGGGCCGACCGGCAGGAGGCCGAGGAGACGCGGGCCGAGGAGACGCGGGCCGAGGAGAC
>NZ_JBEYCX010000014.1:0-15779 GCF_040632975.1 Streptomyces sp. NPDC013455 | reverse complement strand
GGCCGAGGAGACGCGGGCCGAGGAGACGCGGGCCGAGGAGACGCGGGCCGAGGAGACGCGGGCCGACCGGCAGGAGGCCGAGGAGACGCGGGCCGATCGACACGGAGGCGAAGAGGAGCGGGCCGGGGCGGCCCGCGGAGCGCCGAAGGCCCGCTCCCGCGGGCGGCGGGTCCTCCGCGTCGTCGCCGCCGTCCTCGCCCTCCTGCTGCTCCCGCTGCTCACCGCCGAGACGGCCCTGCGCCTCAACTACACCGGCGACCCCGCACCCGGCACCCGCACCCGGCACCGGGACGCCCTCTGGCTGGGCCACGCCTGGGTGGACGGCCGGAAGACCGACCGGGACGTCAAGGCCCTCGCCCGCCGCCTCGACGGCACCGGCATCCGCGACCTGTACGTCCACTCCGGCCCCCTGGAACACGACGGCACGCTCCCCGCGACGGCGTACCCCAGGGCGCGCTGGCTGGTCGAGGCCGTCCACCGGGAACTGCCCGGCGTCCGCGTCCAGGCGTGGCTCGGCGACGTACTGGCCAGCGAGGGCCCCACGGGACTGCACCTGGAGCGCCCGGCCACCCGCACCGCGGTCCTCGCCTCCACCCGGGCCGTCCTCGCCGCCGGCTTCCAGGGCGCGCACTTCGACCTGGAGCCCCTGCACTCGGGCGACCGCGACTACCTCGGGCTCCTCGACGACCTGCGCGAGCTCACCCACGCGCGGGGCGCGGTCCTCTCGGTCGCCGCTCACCAGATCGACCCGCTGCCCGGCTTCCACTCCTTCTGGGGCACGACCACCGGCCACCCCAAGTGGTGGTCGCAGGCGTACTTCGGGCAGGTGGCCCGCCGCGTGGACCAGATCGCCGTCATGTCGTACGACACCATGCAGCCGCTCGAAAGCCTGTACGGCGGCTACGTGGCCCAGCAGACGAGCCTCGCCCTGGAGGTCACGCCGAAGAGCACCGACCTGCTGATGGGCCTGCCCTTCTACCACGAGAACCGGTTCGGCCACTGGGCGCACGCGGAGACCGTGCCCGCCGCCGTGCGCGGGGTCCGCCTCGGCCTGAGCCGCACGGACGCCGGCCGCGCCCGCTTCGGCGTCGCCGCCTACGTCGACTTCGCGGCCACGGAGGAGGACTGGCGGGCGTACCGGGAGGACTGGGCGCTCACGCCCCCGACCGCCTCCTGATCTTCGCGCCCAGCCACACCAGCGGGTCGTACTTGCGGTCGACCGCCCGCTCCTTCAGCGGGATCAGCGCGTTGTCGGTGATCTTGATGCCCTCGGGGCAGACCTCCGTGCAGCACTTGGTGATGTTGCAGTAGCCCAGGCCGTGCTCGTCCTGGGCGCTGCGCCCGCGGTCCAGACCGGCCTCGGCGGCCGCGTCCAGCGGGTGCATGTCGAGTTCGGCGACGCGCATCAGGAAGCGCGGGCCCGCGAACGCCCGCTTGTTCTCCTCGTGGTCGCGCACCACGTGGCAGGTGTCCTGGCACAGGAAGCACTCGATGCACTTGCGGAACTCCTGAGAGCGGTCCACGTCCTCCTGGGACATGCGGTACTCGCCGGGGCCGAGACCGGCGGGCGGTACGAAGGACGGCACCTCCCGCGCCTTCTGGTAGTTGAAGCCGACGTCCGTCACCAGGTCCCGGACCACCGGGAAGGCGCGCAGCGGGGTGACGGTGACCGTCTCGTCGCGCGCGAAGACCGACATGCGGGTCATGCACATCAGCCGGGGGCGGCCGTTGATCTCCGCCGAGCACGAACCGCACTTGCCCGCCTTGCAGTTCCAGCGCACGGCCAGGTCGGGTGCCTGGGTGGCCTGGAGGCGGTGGACGATGTCCAGGACCACCTCGCCGTCGTTCACCTCGACCGTGAAGTCCTTCAGGCCGCCGCCCTGCGCGTCGCCCCGCCACACCTTGAAGCGGGCCTCGTAGCTGCTCACTCGTACAGCTCCTCTTCGGCGAGGTACTTGACCAGCTCCTCCTTTTCGAAGAGGGCGAGCAGGTCCGGGCGGATGGGGTCGGTGGTCTCGCGGGCGAGACGGATCTGGCCCCGGGCGGGGTCGGCCGCGCCCAGGCCGCCGGTGGTGTCGGCGAGGGTGCAGAGCAGGTTCACGTTGCGCCAGGCGCGGTCCATCGTCGGGTGGTCCTCGCGGGTGTGCCCGCCGCGCGACTCGGTGCGCTCCAGCGCGGCCCGGGCCACGCACTCGCTGACCAGGAGCATGTTCCGCAGGTCCAGCGCGAGGTGCCAGCCGGGGTTGAACTGGCGGTGGCCCTCCACGCCGGCCCGCCGGGACCGGGCCCGCAGCTCGGCCAGCTTGTGCAGGGCCTGCTCCATCTCGGCCTCGCGGCGGATGATGCCCACCAGGTCGTTCATCGCCTGCTGGAGCTCTTGGTGCAGGGTGTACGGGTTCTCCGGCGGGCCCGCCTCGCCCGCCGTCTCCGCGGAGAAGGGCCGCAGGGCCTCCGCGGCGGCCGCGTCGACCTGCGCGTCGTCCACCGGCGGGCGCCGCTGGGTGAGCTGCTGCGCGTACTCCGCCGCGTGCCAGCCGGCCCGGCGGCCGAAGACCAGCAGGTCGGAGAGGGAGTTGCCGCCGAGCCGGTTGGAGCCGTGCATGCCGCCGGCGACCTCGCCGGCCGCGTACAGACCCGGCACCCCGCGGGCCGCCGCCGTGTCGGAGTCGACCGCGACGCCGCCCATCACGTAGTGGCAGGTCGGCCCGACCTCCATGGCCTCGGCCGTGATGTCGACGTCCGCCAGCTCCTTGAACTGGTGGTACATGGACGGCAGCCGGCGCTTGATCACCTCGGCGGGCATCCGGGTCGACACGTCCAGGAAGACCCCGCCGTGCGGCGAGCCCCGGCCCGCCTTCACCTCGGCGTTGATCGCCCGTGCCACCTCGTCGCGGGGGAGCAGCTCGGGGGGCCGGCGGTTGCGGTCCGGGTCGTCGTACCACCGGTCGGCCTCCTCCTCCGACTCGGCGTACTTGTCCTTGAAGACGTCCGGGACGTAGTCGAACATGAAGCGCCTGCCCTCGGAGTTCCTGAGCACCCCGCCGTCGCCGCGCACGGACTCGGTGACGAGGATGCCCTTCACCGACGGCGGCCAGACCATGCCGGTCGGGTGGAACTGCACGAACTCCATGTTCAGCAGCGGCGCGCCCGCGAGGAGCGCCAGCGCGTGCCCGTCGCCGGTGTACTCCCAGGAGTTCGAGGTGACCTTGAAGGACTTGCCGATGCCGCCGGTCGCGAGGACCACGGCGGGGGCCTCCAGGACGAGGAAGCGGCCGGTCTCGCGCTCGTAGGCGAAGACCCCGCAGACGCGGCCCGTGGCCGGGCCGGACGCGGTGTCCTTGAGGACCCGGGTGACCGTGCACTCCTGGAAGACCTTCAGCCGGGACTCGTAATCACCGGTCTCCCGGAAGTCCTCCTGCTGGAGGGCGACGATCTTCTGCTGGAGCGTGCGGATCAGTTCGAGCCCCGTGCGGTCGCCGACATGGGCCAGCCGCGGGTACTCGTGCCCGCCGAAGTTCCGCTGGGAGATCCGGCCGTCCTTCGTGCGGTCGAACAGCGCACCCCAGGTCTCCAGCTCCCAGACCCGGTCCGGGGCCTCCTGCGCGTGCAGTTCGGCCATCCGCCACTGGTTGAGGAACTTGCCGCCGCGCATGGTGTCGCGGAAGTGGACCTGCCAGGTGTCGTGCTCGTTGGCGTTGGCCATCGCCGCCGCGATGCCGCCCTCGGCCATCACCGTGTGCGCCTTGCCGAACAGCGACTTGCAGATCACCGCCGTACGGGCGCCCCGCTCGCGCGCCTCGATCGCGGCGCGCAGCCCGGCGCCGCCGGCACCGACCACGACGACGTCCCACTCCTGCCGGTCGACCACGGACATCTGTTCAGTCCCTCACTGGAATCACTAGAAGAAGCGCGGATCGTCGAAGACGCCGGACGCCACCAGGTAGACGTAGAGGTCGGCGAGCGCCACGCTCAGCAGCGAGGCCCAGGCCAGCTGCATGTGGCGGGCGTTGAGCCGGCCGACGAACTGCCACGCCCGGTAGCGCACGGGGTGCCTGGAGAAGTGCTTGAGCTTGCCGCCGACGATGTGCCGGCAGGAGTGGCAGGAGAGGGTGTACGCCCAGATCAGCACGATGTTGGCGAGGAAGACCAGGGTGCCGAGGCCCATGTGCCCCCAGCGGTACTGCGCGTCGCGGAAGGCCAGCACGGTGTCGTACGTCAGCACGCCGGCGACCAGCAGGGCGGCGTAGAAGAAGTACCGGTGGACGTTCTGGAGGATCAGCGGGAAGCGGGTCTCGCCGGTGTACGTGCGGTGCGGCTCGGCCACGGCGCAGGCGGGCGGGGACGCCCAGAAGGCGCGATAGTACGCCTTGCGGTAGTAGTAGCAGGTCAGGCGGAAGCCGAGCGGGAAGATCAGGATGATGACCGCGGGCGAGATCGCCCACCAGCCGCCGAAGAGGTCGGCGTTGGGGCCCGCGCGCATGGCCCGGCAGTTCTCCGCCAGGCAGGGCGAGTAGAACGGCGAGACGTAGGGCGCCGCGTAGTAGTCCGCGTTCGCGAAGGCCCGCCACGTCGAGTAGACGATGAAGGCGAGCAGACCGGCCGCGGTGCAGGCGGGGGCCAGCCACCAGCGGTCGGTCCGCAGGTGCGGGGCGGCGATCGCGGCGCGCGCGGCGGTGCGCACACCGCTGCTGCGAGGGGGTTCCGTACCAGTGGCCAAGTCAGGACTCCGGTCGGTCGGGGGTTCAGGGGGCGCGGCGGTCGCGGGCGCCCAGGCCCTCGTCGTCCGAGTCCGTCCACAGGCTGATGTCGTAGGGCGTGTCGGAGATGGTGACGAGGTCGGGCCGGTGCGACGTGGCCGGGGCGGCGGCGGCCTCCCGCAGCAGTGCCACGCTCTCGCTCAGGTGGGCGGCGTCCAGGCGGACCCGGCGTATCTCCAGGCCGCCTCCGCCCACCTGGTGCTCCAGGCGGCTCAGCGCCCGGTTGAGGTCCTCGATGCAGCGCTGGATCGCGTTGATGTCGTCGTGCACGGACATGACTTGCCCTCGCTTCCGCGGGTCCGGCGGGGTCATGGGCGGCAACGTTCATGCGCCTTGGAGTGTTGCGCCTCACGCCTGCCTCTGTGAAGGGATGTGCAGCGATTGGCCGAGGCGTACGGGTGCATCGTCCGGTGTGTTTGCGCCGCACGGGTGGGCTTACCGACCGTCGTCGCCGTGTCGCCCGCTGTTGCCGGATCCTTTCCTCTTCAGTGGCCGCATAGATCTGATCAGCTCCATATACCGCCAAAAGTGATCAGCTCCACATACCGACAAATGTGAGCATAAAGCCCGCGGCTTCCCGGAGGTAGCAGAGATGTCCCACCACGGCGTCGGCCCGCGCGCGGTCATGCGCTCGGTCACCTTCCTCACCGCGGGGGCGCTCGCGGTGCCGCTCCTCGCCGGCTGCGGCTCCGACGAGGAGGTCGCCGGCCCGCTCGCGCCGCAGGACATCGCTCTCGTCGCCCGGGACCAGGTCGCCGACGGCGGCATCCTGAAGTGGGCCGTCGACGCCGTACCGGAGACCCTGAACACCTTCCAGGCCGACGCCGACGCCGGCACCACCCGGGTGGTCCAGGCCGTGCTGCCCTCGATGTTCCGGATGGACGCCGCCGGCCGGCCGGTGGCCAATCCCGCCTATCTGGAATCGGCCAAGGTGATCGAGACCGAGCCGCGCCAGGTCGTGGAGTACAAGCTGAACCAGCAGGCCGTCTGGAGCGACGGCCGGGAGATCGGCGCCGCCGACTTCGTCGCCCAGTGGCGCGCCCTGTCCGGGAAGAACAGCGCCTACTGGACCGCCCGCAACGCCGGCTACGACCGGATCGCCAAGATCGAGCGCGGCGCCGGCGACCTCCAGGTCCGGGTCACCTTCTCGCGCCCCTACGCCGACTGGAAGTCGCTGTTCTCCCCGCTGTACCCGAAGGACGTCATGGGCACCCCGGACGCCTTCAACGACGGCGCCCGCCGCAAGCTGAAGGTCACCGCCGGGCCCTTCAAGGTGGAGAAGGTCGACACCGCCGCCAAGGACGTCGTCCTCACCCGCAACCCCCGCTGGTGGGGCAGGCCCGCCAAGCTGAACCGGATCGTGCTGCACGCCGTGGCCCGCGACAAGCGGGCCACCGCGCTCGCCGACGGCAGCGTGGACCTGGCCGAGATCGACTCCGGCGAGGCCCAGCGGATCGGCCTGGCGGCCCGTGCGAAGGGCACGAGCACCCCGCTGCAGGGCGCCGGGGGGAAGACCTCCGCGAAGAAACTGCGCTCCTGGGCCCTCGCGCACGGTCTCGACGCCGACGAGGTGCACGCCGGCAAGAAGAAGCTGCGCAAGGCCATCACCCGCTACCTGGAGCAGCAGCAGGCGCTGCGCGACGTCGACGTGCGCAAGTCGCTGGAGCCCGTCTACACCCAGCTCGCCCTCAACGGGGCGGCCGGCCCGCTCACCGACGAACGGGTCCGCCGGGCGGTCGCCCGCGCCCTGGACCGCGCGGAGCTGGCACGGCTGGTGCTCACCCCGCTGGGGCTGCCCGCCGTCCCGGTCGGCAGCCACCTCGCCCTGTCCGGTCAGCCGGCCTACGCCGACAACAGCGGCGCGCTCGGCGGCCAGGACGCCAAGGAGGCGCAGGCGCTGCTCGCCGACGCCGGCTGGGTGCGCGGCGGCCCGCTGAAGCAGGAGCCGAAGAAGGGCGAGAAGGCGGCGGGCCCCGAGCACGGCTCCGGGCACCGCTCCGGGGACGGCTCCGAGGACGCCTCGCACGGCGGCAGCGACGGCGAGTACATCGTCGGGGAGGACGACAAGGGCCCCGACGAGCACCACGACGGCAAGCGCGACGGCTCGCGCGACGGCTCGCACGCCGACGAGCGCGACGGCTCGCAGGACGGCAAGGGGGAGCGGCAGGAGGACGCCGGCGACGGGCGCGAGCACGGCGACCGGGACGTCGCCCAGGAGGGCAAGCACGGCGGCGCACCCGGCGCGTACGCCCCGCAGGGCACGGCCGCCCCGGCCGCCGCGCCGGCCGGACCGCTCGCCAAGGACGGCAAGCCGCTCGCGCTCCGCTTCGTCCTGCCCTCCGGCCCCGGCTCGGACACCCTGAACTCCGTCGCCGAACGGATCTCCGCGATGCTGGAGCAGGTCGGCATCCGCACGACGATCACCAAGGTTTCGGACGAGAGCTACTTCAGGGACCACATCGCCGCCGGCGAGTACGACCTGGCCCTGTACTCCTGGCCGTCCTCCGCCTTCCCGGCCACGGACGCCCGGCCCATCTACGCCAAGCCGGTCCCGGCGGCCGACGGCTCGGTGAACGTCGAGCAGAACTACACCCGGGTCGGTACGGACCAGGTCGACCAGCTCTTCGACGAGGCAGCCACCACCCTGGACGAGGACGAGGCGCGGGATCTGATCAGGAAGGCCGACGCGAGGATCTGGGCCGCGGCCGGCTCCATCCCCCTCTACCAGCGGCCCCAGCTGGTCGGGGCCCGGAAGAACCTGGTCAACGCCGGCGCCTTCGGCTTCCAGACGCCGGTCTACGAGGACATGGGATTCCTCAAGAAGGGGGCGAAGGTCTCGGCGAGTCCGGACAAGGGCTGAGACGCCCGGCGAGCCCCGGCTGAAAAGGCCACGTACCATGGGGTGAGGCCGTGGCGTGTCCAGCCCGGCAGGGCCCGCGCGACACGGACGTACGCGCAGGGCAGTCCTCACACTCCGGGAGAACGCCACACCATGCCTGTGACTGCAACGCGTCACGACATTCGCAACGTCGCCATCGTCGCCCACGTCGACCACGGCAAGACCACCATCGTCGACGGCATGCTGAAGCAGGCCGGTGCCTTCGCCGCCCACCAGCTCGACTCGGTGGACGACCGCATGATGGACTCGAACGACCTGGAGCGTGAGAAGGGCATCACGATCCTCGCCAAGAACACGGCGGTCAAGTACCACCCGAAGGACGGCGGGGACCCGATCACCATCAACATCATCGACACCCCCGGCCACGCCGACTTCGGCGGCGAGGTCGAGCGCGGTCTGTCGATGGTCGACGGTGTCGTCCTGCTGGTGGACGCCTCCGAGGGCCCGCTGCCGCAGACCCGCTTCGTGCTGCGCAAGGCGCTCCAGGCCCGGCTGCCCGTCATCCTCTGCATCAACAAGACGGACCGCCCGGACGCCCGGATCGACGAGGTCGTCAACGAGACCTACGACCTCTTCCTCGACCTGGACGCGGACGAGGAGCAGATCGAGTTCCCGATCGTCTACGCGTGCGGCCGTGACGGCATCGCCTCGCTGACCAAGCCGGACAACGGCACGGTCCCGGCCGACAGCGACAGCCTGGAGCCGTTCTTCTCCACCATCCTGGAGCACATCCCGGCCCCGACGTACGACGAGGACGCGCCGCTCCAGGCCCACGTCACCAACCTCGACGCCGACAACTTCCTCGGCCGTATCGCGCTGCTCCGCGTCGAGCAGGGCGAGCTGCGCAAGGGCCAGACGGTCGCCTGGATCAAGCGCGACGGCTCGGTGAGCAACGTCCGCATCTCCGAGCTGATGATGACCGAGGCGCTCACCCGCAAGCCGGCCGAGAAGGCCGGCCCCGGTGACATCTGCGCGGTCGCCGGTATCCCGGACATCATGATCGGCGAGACTCTGGCCGACCCCGAGAACCCGGTCGCGCTGCCGCTGATCACGGTGGACGAGCCGGCGATCTCCATGGTCATCGGTACGAACACCTCGCCGCTGGTCGGCCGGGGCGGCACCGGCAAGGGCGCGGACGCCAAGGCGGCCGTGAAGGACCGCAAGGTCACCGCCCGCCAGGTCAAGGACCGCCTGGACCGCGAGCTCATCGGCAACGTCTCGCTGCGGGTCCTCGACACCGAGCGCCCGGACGCCTGGGAGGTGCAGGGCCGTGGTGAGCTGGCGCTGGCCATCCTGGTCGAGCAGATGCGCCGCGAGGGCTACGAGCTGACCGTCGGCAAGCCGCAGGTGGTCACCAAGGAGGTCGACGGCAAGGTCTACGAGCCGGTCGAGCGCATGACGATCGACGTGCCCGAGGAGCACATGGGCGCCGTCACGCAGCTCATGGGCGTCCGCAAGGGCCGCATGGACAACATGTCGAACCACGGCTCGGGCTGGGTCCGCATGGAGTTCGTCGTGCCGTCGCGCGGCCTCATCGGCTTCCGGACCGAGTTCCTGACCCAGACCCGTGGCACGGGTATCGGCCACTCCATCCACGAGGGCTTCGAGCCCTGGTTCGGCAACCTCACGACCCGCAACAACGGCTCCCTGGTCGCCGACCGCTCCGGCGCCGTCACCGCCTTCGCGATGACCAACCTGCAGGAGCGCGGCGTGCTCTTCGTGGAGCCGGGCACCGAGGTGTACGAGGGCATGATCGTCGGTGAGAACTCCCGCTCCGACGACATGGACGTCAACATCACCAAGGAGAAGAAGCTGACGAACATGCGGTCGTCGTCGGCCGACTCGTTCGAGGCGATCGTGCCGCCGCGCAAGCTGTCGCTGGAGCAGTCGCTGGAGTTCTGCCGCGACGACGAGTGCGTCGAGGTGACCCCGGAGGCCGTTCGCATCCGCAAGGTCGTGCTCGACCAGCGCGAGCGGGCCCGCTCCGCGAGCCGCGCCAAGCACTCCTGACACACCGCCGGCTGAGCCCGGGTGCACCCATGATGGGGGCACCCGGGCTTTTTGCAACCCGTTTTTCCGCGTGGATGATCGACCGCGGGGCGTCCGGCGTCCGGATTGCGGAGATCTCCGACCGATACCCATGTAACACGTCCGTTTCGCGGCCTTCTCCCGGCGAACAGTTTGTCCAGTTTTTGGAAGTTGTTCGCGTCAGCTGTGACTGAATTGAGATTTAAAGACGGTGGTCGCCACCTGTCGCATGGCAGATAGTTAGCCGCGTAGCGCTCGGGTCAATGGGTCTCGCGCTGTGGGGACAGCGCCGACTCACGAGCACCAGGGGGTGTCTGACCCTCCGTCAGGGGTGTCGGAGGGAAGACGGAAACCCCCTCCTGTCGGTGAACACGTGAAGTCATGAGGAGGAACCCCCATGCGCGGTGTCACGAGCATCAGGTGGGTCGGTTCGTCGCTTCCAGCGGTGTGATTCGGCTGTAACACTACGCGCGTCCGGCTGCGGTTTCGCGCGTCCTAGGAGTACCCAGGTACCTCTCACACCTATACCTGTGAAACGGACGAACCGTGACAAGTCCTATCGACATTGAGGGCGGCGGGACTTCGGTCGTCGTCGGCGGTGAACCAGGACCGCGGGCGAAGGACGAAACCGTCAAGCTCGAAGGCCGGTCACCCGGCCGGCTGATGTGGATGCGCTTCAGGCGCGACCGCACCGGCGTGATCTCGGCCTGCGTCGTGGGCTTCTTCTTCCTGATCGGCCTGCTCGCCCCGCTCATCTCCAAGCTGTACGGCAAGGACCCGTACACCGTGTACGCGGACGAGCGCCCGGAACTCTTCGACAGCGCCGGCGTCCCGGTGCAGCCCAACGGCGGTATCAGCGGCGAGTTCTGGTTCGGACTCGAACCGGGCAACGGCTACGACGTCTTCACCAAGCTCCTGTTCGGCATCCGCACCTCGCTGATGATCTCGGTCGCCGTCACCCTCGCGGTCGTCGTGACCGGCATCCTCCTCGGCGTCACCGCGGGCTACCTGGGCGGCAAGGCCGACTACTTCATCGGCCGGATCATCGACTTCCTGCTCGCCTTCCCGGCCCAGCTGTTCTTCATCGCGAGCATGCCGGTCGTGGTCTCCCTGTTCGTCAGCCCGCGCGACGAGACACCCACCTACGTACGGGTGGTGGCCCTCATCCTCGTCCAGTGGTTCCTCGGCTGGATGGGCCTCGGCCGCATCCTGCGCGGCACCGCACTCGCCCTGCGGGAGCGGGAGTTCATCGAGGCGGCCAAGGTCAGCGGGGCCTCTCCGTGGCGGATCATCCGCAAGGAGATCCTGCCGAACATCGTCACCCCGCTGCTGGTGCAGTCGACGTACCTGCTGCCCGGTTTCGTGACCGCCGAGGCGGGCCTGTCCTACCTGGGCGTGGGCATCGTCGAACCGACGCCGGACTGGGGACAGATGTTCGCCAAGGCGTCCACCGAACTGGTGATGCAGAACGACATCACCTACATGTTCTTCCCCGGCATCTCGATGATCATCTTCGTCGTCGCGTTCAACCTGCTCGGGGACTCGGTCAGAGACGCATTCGATCCCAAGACCGCGCGCTGACCCAAGCACGTTCTCTTTCGCACTGGTGACACACGGATCGCACTGGTGACACACAGATGGGTGGGAATCTTCGTGATGAGTAGGGGCGGACGCCACGCATACGGCGCACTCTCCGTGCTCGCGGCCGGAGCGCTGGTGCTCACCGGTTGCAGCAAGGGCGGCAGCGAGGGCGGCGGCAACGAGAAGAAGCAGCAGGAGAACGCCAAGCGCCAGCAGGCGTCCATCGAGTTCGGCGACGCAGCCGCCTCCACCGGGCCCGCGCCCGACGTGGCCGGCGCCAAGCAGGGCGGCACCTTGCAGGTACTCCAGCGCGACAGCTTCGCGCACCTCGACCCGGGCCAGGTCTACGTCCAGGACGAGATGAGCCTGGCGCAACTGATCCACCGGGGCCTCACCGGCTACAAGGCCACCAGCGACGACGGCAGCCGGCACGAGGTGGTCGGCGACCTCGCCACCGACTCCGGCACCACCACCGACGGCGGCAAGACCTGGAAGTACACCCTCAAGGACGGCATCAAGTTCCAGGACGGGTCCCCGATCACGTCCAAGGACGTGCGGCACAGCTTCGAGCGGCTCTTCGCGCCGTTCATCAACCAGGGCCCCAGCTACATCCAGCAGTGGCTGGCCGACACCCCGGGCGCCACCTACCGCAAGCTGCTCAAGGACGGCCCGTACAAGGGCAAGCACCTGCCCGACTCCGTCCTGGAGACCCCGGACGAGAAGACGATCGTCTTCCACTTCAAGACCCCGCACCCCGACCTGCCCTACGCGCTGGCCATGGCGGGCTACTCGGTGGTCTCCGAGAAGGGCGACACCAAGCAGAAGTACGACAAGGCACCGGTGGCGTCCGGCCCGTACAAGGTGCAGTCCTTCAAGTCCGGCAAGTCGATGGTGCTGGTGCGCAACACCAACTGGGACCCGAAGACGGACCCGCTGCGCCACCAGTACCTGGACCAGGTCAACTTCACGTTCAACCAGCAGTACGAGACGTCCACCAAGGCGCTGCTCGCCGACAGCGGGACCGACCAGACCGGCGTCAGCTTCACCAACCAGGTCGACGCGGGCAACCTGTCCAAGGTCCTGCGCGACCCGAAGCTCAAGTCCCGTACGGTCTCCGGCTACATGCCGTACGTCGGCCAGATGAACATCAACCTGAGCCACCCGGCCATGAAGGACAAGACGGTCCGCGAGGCCATCGCCCACGCCCTGCCGATCACACCGTTCGTCCGCGCCTTCGGCGGCACCGACGCCATGGAGGTCGCCGGCGGCCTGATCTCGCCGACCGTCTCCGGCTACGACGCCGCCTTCGACCCGTGGGGCAAGAAGAAGAAGCCCGCCGGTGACCCGGAGAAGGCCAAGGAGCTGCTGAAGAAGGCCGGCAAGCTCAACATGAAGCTGACCTTCGGCTACATCAACACCCCCGAGGGCCAGCAGTACTCCACCGCCATGGCGGCGGGCCTGAAGAAGGCCGGCTTCGACGTCCAGCGCCAGGAGATCCCGGCCGAGACCTACTACGACCAGGTCTCCAAGCTCGACAACAACTACGACATCTTCCACACCGCGTGGGGTGCCGACTGGCCGTCCGCCTCGACCGTGATCCCGCCGCTGTACGACGGCCGGCAGATCGCCGAGGGCGCGCAGAACTACTCGCAGATCGACGATGCGAAGGTCAACGGGGAGATCGACCGCATCAACAAGATCACCGACCCGGCGAAGTCCGCCGCGGAGTGGGAGAAGCTCAACGAGTACCTGGTCAAGGACGTCGTCAACGTCGTCCCGACCGCGTACTACAAGCAGACCCAGATCGCCGGTTCGAAGGTCGGCGGCCTGGTCTACGACGACGTGATCGGCGGCGTCGACCCGCGTCGCCTCTACATCAAGTAACCGTCCCCGCCCGGTACCCGGCGCGCCGCACCGGCGGCGCGCCGGGTACGCCAAGGCCGCCGACGTCAGAGAGCTGCCCCTGCCATGCTGCGCTTCCTCGTGCGCCGGACTCTCGGTGCCGTCGTCATCCTCTTCCTGCTGAGCATCGTCGCGTTCCTGCTGTTCTTCGGAGTGCCCCGCGACCCGGCGCTGCTGATGTGCGGCAAGACCTGCAACCCCGACAGCCTCGCCAACATCCACCACGTGCTCGGCCTGGACAAGTCCATCCCCGAGCAGTACTGGACCTTCCTGCACAACCTCGTCCTCGGCAGCGACCAGTTCGCCCAGGGACCGTGCCCGGCGCCCTGCTTCGGCTACTCGTACCACACCAACGAGGAGGTCTGGGGCACCCTGATGGACCGCCTGCCCATCACCTTCTCGCTCACCCTCGGCGGAGCCGTCTGCTTCCTTCTCGTCGGCCTCGGCACCGGCCTGCTCGCGGCATGGCGGCGCGGCACGCTGGTCGACAAGGTGGCCACCGGCGGCGCGATGGTGCTCAGCTCGATGCAGATCTACTTCCTCGGGCCGCTGGTGCTCGCCGTCCTCGTCTACCAGACCCACTGGTTCGACAAGCCCGCCTACCACGAGTTCACCGGGGGCCCGGTCGGCTGGTTCACCGGCCTGATCATCCCCTGGGTGGTCCTGTCCACGATCTTCGCCGCGCAGTACACCCGTATGGCCCGGTCCTCGATGATCGAACAGCTCCAGGAGGAACACGTCCGCACCGCCCGGGCCAAGGGCATGTCCCGGCAGTACGTCTTCTTCCGCTACGCCTGGCGCGGCTCGCTGATCCCCATCGTCACCATCTTCGGCATCGACCTCGGCTCGCTGCTCGGCGGCGCCATCATCACCGAGACCACCTTCGGCCTGCCCGGCCTCGGCCAGCTCGCCGTCCAGTCCGTGTTCTTCAGCGACCTGCCGCTGCTGCTCGGCGTGATGCTCTTCTCCGCCACCATGATCCTGCTCTTCAACATCATCGTCGACGCCGCCTACGCCTTCATCGACCCGCGCGTGCGGCTGTCCTAGGAGCACTGTCGTGACCACTGTGACCAAGGAAGCCGGTGCTCCCACCCCGGCCGGCGCCGGGCCCCTGCTCTCGGTCCGGGACGTGCACGTCAGTTTCAAGACCGAGGACGGCGTCGTACGGGCCGTGGACGGGCTCTCCTTCGACCTGGAGCGAGGCAGGACGCTCGGCATCGTGGGGGAGTCCGGCTCGGGCAAGTCGGTGACCAACCTGACCATCCTCGGCCTGCACAACCCGATGTTCACCACGGTCGAGGGCGAGATCCTGCTGGACGGGCGGGAGCTGACCACGGCCCGGGAGTCGGAACTGGAGAAGCTGCGCGGCAACAAGGTCGCCATGATCTTCCAGGACCCGCTCACCGCGCTGTCCCCGTACTACACCGTCGGCCGGCAGATCGCCGAGCCGTACATGAAGCACAACGGGGCCTCCAAGAAGGACGCCTGGGACCGCGCGGTGGAGATGCTCGGCAAGGTCGGCATCCCGAACCCCGCGGAACGGGCGAAGGACTACCCGCACCAGTTCTCCGGCGGCATGCGCCAGCGCGCCATGATCGCCATGGCGCTGGTCTGCGACCCCGACCTGCTCATCGCCGACGAGCCGACGACCGCGCTGGACGTGACCGTCCAGGCGCAGATCCTGGATCTGCTGAAGGACCTCCAGCAGGAGTTCGGCTCGGGCATCATCTTCATCACCCATGACCTGGGGGTGATCGCCGACATGGCCGACGACATCATGGTGATGTACGCGGGCGGCGCGGTGGAGCGGGGCACCACCGACGAGGTGCTGCGCTCGCCCCGGCACCCCTACACCTGGGGCCTGCTCAACTCCATGCCCCGCCTCGACTCCGACCTCGGCGCGCCGCTGTCCCCGATCCCCGGTTCGCCGCCCTCGCTGCTCCATCCGCCGTCCGGCTGCCGTTTCCATCCGCGCTGCGGCTTCCAGGACCGCGTCGGGGGTACGGGCCGCTGTGTGACCGAACGCCCGCCGCTGGCCCCGGACCGGGCCTCCGCCTGCCATCTCACCGCCGACCAGAAGCGGACCATCTTCATCGAGGAGATCAAGCCCCGACTGGGCTAGGTCGTCAGTCGTCCTAGGAGGACACCGTCATGAAAGAGGACCTGGTCCTCCCGGTCCCGCGTGAGCAGAGCGCCGGCGCGGACGGGGAACCGCTGCTCGAGGTCTCGGGGCTGACCAAGCACTTCCCGGTCAAGGGCGGCTTCCCGATCCGCCGGACGGTCGGCGCGGTCCAGGCCGTGGACGGCATCGACCTGACCGTGCACGCCGGCGAGAGCTTCGGCCTGGTCGGCGAGTCCGGCTGCGGCAAGTCGACCACGGGCCGGCTGATCACCCGGCTGATGGAGCCGACGAGCGGCACGATCACCTACCGCGGCCGGGACATCAGCCGCGCGACGCGCAAGCAGCTGGCGCCGATCCGCTCCGAGATCCAGATGATCTTCCAGGACCCGTACTCGTCGCTGAACCCGCGGCAGACGGTCGGCAAGATCATCTCCGGGCCGATGGAGATCAACGGCGTCAACCCGGCCGGCGGCCGGGAGAACCGGGTCCG
>NZ_JBEYCX010000013.1:0-229655 GCF_040632975.1 Streptomyces sp. NPDC013455 | reverse complement strand
TGCAGCTGCAAGGCGGAGGAGGGAGTCGACGCGGCGCGTCGGCGACCGACGACAACGCGGCAGATGTGCGTGCCAAGCCCCGCGGCCCCGGGGTGCTCCGAAAGACACGGCCTAGGCCGTGTGCGCGGCGGACGGACGAACGGCCGGAGGGCAGGCGGGCCGCCGGGGCTTCCCCACCAGAGCGGAGGGGAAGCCCCGGCGGAATCGCGGGGCGCCGTGGAGCCCGGCCGGCATCCTGCCGCACCCCGCCGAGCCGTGCCGGATCCGCCGCACCCCGTCGAGCGCCGTCGATCCGGGGGCCGGCCGAGCCCGCGTGTGCGGCCCGGCCGGCCCCGGCGTGTCAGTGACCGTGCACGTGGTTCGTCGCCTCGATCTTCTTCCACGACTTCGGCTGTGCCACCGCCGTGCCCGTCCTCACCAGGGCGCGGGCGGCGGAAGCGGCCGGCTTCGACGGCTGGAACAGCCAGCTGTCGAACAGCGCGGCCAGCGGCTTGCCGGACACCTGCTCGGCGTACTTCTGGAAGTCGGCCACCGAGGCGTTGCCGTAGGCGTGCGCCTTCGGCCAGCCCTTCAGGATCGCGAAGAACGCGTCGTCCCCGACCTCGTTGCGCAGCGCCTGGACGGCGAGGGCGCCCCGGTCGTACACGGCGATGTCGAACTGTCCGTCCGGGCCCGGGTCGCCCGGCCGGACCGTCCAGAACGCGTCGTCGGCCGGATGCGAGGCGTACACGTAGTCGGCGAGCTGCTGCGTGGTGCCCTCGCCCTCGTGCTCCGACCAGAGCCACTGGGCGTACCGGGCGAACCCCTCGTTGATCCAGATGTCCTTCCAGCCCTTCAGCGACACGAAGTCGCCGTACCACTGGTGGGCCAGCTCGTGCACGACCACGGAGGTGTTGGAGCCGCTCGCGAACTGCCTCGGGCTGTAGTAGACGCGGGTCTGCGTCTCCAGGGCGTACCCGGTGGTGGTGTTCGGCACGTAGCCGCCCACCGAGCTGAACGGATACGGCCCGAAGTAGCCGCTCAGCCAGTCCACGATCTCCCCGCTGCGCTCCACGCTGGCCCGCGCCGCCGCCTCGGTGTCACCGAGGTCCTTGCTGTAGGCGTTGATGACGGGCACCCCGCCCTCGGAGGTGCCGGTGGTGACGTCGAACCTGCCGAGCGCCAATGTGGCCAGATAAGTGGCCTGCGGCTTGTTCTCACGCCAGTTGTAGCGGGTCCAGCCCAGCTTCGACGTGGTCGACTGCAAGGTGCCGTTGGAGATGGCCTGGGTGCCGTCCGGCACGGACACCGAGACGTCGTAGGTGGCCTTGTCGGTCGGGTGGTCGTTGCTCGGGAACCACCACCAGGCGGCCTCGGGCTCGTTGGCCGCCACACCGCCGTCGGGGGTGCGGTGCCAGGAGGTGAAGCCGTACGCGCTCTTCGACGACGGCACCCCGCTGTAGCGGACCACGACCGTGATCGACGTGTTCTTCGCCAGCGGTGTCTTCGGGGTGACGACCAGTTCGTGCTGGCCGGACGTGGCGAAGGACGCCTTGGCGCCGTTGACCCGCACCTCGCTGACGTCCAGCAGGAAGTCCAGATCGAAGCTGGACAGGTCCTGGGTGGTCTTGGCCAGGATCGTCGCCGTGCCCTGCAGCTGGTCCGTCTTCGGCTGGTACTGGAGTCTCAGGTCGTAGTGCGAGACGTCGTAGCCGCCATTGCCGTAGTACGGGTAGTAGGGATCGCCGATGCCCGGCGCGCCGGGGGAGTGGCTTGCGGCCGATGCCGGGATCGCCAGCAGGACGGAGGCCGCCGCCAGTGCGCCCGGCGCGATGATTCTGCGGTGCACGTCAGCTCCAAGTCGTCGGGACTGTCAGTCCGTTCGGGATGGTGTGTTCGGAGCCTATTCAGTCCCTGGCGCCCCTGACCTGTCCATGGCACCTGCTGTCACACGATCGCCATTCAGCCGACACGAGCCCCGTGCGGCCTTCTGTCGTACGGCAGTTGTGCGGAGTACCGTCCGCGCATGCCGAAACGCACGCGCTTCACGACCTGGAGAACGCTCGTGACCGCGGCCGTCGCCACCTTGACGGCCGCCTTCCTCACCCCGGCCGCCGCCCAGGCAGCGCCCCGCGAGAGCGAATCCGTCTACTCCTACGCCCACGCCATCCGCGAATCCGTGTGGGTGGACACGGGCCTGGACGCGGACGGCGACGGACGCGGCGACCGCGTCGCCGCCGACATCGTCCGCCCCGCCGAACCGGCCCGGCAGGGCCGCAAGGTGCCGGTCATCATGGACGCCAGCCCGTACTACTCCTGCTGCGGACGCGGCAACGAGAGCCAGCGCAAGACGTACGACGCGCACGGCCGGGTGGTCCAGATGCCGCTCTTCTACGACAACTACTTCGTGCCCCGCGGCTACGCCTTCGTCGGCGTCGACCTCTCCGGCACCAACCGCTCCGACGGCTGCGTCGACGTCGGCGGCCGCTTCGAGATCCAGTCCGCGAAGGCCGTCGTCGACTGGCTGAACGGCCGCGCCCGGGCCTACACCGGCCGCACCGGCGGCACCCCGGTGAAGGCCGGCTGGACCAACGGCCGCACCGGCATGATCGGCAAGAGCTGGGACGGCACCATCGCCAACGGCGTCGCCGCCACGGGCGTCAAGGGCCTGAAGACCATCGTCCCGATCAGCGCCATCTCCTCCTGGTACGACTACTACTTCGCCGAAGGCGCCCCGCTCTACGACGGCGGCCCCGACGAACTGGCCGGCTACGTCGAGAGCACCGGGGCGCAGGCCCACTGCGCGGCCGTACGCGAGAAGCTCGCCGACGGGAGCCCGCCCAGCGGCGACTGGACCCCGCTGTGGACCGAGCGCGACTACGTCCAGGACGCGGACGAGGTGCGCGCCAGCGTGTTCCTCGTGCACGGCATGCAGGACCTCAACGTCCGCACCCGGCACGTCGGCCAGTGGTGGGACGCCCTCGCCCGGAACGGCGTCGAACGCAAGATCTGGCTGTCCCAGACCGGCCACGTCGACCCCTTCGACTTCCGGCGCGGAGCCTGGGTCGACACCCTGCACCGCTGGTTCGACCACGAACTCCTCGGCTACGACAACGGCGTCGACCGCGAGCCGATGGCCGACATCGAACGCCACCCCGACCAGTGGGTCACCTCCGCCGCCTGGCCCCCGCACGGCACCCGCGCCGCCGTCCTGCGTCCGGCCGCCGGCGACCGGGCCGGCGTCGGCACGCTCGGCCTGCGCCCGGCCGCCGGCACCGAAACCTTCACCGACGACCCCCGGCTGAGCGAGACCGACTGGGCCGCGCACGTCACCACGTCCACCCCGGAGAAGGCCGGCTTCCTCACCGTGCCGCTCAGCCACGCCGTGCGGCTCTCCGGCTCCTCCAGGGTCACGGTCACCGCGACCCCGACCACGACGTCCGCCCACCTGTCCGCCGTCCTGGTCGACATCGGTCCGGACACCATCCGCGACTACGCCGACCGGGCCGAGGGCATCGCCACCCTCACCGACCGCACCTGCTGGGGCGAGAGCACGGCCGGGGACAGCGCCTGCTTCAAGAAGACCGAGGCCAAGACGGCCGCCGTCGACTACACCGTGGTCAGCCGCGGCTGGGCCGACCTGGGCCACCACGCCTGGCCGGCCGACGGCGTGCCGCTCGTCCCGGGCCGGGCGTACACGATCACCCTCGACCTCGCGGCCACCGACCACGTGGTTCCCGCGGGGCACCGGCTGGCACTGATCATCGCCGGCACGGACAAGGACCTGATCGATCCTCCGTCCACCACGCCGACGCTGACGGTGGACCTCTCCCGTACGACGGCGAAGGTGCCGCTGGTGGGCGGTGCGGCCGCGTTCGGCCGGGCCACCTCGGGCAGCGCCGCGGCCCCCGAGCCGACGGTTCTGGACGGCCTCCGGGCACCGCGCGCCGTCCGGCACGTCCCGGCCGACTGACCCCCGTGCGCCCGCGGCGCGGGTTCCGCGGAACACCCGCGGGCGCCCTGCGGCGCGGGTGCCGAGGGCCGGCCGCGCGGGTCTCCGGCCGCGGGCCGTTGCGGGCCGGTCGCGCGGTTCCCCGCGCCCCTGGGGTATCGGGGCGCGGTCTGTGTGACGGCTGGGGTGTGCCGGCGTGGGCGTGGGGCTGGTCCCGGTGTCCGGCCGCGGGCTGCCCCGCGCCGGTCGCGCGGTTCCCCGCGCCCCTCGGGTGTTGGCTGCGATCCGTGGGATGGCTCAGGTCGCCCGGGAGCACCGCCGGCCGTTTCAGCCGCCCCGCCATCCGGGACGCCCCGTTGCCGC
The DNA here is from genome assembly GCF_040632975.1 of Streptomyces sp. NPDC013455. Classification (NCBI taxonomy): domain Bacteria; kingdom Bacillati; phylum Actinomycetota; class Actinomycetes; order Kitasatosporales; family Streptomycetaceae; genus Streptomyces; species Streptomyces sp. NPDC013455. The sequence goes on along the minus strand of NZ_JBEYCX010000013.1, from coordinate 225,361 downwards.
CGGATGCCCGTTCCGGCCTATCCGTCGGCCGCCGACACCAGCCTCGCTGCCTCGCGGGCGCAGCCCCAGGCGACTGTGACGCCTGCCCCGCCGTGGCCGTAGTTGTGGACCAGTGCCCGTCCGTCGGGCAGGGGCCGTCGTTCCAGTCGTACCGCTTCGCGGGCCGGCCGCAGGCCCACGCGGTGGGCGAGCGGACGGGCCCCGGCGATCTCCGGACGGACGGCGGCGCACCGGGCGATGATCGCCGCGGCGGTCGCCGGGTCGGGTTCCAGGGACCAGTCGTCCTCCTCGGCCGTGCCGCCCAGGAGCAGCCGGCCCGGCTGCGGGATGAAGTAGGTGGAGGCGGCCGAGGAGTGGTCGACCGCGGTGAACCAGCTGGTGACACCCGGGTTCTCCACCACGACCAGCTGACCCCGCACGGGACGCACCGCCGGGTCCGGCACCAGGGAGCGGGCCCCCAGACCGGTGCAGTTGACCACCACGGCGGCCGGTACGGCGGCCAGGTCGGTCACCTCGCGGGTCTCCACCGCGCCCGCCGCCTTCACCAGCCGCTCCCGCAGCCAGCCCAGGTGCACCGGCATGTCGATCACCGGCAGCCGCGCCGCCAGCCCCCCGGCCACCGCCCGCAGCCCCGGCACCCGGCCCGCCCACGCGCCCAGCTCGTCCAGCCGCGTCCCGTGGTGGACGCCCTCCACCAGGCGTACGCCCGTCTCCTCCGGCCGCTGTGCCAGTTCCTCGTACACCGCGAAGGATTCCAGCGCCCACGCGCCGGCCAGCGGTTCCGGTTCGATGCGGTACGGCCACCACAGCCCGCCGGCGACCGCCGAGGTCGTCCGCTCGGCCGGCTCCCGGGTCCACACCCGCACCCGCCGCCCGGACTCGGCCAGCAGCACGGCCGTCGTCAGCCCGGCGATCCCGCCCCCGACCACGATCACTTCGTCACTCGGCACAGTGTCCACGCGGAAGGACGATAGGCCCTGCGCGGCCGGTCGCGTCAGGCCGCGGGAGGCTGCGCGTTGCCTCCCGCGGCCGCGCGAGGCAACGCGTCGGGTCGCGGGAAGCGCGCGTCAGGTCGCGGGGGCGGCGGCGGGTACGGCCGCGGGGTGGCGGTGCGCGCGGCCGCGGGGGCGGCGGCGGGACGTGGCCGAGCGGTGCGGGGTACGACACTAGGATCGGCGTCCTGATGACTGCCACTCTCGTTGCCAAGAACCTCGCCGCCGGGCACGGCGACCGCTCCCTGTTCGCCGGGCTCGACCTGGTCGTCGCGCCGGGCGATGTGATCGGGCTGGTCGGCGCCAACGGCGCGGGCAAGTCGACCCTGCTGCGGATGCTCGCCGGGCTGACCGCTCCCGAGCAGGGCGAACTCCGCCTCTCCCCGCCGGCCGCGACCGTCGGCCACCTGCCGCAGGAGCCGGAGCGCCGGCCGGGGGAGAGCGTCCGGGAGTTCCTGGCCCGCCGTACCGGTGTGGCGCGGGCCCAGCGGGTCATGGACGAGGCCACCCAGGCGCTGGTCGACGGCGCGCCCGGCGCCGACGACGCCTACGCGAACGCCCTGGAACGCTGGCTCGGTCTCGGCGGCGCCGACCTGGAGGAGCGCGCCGAGGAGGTGGCCGGCTCCCTCGGCCTGACCGTCGGCCTGGACCAGCCGATGACCGCCCTCTCCGGCGGCCAGGCGGCCCGCGCCGGCCTCGCCTCCCTGCTCCTGTCCCGCTACGACGTCTTCCTGCTGGACGAGCCCACCAACGACCTCGATCTCGACGGCCTGGAGCGGCTGGAGCGGTTCGTGACCGGACTGCGCGCGGGCACGGTCGTCGTCAGCCACGACCGCGAGTTCCTCACCCGGACGGTCACCCAGGTCCTGGAACTCGACCTCGCCCAGCGGCAGATCAACCTCTTCGGCGGCGGCTACGCGGCCTACCTGGAGGAGCGGGAGGTGGCCCGCCGGCACGCCCGCGAGGACTACGAGGAGTACGAGGGGAAGCGGAACGCCCTCGAGGAACGCGGGCGGACGCAGCGGGCCTGGATGGACAAGGGCGTGAAGAACGCCCGGCGCAAGGCGGGCGCCGACAACGACAAGATCGGCCGCAAGTTCCGCAGCGAAGCCAGTGAGAAGCAGGCCGCCAAGGCCCGGCAGACCCAGCGCATGATCGAGCGCCTGGAGGTGGTCGAGGAGCCGCGCAAGGAGTGGGACCTGCGGATGGAGATCGCGTCCGCCCCGCGTTCGGGCGCGGTCGTGGCGACGCTGCGGGACGCCGAGGTCCGGCGCGGCGACTTCTCCTTCGGCCCGGTGTCCTTGCAGATCGACTGGGCGGACCGGATCGCGGTGACGGGGGCCAACGGCGCGGGGAAGTCCACCCTGCTCGGCGTGCTGCTCGGCCGGGTGCCGCTCGACTCCGGCCACGCGGCGCTCGGTTCCGGTGTCCTGGTCGGCGAGGTCGACCAGGCCCGCGGGCTGTTCCACGGCCCGCAGACCCTGCTCGACGCCTTCTGCGCGGCCGTCCCCGACACCGAACCGGTGGACGTCCGCACCCTGCTGGCCAAGTTCGGCCTGAAGTCCGAGCACGTGCTGCGCCCGGCCGCGACCCTCTCCCCGGGCGAACGCACCCGTGCCGCGCTCGCCCTGCTCCAGGGCCGGGGCGTCAACCTCCTCGTCCTGGACGAGCCGACCAACCACCTGGACCTGCCGGCCATCGAGCAGCTGGAGTCGGCCCTCGACGCCTACGAGGGCACCCTGCTGCTGGTCACCCACGACCGGCGGATGCTGGACGCGGTCCGGGTGACCCGGCGCCTGGAGGTGGCGGCCGGCCGGCTGTCGGGCTGAGAAGCCGTTCTCCGACCTCGTGTGACCGGGGCCAATTCCCTGGCGGCAGCCGTTGCCGAGCGTGACGGAGCCTGCGCACCGGTCGGTGCGGGGTTGCGCATCGAGGCCCTGGCGACGCCGACGGCCAGCGCGGCCTCGGGGCCGGTCATGCGGACAGCCGCCGGAGCCATTCCGCCAGAAGTTGCTGTTCTGCCTGGCTGAGGGCCTTCTGGCCGGGCAGTGCTGCGTGCAGGGCACGGGCGGCACCGCCCGGCCCTGGTTCCTCCACAGCCGGTTCCCGGGTGGTGATGGTGGTGATCATTGATTCGCGCAGGGCGACAAGGAGCTCGGGGTCTCGCTCAGGTTCGGGGATGGACAGCCAGGTCAGGACGGCGCCGCCGGCGGTGGCGTGGACGATCTGGGCCGCGAGTCCCTCTTCCACGCGCAGGAGCCCCGCGCCGGCGATGCGGCGAATGCGGTTCATGAGGTGTTCGAGGCCGATCCGGAACAGGGTCGTGGACCGGGCGGGTTCGCCGTACATCAGTGCGTACAGCGCGGGGTTGGTCAGTCCGAACTCGACCACGGTGTCCCAGCCGTCGCGCAGTTCCTTGACCGGATCCTGCGGTGTGGGTTCGATCTGCTGCTTGGCTGCCAGGAACCGGGTGAAGCCGTGCTCGGCCACCGCGTCCAGCAGCCCCTTCTTGTCGCCGAACAGCCGGTAGAGAGCCGGCGGCTGTAGTCCGGCGGCGTCGGCGACGGCCCGGGTGGTGACCGCGTCGCGACCCCCGCTCTCCAGCAGGATGGTCGCGGCCTCGATGATCCGGCGGCGCGTCTGCTCCCGCGCGTCGGTGCCGGGCTCGGCGGCGCGCCGAGTGAGGGTCGGTTCATCAGGCATGGATCAACGATAGCGCCATCGGGACAAGGTTGGTATCACTGTTATCGACTTCCCGATAGCGTTGATAGCATCGGTGGTGCCGTCTCGTGAGTGTCACTGGAACATCAGTACGGGGAGAACGAGGAGAAACGCCATGTCCGACCGCTTACGGATCATCGGGGTGGAAGAGACCGTCGTCGTACCGGCCGTCCACGAGGCGTACCAGCGGGCCGGATCGCCGCAGATCTTCTCGCGCGGCTTCGGGGACGGCCCGATAGCGAAGAACCTGCGTGAGGTCGGCGCGCAGCGGCTGGCCCACATGGACGACCAGGGCATCGACGTCGCCGTGCTGTCCCTGTCGTCCCCGGGCGTGCAGGACCTGCCCGAGGCCGACGCCGTGACGGTGGCGCGCGACGCCAATGACCAGCTTGCCGAGATCGTCGCTTCCCGGCCCGCCCGCTTCCAGGCGTTCGCCGCTATTCCCACCCAGTCGCCGGCCGCGGCCGCGGCCGAGCTGCGGCGCGCGGTGGTCGAGCTGGGCTTTCCCGGGGCCATGCTGTACGGGCGTACCGGGGACAAGCTGGCCGACCACCCGGACAACGACGAGCTGTACGCGATGGCCGAGCGCCTGGCCGTGCCGCTGCACTTCCATCCGCAGACACCGGTCCAGCCCGTCATCGACGCCTACTACTCCAACCTCCCCGAGCCGATGGGCCCCGTGCTGGCCGGCGCCGGGCTCGGCTGGTACTTCGACCTCGGCGTCCAGTACCTGCGCATGATCTTCTCGGGGGTCTTCGACCGGTTCCCCGACCTGCAGGTGATCGCCGGACACTGGGGCGAGGTCGTGATGTTCTACCTCGACCACACCGGCTTCTTCGGTGAGGCAGGCGGTCTGCGGCAGCCCCTGGCGGACTACTTCAAGCAGAACTTCTGGGTTGCCGGCAGTGGCACCAACAGCCCCCGTTACCTGCGCTGGACCGCCGAAGTGATGGGAACCGACCGGATGCTGTACTCCACCGACTACCCCTTCACCTACGGCTTCCGCCCCGGCGGCTTCCCCTACGTCGACACCAGCAACGGTGAAGCCCGCTCCTTCCTGGAGAACTCGCCCTTCACCGACGAGCAGAAGGCCGACATCGGCCACCGCAACTGGGAACGCCTCACCGCCCGCGCCAAGCGCCTGACGGTCTGAAGCGTCACCCGCGGTGGCCGGCCGGAGCACCACCGCGCACTCTGGCCGCCCTCGCCGGCCTCACGGCCCCACCGAGGCGGACCTCGGCGCAGGCCGGATTCGCGGCGAACGCGGTCCTCCCCGCCTGACGGATTGCCGCGCTCCGGGGCAGGGCCCCGGGGAGGGGACTGTCCGTGCCCGACGCCGACCAGGCCCGGCGCCGGCATGCTCACCTGGGTCATGCCCCCAGGTCCTCCGTCACGGGCAGGCACTCGGCGAGCAGGTCGACGACATCGCGCCAGGCTCGCTGCGCGTGCTGTGGGTGGTAGCCGACGCCGGGGACCACGGGGTGGTCGACCGGCGGGTGGTGGAAGGCGTGCAAGGCGCCGCCGTAGACCACCAGGCGCCAGTCGACGCCCGCGGCCTGCATCTCGGCGGTGAACGCGTTCCGTTGCGCGGGCGGCATGATCGGGTCTTCCGACCCGACCCCGGCCCACACCGGGCAGCGAATGCGCGCCGCCTCTCCCGGTCGGCCCGTGGTCAGTGCGTTGACCGTCCCGATCGCGCGCAGGTCGACGCCGTCGCGCCCGAGTTCCAGCCCGACGGCGCCCCCGGTGCCGTAGCCGATGGCGGCGATCCGGTCGGGGTCGGTCCGCGGTTCGGTGCGCAACACGTCGAGCGCCGCGTGGCCGATGCCCCGCATCCGGTCGGGATCGGCGAGCAGTGGCAGGCAACGGGCCAGCATCTCCTCGGGGTCGCCCAGATAGCGCCCGCCGTGAAGGTCGAAGGCCAGCGCTACATATCCCAGTTCGGCGAGAGCATCGGCCCGGCGACGCTCGACGTCGCTGAGCCCCATGCCCTCTGGTCCGAGCAGCACCGCGGGCCGGCGGTCGGCACCGGCCGGGAGCGCGAGGTGCCCGATCATCGTCAAACCGTCCGCCGGATACTCGACCGTACGCGTCGTGATCACCGTCATGAGAGGGACTGTAGTGATCGTCGCGCCCGGTCCGGCCGGTGTTCTGCCGCTGGCAGACGCGCAACATCACCACCAACTGGGCCGCACGAGCAGCGGGCCGGGCCGGGGGTCTCCCGGCCCGGCCCCGCTCGTCAGCGCTTCTTCGGGTCCAGCAGGCCCGCGCGGCGCAGCGCGTCCGCCATCGCGCTGTTGGCCGGCGCCGGGGCCTGCCGTCCGCCGCGGTCACCGCCGCCGCGCTCACCGCCGCGGCCCTGCCGCCGGCCGCCGTCCTGCCGCCTGCCGTCGTCCTGCCGCCGGCCGTCGTCCTGCCGCCGGCCGCCTCCCTGCCGTTGCTGGGGCGGCCGGGCGCCGCCGCGCTGCTGGCGGCCGCCGCCCTGGCCCTGCGGGGCCGCCTCGTCGTCCAGACGCAGCGTGAGCGCGATCCGCTTGCGCGGGATGTCCACGTCCAGGACCTTCACCCTGACGATGTCACCGGGCTTCGCCACATCGCGCGGGTCCTTCACGAACGACTTGGACATCGCCGACACGTGCACCAGACCGTCCTGGTGGACGCCGATGTCCACGAACGCGCCGAACGCGGCCACGTTGGTGACGACGCCCTCCAGGATCATCCCGGCGGAGAGGTCGGAGATCTTCTCCACGCCCTCCTTGAAGGTGGCCGTCCGGAAGGCGGGCCGCGGGTCGCGGCCCGGCTTCTCCAGCTCCTTGAGGATGTCCGTGACGGTCGGCAGACCGAAGGTGTCGTCCACGAAGTCGGCCGGGCGCAGCGAGCGCAGCACGCCCGTGTTGCCGATCAGGGACGCCACCTCCTGACCCGTGGTCTTCACCATCCGGCGGACCACCGGGTACGCCTCCGGGTGCACGCTGGAGGCGTCCAGCGGGTCGTCGCCGCCCCGGATGCGCAGGAAGCCCGCGCACTGCTCGTACGCCTTCGGGCCGAGCCGCGCCACCTTCTTCAGCTCCGAGCGCGACCTGAACGGCCCGTTCGCGTCCCGGTGCGTCACGATGTTCTCGGCGAGGCCGGCGGAGATGCCGGACACCCGTGCGAGCAACGGGACGGACGCCGTGTTGACGTCCACCCCGACGCCGTTCACACAGTCCTCGACCACCGCGTCCAGCGAGCGGGACAGCTTCACCTCGGACAGGTCGTGCTGGTACTGGCCGACGCCGATCGACTTCGGGTCGATCTTCACCAGCTCGGCCAGCGGGTCCTGGAGGCGCCGGGCGATGGAGACCGCGCCGCGCAGCGACACGTCCATGTCGGGCAGCTCCTGCGAGGCGTACTGCGAGGCCGAGTACACCGACGCGCCCGCCTCGGAGACCATCACCTTGGTGAGCTTCAGCTCCGGGTGCCTGGCCAGGAGTTCGCCGGCGAGCTTGTCGGTCTCCCGCGACGCCGTGCCGTTGCCGATCGCGACCAGCTCGACCGCGTGCTCCTCCGCCAGCCGGGCCAGCTTCGCGAGGGCCTCGTCCCACTTGTTGGCCGGGACGTGCGGGTAGATCACGTCGGTGGCCACCACCTTGCCGGTGGCGTCGACCACGGCCACCTTCACGCCCGTACGGAAACCCGGGTCCAGGCCCAGGGTCGCGCGCGTGCCCGCCGGGGCGGCCAGCAGCAGGTCGCGCAGGTTCGCCGCGAACACGTTCACCGCCTCGTCCTCGGCGGCCGTGCGCAGCCTGAGACGCAGGTCGATGCCCAGGTGGACCAGGATCCGGGTGCGCCAGGCCCAGCGGACCGTGTCCGTCAGCCACTTGTCGCCGGGCCGGCCCCGGTCGGCGATGCCGAACCTGGCGGCGACGATCCCCTCGTACGAGGAAGGCCCGTCCGTGGGCTCCTCCGGCTCCAGGACGAGGTCGAGAACCTCCTCCTTCTCGCCGCGCAGCATCGCCAGGACGCGGTGCGAGGGCAACTCGGTGAACGGCTCGGCGAAGTCGAAGTAGTCGGCGAACTTCGCGCCCGCCTCCTCCTTGCCCTCCCGCACCTTCGCGGCCAGCCGCCCGCGCACCCACATGCGCTCGCGCAGCTCGCCGATCAGGTCGGCGTCTTCGGAGAACCGCTCGGTGAGGATCGCCCGCGCGCCCTCCAGCGCGGCCTGCGGATCGGCGACGCCCTTGTCCGCGTCCACGAACGCGGCGGCCGCGGCCAGCGGTTCGACCGTCGGGTCGCCCAGCAGCCCCTCCGCCAGCGGCTCCAGGCCCGCCTCGCGCGCGATCTGCGCCTTGGTGCGCCGTTTGGGCTTGTACGGCAGGTAGACGTCCTCCAGGCGCGCCTTCGTCTCGGCGCCCCGGATCCGGGCCTCCAGCTCGTCGGTGAGCTTGCCCTGCTCCCGCACCGACTCCAGGATCGCGGTCCGCCGGTCCTCCAGCTCCCGCAGGTAGCGCAGCCGCTCCTCGATCGTGCGCAGCTGCGCGTCGTCGAGCATCTCGGTCGCTTCCTTGCGGTAGCGGGCGATGAAGGGCACCGTCGAACCGCCGTCGAGCAGCTCCACCGCGGCCTTCACCTGCCGCTCCCGTACGCCGAGCTCCTCGGCGATCCTGCCTTCGATGGACCCTGCTCCGAGGGACCCGGGTGTCGTCACGATGCGGTACCGCCTTCTCCACTCAAGGTTGCGCGGCAATTGTGGCAGGTACACCGGCAACCGGGGATCAGGGCGGCACCCGGCGGGGCGCCGGGCCCGGTGTCAGGCCCGGCTGCCGCGGGTGGCGGACGACGCTCCGCCGAACAACCGGGCGACCGCCCGGAACGGCAGCGTGACCACCGTGGCCACGGCACCGCCGATCTGCCGGAGTACGTCTGCGATGGCGCGCAACACGAATACCTCTCCTCTCCGTCCTTTCCGTCCGGTCCCGGTGACCGGACGGAGGACGGGTACCTCAGCGCGCCGCCGAGGAACCCCGCACGGCCGAAAAGGCGGGGAAAGACGTCACCGCGGCCGCCCCCCTCTGTGCGGAGGACGCCCGCGCCCCCGGCCGGGAAGACGCCCGCGCGCCTGGTCGTGCGGTGGGGCGCCGGGCCTTCAGTCCGACGCGGTCACGCTCCAGGTGAAGCGCGGCCGCCTGCGCTCCAGGAACGCGGCGACCCCCTCCGCGGGGTCGCCGCTGCCGCGCGCCTGCGCGCTCCAGTGGGCGTCCCGGTCGGTGCGGCCGGACGTGAACTCCTTGGCGGCGGCCTGGGTGAGCTGCGAGCGGGACACGAGGACCCGGGTGAGCTCCGCGACCCGCCCGTCCAGCTCTCCCTCGGGCAGCACCTCGTCCACGAGGCCGGTGCGCAGCGCCCGGTCGGTGTCGATCAACTCGGCGGTGAACAGCAGGTACTTGGCCGTGGCTGGGCCGACCAGGGACACCAGCCGGCGGGTCGAGGAGGCCGGATAGACGATGCCGAGCCGGGCCGGCGTCACCCCGAACAGCGCCCCTTCCTGAGCCAGCCGCAGGTCGCAGGCAGCCGCGAGCTGCGCACCACCGCCCACGCAGTGCCCGCGCACCGCGGCGAGGGTCGGCTTGGGGAACGCGGCCAGGGCCTCCTCGGCCGCCACCGCCAGCCGCTGCGCCTCCTCCGGCGAGCCCTGGAGGGTGGAGATGTCGGCGCCCGCGCAGAACGTGCCGCCCTCGCCGGTCAGCACCAGCACCCGTACGTCCGGGTCGGCCGCCAGTGTCCGCAGCAGCTCGGGCAGGGCCCGCCACATGGCCGCCGTCATGGCGTTGCGCTTGGCGGGATGACGGATGACCACGGTGGCCACGGAGTCGGCGACCTGGTGGGACAGCTGGGGCTCCATGCGGCGGATCGTATCGGAGGGCCTTTCCGCCGCCCCGGGCGGAGGGGGGCGGTACCCGACGCCGTTGCCGGGCGGGACGAGGGGAGGCCGAACCCGTACAACCCGACTAGTTCGCGAACCGGCGCCCGGACAACAGGAACAGTCCCACCGGCGACCATGTCATGCGCATTCGGTCAGAAACCGCTCGATACACGCTGACTTGTGTTCAGGTATCCGGACCCGAGCGGATCATTACCAACACTCGACGTGTGGTGACAATCGAGCGCGAGGGTGGCGACCGGACGATGGACAACCACGGGCACGGGGACGACCCGCGCCCAGCGGTAAGCGGCGGACGGCCGCCGGACCCACTGCCGTACGAAGGCGTCTGGCGCTTCACCGCGGCGGCGGTGGACGCCTCTGTCCCGCAGGCCCGGCACGCGGTACGGGACCTGCTCCTGCGCCAGGGCGTACCGGTCTCCGACGACCTGGTCCACGGCCTGCTGCTGATCGTCTCCGAGCTGGTCACCAACGCGGTCCGGCACGCGGCGCTGCTGTCGCCCACGCTGGCCCTCGAGGTCGCCGTCGGAGCCGAGTGGGTGCGGGTGTCCGTGGAGGACAACCACCCCTACCGCCCCACCGCCCTGGAGGCCGACCACGGCCAGACCGGCGGCCGGGGGCTGCTCCTGGTCCGCGAGGTGGCCCGGGAGGCGGGCGGAGTGGTCGACGTGGAGCACACCGCGACCGGCGGCAAGGTGATCTGGGCCGCCCTGCCGCTCAAGCCCGCGGCGCTCTCCTGACCGGACCGGGAGAGGTCACCAGCCCGCGGACGGCCCCGTCAGTTCCTTGACCGCCGGGCGGGCGGCGTCCAGCACGGTCATGAACCAGGACGAGAACTCGTCCCGGGCGTGCCGCTCGGCCAGCTCGGACGCCGTCACGAAGACCGTCGAGGCGACCTCCTCCGGGTCCGGCGCGAGCGGTGCCTGCACCAGACCGACGAACAGGTGGTTGTACTCCCGCTCCACCAGGCCCGAGACCGGATCCGGGTGGTCGTAGCTGACCGTGCCGGCCTCCGCGAGCAGCGACGGCGACACGCCCAGCTCCTCGAAGGTGCGGCGGGCCGCCGCCGCGAACGGCGCCTCACCGGGGTACGGGTGTCCGCAGCACGTGTTGGACCACACACCGGGGGAGTGGTACTTGCCGAGCGCCCGCTGCTGGAGCAGCAGCCGGCCCTGCTCGTCGAAGAGGAACACGGAGAACGCCCGGTGCAGCTGCCCGGGCGGCTGGTGGGCGGCGAGCTTCTCCGCCGTACCGATCGTCACACCCTTCTCGTCGACCAGTTCCAGCAAAATCGCCTCTTCGGTGCCCTCCGACGAGCTCTGCGTCGCGGTGGCAGGTGTGATCGGCATACCCATCCTTCGCCTCGGTCTTCGCACCCCAAGTCTGCCGTACGAATCCGGCACTCCCGGCACGTCCGCGCGTCCGCGCGCGGCGCGGCACCGGGAGCCGGACCCGGTGGTGATCGTGCCCGGGGAGTGCGGCCGGGAACCGCCCGGGAGTACGTCGAACCGGAGTGCGTACGGTCAGTGGCACAGCCGCGCTTCGTGCTCCGCGTGGCCGCTCGGCTCCAGCTGGAAGGTGCAGTGCTCCACGTCGAAGTGGTCGCCCAGGCAGCCCTGGAGCTCGTGCAGCATCTTCTCGTGGCCTATGCCGTTCAGCACCTCGGAGCTGACCACCACGTGCGCCGACAGCACCGGCATGCCCGAGGTGATCGTCCAGGCGTGCAGGTCGTGCACGTCCTCGACGCCGTCCAGCTCCAGGATGTGCGCGCGGACCTCGGCCATGTCGACACCCTTGGGCGCCGCCTCCAGCAGCACGTCCAGCGTCTCGCGCAGCAGCTTCACGGTCCGCGGCACGATCATCAGCCCGATGACCAGCGAGGCGACCGGGTCCGCCGCCTGCCAGCCGGTGGTCAGGATCACCGCGGCCGAGATCAGCACCGCCACCGAGCCCAGCGCGTCGGCCGCCACCTCCAGGAAGGCGCCGCGCACGTTCAGGCTCTCCTTCTGGCCGCGCATCAGCAGCGCCAGGGAGACGGAATTCGCCACCAGGCCGACCAGACCGAACGCGACCATCAGGCCGCCCCGGGTGGGCACCGGCTCGACGAACCGCTGCACCGCCTCGTACAGCACGTAGCCGCCGACGCCGAGCAGCAGCAGGCAGTTGGCCAGCGCCGCCAGTATCTCGGCGCGGGCGTAACCGAACGTGCGGTTGGTGCTCGGCGGGCGGTTCGCGAAGTGGATCGCCAGCAGGGCCATGCCGAGACCCACCGCGTCGGTCGCCATGTGGGCCGCGTCCGCGATCAGGGCGAGCGACTCCGCGACCAGACCGCCGACGATCTCCACCACCATGACCGTGAGCGTGATGCCCAGCGCCACCCGCAGCCGGCCCCGGTACGCGGCCGTGGCCGTACCCGTGGCCGGCGCGTGGGAGTGCGCGTGCCCGTGGTCGTGCCCTGCCCCCATGACTACCGCCTTCCGTGTGCCGTCCGGAAGGCCAGTCAACTACGGGCGGGGGGTATCGGGCAACGCGGTACTGAACACCGTTGTCATCTGCCCTGACCTGCGGAAACGTTCCGCAGGTCAGGGACGGGGACGCTGCGGTCAGCCGCCGTGGTGCAGTCGCCAGCCCGCCCAGGCGGACTCGACCATTTCCCGCACCCCGCGCCGGGCCCGCCAGCCCAGCAGCTCCGCGGCCCGCTCCGCCGAGGCCACCGCGCGCGGCGCGTCCCCCGGGCGGCGGCCCTCCACCACGGGTTCCCGGCGGTCCCCGGTGACCTCCCCGACGAGCGTGATCAGCTCGCGCACCGAGACGCCCTCGCCGCGCCCGATGTTCAGCGTCAGATCGCCCCCGGACGCCTGGCCGGCCAGCCGCCGCGCCGCCGCGAGGTGGGCCTCCGCGAGGTCGGCGACGTGGATGTAGTCCCGTACGCAGGTGCCGTCCGGCGTCGGATAGTCGTCGCCGAAGATCCGCGGGGCCTCGTCGCGGGTGAGCCGGTCGAAGACCATCGGCACGATGTTGAACACACCCGTGTCCGCCAGCTCCGGCGCCGCCGCCCCCGCCACGTTGAAGTAACGCAGACAAGCCGTGGAGATCCCGTGCGCCCGCCCGGCCGCCCGCACCAGCCACTCACCGGCCAGCTTGGTCTCGCCGTACGGGTTCACCGGGGCGCAGGGCGTGTCCTCGGTGATCAGGTCCACGTCCGGGTTGCCGTACACCGCGGCCGACGAGGAGAACAGCAGCCGGCCGATGCCCGCCTCCGCGACCGCGTCCAGCAGCGTCGCCAGACCGCCCACGTTCTCCCGGTAGTAGTGGGTGGGCCGGTCCACCGATTCGGCGACCTGCTTGCGCGCGGCGAGGTGGACGACACCCGTCACCCCGTGCTCCGCGAAGACCCGCTTCAGCAGCGGCCCGTCGAGCGTCGAGCCCCGGACGAGCGGGACGTCCGCCGGGAGCCGCGCGGGCACGGCGGCCGACAGGTCGTCCAGCGCCACCACGCTCTCCCCGGCGCCCGCCATGGCCCGTGCCACATGCGCCCCGATGTATCCGGCTCCGCCGGTGATCAGCCACGTCATGGTCGTCCACCCTATGCGGAGCCGCCCGCTGTCCCGGTTGCCCGGGTCTGCACCCAGGGTTTGTGGGCCGGGCCCCGGATCCCCGATGATGATCGCGGCAAAGGCCGGGACAGCCCTCGTGGACCGGGCCGTGAACGGCCGGTGAACACGGGCTCCGGCCCATCCGATAGCCTCTGCCGACATGCCGCCCGGGTGCCGCAGGCAGGGCGCCCCACCACGCAGAGAAGACCGGCGCCCGCGCGCCGGCACCCAGGGAGTGAGTTCGGTTGTCGACCGCCATCGTCACCGGTCAGCCGGTGCCCGGATCGTCACTCGAGAACGATCTGCGGTCCCTCGGCTTCGACGTGCGTGTGGCCGCCGACGCCGCCGAGACGGAGACCGAGCTCGCCGCCGTGCCGGCCGACCGGCGCGTGGCCCTGGTCGACTCCCGCTTCGTCGGCCACGTGCACGCGCTGCGCCTGGCCCTGACCGACCCGCGCTTCCCGCTGGCCGCCGTCCCGGGCGCCGTCACCGCTCAGCCGGCCGCCCGGCAGGCCCTCACCCGGGCCCTGGCCCGTGAGACCTCCGGGGGCGGCGCCACGGCCGTGGCCCACGCGGCCGGGGGCGGCGCCCCCGCGCTCGCCGTGGACAGCCTCGCCGATCATGTCGCCGCCGCCCTCGACGCCGACGGCGACGCGGTGCACCGGCCCGTGCTGGGCAGCCTGGTCGCCGCCGTGCCCGCCGACCCGCAGGCCCGCAACGAGGCCCGGCAGGCCGTCTTGGCCGTCGACGACGAGGCCGTACGCCTGAAGTCGGCCGTGAAGTCCCGCGACGGCTTCTTCACGACCTTCTTCGTCAGCCCCTACTCGCGCTACATCGCCCGCTGGTGCGCCCGCCGCGGCCTCACCCCCAACCAGGTCACCACGGCCTCGCTGCTCACGGCGCTGATCGCGGCCGGCTGCGCGGCCACCGGCACCCGGGGCGGCTTCGTCGCGGCCGGCGTGCTGCTCATCGCGTCCTTCGTCCTGGACTGCACCGACGGCCAGCTCGCCCGCTACGCCCTGAAGTACTCCACGCTCGGCGCCTGGCTGGACGCCACCTTCGACCGGGCCAAGGAGTACGCCTACTACGCCGGCCTCGCCCTCGGCGCGGCCCGCGGCGGCGACGACGTGTGGGCCCTCGCCCTGGGCGCGATGATCCTCCAGACCTGCCGGCACGTGGTGGACTTCTCCTTCAACGAGGCGAACGCCGGAGACCCCGGCGCCACCGCCAACACCAGCCCCACCGCCGCCCTCTCCGACAAGCTCGACAGCGTCGGCTGGACGGTCTGGGTGCGCCGCATGATCGTCCTGCCGATCGGCGAGCGCTGGGCGATGATCGCCGTCCTCACGGCGGCAACGACCCCGCGGATCACCTTCTACGTCCTGCTCGCCGGCTGCGCCTTCGCGGCGGCCTACACGACGGCCGGCCGCGTGCTGCGCTCCCTGACCCGCAAGGCGCAGCGGACCGACCGCGCGGCCCGGGCCCTGGCGGACCTCGCGGACAACGGCCCGCTCGCGCAGGCGCTGAGCCGCGTCGCGCTGCCCCTGCGCGCCCCGCTGGTCTCGGCGGCGACGGGCACCGCGGCGATCCTCCTCGCGGCCGGCTTCGCCCCCTACGGCAGCCGGGTGACCGTCCTGTGCGCCGTCTTCCACGTCGCCTTCGCGGCCCTCGCCGGCACGGCCGCCCGCCCCCTCAAGGGCGCTCTCGACTGGCTCGTCCCCCCGCTGTACAGGGCCGCCGAGTACGGCACCGTCCTGTTCCTGGCGGCCAAAGCGGACGTGAACGGAGCCCTTCCTGCGGCTTTCGGCCTGGTGGCCGCCGTCGCCTACCATCACTACGACACGGTGTACCGCATCCGCGGTGACGCCGGAGCGCCCCCGGCCTGGCTGGTGCGCGCCATCGGGGGGCACGAGGGGCGGACGCTGCTGGTCACCGTCCTGGCCGCGCTGCTCACCGCTTCGCAGTTCAAGGTCGCGCTCACGGTCCTCGCCGTGGCCGTCGCCCTGGTGGTGCTCGTCGAGAGCATCCGCTTCTGGGTGTCCGCCCACCAGGGTGGCGCGCCCGCCGTACACGATGAAGGAGAACCCGCATGATCGGCCTCGTGCTGGCGGCCGGCGCCGGACGGCGTCTGCGCCCCTACACCGACAGCCTGCCCAAGGCGCTGGTGCCGGTGGGGCCCGCGGGCATAGAGGACTCGATCACGGTGCTCGACCTGACGCTCGGCAACTTCGCCGAGATCGGTCTGACCGAGGTCGCGGTCATCGTCGGCTACCGCAAGGAGGCCGTGTACGAGCGCAAGGCGGCGCTGGAGGCGAAGTACGGCCTCAAGCTCACCCTGATCGACAACGACAAGGCCGAGGAGTGGAACAACGCCTACTCCCTGTGGTGCGGCCGTGACGCCCTCAAGGACGGTGTGATCCTCGCCAACGGCGACACCGTGCACCCGGTCTCCGTCGAGAAGACGCTGCTCGCCGCCCGCGGCGAGGGCAAGAAGATCATCCTCGCCCTGGACACGGTGAAGAACCTGGCGGACGAGGAGATGAAGGTCGTCGTCGACCCCGAGAAGGGCATGACGAAGATCACCAAGCTCATGGACCCCGCCGAGGCCACCGGCGAGTACATCGGCGTCACCCTGATCGAGGGCGACGCCGCCCCCGAGCTGGCCGACGCGCTGAAGACGGTCTGGGAGACCGACCCGCAGCAGTTCTACGAGCACGGCTACCAGGAGCTGGTCAACCGCGGCTTCCGCATCGACGTCGCCCCGATCGGCGACGTCCAGTGGGTCGAGATCGACAACCACGACGATCTCGCCCGCGGACGGGAGATCGCGTGCCAGTACTGACCCGGCTCATCCCCTCGCCGGTCGTCGTGGACATCCGCCCGGGTGCCCTGGACGACCTGGCGTGCGTCCTCGCCGACGAGCGCATCTCGCAGTCGGGCCGGCTGGCCATCGCCGTCAGCGGCGGCTCCGGCGCCCGGCTGCGCGAGCGGATCGCCCCCTCCCTGCCCGGCGCCAGCTGGTACGAGGTCGGCGGCGGCACCATCGACGACGCGGTCCGGCTGGCGAGCGACATAAAGGCCGGCCACTACGACGCGGTCGTCGGCCTCGGCGGCGGGAAGATCATCGACTGCGCCAAGTTCGCGGCGGCCCGGGTGGGTCTGCCGCTGGTCGCCGTCGCCACCAACCTCGCGCACGACGGCCTGTGCTCGCCGGTCGCGACGCTGGACAACGACGCGGGCCGCGGCTCGTACGGCGTACCGAACCCGATCGCGGTGGTCATCGACCTCAACGTGATCCGCGAGGCACCCGTCCGCTTCGTCCGCTCCGGCATCGGCGACGCCATCTCCAACATCTCCGCGGTCGCGGACTGGGAGCTGGCCAACCGGGTCAACGGGGAGAAGATCGACGGCCTCGCCGCCGCCATGGCCCGCCAGGCCGGCGAGGCGGTGCTGCGGCACCCCGGCGGAGTCGGCGACGACGGCTTCCTCCAGGTGCTGGCCGAGGCGCTGGTCCTCACCGGCATCGCCATGTCCGTGTCGGGCGACTCCCGCCCGTCCTCCGGCGCCTGCCACGAGATCAACCACGCCTTCGACCTGCTCTTCCCCAGGCGGGCGGCCGCCCACGGCGAGCAGTGCGGCCTCGGCGCCACCTTCGCGATGTACCTGCGCGGCGCCCACGAGGAGTCGGTGTACATGGCCGGGGTGCTGCGCAGGCACGGGCTCCCGGTGCTGCCGGAGGAGATCGGCTTCACGGTGGACGAGTTCGTCCGCGCGGTGGAGTTCGCCCCGGAGACCCGGCCCGGCCGCTACACGATCCTCGAACACCTCGACCTCAAGACGAACCAGATCAAGGACATCTACGCCGACTATGTCAAGGCCATCGGTAGCTGAACTCCGTCCGGTCGTCCACCCCGCGGGGGTGAAGGACCGGCGCAGCGGTGAGCACTGGGCGGGACGCCTCTACATGCGCGAGGTGTCGCTGCGCGTCGACCGCTACCTGGTGAACACCAGGGTCACGCCCAACCAGCTCACGTACCTGATGACCGTCTGCGGTGTGCTCGCGGCCCCGGCCCTGCTGGTGCCGGGGATCGCGGGCGCCGTCCTCGGCGTGGTCGCCACCCAGCTGTACCTGCTGCTGGACTGCGTGGACGGCGAGATCGCCCGCTGGAAGAAGCAGTACTCGCTCGGCGGGGTCTACCTGGACCGCGTCGGCGCCTACCTCACCGACGCGGCCGTCCTCGTCGGCCTCGGCCTGCGCGCCGCCGACCTGTGGGGCAGCGGCCGGATCGACTGGCTGTGGGCCTTCCTCGGCACCCTCGCCGCGCTCGGCGCCATCCTGATCAAGGCCGAGACCGACCTGGTCGGTGTCGCCCGGCACCAGACCGGCAAGCCGCCGGTGCAGGAGGCGGCCTCGGAGCTCCGCTCCTCCGGCATGGCGCTGGCCCGGCGGGCCGCCTCGGCGCTGAAGTTCCACCGGCTGATCCTGGGCATCGAGGCGTCGCTGCTCATCGTGGTCCTCGCCATCGTCGACCAGGCCCGCGGCGACCTGTTCGCCACCCGCCTCGGCACGGCCGTCCTGGCCGGCATCGCCCTGCTCCAGACGCTGCTGCACCTGGTGTCCATCCTCGCCTCCAGCAGGCTGAAGTGAGCGCGCCCATGAAGGTCGGCGCCGTCATCATCACCATGGGCAACCGGCCCGAGGAACTGCGCGCCCTGCTCGACTCGGTCGCCAAGCAGGACGGCGACCCGGTCGAGGTGGTCGTCGTCGGCAACGGCTCGCCCGTCCCGGACGTGCCGGAGGGCGTGCGCACCATCGAGCTGCCGGAGAACCTGGGCATCCCCGGCGGGCGCAACGTCGGCATAGAGGCGTTCGGGCCCGGCGGCCGCGATGTCGACATATTGCTCTTCCTCGACGACGACGGTCTGCTCGCCCGGGACGACACCGCCGAGCTCTGCCGCGCGGCCTTCGCGGCGGACCCGCGGCTCGGCATCGTCAGCTTCCGGATCGCCGACCCCGACACCGGCGAGACCCAGCGCCGGCACGTGCCCCGGCTGCGCGCCTCCGACCCGATGCGCTCCTCCCGGGTCACCACCTTCCTCGGCGGTGCCAACGCCGTGCGCACCCAGGTCTTCGCCGAGGTCGGCGGGCTCCCGGACGAGTTCTTCTACGCGCACGAGGAGACCGACCTGGCCTGGCGCGCCCTCGACGCCGGCTGGATGATCGACTACCGGTCGGACATGGTGCTGTACCACCCGACGACCGCGCCCTCGCGGCACGCCGTCTACCACCGCATGGTCGCCCGCAACCGCGTCTGGCTCGCCCGCCGCAACCTCCCCGCCCTCCTGGTCCCGGTCTACCTGGGGGTCTGGCTGCTGCTGACCCTGCTGCGCCGACCCTCGCGGCCGGCCCTGAGGGCCTGGTTCGGCGGATTCAGGGAAGGCTGGACGACACCGTGCGGTCCCCGGCGCCCGATGCGCTGGCGTACCGTGTGGCGACTCACCCGACTGGGCCGTCCCCCGGTCATCTGACAAGCTCGACCCGAGACGTCGCAGCCGCCGAGCAGCCGGGAGCCCGGCGATCGCCGGCGAAGCGGCGCCGAACCAGACGAACCCGAAGACGAAAGTTTCCCCCTGTGAGTGAGACCACGCACGACGGCACGGTCGCCGTGACGGCCGCCCCGTCGCCCGACGAGGGACTGACGGCGGCCGAGCTCGCCGCCAAGTACGGGCTCTCCGTGAGCGGCGCCCGGCCCTCGCTCGGGGAGTACGTCCGCCAGCTGTGGGGGCGCCGCCACTTCATCCTCGCCTTCTCCCAGGCGAAGCTGACCGCGCAGTACAGCCAGGCCAAGCTCGGCCAGCTGTGGCAGGTGGCCACACCGCTGCTGAACGCGGCCGTGTACTTCTTCGTCTTCGGCCTGATCCTGCACGCCAGCCGCGGCATGTCCCAGGACGTCTACATCCCGTTCCTGGTCACGGGCGTCTTCGTCTTCACCTTCACGCAGAGCTCGGTCATGTCGGGCGTCCGTGCGATCTCCGGCAACCTCGGCCTGGTGCGCGCCCTGCACTTCCCGCGCGCCTCGCTGCCGGTCTCCTTCTCGCTCCAGCAGCTCCAGCAGCTGCTGTTCTCGATGATCGTGCTGTTCGTCGTGGCGATCGGCTTCGGCAGCTACCCGAGCCCGTCCTGGCTGCTGATCGTGCCGGTGCTGGTGCTCCAGTTCCTGTTCAACACCGGGCTCGCGCTGATCGTGGCCCGGCTGGGCGCCAAGACGCCGGACCTCGCGCAGCTGATGCCGTTCGTGCTGCGGACCTGGATGTACGCGTCCGGCGTGATGTTCTCCATCCCGATCGTGCTGGAGGACAGGCCCGCCTGGATCGCGACGGTCCTCCAGTGGAACCCGGCCGCGATCTACATGGACCTGATGCGCTTCGCCCTGATCGACGGGTACGGCGCCGAGAACCTCCCCGACCACGTCTGGGCCGCGGCCGGGGGCTGGGCCGTGCTCTTCGCCGTGGGCGGTTTCGTGTACTTCTGGAAGGCTGAGGAGCGCTACGGCCGTGGCTGAGCAGAACACCGGGCAGAACATCCGGGACCGCCGCCCGACGGTCATCGCGGACGACCTGCACATCGTCTACCGCGTCAACGGCGCCAAGACCGGCAAGGGCAGCGCGACGGCGGCCCTGAGCCGGATCCTCAAGCGCGGCGAGGAGCGCGGGGTCCGCAAGGTGCACGCCGTGCGCGGGGTGTCCTTCATCGCCTACCGGGGCGAGGCCATCGGCCTGATCGGCTCCAACGGCTCCGGCAAGTCCACCCTGCTGCGCGCCATCGCCGGCCTGCTGCCCGCCGAGAAGGGCAAGGTCTACACCGACGGCCAGCCGTCCCTGCTGGGCGTCAACGCGGCCCTGATGAACGACCTCACCGGCGAGCGGAACGTCATCCTGGGCGGTCTCGCCATGGGCATGTCCCGGGAGCAGATCAAGGAGCGCTACCAGGACATCGTCGACTTCTCGGGCATCAACGAGAAGGGCGACTTCATCACCCTGCCGATGCGCACGTACTCCTCCGGCATGGCGGCCCGGCTCCGCTTCTCCATCGCCGCCGCCAAGGACCACGACGTGCTCATGATCGACGAGGCGCTCGCCACCGGTGACCGCAAGTTCCAGAAGCGCTCCGAGGAGCGGATCCGGGAACTGCGCAAGGAGGCCGGAACGGTCTTCCTGGTGAGTCACAACAACAAGTCGATCCGCGACACGTGCAACCGCGTGTTGTGGCTGGAGCGCGGTGAACTCCGGATGGACGGACCCACCGACGAGGTGCTCAAGGAATACGAGAAGTTCACCGGCAAGTAGTCCCCTTCCGGCCAGGGCCCCGCGGACGTAAGTCCGGCGGGGCCCTGCGTCTGCAAAGGAAACGTCAACTCCGGCCGCCCGTAGGAATCTTGGAGCCAATCGGTGTGTTGTTGTGATGTGCGGGACACCCCGACGGTCGGTACCGCGTTGTACAACGTAAGCTGTACCGGTGCCGGAAAGCGGCAAGTAGGGCGATAATGCGCGACACCCTTCGCCGGAGCGGCCCCGCGCAGTGCCCGGCGGCGTGTCCGAAATAGTGTGTATTGGGTCGGCAGTGTAGAACGGGAGATGTGACGGCAATGGCTACGGAGACTCCCCTGCTCAACGCAGCATGTGCCGTCCCCGCCCCGGGCAGCGCCCGATGACGCCCGCCGGCCCGGCGCCCGACCTGGAACGCGCCACACTGGACAAGGCCGCCGGCGAGAACTTCCCGGTGGCGCCCTTCTTCCTGCCCCGGGCCTGGCGCGACGACCTCATGGCCGTCTACGGCTTCGCCCGCCTCGTCGACGACATCGGCGACGGCGACCTCGCCCCCGGCGGAGCCGACGCCCGCGCCCTCGGCGTGTCGGCCGCCGACGCCGAGGACCGGCTGGTCCTCCTCGACGCCTTCGAGGCCGACCTGCGCCGCGTCTTCGACGGCACCCCGCACCACCCGTTGCTGCGCCGCCTGCGGACCACGGTCCGCCGCCGCGCCCTCACCCCCGAGCCCTTCCTCGGACTGATCGCCGCCAACCGCCAGGACCAGCTCGTCACCCGGTACGAGACCTACGACGACCTCCTGGCCTACTGCGAGCTGTCCGCCAATCCCGTCGGCCGCCTCGTCCTCGCCGTAACCGGCACCTCGACGCCCGAGCGGGTCCGGCTGTCCGACGCCGTCTGCACGGCCCTCCAGATCGTGGAGCACCTCCAGGACGTCGCCGAGGACCTCGGCCGCGACCGGATCTACCTGCCCGCGGAGGACATGAAGCGCTTCCACGTCCGGGAAGCGGACCTCGCCGCCGGAACCGCGGGCGCGTCGGTGCGCGCCCTGGTCGCGTACGAAGCACAGCGCGCCCGCGATCTGCTGGATGAGGGCACCCCCCTGGTGGGTAGCGTCCACGGCAGGCTCAAACTGCTGCTCGCGGGCTTCGTGGCGGGGGGAACGGCCGCGATCCGGGCGATCGCCGCCGCCGATTACGACGTACTTCCCGGCCCGCCCAAGCCCGGCAAGCTCCGGTTGCTGCGCGAGGTGGGCGTGATCCTGCGAGGAGAGGGGTGATCCGGACCGTGGATTCTCCGCCGCACGTGTCCGCACCGGTACTCGCCGCCTACAGCTACTGCGAGGCCGTCACCGGGCAGCAGGCCCGGAACTTCGCCTACGGCATCCGGTTGCTGCCGACGGCGAAGCGCCGCGCCATGTCGGCGCTGTACGCGTTCTCCCGGCGCGTCGACGACATCGGTGACGGCGACCTGGCCGACGAGGTCAAGCTGGCGCGGCTGGAGGACACCCGGGCGCTGCTCACCCGGATCCGCGACGGCGGGGTCGAGGAGGACGACACCGATCCGGTGGCCGTCGCCCTCAGCCATGCCGCGCGGGCCTTCCCGATCCCGCTCGGCGGCCTGGACGAGCTGATCGACGGCGTCCAGATGGACGTGCGCGGGGAGACCTACGAGACCTGGGACGACCTGAAGGTCTACTGCCGGTGTGTCGCCGGTGCCATCGGACGCCTCTCGCTCGGCGTGTTCGGCACCGAACCCGGCGCGCGCGGCGCCGAACGCGCGGCCGAGTACGCCGACACCCTGGGACTCGCCCTCCAGCTCACCAACATCCTCCGCGACGTCCGCGAGGACGCCACGGGCGGCCGCACCTACCTGCCCGCCGACGACCTGGCCAAGTTCGGCTGCTCGGCCGGATTCCAGGGGCCGACGCCCCCGGAGGGCTCCGACTTCGCGGGCCTGGTCCACTTCGAAGTGCGGCGCGCCCGGGCCCTGTTCGCCGAGGGCTACCGGCTGCTGCCCATGCTCGACCGGCGCAGCGGCGCCTGTGTGGCCGCGATGGCCGGCATCTACCGCCGGCTGCTGGACCGCATCGAACGCGACCCGGAGGCCGTGCTGCGCGGCCGCGTCTCGCTGCCCGGACACGAGAAGGCCTACGTCGCCGTGCGCGGCCTGTCCGGGCTCGACACCCGGCACGTGACCCGCCATGTCCCCCGGCGCGCCGTCAGGAGGCGCGCCTGATGCACCTCGCCGAACCGGACGGCACGAGACAGGCAACCCTCCGCTGCGGCGTGGCGTCCCTGACTGCGACGGCCGGGCGTGCACCGTTCAACCAGCACGCTCGCGCCGCGCAGGGGCGCGGGGCTGTATCCGGCATGCGGCTGCCGCCGCGTGGGCGCGATCAGTCGTGGCGGTCCCACGGGCGACCGACGGTCCGTCACGGTGCTGCCCGCGCAGCGCTCGCGCACGCACGGAAGGACGCCCGATGAGCGACGGCCCACCCCCCGCGCCGGCACCCGCCGGCGCCGTGCCGACGGCAGGCCGTACCGCGGTCGTGGTCGGCGGCGGACTCGCCGGGACCACCGCGGCGCTCGCCCTCGCCGACGCCGGTGTCCGGGTCACCCTGCTCGAAGGCAGGCCCAGGCTGGGCGGCCTCGCCTTCTCCTTCCGCCGCGGCGAACTGACCGTCGACAACGGCCAGCACGTGTACCTGCGGTGCTGCACCGCCTACCGCTGGTTCCTCGACCGGATCGGGGGCGCGGCGCTGGCACCGCTGCAGGACCGCCTGGACGTGCCCGTCGTCGACGTCGCCAAGCCCGAGGGCCGGCGGCTCGGCAGGCTGCGGCGCGACCCGCTGCCCGTCCCCCTCCACCTGGGGCGCAGCCTGGCCGCCTATCCGCACCTCTCGCTCGCCGAGCGTGCCGCGGTCGGGCGGGCCGCGCTCGCGCTGAAGGGGCTCGACCTCGGCGATCCCGCCCTGGACGACCAGGACTTCGGCAGCTGGCTGGCCGCGCACGGCCAGTCGCCGCGCGCCGTCGAGGCCCTGTGGGACCTCGTCGGGGTCGCCACCCTCAACGCGGTCGCGGGCGACGCCTCGCTGGGGCTCGCCGCGATGGTGTTCAAGACCGGTCTGCTGTCCGACCCGGGCGCGGCCGACATCGGCTGGGCCCGCGTCCCGCTGGGCGAACTGCACGACCGGCTGGCCCGCAAGGCGCTCGACTCCGCGGGCGTGCGTACCGAGGTCCGTACACGCGTCACCTCCGTCTCCCACAACGGAAACGGGACGTGGAGCGTTCAGGTTCCCGGCGAGACGCTCCCCGCGGACGTGGTCGTCCTCGCCGTACCCCCGCGCGAGACGAGCGAACTGCTGCCGCCCGGCGCCCTGGACGCGCCCGACCGGCTGCTGGAGATCGGCACCGCGCCGATCCTCAACATCCACGTCGTCTACGACCGCACGGTGCTCGCGCGGCCCTTCTTCGCCGCCCTCGGCACCCCCGTCCAGTGGGTCTTCGACCGCACGCACGCCTCCGGGCTGCTGAGCGGCGGGCCCGAAGGGCCCTCGTCCGAGGGCGGCGGCGGGCGACGGGCGGGACAGTACCTGGCGCTGTCCCAGTCGGCCGCCCAGGACGAGATCGACACGCCCGTCGCCGACCTCCGCGAGCGCTACCTGCCCGAGCTGGAACGGCTCATCCCGGGCACGCGCGCGGCCGAGGTGCTGGACTTCTTCGTGACCCGGGAGCGCACGGCCACGTTCGCCCCCACCCCCGGCGTCGGGCGGCTGCGGCCCGGCGCCCGCACCAAGGCCCCCGGCCTGTACCTGGCCGGAGCGTGGACCGCCACCGGGTGGCCCGCGACCATGGAGAGTGCGGTCCGCAGTGGAGTGAGCGCGGCCGACGCCGCGCTCAGTGCCCTGGGCCGGCCCCGCCCCCGCCACCTCTTCGAGTTCGAGGAGGCGGCCTGATGCCCGCTGGGCAGGCGGACGGCTCCCGCACCCGGTACCGCAACAAGAGGAGAGACTGTGCCCACTGTGCCCCCGGCCGCGACGCCCGCTCGGAGGCCCGCGGTGGACGTGACC
The DNA here is from genome assembly GCF_040632975.1 of Streptomyces sp. NPDC013455. NCBI lineage: Bacteria > Bacillati > Actinomycetota > Actinomycetes > Kitasatosporales > Streptomycetaceae > Streptomyces > Streptomyces sp. NPDC013455. The sequence goes on along the minus strand of NZ_JBEYCX010000013.1, from coordinate 200,734 downwards.
GCGCTCCTGGAGCGCGGCCGGACCCTGGCCACGCCGGTGCTGCGCGCGGCCGTCGACCGCCTGGCGCCGCCCATGGACACCGTCGCCGCCTACCACTTCGGCTGGATCGACGCCGCCGGCAACCCCGCGGACGGCGACGGCGGCAAGGCCGTCCGCCCCGCCCTCGCCGTGCTCTCGGCCGAGGTCACCGGCGCCGCGCCCGAGACGGGCGTCCCGGGCGCCGTGGCCGTCGAACTCGTGCACAACTTCTCGCTGCTGCACGACGACCTGATGGACGGCGACGAGCAGCGCCGGCACCGCGACACCGTCTGGAAGGTGCACGGCCCCGCCCAGGCCATCCTGGTCGGCGACGCCCTGTTCGCCCTCGCGGGCGAGGTCCTGCTGGAACTCGGCACCGTCGCGGCCGGCCGCGCCGCCCGCCGGCTCACCACGGCCACCCGCGCGCTGATCGACGGGCAGGCCCAGGACATCTCCTACGAGCACCGCGACCGGGTGACCGTCGAGGAGTGCCTGGAGATGGAGGGCAACAAGACCGGCGCCCTGCTCGCCTGCGCCTCCTCCATCGGCGCGGTGCTCGGCGGCGCGGACGACGCCACCGCCGACGCGCTGGAACGGTACGGCTACCACCTCGGCCTCGCCTTCCAGGCCGTGGACGACCTGCTCGGCATCTGGGGCGACCCGGAGGCCACCGGCAAGCAGACCTGGAGCGACCTGCGCCAGCGCAAGAAGTCCCTGCCCGTGGTGGCCGCGCTCGCGGCCGGCGGCCCCGCCTCCGAGCGGCTCGGCGAGATCCTCGCGGCCGACGCCAAGAGCAGCGACTTCGAGAACTTCTCCGAGGAGGAGTTCGCGGCCCGCGCCGCCCTCATCGAGGAGGCCGGCGGCCGCGAGTGGACCGCCGGGGAAGCGCGCCGTCAGCACACCATCGCCATCGAAGCCCTCGACGCCGTCGACATGCCCGACGCGGTGCGGGACTCCTTCACGGCGCTCGCCGACTTCGTCGTCGTACGGAAGAGATGATCACTATCGGCTCGATTCGCCGCGCTTAGTCGCCGGCCGGTGTCCGCGGATCCAGGACACCGGCCGACGGCGGACCCACAGCAGCACGACTCGCACGACTGCACGAAGGGGAAGCCATGACAGCGACGACCGACGGAAGCACCGGGGCGACCTTGCCGTCCCGCGCTGCCGCGGCCAGCGACACCACTCTCATCACCATCCCCGAGACGGCCGGGGTACAAGAAGCCGCCGCCCGCGCCGCACGGCGCGCCACCGACTTCCTGCTCGCCAGGCAGGACACCCAGGGCTGGTGGAAGGGCGACCTGGAGACCAACGTCACCATGGACGCCGAGGACCTGTTGCTCCGTCAGTTCCTGGGCATCCTGGAGGACGACACCGCTCAGGCCGCCGCGAAGTTCATCCGCGGCGAGCAGCGCGAGGACGGCACCTGGGCCACCTTCTACGGCGGGCCCGGCGAGCTGTCCACCACCATTGAGGCATACGTGGCCCTGCGGCTGGCAGGCGACGCGCCTGAGGCACCTCACATGGCCCTGGCCGCCGCCTGGATCCGCGAGCGCGGCGGCATCGCCGCCGCCAGGGTCTTCACCCGCATCTGGCTCGCCCTGTTCGGCTGGTGGAAGTGGGAGGACCTCCCCGAACTCCCGCCGGAGCTGATCTGGTTCCCCTCCTGGATGCCGCTGAACATCTACGACTTCGGCTGCTGGGCCCGGCAGACCATCGTCCCGCTCACCATCGTCTCGGCCAAACGCCCCGTGCGCCCCGCGCCCTTCCCGCTGGACGAACTGCACACCGACCCCGCCCAGCCCCGCCCGCCGAAGCCGCTCGCCCCGCTGGCCAGCTGGGACGGCGCCTTCCAGCGGCTGGACAAGGTGCTGCACCGGCTGCGCAAGGTCGCCCCGCGCGGACTGCGCCGGGCCGCGATGAACTCCGCCGCCCGCTGGATCATCGAGCGCCAGGAGAACGACGGCTGCTGGGGCGGCATCCAGCCCCCGGCCGTGTACTCGATCATCGCCCTGCACCTGCTCGGCTACGACCTCGGGCACCCGGTGATCCGCGAGGGCCTCGCCTCGCTGGACCGTTTCGCCGTCTGGCGCGAGGACGGCGCCCGCATGATCGAAGCCTGCCAGTCACCGGTGTGGGACACCTGCCTCGCCACCATCGCCCTCGTGGACGCCGGTCTGCCGGTCGACCACCCGCAGCTGGTCAAGGCGGCCGACTGGATGCTCGGCGAGGAGATCGTCCGGCCCGGCGACTGGGCCGTGAAGCGTCCGCACCTGCCCCCGGGCGGCTGGGCGTTCGAGTTCCACAACGACAACTACCCGGACATCGACGACACCGCCGAGGTGGCCCTCGCGCTGCGCCGGGTCCGCCACCACGACCCCGAGCGCGTGGACCGGGCGATCGGCCGGGCCGTCCGCTGGAACCTGGGCATGCAGTCGAAGAACGGCGCCTGGGGCGCCTTCGACGTCGACAACACCAGCCCGTTCCCCAACCGGCTGCCCTTCTGCGACTTCGGCGAGGTCATCGACCCGCCGTCCGCGGACGTCACCGCGCACGTCGTGGAGATGCTCGCCGCCGAGGGCCTGGCCCACGACCCGCGCACCCGGCGCGGCATCGACTGGCTGCTGGCCGAACAGGAGCCGGACGGCTCGTGGTTCGGCCGCTGGGGCGTCAACTACATCTACGGCACCGGATCGGTGGTGCCGGCGCTGACCGCGGCCGGACTGCCCGGCTCCCACCCGGCGGTCCGGCGGGCCGTGGCCTGGCTGGAGAGCGTACAGAACGACGACGGCGGCTGGGGCGAGGACCTGCGCTCCTACAAGTACGCCAAGCAGTGGAGCGGCCGCGGCGCCTCCACCGCCTCGCAGACCGCGTGGGCGCTGATGGCGCTCCTCGCGGCAGGGGAGAAGGGCTCCAAGGCCGTCGAGCGCGGCGTCCAGTGGCTGGCCGACACCCAGCGGGAGGACGGCACCTGGGACGAGCCGTACTTCACCGGCACGGGTTTCCCCTGGGACTTCTCCATCAACTACCACCTGTACCGGCAGGTGTTCCCGCTCACCGCGCTCGGCCGGTACCTGCACGGCGACCCCTTCGAGCGGAAACTGCTCGCCCCGGCCGACAGAGTCTCCGCGCGGGCCACGGGGAGCTGACTTGAGCAACCAGCCCGCCCCGGCCCCGCTGCTGATCGCCTGCGCGCTCGGCATCGAGCACCTCGCCCTGCGCACCGGCGACCGGGGCGGCGCCGGCGGGCCGGTGACGTTCCTCCGTACGGGCATGGGCCCCCGCGCGGCGGAACGCCGCGTCACCCGGCACCTCGCCGGCCCGGCGGCGGCCGGGGCGGCCGTACTGGCCACCGGCTTCTGCGCCGGGCTGGACACCGGGATGCACCCCGGCGATCTGGTCGTCGCCGAGGAGACCCGGGACCCGCACGGGACCGTCCCGTGCGTGGGCACCGAACCGCTGGTCGAGGAACTCGCCCGGCTGCTGCCCGGGCGCACGGTCCACACCGGCCCGCTCACCGGCTCCGACCACGTCGTACGCGGGCCCGAGCGGAACGATCTGCGCGCCACCGGCGCGATCGCGGTCGACATGGAGTCCGCGGCCACCCTGCTGGCGGCCGTCCGTACCGGCGAACGCCCGGTTGCGGCCGTCCGGGTGGTCGTGGACGCTCCAGAACACGAACTCGTCCGGATCGGCACGGTACGCGGTGGAATATCGGCTTTCCGTGTTCTCCGATCCATCCTTCCTGCTTTTTTCGAATGGCACCGTTCTTTGCCGCTCCCCCGGAGGTGAGCCAGATGGCCATGCCGTTGCGCCAGTCCATCAAGGTCGCTGCATACCTGGCTGAACAGAAGCTCCGCAGGCGGGAGAAGTTTCCGCTCATCGTCGAGCTGGAACCGCTCTTCGCCTGCAATCTCAAGTGCGAGGGCTGCGGCAAGATCCAGCATCCGGCCGGTGTGCTCAAGCAGCGCATGCCGGTCGCCCAGGCCGTGGGAGCGGTGCTGGAATCCGGTGCGCCGATGGTGTCCATCGCCGGTGGAGAACCGTTGATGCACCCGCAGATCGACGAGATCGTGCGGCAGTTGGTGGCCAGGAGGAAGTACGTCTTCCTGTGCACCAACGCCCTGCTGCTGCGCAAGAAGATCGACAAGTTCACGCCCTCGCCCTACTTCGCGTTCGCCGTGCACATCGACGGGCTGCGCGAGCGGCACGACGAGTCCGTCGCGAAGGAAGGCGTCTTCGACGAGGCGGTGGAGGCCATCAAGGAGGCCAAGCGGCGCGGCTTCCGGGTCACCACCAACTCCACCTTCTTCAACACCGACACCCCGCAGACCGTCATCGAGGTGCTCAACTTCCTCAACGACGACCTCCAGGTGGACGAGATGATGATCTCGCCCGCCTACGCCTACGAGAAGGCGCCCGACCAGGAGCACTTCCTCGGCGTCGAGCAGACCCGCGAACTGTTCAAGAAGGCCTTCGCGGGCGGCAACCGCAGGAAGTGGCGGCTCAACCACTCGCCGCTCTTCCTGGACTTCCTGGAGGGCAAGGTCGACTTCCCGTGCACCGCGTGGGCGATCCCGAACTACTCGCTCTTCGGCTGGCAGCGCCCCTGCTACCTGATGAGTGACGGGTACGTGCCGACGTACCGCGAGCTCATCGAGAAGACCGACTGGGACAAGTACGGCCGCGGCAAGGACCCGCGCTGCGCCAACTGCATGGCGCACTGCGGCTACGAGCCGACCGCCGTCCTCGCCACCATGGGCTCCCTGAAGGAGTCGCTGCGGGCCATGCGCGAGACCGTCTCCGGAAACCGGGAGTGAGGTGATGAGCGCCGTTCCCCTGGGCGTTCCCGAGGTGCCGGCCCGTCCGGTCGCGCCGCGGCGGCCGTCGCGGCGGATCGACGTCGGGCCGGTGGCGGTCGGGGGCGGAGCCCCGGTGTCGGTGCAGTCGATGACCACGACGCGTACGTCGGACATCGGCGCCACCCTCCAGCAGATCGCCGAACTCACCGCGGCCGGCTGCCAGATCGTCCGCGTCGCCTGTCCCACGCAGGAGGACGCGGACGCCCTCGCGACCGTCGCCCGCAAGTCGCGGATCCCGGTGATCGCGGACATCCACTTCCAGCCGAAGTACGTGTTCGCGGCCATCGAGGCCGGCTGCGCGGCGGTGCGCGTGAACCCCGGCAACATCAAGAAGTTCGACGACCAGGTGAAGGAGATCGCGCGGGCCGCCAAGGACCACGGCACCCCGGTCCGCATCGGCGTCAACGCCGGCTCCCTCGACCGGCGGCTGCTCCGGAAGTACGGCAAGGCGACCCCGGAGGCCCTGGTCGAGTCGGCGCTGTGGGAGGCGTCGCTGTTCGAGGAGCACGACTTCCGCGACCTCAAGATCTCCGTCAAGCACAACGACCCGGTCGTGATGATCGAGGCGTACCGGCAGCTCGCCGAGCAGTGCGACTACCCCCTGCACCTGGGGGTCACCGAGGCCGGGCCGGCCTTCCAGGGCACGATCAAGTCGGCGGTGGCCTTCGGCGCGCTGCTCTCCCGGGGCATCGGCGACACCATCCGGGTGTCGCTGAGCGCGCCGCCGGCCGACGAGGTCAAGGTCGGCATCCAGATCCTGGAGTCCCTGGGCCTGCGGCAGCGGGGGCTGGAAATCGTCTCGTGTCCGTCCTGCGGCCGCGCCCAGGTCGACGTCTACAAGCTCGCCGAGGAGGTCACCGCGGGCCTGGAAGGCATGGACGTACCCCTGCGGGTCGCGGTGATGGGGTGCGTGGTCAACGGTCCGGGCGAGGCCCGCGAGGCCGACCTCGGGGTCGCCTCGGGCAACGGCAAGGGGCAGATCTTCGTCAAGGGCGAGGTCGTCAGGACCGTCCCCGAGTCGAAGATCGTCCAGACCCTGATCGAGGAGGCCATGAAGCTCGCCGAGCGGGCGAGAGGCGCGGACCGATCGAGTTGAGGCAACGCACGGACCGAGAGGGGGCCCAGCGTGACGATTCTGGAGAGCATCCGGGGACCACGCGACCTGAAGGCGCTGTCCGAGGAGCGACTCGGCGAACTGGCCGGGGAGATACGTGAGTTTCTGGTGCACGCGGTGTCGAGGACCGGCGGTCACCTCGGCCCCAACCTGGGCGTGGTGGAACTGACCATCGCGCTCCACCGGGTCTTCGAGTCACCGGTGGACCGCATCCTGTGGGACACCGGCCACCAGAGCTATGTGCACAAGCTGCTGACCGGCCGTCAGGACTTCTCCAAGCTGCGCGGCAAGGGCGGCCTGTCCGGCTACCCCTCGCGCGAGGAGTCCGAGCACGACGTCATCGAGAACAGTCATGCCTCCACCGCGCTCGGCTGGGCGGACGGCCTCGCCAAGGCCCGCCAGGTGCGCGGGGAGAGCGGCCACGTCGTCGCGGTCATCGGCGACGGCGCGCTCACCGGAGGCATGGCCTGGGAGGCGCTGAACAACATCGCCGCCGCCAGGGACCGGCCGCTGATCGTCGTCGTCAACGACAACGAACGTTCCTACGCGCCCACCATCGGCGGCCTCGCCAACCACCTGGCCACGCTGCGCACGACCGACGGCTACGAGAAGGTCCTCGCCTGGGGCAAGGGGGTGCTCCGGCGCACCCCGGTCGTCGGCAACACCGTCTACGAGTCCCTGCACGGCGCGAAGAAGGGCTTCAAGGACGCCTTCGCCCCGCAGGGCATGTTCGAGGACCTGGGCCTGAAGTACCTCGGGCCGATCGACGGCCACGACCTCAAGGCCGTCGAGTCGGCGCTGCGCCGTGCGAAACGCTTCCACGGTCCCGTCCTGGTGCACTGTCTCACGGAGAAGGGCCGCGGCTACGAGCCGGCCCTCGCGCACGAGGAGGACCACTTCCACACCGTAGGCGTGATGGACCCGCTCACCTGCGAGCCGCTCGCCCCGTCCAAGGGACCCTCCTGGACCTCGGTCTTCGGCGACGAGATCGTGCGGATCGCGGAGGAGCGCGAGGACGTCGTCGCGATCACGGCGGCCATGCTGCACCCGGTCGGTCTCGGCCGGTTCGCCGAGCGGTTCCCGGACCGGGTCTGGGACGTGGGCATCGCCGAGCAGCACGCGGCCGTGTCGGCGGCCGGGCTCGCCACCGGCGGGCTGCACCCGGTCGTCGCCGTCTACGCCACCTTCCTCAACCGGGCCTTCGACCAGCTGCTGATGGACGTCGCCCTGCACCGCTGCGGGGTCACCTTCGTCCTGGACCGGGCCGGCGTCACCGGCGTGGACGGGGCCTCCCACAACGGCATGTGGGACATGTCGATCCTCCAGGTCGTCCCCGGGCTGCGGATCGCCGCCCCGCGCGACGCCGAGCAGCTGCGCGCCCAGCTGCGCGAGGCCGTCGCCGTGGACGACGCGCCCACCCTGGTCCGCTTCCCGAAGGAGTCCGTCGGCCCCCGGATCCCCGCCGTCGACCGGGTCGGCGGCATGGACGTCCTGCGCCGCGCCGAACGCCCCGAGGTGCTGCTGGTGGCCGTCGGCGCGCTGGCACCGGTGTGCCTCCAGGCCGCCGAGCTGCTCGAAGCCCGCGGCATCGGCTGCACGGTGGTGGACCCGCGGTGGGTGAAGCCCGTCGATCCCGCGCTGCCCGGCCTCGCGGCCGCGCACCGCCTGGTGGCCGTGGTCGAGGACAACAGCCGTGCCGCGGGCGTCGGTTCGGCCGTGGCGCTGGCCCTCACGGACGCCGACGTCGACGTGCCGGTGCGCCGGTTCGGCATCCCGGAGCAGTTCCTGGCGCACGCCAAGCGCAGCGAGGTGCTGGCCGACATCGGCCTCACCCCCGTCGAGATCGCCGGACGGATCGGCGCGAGCCTCGCGGCGCGGGACGCCGGGAGCGCGGCAGGAGGTACCCGGGACGGCCGTACGGCGTCCGGGGCGCGGTCGGGGCCGGTCGCGCCGTCGGGGCCGGCCGCGCCGCCGCGGCCGTAGCCGCCCACCGACATGGCCCCGCGCCCCCCGGGGCGCCGACAAGGAGAGTGAATGACCACCGAGTTCGACCTCGGCGCCCTGCTCGCCGAGCGCGGCGACGAGCGCTACGGGCTGCACGCGAAGTACCTCAACCCGCAGCTCCCGCGCATGCTGCACACCATCGGCTTCGACAAGGTCTACGAGCGGGCCGAGGGAGCGCACTTCTTCGACGCGGACGGCAACGACTACCTGGACATGCTCGCGGGGTTCGGGGTGATGGGCCTGGGCCGCCACCACCCGGTCGTCCGCAAGGCACTGCACGACGTCCTGGACCTGAGCCTCGCCGACCTCACCCGCTTCGACTGCCAGCCGCTGCCCGGCCTGCTCGCCGAGCGGCTGCTCGCCCACAGTCCGCACCTGGACCGGGTGTTCTTCTCCAACAGCGGCACGGAGGCGGTCGAGACGGCCCTGAAGTTCGCCCGGTACGCCACCGGCAGGCCCCGCGTCCTCTACTGCGACCACGCCTTCCACGGCCTGACCACCGGCTCGCTGTCGGTCAACGGCGAGAGGGGCTTCCGTGACGGCTTCGCCCCGCTGCTGCCCGACACCGCCGTACCGCTCGGCGACCTGGACGCCCTGGCGCGGGAGCTGGGGAAGGGCGACGTGGCCGCGCTGATCGTCGAGCCGATCCAGGGCAAGGGCGTGCACGAGGCGCCGCCCGGCTACCTGCGCGCCGCGCAGGAGCTGCTCCACCGGCACAAGGCGCTGCTCATCGCCGACGAGGTGCAGACCGGACTCGGCCGCACCGGCGACTTCTACGCCTACCAGCACGAGGACGGCGTCGAACCGGACCTGGTGTGTGTGGCCAAGGCCCTCTCCGGCGGCTATGTGCCCGTCGGCGCCACCCTCGGCAAGGACTGGATCTTCAAGAAGGTCTACTCGTCCATGGACCGCGTGCTGGTGCACTCGGCGAGCTTCGGCTCCAACGCGCAGGCGATGGCGGCCGGCCTCGCGGTGCTGTCGGTCATGGAGAACGAGCAGATCGTCGCCGGTGTACGGAAGACCGGGGACCTGCTCAGGTCCCGGCTCCGCGCGCTGACCGACCGGTACGAGCTGCTCGCCGACGTCCGCGGCCGGGGCCTGATGATCGGCATCGAGTTCGGCCGGCCGTCCTCGCTGAAGCTGCGCAGCCGCTGGGCCATGCTCCAGGCCGCCCGCAAGGGCCTGTTCGCGCAGATGGTCGTCGTACCGCTGCTCCAGCGGCACCGGATCCTCACCCAGGTCTCCGGCGACCACCTGGAGGTGATCAAGCTCATTCCGCCGCTCGTCATCGACGAGGCCGACGTGGACCGGTTCGTGGCCGCCTTCACCGCCGTGATGGACGACGCGCACGCCGGTGGCGGTCTGATGTGGGACTTCGGCAGGACACTGATCAAGCAGGCGGTGGCGAACCGCTGATACCGGCGGGCCCGGCGGTCCGGTGACCCCGTCGGGCCCGGCGGTCCGGTGCTCCCCGGGCCCGGCGGGGTCGGCGGCGCGAGCGGGGTCAGCGGCGGCTTTTGCCTCACAGGCAAGAAAATTGCCGCTCGGGCAATAATCCGGCTCAATGGAGGCATGAACGCCTCAGACGCGGAGCCGTCGCCGGCCGCCGACGACGCGCTGCCGGCCGTCGCGCCCCAGCTGCGCGCCCTGCGCCGGCGCACCGGCCTCACGCTGGAGGCCGCGGCCCGCACGGCCGGGCTCTCCCCGGCCCACCTGTCCCGCCTGGAGACCGGACAGCGGCAGCCGTCGCTGCCCATGCTCCTCGCGCTCGCCCGTGTCTACGGTACGACGGTCTCGGAGCTGCTCGGCGAGACGGTCGCCGACCGGGACGCGATCGTGCGGGCCGCCGACATGGAGCCGACCCGGGCCGGCGGGTGGACGTACCTCCAGGCCGGGGCGCCCGGCCGCGGCATGCAGGCCCTGCGCGTGCGCGTGCCCTACGGCTCGCAGGGCGACATCGTGCGCGTCCACCCCGGCGAGGAGTGGCTCTACGTCCTCAAGGGGCGCCTGCGCCTGCGGCTCGGCGACACCGCGCACCTGCTCGGGCCCGGTGACAGCGCGCACTTCGACTCGCTGACCCCGCACCGCCTCGCCGCCGAGGACCACGACGGCGTGGAGCTGCTGTTCGTCCACACCCTGCTGCAGAGCCCCACGGCCACGCTGTGCCTGGGCCCGCTGAACGGAGAGCTGCCATGAGCGACTTCGAGACCAAGTTCCCCCGGGCCCTGTGGATCCGGCTGATCATCTACATCGCCCTCGGCCACGTCCTGGCCGCCTTCCTTTACCTGCTGTTCGAGGTGGGCGCCAAGGGGTGAGGCGGCGGGGCAGCCCCCGTCCCGAGCGCCCCGGGACCGGGCCGAAGGGCTCAGTCCAGCAGGCGTTCGCGCAGCCGTTCCCGGGAGGCGGGGGAGAGGCCGAGCCCCTGGGCCAGGTAGGTGTCGACGCCGCCCCAGGTCTCCTCGATGCTCGCGAACGCCGCCTCCAGGTACTCCACGCGCGCGTCGAAGAGCGGGTTGAGCAGCTCCATCACCTCGGGGGTGTAGGCGGTCTCGGCGCTGCCGCTGCGGCGGACCTTGTAGCGGCGGTGCGTGGCGTTGGACTCCAGGTAGTCGGCGACGATCGCCTCGCGCTCCACGCCGAGGGCGAGGAGCGTCACGGCCACCGAGATGCCCGCGCGGTCCTTGCCGGCCGCGCAGTGCATCAGCGCGGGCACACTGTCCTCGGCGAGCGCGTGCAGCACCCGTGAGTGCTCGGCGGTGCGCTGCGTGACGATCTGCCGGTACGAGGCGATCATCCGGGCCGCGCCCTTGCCGCCGTCCAGGATCGAGCGCAGCTGCTCCAGGTCGCCGTCGCGGACCATCTTCCAGAACTCGGCGCCGTCCGCCGGGTCGCTCAGCGGGAGGTTCACGTTCCGCACGCCCGGCAGGTCGACGTCCGGGCCCTCCAGCCTCTGGTCGGCGGCGTTGCGGAAGTCGAAGATCGTGTGCAGGTCCAGGGAGGCGAGGAAGGCCGCGTCCTCCTCGGTGGCGTGCGCGAGGTGACCGCTGCGGAACAGCACTCCGTGGCGCACCCGCCGCCCGTCCACGGTGGGCAGTCCGCCCACATCGCGGAAATTGCGCACTCCGGCCAGCTCGGGCTCGGTCGACGGGACCTGCTGCGTCACGGGGGCTCCTCCCGGTCGGATGCGTCGGCACCGCTCGCCGACGGCCGCTCAGACGACCATACGGTATCGATTTCCTCGGGCAATGAGTTGTCCACAGGCATTGCCAGGAGGTCCGGGCGCCCCGATGATGTTGAGACTTGAGCGGATCTGTCGGCACCTGTGAGGTCTCGATGGTGGACATCGCCGAAAACGGCCGTACCTGGCTCCTGTCGGGTCCCGCCAGCAGTTACGCCGTGCACCTCACCGAGGCCGACGAACTGCTGCACCTGCACTGGGGCCCGCGGATCACGCTCGCCGACGCCGAGGCCCTGGCGGCCGGCCCGCCGCCCGTGCAGCGGCCCTTCGAATCCCCGCTCGACGGCCGCGAGGAGTACCCCGTCGAGGGCGGACACCGCTTCGTCCGCCCCGCCCTGTCCGTCCGCACCGGGGAACGGCGTGGCACCGAGTGGCGCTTCGTGTCGTACGACACCGCAGACGGGGCGCACGGACTGCGGCTGCGCTTCGACGACGACGGCGTCGCGATCACGCTGCACTACCGGATGCGCGGCGACGTGGTCGAGCGATGGGTGACCGTCGCCAACGGCGGGCACGCGCGCGTGGAGCTGCTGCGGGCCGACGCGGCCACCTGGAGCCTGCCCGACCGCGAGGGCTGGCGGCTGTCCCAGCTGCACGGCCGGTGGGCAGCCGAGTCCCGGCTCACCACCGCTCCCCTCACCTACGGCGAGAAGGTCATCGGCAGCCGCCGCGGCCACACGGGCCACCAGCACCTGCCCTGGGTCGCCCTGGCCACCGACGCCACCGAGGAGCACGGCGAGGTCTACGGCTGCGCGCTCGGCTGGTCCGGTTCGTGGCGGATCGCCGTCGCCCAGCTCCCGGACGCGCGCGTGCAGATCACCGGAGGCGCCGGCCACGACGACTCCGGCCTGCTGCTCCTCGCGCCGGGGGAGACGTACACCACCCCCGTCTTCGCCGGCCTGTGGAGCGACGGCGGCTTCGGCGGCGCGAGCCGCACCTGGCACGCCTACCAGCGCGCGTACGTCGTCCCGGACGCGGAACGGGACCGGCCCGTGCTGTTCAACTCCTGGGAGGCGACGTACTTCGACATCTCCGAGGAACGGCAGGCCGCCCTCGCCCGCCGGGCCGCCGGGATCGGTGTGGAGCTGTTCGTGGTGGACGACGGCTGGTTCGGCGCCCGCACCAGCGACCGCGCCGGCCTCGGTGACTGGACACCCAACCCCGACCGCTTCCCGCACGGGCTGCGGCCCCTCGCCGACCAGGTGCACGGCCTCGGCATGCGGTTCGGCATCTGGGTGGAGCCCGAGATGGTCAACCCGGACAGCGACCTGTACCGCGCCCATCCCGACTGGGTACAGCACCAACCGGGACGAAAGCGGACGGAGATGCGCAATCAGCTCGTCCTCAACCTCGCACGCGAGGACGTGCGGGAGTACCTCTGGGAGCAGTTGGACACCCTGCTCTCCAGCGCCCCGATCGACTATGTGAAGTGGGACTTCAACCGCTGCTTCACCGACGCCGGCTGGCCCGGCGAACCGTACCCGCAGCGCCTGTGGGTGGACCACGTCCGCGCCCTGTACGCCCTGCTGGACCGGCTGCGCGCCGCGCACCCGCAGGTCGCCTTCGAGTCCTGCTCGGGCGGTGGCGGCCGGATCGACCTCGGGATGATGAGCCGCACCGACCAGGTGTGGACCTCCGACAACACCGACCCGCTGGACCGGCTCGCCGTCCAGCACGGCTTCTCGCAAGTCCACCCCGCGCGCGTGATGGCCGCCTGGGTCACCGACAGCCCGAACAGCCAGCTCAACGGCCGGATCAGCACGCTGCGCTTCCGCTTCGTCAGCGCGATGGCGGGCGTCCTCGGCATCGGCGGTGACCTCACCCGGTGGACGGACGAGGAGCTGTCCGAGGCCCGGCGGTGGGTGGAGCTCTACAAGGAGATCCGTCCGGTCGTGCAGCGCGGGGAGCTGTACCGGCTGCGGCCCCCGGCGGGCGGCCTCAGCGCCGTGCAGTACGTGCGGGGGGAGGAGGCCGTGGTCCTCGCCTGGCTGGAGGCGCAGCGCTACGGCGAGCCGGCGCCGGCGCTGCGGCTGCGCGGGCTCGATCCGACGGCGTCGTACGAATGCCGCGAAACGGGCGAAGTGCACTGCGGTGCGGTGCTCCTGCACCACGGGCTGCGCACGGAGCTCAAGGGATACCTGGATGCGACGGTTCTCCGCCTGCGCCGCATCTGAGTCGTCTGTCCCAATTGCTGACTTCGCCCCAACTGGGCCTGAAAAAGGGAACCCTGGCGAGAGGTCGCGTGAGCAGCGTCATATCCGTGGCCGAGCGTTACCAGTCATGTCCACGTAATAAACGTGCCGTAAAGCGGAATTGGCAGGACGCGCGGTGCGGAATGCACGCTGAGTGACAGCGATTACCCGGATCCGATCACCCGAAACCCGAACAACGGGAACCGGCTGCTTGTTTCCGTACGACTCGCTCGCTTACGTTCGCCACCAATCCGGACGGAACGCCGAATCCTGCCGCCGCCCGGAGTCCCCACACCCATGACCCGTGTCCGGCAGGAGCGGGGGACCCACCAGGTACGACTGCCTGTCCCGGTCTCCGTGACAGGCCAGGGGTGCAGCCGTGCACGCACGGCCGGGCAGCTCCAGCCCGAACCCGACAGCTGACCTCGCAGGCGCCGGAGAGGAACAGCGCCATGCCCGCGAAGGGTAAGCACCGACGTCCCAAGACCCCGCGTTTCTCCCGCTCCATCGCCGTCGCCGGCACCGGCGGCGCCGCCCTGGCCCTGCCGCTTCTCGGGGCCACCGGAGCGCACGCGGCCACCCCCGCGCAGCCCGTCCCCGGCAAGGCCGTGCAGTCCCTTCCCGGCACGGCGAAGAAGGCCCCGGCGCAGACGGGTTCCACGGTGCGCACCTACACCGTGAAGTCCGGCGACTGCCTCGCGGCCATCGCCGACCAGCAGCACGTCGGCGGTGGCTGGCACCGCCTCTACGACGACAACCGGCAGGCCATCGGCGACGATCCCGCGCTGATCCACCCGGGTCTGAAGCTCACGCTCGGCGGGAAGGCCGCACCGTCCGGCACCGGATCCGCCGCCCCGAAGCCTCCGGCCGCCCCCAAGGCCCCCGCGGCCAAGTCCTCCCCGGCCCCCGAGTCCTCGCCGGCCCCCGAGTCCTCGCCGGCCCCCGAGTCCTCGCCGGCCCCCAAGGCCCCGGCCGCCAAGCCTGCCGCCGCCGAGACCGCCACGACCGGCTACACCCTCCCGGTGGCCGGCGCCGGCGTCGGCACCGCCTACCGCGTGGCCGGCAGCATGTGGTCCAGCGGCTACCACACCGGCGTCGACTTCGTCGTACCGACCGGCACCCCCCTCAAGGCCGTCGCCGCGGGCACCGTCGTCTCCGCCGGCTGGGGCGGCGCGTACGGCAACCAGGTCGTCCTCAAGCTGAACGACGGCCACTACGCCCAGTACGCCCACCTCTCCCAGCTCTCCGTCTCGGCCGGCCAGACCGTGACCGCGGGCCAGCAGGTCGGCCTGTCCGGCGCCACCGGCAACGTGACCGGCCCGCACCTGCACTTCGAGATCCGCACCACGCCCGACTACGGCTCCGACATCGACCCGGTGGACTACCTCCGCCGGCACGGCGTCTCCGTCGGCTGACGGCCCCCGCTGCACCACCTGCCTGACACGCCTCCGAAGGCCGGACCCCGATCCCCGGGTCCGGCCTTCGGTGTACCGGCAGGCGTATTCCTGGATTGCAAATTCTTTAAGAGTGTCTCATCTCACCGTTCGTCAACCCCGTCCTACGGTCGCGTAAGTCACATCCGAAGGTGAATCATGGTCCGCTGTGGCAGACGATTCGAAGAATGACAACAGATCAGTGATCGGGTCGTACGTGGCGGTGGGGGACAGCTTCACCGAGGGCGTCGGCGACCCCGGGCCCGACGGGGCGTTCGTGGGCTGGGCCGACCGGTTCGCCGTACTGCTCGCCGACCGCCGCCCCGAAGGCGACTTCCGATACACCAACCTCGCCGTGCGCGGGAAGCTGCTCGACCAGATCATGGCCGACCAGCTCCCGCAGGCGGTCGACCTGGCCCCCGACCTCGTGTCCTTCTGCGCGGGCGGCAACGACATCATCCGCCCGGGCACCGACCCCGACGAGGTGGCCGAACGCTTCGAGCGCGCCGTGGCCCGGCTGGCCGAGGCCGCGGGCACGGTGATGGTGACGACCGGCTTCGACACCCGCGGTGTCCCCCTCCTCAAGCACCTGCGCGGCAAGATCGCCACTTACAACGGGCACGTCCGTGCCATCGCCGACCGGTACGGCTGCCCCGTGCTCGACCTGTGGTCCCTCAAGTCCGTGCAGGACCGCAGGGCCTGGGACAGCGACCGGCTGCACCTCTCGCCCGAGGGGCACACGCGCGTGGCGCTGCGGGCCGGGCAGGTCCTCGGCCTGGACGTCCCGGCCGACCCGGAGCAGCCGTGGCCCCCGCTGCCGCCCCGGGGCACCCTGGAGGTCCGCCGCGACGACGTCCAGTGGGCCCGCGAGTACCTCGTCCCGTGGATCGGGCGGCGGCTGCGTGGCGAGTCCTCCGGGGACCACGTGACCGCGAAGGGCACGCTGTCGCCGGACGACATCAAGATGCGGATCGCCTCCGTGGCCTGACCCACCCGGCCTGATCCACCCGGCCTGACCCCGTCGGCCTGACCCCGTCGGTCTGACGCCGTCGGTCTGACGCCGTCGGCGTGACGGAGCGGCTGACTCGGTCGGCTTGATCGCGCCCGCACCCCGGACCGCGCATACACGCCCGGTCCGGGGCGCACGCGTGCCTGCTCACCGCTCCCGCTCGGTCAACGCCTCCCGGCTCAGGCCCAGTTCCCGGGCGAGGGCGTCGTCCACCCACTCCTGCGCCCGGGACCGCGGCACCGCGCCCGGGTACGAGATGAGCTGCACCGCGAGCCCGTCCAGCAGCGCGGTCAGCCGCAGCGCCGCACCCGACGGGTCCGCGCACCCGAACTCGCCGGCCGCCACGCCCTCGGCGATGACCTCCGCGATCGCCGCCTTCCACTGCGTGTCCAGCTCCCGCCCGACCTCCCGCAGGGCGGGCTCGCGCAGGGCCACGGCCCAGCCCTCGATCCACAGCCGCCAGCCCTTGGCCGGCCCGGTCGGCGCGTACCAGCGCACCGCGGCCCGCAACCGGCGCAGCGCGGTGGTCCGCCGCCCCAACACCCTGCGCAGATGCGTGAGGTCGCCCTCCGCCGCGTACGCGAAAGCGGCGGCGACCAGCTTCTCCTTCGTCGAGAAGTGGTAGAGCACCAGCGCGTTGCTCACACCGAGGGCCGAGGCCACGTCGGCGATCCTGACCGCCGCCACACCCCGCGCCTCGATCTGCTCGATGGCGGCCCGCAGCAGTTCCTCCCGCCGCTCCGCCACGCTCAACCGCACTCTCGCCACCCGGTCACCCTAGTCGTTGCCCCGACGACGCCGAACTCCGGCCGCACCGCCGCGTCCTGCGCACCGCGCCGACCGCCGGCCCCGCCCCGCGGAGTCGCCCTCCCGGCGGGCGGGGCGCGTACGGTCAGCGGTACCAGCCGAAGCGTTCCGCGATGACCGGCAGGCGGTCGGCCGCCAGGGCGTGCGCCGCCGCGCGCGGGGTCGTACCGTCGGCCTCCGCCCGGTCGAGCACCAAGGTGACCAGGGCGCGCATGGAGCGCCGGAGGTACCCGAACGCCTCCTCGGCGTCCGCCCCGATGTCGCCGAACAAGGTCCACCACCACCAGGCGTTCGTCCCGGAGTTGACCACCACGTCCGGCAGGACCGTCACCCCGCGCGCGGCGAGCAGCGCCTCCGCCTCCGCCACGACGGGCATGTTGGCGGCCTCGGCGATCCACCGGGCGCGGATCCGCTCCTGGTTGCCGCTGTCGACCGCGTACGACACGGCGGCCGGTACCAGCACCTCCGCCTCCGCGGACAGCCAGTCCCCGGCGGCCAGTTCACGGTCGCCGGGGCCCAGCGCACCGCGGTCGACGGTGCCGTGGCCGTCCCGCGCCGCCAGCAGCGCCTCGACGTCGAGCCCCGCCGGGTTGGCGATGGTCCCCTTGATGTCCGCGACGGCCACCACCGTCAGGCCCGCGCGCGCGAGGAAGCGCGCGGTGGCCCCGCCCATCGTGCCGAGCCCCTGCAGGGAGACCCGCGTGCCGGCGTACGGCACCCCCGCCCGGTCCAGGGCCGCCAGCACCGACTCGGCGACCCCGCAGCCCCCGGCCAGCTCGTCAAGGCCGATGCCGTCCACTTCCACCGCGAAGGCGTCCGAGAGCCGCTTGCGGGCCGCCGACTCGTCGTCCAGCAGCGGATACACCGCCTGGACGGAGGAGACCAGGCCCGCCTCGGCCGCCGCGCGGTCCACCGTCTCCTGGCCGAGGCCCAGGTCCTCGCCGGTCGCCCACACACGCTCGATGTACGGCCGCATCGCGCGCAGGTACCGCACGAGGAGCCCGTACGCCCCCGGGTCCCGCGGGTCGCAGTCGATACCGCCCTTCGCCCCGCCGAGCGGGATGTACCGGCTCCCGGGGTCGTAGTGCAGGGCCTCCTTCACCGTCATGCCCCGGGCGAGTCCCGCCACCTCCTCCAGCGTGCAGCCGGGCCGCATCCGCAGCCCGCCGCTGGCCACGCCCCGCACCAGCCGGTCCACCACCAGGAACCCCCGGCGGCCGGTGACGTGGTCGGTCCAGACGAGCGACATCAAGGGGGCGGTCATGGGGGCTCCCGGGAGACGGCTACTGAATCGCGGGTCAGTATTGGGGCCGGGGAGGGCCGCGTCAACGGGCTGCGCCACTGCGCGGTGTCGGGCGCCGGTGCGCGGTGTCGGGCGCCGGGCCGCCGCCCTGCGACGCCCGCGGCACCGGACTGCCGGAGGGGCCGACCATAATGGAGGACCTCAGCGACTCCACCTGGAGGTACCGTGACCGGTTTGCGTTCCCAGAGCTTCGGGCTCGGCGTGCTGCGGCCCGAAGCCTTCGGCGCAGAACCGAGCGGTGAGCGCCTCGCCCGGATCCGCCGCTCGCCGCACTTCAAGGACGGTGTCTTCCAGAATCCCGGCGGTCCCGCGCGGACCCGGCCCACCGGCTCCACGCTGGACCTCGCCAAGGTGTTCCTCGACAAGGGCACCCGGCCGCTGCGCGCGCCCAAGGGCACCGTCCCGGTGCACCCCACGACCTACGCCGACCTGGCCGAGCCGGCCGCCGGCGGACTGCGGCTGACCTGGATGGGCCACTCCAGCGTGCTCGCCGAGATCGACGGCCACCGGGTGCTGTTCGACCCGGTGTGGGGCGAGCGCTGCTCGCCGTTCCCCTTCGCCGGGCCCAAGCGGCTGCACCCCGTGCCGCTGCCCCTGGCCGCGCTCGGCCCGGTCGACGTCGTCGTCATCTCGCACGACCACTACGACCACCTGGACCTGCCCACCATCAAGGCACTGGCCGGCACCGACACGGTGTTCGCCGTGCCGCTCGGCGTCGGCGCCCACCTCGAACACTGGGGCGTCTGTGCCGACCGGCTGCGCGAGCTGGACTGGCACGAGTCCACCCGGGTCGGCGGGCTCACCCTCACCGCCACCCCGGCCCGCCACTTCTGCGGCCGGGGCCTGCGCAACACGCAGCACACCCTCTGGGCGTCCTGGGCCGTCGCCGGCGAGGAACACCGGATCTACCACAGCGGTGACACCGGGTACTTCGACGGCTTCAAGGACATCGGCGCCGCACACGGGCCGTTCGACGCGACGATGATCCAGATCGGGGCGTACAGCGAGTTCTGGACCGACATCCACATGACCCCCGACGAGGGGCTGCGCGCCCACCTCGACCTGCAGGGCGGAGCGCCGCACGGCGTACTGCTGCCGATCCACTGGGGCACCTTCAACCTCGCCCCGCACCCGTGGGCCGAACCGGGGGAGTGGACGAAGGAAGCCGCCGAGGAGGCCGGCCAGGCGGTGGCCCTGCCCCGGCCGGGCGAGCCCTTCGAGCCCGTCGGCAAGCTGCCGGCCCAGGCGTGGTGGCGGGACGTGTCCGGGGACGTCCGGCGGACCTGGCGCGCGGTCGGAGCACTGGTCGCCGAGCCGCCCGCGCGCGGCCACGCCGGGCACGTGGGCTGACCGCCGGGGCGGGTCGTCCACGGGACGCGGCCGTCGGAATGACCCGAAGCCGGCCGTCGGCATGCCCCGAAGCGGCGAGCTTGGGGGACCAGGCGGTGCGACGGCCGGTGCGGGGTTCTAGGCTGCGGTCATGACCGAGATCCAGACTCCGACCCCCCGCGACGCCTTCGATCTGCTGCTGGCCGGCAACAAGCGCTTCGTGGCGGGCACCCCCGAGCACCCCAACCAGGACGCCACCCGCCGCGCCGAGACCGCGCCGTCCCAGCAGCCCTTCGCCGTACTGTTCGGGTGCTCCGACTCCCGGCTCGCCGCCGAAATCATCTTCGACCGCGGCCTGGGCGACCTGTTCGTGGTGCGCACCGCGGGCCACGTCGTGGGCTCAGAGGTGCTGGGCAGCATCGAGTACGGCGTGGACGTGCTCGGCTCCCCGCTGATCGTGGTCCTCGGCCACGACTCGTGCGGCGCGGTCGGCGCCGCGTGCGCCGCGCTGGAAGACGGCATGGCGCCGGCCGGATACGTCCGGGACGTCGTCGAGCGCGTGACCCCCAGCGTGCTGGCGGCGCGGGCGGCCGGACGGGTCGAGCCCGAGGAGATCCTCGACGAGCACATACGGCACACCGTCGACCTGCTGCTGGACCGCTCCCGGGTGCTCGCCGAGAAGGTCGCCGCCGGTCAGGCCGCCGTGGTGGGCCTGTGCTACCGCCTGGCCGACGGCAGTGCGCGGCTCGTCGCCTCCCGAGGCCTCGACGTGGAGATCCCCGCCGCGTCCTGACCACCCCGGCCGGGAACGCCTGGGCCGCCAACGCCCGGGCGGTCCCGGCCCGGCGGCGTCCGCCCCGGCCCCGGCCGCGAAACGGCGTGTCCGTCGCGGTTGCGGCGGGGTGGGTGCTCAGCCGTGTCCGTCGCGGTTGCGGCGGGGTGGGCGCTCAGCCGTGTCCGTCACGGTTGCGGCGGGGTGGGCGCTCAGTCGTGTCCGTCGCGGTTGCGGCGGAGTGGTCGTGAGCCGGTGGGCGCTCGGCCGTGTCCTTCACCGTTACGGCGGGGCGGCCGCGGCCGGTGGGTGCTCGTCCGAGTGCGCCACGGTTCCGGCCGGCCCCGCCCCCCGGGCCGGTAAGGGCCCGGCGGCGGTGCCGGTCACACGGTGGGCCGGGGTCCCGCGGCGCGGCGGAGCCGGTTGGCGATCGCCAGCCCCAGCCCCTCCTCCACCGGCAGGGACGCGATGATGAGGTCGCACCCCTGCCGGTCGAGTTCGCGCAGGAAACCGTAGAGGCGGCGCGCGTAGGCGGCCGGCGAACCGGGGACCGCCACCACCGCGTGGGCCCTCACCGGGGCGCCGGCGAGGGAGGCGGGGACGAACACACCCACCCGGTGCCCCAGCTCCTGCGCGGTCTCCGCTTCGGCGACGACCTTCTCCGGCTCGACGAGGACGACCCGCGCCCGCGGCGCGTAGTGGGACGGGTGCTGGCCCGGCACGCGGACAGGGCTCGTCGAGGGGACCGCGAGCGGGCGCCCCAGCACCGCTTCCAGGTCCTCGCGCGT
This sequence comes from Streptomyces sp. NPDC013455, assembly GCF_040632975.1. Classification (NCBI taxonomy): domain Bacteria; kingdom Bacillati; phylum Actinomycetota; class Actinomycetes; order Kitasatosporales; family Streptomycetaceae; genus Streptomyces; species Streptomyces sp. NPDC013455. Next base: position 179,865 of record NZ_JBEYCX010000013.1, on the reverse strand, counting down.
GACCCCGCCCGGCCGGAGGATGCTCGGGACATCGCCCGTGGCGTCGACGATGGTCGACTCGACACCCACCTCGCAGGGACCGCCGTCCAGCACGAAGTCGACGGCATCCCCGAGCTCGGCACGGACGTCGTCCGCCGTGGTGGGGCTGACCGAGCCGAAGCGGTTGGCGGACGGGGCCGTGACACCGCCGCCGAACTCCGACAGCAGCGCGAGCGCGACGGGGTGGTCCGGCACGCGCACCGCCACGGTCTCCAGGCCGCCGGTCGCCTCGAGGGGCACCCGGGGACCGCGGCGCAGGACCAGGGTGAGCGGTCCGGGCCAGAAGTGCTCGGCCAGCAGGCGCGCCGTCGCGGGCACGTCCTCGACCCAGTCGTCCAGCTGCTCCGCGCCGCCGATGTGCACGATCAGAGGGTGGGACGGCGGACGCCCCTTGACCTGGAAGATGCGCGCGACGGCGGCGGGATCCTCCGCGTTGGCGCCCAGTCCGTAGACGGTTTCGGTCGGGAGGGCCACCAGGCCGCCGGCGCGCAGTACGCCGGCCGCCTTCTCGATGTCACTGGTTCTTGCCGTCACCCTCACCATCCTAGGAGCACCTCGGGGCGGCTCAGGACGACCCACAGGGTCAAGGCCAAAGCGAGCACTCTCCGTAACGCTCGTGTGGTGGCCGACCGGCCTGGAGGAGGTCGCACGAGTCACCTCGGCGGCGAGCGGGACATGGCCGATGGCGCCCCCCGTTTCTCGCGCGACCAGGAGGCGCGCCCCATGGACGAGCCGTCCGTGTACCGTTTCTGACCGCTTCTGACCAGGCCGGACCGGTCCTGATCCTGCCGGAGTGCGCTCCGAGCAGCGGCCGTCGGATCTTCGTGCGACGCCTCATACCAGAGTGGGACCCGCCTCGGGTGACTTTGTCAACTGCCCGCCGCACATGAGGCACAGGCAACTACTGTGAGTGTCCGTCGGGCGACGCGCGACCGGATTCGCGGTCCCGTCGGCCGACGCCTCGCCGACGCGCGCCCGCATCGACGCATGCCCGCGGCGCGCACCGCACGAGGACACACGCCCGACGGACCAGTACGAGGACGCAGATGTCTCACCTCCGAGCACCGGCCGCCCGCGCCGACCGCCGCGAGGGCGGCCGGCACGGGCGGCCGGTCGCCCGACCCGCTCCCGCACTGCCCGAAACACACATACGGCCCCAGCTCATGCGGCTCGCCGTGCTGCCACCCCTCGCGGTCGCACTGAGCGCCACCGCCGCCGTGCTCTTCAGTATCCGCTCCACCGGCGCACGCACCGGCCCCGTCCTGTGGGCCGTACTCGCCGGAGCGACCGGTGTGACCGCCGCCGGCATCGTGATCGCGGCCGTCGCCGCCGACCGCGCCGCCCGCTCGGTCGCCGACCGCGTCGACGCGCTCCGCCGCACCGCCGCGCGCGGCGAGGCCGATCTGCACGCCCTGGTCGACGCCCTGCGGCAGGGTGGGACCCCGCCGCAGCGCGGCCCGCGCCACCGGCCGCCCTTGGACGCCGACGACTTCGAGCTGCTCGCCGCCGACCTGGCCCGCGCGCACGACGGCGCCGTCACCGCCGTCGTACGGGCCGCCCAGCTCTCCAGCCAGACGGGCAGCGAACAGAAGCTGGAGGTGTTCGTCAACCTCGCGCGCCGGCTCCAGTCCCTCGTGCACCGGGAGATCTCGATCCTCGACGACCTGGAGAACGAGATCGAGGACCCCGCCCTGCTCAAGGGCCTGTTCCACGTGGACCACCTGGCCACCCGCATCCGGCGGCACGCGGAGAACCTCGCCGTCCTCGGCGGCGCGGTCTCCCGGCGGCAGTGGAGCAACCCGGTCAGCATGACCGAGGTGCTGCGTTCCGCCATCGCCGAGGTCGAGCAGTACTCCCGGGTCAAACTGGTGCCGCCCGTCGACGGCGAGCTGCGCGGCCACGCCGTGGCCGACGTCATCCACCTGCTCGCCGAACTCGTCGAGAACGCCACGGTGTTCTCGGCCCCGCACACCCAGGTCCTGCTCCGCGCCAACCTCGTCACCTCCGGGCTCGCCGTCGAGGTCGAGGACCGCGGGCTCGGCATGCCCGTGGCCGAGCAGAACCGGATGAACGCCCTGCTCGCCGATCCGGACCAGGTCAACGTCGCCAGCCTCCTGGCCGACGGCCGCATCGGCCTCTACGTCGTCTCCCAGCTCGCCCGCCGGCACGGCATCCACGTGCGGCTCCAGACCAACATCTACGGCGGTGTGCAGGCCGTACTCGTCGTCCCGCAGGCGCTGTTGGGTAGCGCGCCGGGCGTGCCGGGTGCGGGTGCCGGGGCGGGTGTGGGTGCCGGGGTGGGCGCGGGTGCCGGGGTGGGCGCGGGTGCCGGGGTGGGCGCGGCGCAGCCGCAGCCCCCGGCCATCACCGGGACGTCGCCGCAGGCACCGCTTCCCGCGCCACCGTCCGGTCAGGCACCGGGAGCCGGCACGAGGCCGGGGACCGCTGCTCACGGCCGAGGGCGGCACGCCCAGCGGGGCACCGGGCGGCGCGGTACGGAGAGCGGCGCAAAGCGGACCGGGGCCGACGGCGGATCCGGACGGCAGGAGACCGAGGCCGGCACGCATGGACGGCACAGCGGCGATCCGGCCCCGCTTCCCGTCCGTGGCGCCCCGGCCCCGCTTCCCGTCCGCGGCGCCCACGAGACGCGGCCCACTCCCGCCGATGCCCCTCCCGGCATCAGCGCCGGGGACCGGGCGGCGGTGGAGGCCCACGAGGGCATCCTGCCCACCCCGCGCGCCGGGACCGTCCGGGGCACCATGGACAAACCCCAGCTGCCCCGCCGCCGCGCCCAGGAGCACATCGCGCCGCAGCTCCGCGGCGGCCCCGTGCCCCGCCAGGGCGCCGACACCGTGGCCGAGCACGACCCCGGTCTGATGGCCGCCTTCCAGCGCGGGATCGGACTCGCCGAAGCCACGCACGACCACTACGACGCAGCCCACAGCGGCCCGCACAACATGACCCGCGAACGCATGGCTTCGCACCACACAGGTCCGGAGCACACACCCCCGGACCGAACGCGCACGCAGCACACGGCCGCCGACCACACGGCCGCCGACCACACGGCCGCCGACCATACGGCGCCCCAGCACACGGCTTCCGACCACACGGCCCCCACCTCGATGGCGCCCAACCACATGACCTCCGACCCGATGGCGCCCGACCCGATGGCGCCCGACCCGATGGCGCCCAGCCACATGACTCCTGACCCCATGGCGCCCAGCCACACGGTCTCTGACGCCGATACGTCCGACCCCCTGGCGCACCCACCCATACCGCAGGCGCACGCCCAGGTGTCCGCAGCCGACGGCAGCCGCGGTACCGGCCGGACCGACGGGAGCGCCCCGGCCGGATGACCGCTCCCGCACCCCTGTGCCGTACCACCACCCCCAGCGCCCCCACAGATGTCCGTACCCCAAGGAGTCGATCCACCATGGCGACCGACGCGCCGACCGTCCACGCATCCGACCTCGACTGGCTGCTGAGCGGCCTCGTGCAGCGCGTACCGCACACCACCAGCGCGGTGCTCCTGTCCTGCGACGGACTGGTGAAGTCCGTGCACGGCCTGGACGCCGACAGCGCCGACCACATGGCGGCCCTGGCCTCCGGCCTGTACTCCCTCGGCCGCAGCGCGGGCGTCCGATTCGGTGACGGCGGCGACGTCCGCCAGGTCGTCGTGGAACTCGACGCGACCCTCCTGTTCGTCACCACCGCCGGCTCCGGCACCTGCCTCGCCGTCCTCGCGGGCCGCGAGGCCGACGCGGCGGTGCTCGGCTACGAGATGGCCATGCTGGTCAAGAGCGTCCGCCCCTACCTGGTGACCGCCCCCCGGCAGCACGCCGTCGAATCCACGGCGACGAGGCCTTGAGCGTGGCCGCAGCCGGCGACGGGCCCTGGCTGGACGACGCGGCCGGACGGCTGGTGCGTCCCTTCGCGGTCAGCAACGGCCGCACCGAGCCCAGCATCGCCCTCGACCTGATGTCCCAGGTGATGGCCACCGGCGTCACCCCGCTCGGATACCTCGGCCCCGAGCACGCGCAGGCGCTCCACCTGTGCCGCGCGCCCGTCTCGGTCGCCGAGGTGGCCGCCCAGCTGAAACTGCCCGCGGTCGTCACCAAGGTGCTGCTCTCGGACCTGGTCGACTGCGGTGCGCTGACCACCAAGCCCCCCGCGTACCACCACACTCCCACTGACCGGTCTCTGCTGGAGGCAGTGCTCGATGGACTACGACGACAGCTCTGACCCGTTCCCGACCGCCCTCAAGATCCTGGTGGCGGGCGGGTTCGGGGTCGGTAAGACGACCTTCGTGGGGGCGGTCAGCGAGATCGCGCCGCTCAGCACGGAGGAGCTGCTCACCACGGTCAGCGTCGGCACGGACAGCCTCGAAGGCGTCGAGAACAAGATGGAGACCACGGTCGCCATGGACTTCGGCCGGATCACCCTCGATCCGGAACACGTGCTCTACCTGTTCGGCACACCCGGGCAGGAGCGGTTCTGGTTCATGTGGGACGAGCTGTCCGAGGGGGCGCTCGGCGCGGTGATCCTCGCCGACACCCGTCGGCTCCAGGACTGCTTCGCCGCCGTGGACTTCTTCGAGGAACGCGGTCTCGCCTTCATCGTCGCCGTCAACGAGTTCGACGGCTCCTTCCGCTACGACGCCGAGGAGGTGCGGGCCGCCATCGACCTCGACCCGGAGGTCCCGGTGGTGCGCTGCGACGCCAGGATCTCCAGCTCCGGCGTCCAGACCCTGCTCACGCTGGTACGCCACCTCCTCGCCCACGCCCCGGCGGCCACGCCCAGCCACGGCGCCCACATGTGATCACGCCTTACCGCCCAGGAGCCCCTATATGAGGTATGCCCACAGCGACGGAGCCCGGCCATGAGCTACGAGCCGCCCCGGCCGGTCCGCGGTCTGCTGCTCACCCCCGAGGACAAAGAGGCCCCCGCCCGTGAGCAACGGCTGCGCGCGCTCGGCCTGCTGGACCGGCCCGACCCGCGGCTCGACGCCTTCGCCGGCCACCTCGCCCAGCTCACCGGCGCGCCCTACGCCATGGTCAACTTCATCGGCGAGACCCGGCAGTTCTTCGCCGGCCTGAGCGCCCCCACCACCGCCCCCGTCGTGCGGGAGGACGGCACCAGGGCGGTGATGGGCCGGGTACTGCCCCGTGACCACGGCTTCTGCCCCCATGTGGTGGTGCGCCGCAAGGCACTGGTCCTGGAGGACGTCCGCGACTATCCGCGGTTCGCGGGCAACCCGGTCGTCGACGAGTACGGCATTCGCTCCTATCTCGGCGCCCCACTGATCGACCGCTCCGGTATGGCGCTCGGCACCGTGTGCGCCGCCGACACCGCGCCCCGCATCTGGGGCAGGCCGGGCCTGGAGACCATCAAGGCGCTCGCCGCCGATCTCGTCGTCCACCTCGAACCGAGCGTGGACGACGGCCTGCCGCTCTGACGTGCGGGGCGTCGGGCGGGGGCGTGAAGGAAAGCTGAGGCGGCGGTTAAGAAAAGCTCGATGGACCACGGCTCGCGCATGCGGCAGATTGCAGGGTGATTCCACCCCTCTGACCCGGTGCGGGCTCCTTCGGCGTGCCCGCGCACCGGGCCCGCACCCACAGGAGCCGTAGCGTTGAAGGCGCTGGTCAAGGAGAAGGCGGAGCCGGGACTCTGGCTGACGGACGTCCCGGAGCCGGCCATCGGCCCCGGTGACGTACTGATCAAGGTCATGCGAACCGGTATCTGCGGCACCGATCTGCACATCCGGTCCTGGGACGGCTGGGCCCAGCAGGCGATCCGCACGCCGCTCGTTCTCGGTCACGAGTTCGTCGGGCAGGTCGTCGAGGTCGGGCGGGACGTGACCGACATCCGCGTCGGCGACCGGGTGAGCGGCGAGGGCCACCTGGTCTGCGGCAAGTGCCGCAACTGCCTGGCCGGCCGCCGCCACCTGTGCCGGGCCACCGTCGGCCTCGGCGTCGGCCGGGACGGCGCGTTCGCCGAGTACGTCGCCCTGCCCGCGTCCAACGTCTGGGTGCACCGGGTCCCCGTCGACCTCGACGTCGCCGCGATCTTCGACCCGTTCGGCAACGCCGTGCACACCGCGCTCTCCTTCCCGCTGGTCGGTGAGGACGTCCTGATCACCGGGGCGGGCCCGATCGGCCTGATGGCCGCCGCGGTCGCGCGGCACGCGGGCGCCCGCAACGTCGTCGTCACCGACGTCAGCGAGGAGCGCCTGGAGCTGGCCCGGAAGATAGGGGTGAGCCTCGCCCTGAACGTCGCCCGGTCCAGCATCGCCGACGGGCAGCGCGAGCTGGGGCTGCGCGAGGGCTTCGACATCGGCCTGGAGATGTCCGGCCGCGCCGAGGCCATGCGGGACATGATCGCCAACATGACGCACGGCGGCCGGATCGCCATGCTGGGCCTGCCCGCCCAGGAGTTCCCGGTCGACTGGGCCCGCGTCGTCACCTCGATGATCACCATCAAGGGCATCTACGGCCGCGAGATGTTCGAGACCTGGTACGCGATGTCGGTGCTGCTGGAGGGCGGCCTGGACCTCGCCCCCGTGATCACCGGCCGGTACGACTACCGCGACTTCGAGGCGGCCTTCGCCGACGCCGCGAGCGGCAAGGGCGGCAAGGTCATCCTGGACTGGACCGCCTAGGGGGTGAGACACCCCCTGCCCGGCACGCGCCACTCCCTCACCCGACAGAACCTTCAGGAGCCCCCATGTTCGAGACCGTCCGCGACGACCTGCGCGCCACCCTGGACGAGATCCGCGCCGCCGGCCTGCACAAGCCCGAGCGGGTCATCGACACCCCGCAGTCCGCGACCGTCAACGTCAGCGCCGGCGGCCGCCCCGGTGAGGTCCTCAACTTCTGCGCCAACAACTACCTCGGGCTCGCCGACCACCCCGAGGTGATCGCCGCCGCCCACCAGGCCCTGGACCGCTGGGGCTACGGCATGGCCTCCGTCCGCTTCATCTGCGGCACCCAGGAGGTGCACAAGGAACTGGAGGCCCGGCTGTCGGCGTTCCTCGGCCAGGAGGACACGATCCTGTACTCCTCCTGCTTCGACGCCAACGGCGGTGTCTTCGAGACCCTGCTCGGCGAGGAGGACGCGGTGATCTCCGACGCCCTCAACCACGCCTCCATCATCGACGGCATCCGCCTGTCCAAGGCCCGCCGCTTCCGTTACGCCAACCGTGACCTGGAAGACCTGGAGACCAAGCTCAAGGAGGCGTCCGACGCCCGGCGCCGCCTGATCGTCACCGACGGCGTCTTCTCCATGGACGGCTACGTGGCCCCGCTCGCCGAGATCTGCGACCTCGCCGACCGCTACGACGCGATGGTCATGGTCGACGACTCGCACGCCGTCGGCTTCGTCGGCCCCACCGGCCGCGGCACCCCCGAGCTGCACGGCGTCATGGACCGCGTCGACATCATCACCGGCACCCTCGGCAAGGCCCTCGGCGGTGCGTCCGGCGGTTACGTCGCCGCCCGCGCCGAGATCGTCGCCCTGCTGCGCCAGCGCTCCCGCCCGTACCTGTTCTCCAACACCCTCGCCCCGGTGATCGCCGCCGCCTCGCTGAAGGTCCTCGACCTCCTGGAATCGGCCGACGACCTGCGCATCCGGCTCGCCGAGAACACCGCCCTGTTCCGCCGCCGGATGACCGAGGAGGGCTTTGACATCCTCCCCGGCGACCACGCCATCGCCCCCGTCATGATCGGCGACGCGGCGAAGGCCGCCCGCATGGCCGAGCTGCTCCTGGAGCGCGGCGTCTACGTGATCGGCTTCTCCTACCCCGTCGTTCCGCAGGGGCAGGCCCGCATCCGCGTCCAGCTGTCCGCCGCGCACTCCACGGCCGACGTCGACCGCGCGGTCGACGCGTTCGTCGCCGCCCGCGCCGAGCTGGCGGCCTGACCAGGACCGACCGCCTGGGATAATCGACGGCATGATCGAAGCGCGGCGGCTCCACATCCTCCGTGCGGTGGCCGACCACCGTACGGTCACCGCGGCGGCCGCCGCGCTCTATCTCACCCCCTCGGCCGTCTCCCAGCAGCTGACCGCGCTGGAGCAGGAGACCGGCCACCGGCTGGTCGAGCGCGGTGCCAAGGGCGTACGGCTCACCCCGGCCGGCGAGATCCTGCTCAGCCACACCAACGCGGTCCTCGCCCAGCTGGAGCGCGCCGAGGCCGAGCTGGCCGCCTACGGCTCCGGCGAGGCCGGCACTGTCACCGTGGCGGCCTTCGCGACCGGCATCGCCCAGGTCGTGGCCCCGGCTGTGGCCCGCCTCGCCACCACCGCGCCCGGGATAAGGATCCGGGTGCAGGACGCGGAGGGCGACGCCAGCCTGCCCATGGTCCTGGACCGGCAGGTCGATGTCGCGGTCGCCGTCGAGTACCGGGGCGCGCCGTCGGCCGACGACCCCCGCCTCACCCACGTCCCGCTCTACGCCGAGCCGTTCGACGCAGTCGTCCCCGTGGGCCACCGCCTCGCCGACGCCGCCGAGGTGCCGCTCGCCGAACTGGCCAAGGACGCCTGGATCGGCCCCTACCCCGGCAACCCCTGCCACGACGTGGTCGTCCTCGCCTGTGAGAGCGCCGGCTTCCAGCCCCGCCTCGAACACTCCTCGGACGACTTCCGGGCCGTCGTCGCCCTCGCCTCGGCCGACGCGGGCGTGGCCCTCGTACCGCGCTCCGCGCTGCGCGGCATGGACCTCGCCGGTGTGGTCGTCCGTCCCGTCGACGGGGTCGCGCCGACCCGCCGGGTCTTCGCCGCCGTCCGCCGCGGAGCCGAGGGACACCCGCTGATCCGCCCGGTACTGGACGCACTCGGCGAGGCGGCACAGGAGTGAGGGTCCCGTAACAGGGCCGTCCCGTGCCCGCGATAGCGTCCCGGACATGGGAAACGAGGATGCGGTCGGGCACGGCAACTCCGGCGGTTCCAGGGGAGGCCAGGTGACCGTCGGGAACCAGGTCGACCGCCCCGGTACGGGCGGTGGACCGGCCGTGAGGGTGGAGCGCTGGGACGGCGCCCAGGTGCGCGACCGCGCCGGGGACCTGGCAGTGCTGCTGCGCGACACCGTCGACTCCGGAGCCTCCGTCGGCTTCCTCGCGCCGCTCGGCCACGCCGAGGCGGTCGCCTGGTGGCGGAAGCGGGCGGACGCCGCCGCGGCGGGCGACCTCCTTGTGTGGGCGGCCGTGGACCCCGCGGGCCGGGTGGCCGGCACGGTCGGCCTGGCCCTGCCCGGCAGCCCGAACAGCCGGCACCGCGCCGAGCTGGTCAAGCTGATGGTGCACCGCTCCGCGCGGGGACAGGGCCTCGGCCGCCTCCTCCTCGCCACCGCCGAGCGGGCCGCCGCTGCCGCCGGCCGCACCCTGCTCCACCTCGACACCGAGACCGGCAGCCGTGCCGAGCTCCTGTACCGCTCGGCCGGCTGGACCGTGGCCGGCACCATCCCCGACTACGCGGCCGGCCCGGCGGGCGAGCTGCGTCCCACGACTCTCTACTACAAGCGGCTGGTTGCTCCGGACGGGTGACTGTCAGTGGCGGGGGCTACGGTGCGATGCATGCCGGATGCAGAAGACGTACGCCGAATCGCCCTGTCCCTGCCGGACACCACCGAGAAGGTGGCGTGGAGCATGCCCACGTTCCGGGTGGCCGGGAAGATGTTCGCCACCCTGCCCGAGGACGAGACGTCCATCGCCGTGCGCTGTCCCAAGGAGGAGCGCGACGAACTGGTGCTGGCCGAGCCGGAGAAGTTCTGGATCGCCGGCCACGAGGCCCAGTTCGCCTGGGTGAGAGCGAGACTCGGGGCCCTGGACGACGAGGACGAACTGCGGGACATCCTGGCCGACTCCTGGCGGCAGGCCGCCCCGCCCCGACTCCTGGACGCCCACCCCGAGTTGGGGCTCCCGGCCGGGGAGTGACCGCCTGCCCGGGCCGGGCCTGACGGGCCGGGACCGAAATTCCCGGCGGACGAGGCCGGAGCGTGGCATGATCCGCGCGGCGGTGCCGGCGCTGTCGGGGGCGCCCGCGAGGCGGGTCAGGGCCGAGTCGGGGAGGGGATCGCGGGGGATGACCGGAACGGACTCACGGCGCACGGCCGCCGCCCGGGGAGCGCGTGGCGCGGCGACCGCCGCCCCGGCCCTGTGGTCGCGGGACTTCGCGCTGTTCTTCGTGGCGCGGGCCGCCGCCCGCCTCGGTGACACCATGCTCCCGGTGGCCCTCGCCGCCGGCCTGCTGGAGCACGGCTACGGCGCCGGCGCGATCGGCCTCGCCATGGCCTCCACCGCCGCCGCCTTCGCCGGCCTGGTCGTCTTCGGCGGGGTCGTCGCCGACCGGTTCAGCACCCGGAAGCTGATGATCGGCGCCGATCTCGTCCGGCTCGGCACCCAGTCCCTCGCCGCCGGCCTCTTCTTCGCCGGACACGTGGTGCTGTGGCAGATCTGCGCCATCGGCATCGCCAACGGTGTGGCCGGCGCGGTCTTCCAGCCGGGCGTGGCCAGCACCGTGCCCCGCCTCGCCGCCGACGTCCAGGGCGCGAACGGAGCGATACGCGTCGCCGAGTCCGCCGCCCAGCTCGCCGGCCCGGCCGTCGCCGGTGTCCTGGTCGGCCTCGCCTCGCCCGGCGGTGTGTTCGCCGCGCACGCCGCCACCTACGCGGCCAGCGCCCTGTGCCTGCTGCTGCTCCGGCTGCGCCCGCTTCCCCCGGCCGCCCGGCCCGCTGCCGGCCCGGGCATGCGGGCCTTCCGCGCCGATCTCGTCGAGGGATGGCGGGAGTTCCGCTCCCGCGCCTGGCTGTGGGGCGTGATCGCCGTCTGGTGCCTGTACATGCTCGCCGTATGGGGGCCCACCGTCCCGCTCGTGGCGACCGAGGTCGTCCGCCACCACGGCCCGGGCGCCTACGGCCTGGTCAACTCGGCCCTCGGCGCGGGCACGGTGATCGGGGGCCTGCTCGCCCTGCGGCTGCGTCCCCGCCGCATGCTGCGGGCCGGAGCGATCGCTCTGTTCGCCTTCTGCGGCTTCCCCGCGACCGTCGGCGCGGGCCTCGGCGTACCGGCGATGGCGGCCGGGGCCGCGCTCGCCGGTGCGGGGATGTCGTTCTGGGGCGTGATGTGGGCGACCACCGTCCAGACCCAGGTCCCGGCCGAGGTGCTCAACCGCATCCACGCCTACGACGTGGCAGGCTCGCTCGCCATGATGCCGGTCGGCCAGGCCCTCGCCGGCCCCGCGGCCGGAGCACTCGGCGCCGGCCATGTCCTGCTGGCCGCCGGTGTCATCAGCCTGGTGGTGGCCGCGGCCCTGCTCGCGACACCGGCGATACGCGACCTGGTACGCGCCGACCCGACCCGGCCCGCGCAGGCCGCCCCGGGCCCGGTCACCCCCTGAGAAAGAACCGTCCGATCCGGGTCCGGAGGCCGGCCGGGTCCAGGCCGTGCGCGGCCACGTGCTCCTCGATGGTGCCGTAGCGGCGCAGCTCCCGGCGGCCCACGCCCAGGGCGAGGATCCGGTGCGGGACGTCGGACAGCGCCTCGCTCGCCGCGGGCGTCGACGTGCCCGCCAGATAGGGCTCGACCAGGACGACGTCGGTGCCGGCCGTCTCCGTGGCCCGGCGCAGCCCGGCCGCGTCGAAGGGCCGTACGGTCGTCGCGTAGAGCACGGTCACGTCCAGGCCCTCCGTCGCGGCGAGGACCGCGTCCAGCACCGGGCCCACGGCGACGACCACGCCCGAGCGGCCCTCGCGGACCGTGACGAAGTGCCGCCCGTCGATCACCCGGCCCCGCTGGTTGGACTGCACGGAGAGCCGCACGTACACCTTGTCGTCGCCGGCGGCGACCGCGTGGTGCAGCAGCGTCTCGGCCTCGTCCGGATGCCCGGGCACATGCACGGTCCAGCCGTCCAGCGTGTCGAGGAGGGCCACGTCGCCGGGGGCCATGTGGGTGAAACCGCCGGCCGGCCAGTCGAAGGAGGCCGCGGCGCTCACCAGCACCGCCCCCGTGTCCTGGTGCCCCAGATCCAGCTTGACCTGCTCGAACGGGCGTTCCACGAGGAAGCTGGCGAAGGTGTGCACCACGGGCCGCAGCCCGGTGAGTGCCAGTCCCGCCGCCGCCCCGACCAGGAGCTGCTCGCGGATGCCGACGTTGATCACCCGGTCGGGATGCCGGCGCTCGGCTTCGGTGAAGCCGTCCCTGCCGATCTCGGCGAGGACGACCGCGACCCGCGGGTCCTCGTCCAGCAGCCGGGAGACGACGGGGGCGAAGCGGTCGCGCATGGTGTCCATCACAAGGACCCTTTCCACAGAGTTCCGAAGGGGGCGGGGGAGGCGGTCAGGCGTTCTTCGGCTCGACACGGGCCACGACCACGTGCGGCCGGCCCGGGTGCGGCGCGGTGAACGCGGCGTGCAGCGCCTCGTGGTCGCGGCCGTCGACGGTCACCGCGGACCAGCCCGCGGCCTCGAAGCGGGCCGCGATCCCGCCGGGCAGCGCGTGGCTGGCGGAGGAGTTGTCGATCACCACGGTGTGCAGCCGGTCCAGCCCGGCGGGCCCGGCGAAGGCGATGGCCTCGTGGTTGCTGCCCTCGTCCAGTTCGGCGTCCCCGATCAGCACCCAGACCGCCGGACCGGGCCGGCCCTGCGCCCGCAGGCCCAGCGCGGTGCCCACGGCGATCGGCAGTCCGTGGCCGAGCGACCCGCTGCCGATCTCGGCGCCCGGCACCAGTACGCGGTCCGGGTGGTGGCCGAGGGGGGAGTCGTACGACCCGAAGTCCGGCAGCCACTCCACCGGCACGAAGCCCTTCGCGGCCAGCACCGCGTAGTAGGCCATGGGGCCGTGGCCCTTGCTCAGCAGGAAGCGGTCCCGCTCCGGGTCGTCCCGCCGCTCCGGGGCGACCCGGAGCACCCGGTCGTAGAGCACCCAGAGCACGTCGAGCGTGGAGGTGGCCGCCGGGCCGTGCTTCTCGTCGCCGGTCAGGAGCCCCATCAGCCGGGGCAGGTCGTCATAGCCGTGAAGGGAGTGCTTGTCCGCTGCGATCGTCATGCGGAAGATCGTGCAACCTCAACCAAACTTGAGGTCAACAGGGAAAACGGCGCGCGACCACCGAGCCGGATGCGGTATTGTTTCTGTGCGCGTTCGGCCGGGGAAACCCCAGGTCAAACGGCATCGGGACGTGGCGCAGCTTGGTAGCGCACTTGACTGGGGGTCAAGGGGTCGCAGGTTCAAATCCTGTCGTCCCGACTTGTGAGCACGCAGGTCGGAAGGCGGCTTCGGAGACATCCGAAGCCGCCTTCCGGTCGTTCGCGGGCGGACAGCCCCCGAGCGGACAGCCCCCCGAGCGGACAGCCCCCCGAGCGGACAGCCCCCCGAGCGGACAGCCCCCCGGGCGGACAGCCCCCGAGCGGGCACCGGCCCGGTCGGGCCTCAGATCACCACGCCCACGTGGGCCAGTGCCTGCTTCAGCAGGACCCCGTGGCCGCCCGGCATCTCGCTGTGGAGGGCCGGGGAAGCCGCTTCCTGGGGAGTGAACCAGACGAGGTCCAGCGCATCCTGCCGGGGCCGGCAGTCACCGGTCACCGGCACGACGTAGGCCAGCGACACGGCGTGCTGGCGCGGATCGTGGTACGGCGTGATGCCGGCCGTCGGAAAGTACTCCGCGACCGTGAAGGGCTGGAGGGAGGCCGGCACGCGCGGCAGCGCGACCGGGCCGAGGTCCTTCTCCAGGTGCCGCAGCAGCGCGTCGCGGACCCGCTCGTGGTGCAGGACACGGCCGGAGACCAGGGTCCGGCTGACCGTGCCGTCCGGGCCGATGCGCAGCAGCAGTCCGATGCTGGTGACTTCACCGCTGTCGTCCACGCGTACGGGTACGGCCTCGACGTACAGAATCGGCATCCGGGCCCTGGCCATTTCCAGCTCGTCCGTGGTCAGCCAGCCGGGTGTGGTCTCGGTCATGTCAGACATTGCTTGATCATACTTTCCGGGTGGGGCGCCCGCTGGGATCGCGGGCCGGTTCGGATACGGGCGGTCCGTACAGTCGGCGGGCGTTGTCGCGGCCCGTCCAGGCCGCGATCCGCAGGGCGTCGCCGAGACCCAACTCGTCGGCGTCCACGCGTTCTTGCAGCAGATCGGCGAGGCCCCGCCGGAAACACAGGGCGCCCAGATGATGGAACTCGGCCACACCATAGGCGTCGGAGCTGTACAGCAGCTTGCGGAACGGGGTGATCTCCAGCGCCTCCTCCAGCACCGCACGGCAGCGGGCCGGACCGGTGTGGTGCAGGGCGAGCCCCACGTCCAGGTACACCTGCTCGAACACCGCCGCCAGATAGGCGGCCTGGCGGTGGTACGGCCAGCAGTGCAGCAGCAGGACCGGGACCGTGCCGGCGGTCCGGCGCAGCCAGTCGGTGAGCAGGGCGGGGTCGGCGTGGTGCAGCCGTACGTCCGCGTCACCGAACCCGGTGTGCAGCTGCAGCGGCAGCCCCAGCTCGACCGCGGTCCACAGCAGGTGCCGTACCAGGACCGGGTCGGCGAGCCGTCCGCCGCGTGCCAGCCAGTCCCGCGCCGCCCGCACCACCTCCGCGTCCGCGGGGCGCCGCGGGTCCAGGGCGAAGCCGGTGCGGTAGGCCGCGACCGACTTCACCGCCACCACGCCCGGCCGGCGCACGGCCTCCTCGGCCGCGGCGCGGAACACGCCCGCGTACTCGCCGGCCTCCACACCCCGCGCGGCCACCGACTCCGCGATCCGCTCCAGCCGCACGACCTCGCCGGCCCTGGCCCCGGCCGCCGCCGCCAGTTCCGCGGGGGAGGTGAGCGGGTGCGGGGTGTGGCCGGTGTCCACGCAGAAGACCTCGGCGCCGGCGGCGGTCAGGAAACGGCGGTTGACCTCCCGCCAGCCCAGCTCCGCACGCCGGGCCAGGTAATCGGCGGGCGGAGCGTGCCGGGGGAGGCCCAGCAGGGGCGCGCAGTGGCGGCGGACGGCCACGCCGGCCGGGGTGTCGAACGGCGAGACACCGGGCCAGGCCGCGCCCTCGGTGATCAGCGCCTCGAATCCGCAGGCGTCCAGGTCGGCCGTCACCGCGCCGTGGCAGTGGTGGTCCACCAGCGGCAGCGCGGCGAGGGCCTCGTGGACCGGTCCCGGTACGGCCATGATCAGTACGTCCAGCGGTAGGCCGCCGCCACCTGGGCGGGGTCGAGTCCCTCGACGGCGGCCGCCTCGCCGAGCCGTACGGCGCTCACCGCGTCCGCGAGGACCGGGCCCAGCGCGGACCGCAGCACCCGGTCCGCGCGGAACGCCTCGACGGCCTCCGGCAGCGACCGGGGCAGCCGCCGCACGCCCAGGGCGGCCGCCTCGTCGGGGCCGTAGCGGGCCGGGTCGCCGGTGATCTCCTCGGGCAGGGGGCGGGCCGCCGCGAGGCCGTCGAGTCCCGCGGCGATCACGCAGCCGAGGGCCAGGTACGGATTGGCGGCCAGGTCGACCGGTTTGACCTCCATGTTGGCGTCCTGCTCGTGGCGGCCCGCCGTGCCCGTCACCATCCGCAGGGCGGCCTCGCGGGTCTCGTGGCCCCAGGCCGTGAAGACGCCCGCCCACTGGGACGGCCGCAGCCGCAGATAGCTGGCCGGACTCGGTGCGGTGACCGCCGTCAGGGCCGGCAGGTGGGCGAGGACCCCGGCGGCGAAGGACTCCGCCTCGGCCGTCAGGCCGTACCTGCCCTCGCCGCCGGCGTGCAGGTTCACCCCGTCGCGCCAGCAGGACAGATGCAGGTGGCCGCCGTTGCCGACGCCCTCGGCGCCGACCGCGGGTGCGAACGACACGCGCAGCCCGTGCCGTGCCGCGACCGCCCGGACCGTCTGCCGGACCAGCACGCTGCGGTCGGCCGCCGCCACCGGGTCCAGTGCGCCGACCGAGATCTCGAACTGTCCGGGCGCGTACTCGGGATGCAGCTGGTCGACGTCCACGCCCTGCGCCGCGCACGCGGCCAGCAGGTCGGCGGCGCAGTCGCTCAGCTCGACCTGCCGGATCGCGCCGTACGCCGGGCCGGAGACCGCCGGTACGAACTCCCCGGCGGGTGCCGAGCCGAGCCCGACGGCCCACTCGATCTCGATCGCCGCCTTGAAGGAGAGGCCGTGCCGTGCGGCGGCGTCGCGGACGACCCGGCGAAGGAAGGTCCGGGAGCAGCCGGGGTGCCGGCCGCCCTCCTGGGTGATCCGGTCCACCGGCGCCCACGCCCAGCCGGGCTGCCCGGCCAGCGTCACCAGCCCGTCCAGATCCGGATAGAGCCGCAGGTCGCCGTCGGGCGAGCCGAGGACGTCGGTGCGGACGACCGAGTCGCCCGCGAGGAACGTGTCGAACACCGGGGACATGCCGACACCCCGGGTCACGGCCGCCTCCAGCCGGTCCGTCGGGATCGTCTTGACCCGGCCGACGCCCGCGGTGTCGACGTACGCCAGCACGATCCCGCGTACGCCCCGGGCCGCCAGGCCGGCGGTGAGCGCGGCGACCCGGCGCCGGTCGCCGGGACGCCCGCCGGGCACGGGGTCGTCAGAAGTCGTCATACGTCCTCCTCGGCGGGCCCGGGCGGCATGGGGGCCGGACCGGGCGCCGTGCGCCACGGTGGTGTCCGGCCGCCGTTCAGCTACCCCGTCCGGCCGCCGGGGTCCCGCCCTCGCTCACGTGTCCGCCCTTCTCGCGTGCGGTCGCCCGCCGTCATTGTGCCGCCCGGCCGATCGCGCTGTCCCGGGGAACGGGCGCGGCGGGTGGTCGCGGGCCCCGCGGCTTCGGGCGCGTGTTCGGCATGGGGAACACTGGACCGGTAGCCCGACCCCGACCGGAAGCTGGACATGCCCGCCACGCCCACGCCCCTCCTCGACGCCTCGGGGCCGCCCGCCGGCCCCGCCGACATCCGGCTGATCGTCACCGACATGGACGGCACGCTGCTGGACGACGATATGTTGTCGTCAACCCGTCCTTAGTGTTGCTGGTCCTCCTGCTGAGGCTCGTGGTCCCTCGTCACTTCTCCGATGATCTGGAGCACGTCATCAAGGCGGGTGCGGAGACGCTCGATGATCAGGATGAGTCCGGCCGCCGGCAGTTGAGCGAGGTCTTCCGCGCGCGCGTATTCAAGGTCGCGGCTGGCGTAGTCGATGCGGGCTCGCTGTAGATCGGTGAGGGCTCCCGGGAGGGTTGCGGGTGGCTCATCGGTCATGCATGCCTCGCTGTGCTGGTAGGGCCGATGCGTGGTCTCACGTTTTGTTGAATTCGCATGCAAATACTTGACCTGCGACTTCCCCGTTGACAATAGGTCAAAAATCACGTCACTCGAACGGGCGTTTCATTGCCTGGGGGGTTGTGTGATGGCCAGAAACCGCACTCACGATGTACCAAGCATGGTACAGACAATGATCAGGAAGTTGATCAGCGTGTATGCGTGCCATCTGATCCCCTGCCCGACTGGGTACTCACCCGCCGCCGGGTCATTGGGGACGCCATCCGCGCCGCTCGCGGCGCACGCGGACTATCACAGGAGAAGCTCGGCGAGCTGGCGCGGCTCGACCGCAAGACGATCAACCGGATCGAGCAAGGCACGCACAGCACCCTGCTGGATCACCTGCTGCTCATCGCCGACGCTCTCGACGTACCCCTGGCCGACCTGGTCCGGTGAAGGGCCCGGCCGCCTACCTCCGCCGGCCGGGCCCAGCCCGCCGCCGGCCCGGGGGCGAACCGGCGGCGGACCTTGCGGCCTCCCCAGTCGAGGGGGTCGGCGCGGCCGCAGTTCGAGGGTGCGTCAACGCTTCTTCGGGTACGTCTGCCGCGGCGGCGACTGGCACGGCGTCGGGCAGACGTGCACCGGGCTGCTCACGCTGCTACCCGTCTCGACGGTGACCGCCTTGGGCTTGCCCTGGATCGGCTGGTTACAGCGGGCGCAGATCATCGGCTTGCCTCCCGGACCGCGCGCACCAGCCCCAGGCCGGTCGGGCACTTGGTGTGGTCCTGTTTGCACTGCTGGCACGCATGGCTGTGCTCTACGAGCGCGTCGAGCGCCCGCTGCTCCGCGCACCACCGGCAGGCCCGTGGGCGCCAGGTGGCATGCTCGCCGACACTGCGGTACGTGCGCTCGCCCAGGTCTACCGTGGTCGGCCCACTCAACGGTGCACCGTCGAAGACGCAGCACTGACCGCGCACCTGTGCCTCCGTGAGCCCGTCGAAGGCTGGGAGCGGAAGGAGGGATAGCGGACTGCTGGTGATCATTCTGCGGGCCCCTCCCCGACCCTCGGCCCGAACGCGTCCGCGATCGCCGCGGCGAGAGCGTCGGGGTTGGTCAGCCATCCGTCGTCGCCGGGGCAGATCCGCCAGTGCGGGCCAGGCCCATCCATGCGGCGGGCCGGGGGCAGCGGTACCGTCTCGCCGCCGTACAGCGGGCAGGTGTTCTTCACGTCCCACGTGGCGGCGGCACCGACGGGGAGGAAGAAGTACACCGCCGTCTGCGCCGGGTCCTCGATGACCGCGCCGGCGCGCGCACCCAGGATCGACATGGCGGCGAGGCCGAGCTGGCGGGGGACGCGGACGGCGTCCCACTCGGGGGCGTCCACGGTGGGAGCTGCGGGCATATGGGACTCCTCAGCGACTGGTGTGGCCTGACGCACACCAGGGTGGTCCTCCGATCTCACGAATCCGAGGACTCGGGGAGGTCTCTTTCCTGCCATAAAGAGGACTTTCATTGGGTCTTGCGGGTGACCACTGGCCAACATGAGGGCCTGGAGTGACACTTACCGCAGCGCACGACCGATGGAGGTGCAGCAGTGGCACGGTCCGCAGGTAACACCCGCCTCAAGGCGGCCCGGCTCGCCGCCGGATACCACTCCCAGCAGGCGCTCGCGGACGCGCTCCGCGTTGGCGTGCGGCAGGTTCGCCGATGGGAGTCCGATCATCCGCCCATGCCGCAGCCCGAGGCGGCCCAGGCTCTCACACGCCTCCTCGGCCAGGACCTCGAAGCGCTCGGGTTCATCCCGCCCGCCGGCGCACCCGCGGGGCAGCCGCGCCGCACCGTGCTCGCCGCGACCGCGGTCGCCGTCGGTCTCGCCGCCGTTCCGACGCAGGCCCTCGCCATGCAGCCGGCCACCGCCGCCGAGGACTACGAGGCCGTCACCCGTTCGCACCGGCGGCTGTACTGGTCCGTTGCCCCGGCCACCTTGCATCCGGCCGCGCTCGCGCACGCCACGCTCGGGTGTGCGCTGCTCCCGGAAGCTGCCGGGCAGACCCGGCAACGCATCGCTGCGGCCCTCGCCGAGACGTGGCTGCTCGCCGGGCGGATCGAGTTCTTCGACCTGCGGGAGACCGAGCGTGCGCAGCAGACGTGGCTGCGCGCGCTCCAGGCCGCTGGCGAGGCCGATGACGCCCTCCTCGGCGCCGCGGTCCTGGCACACACGGCTTTCATCCCCGGCTGGGCGGGCGACCGGGAGGCGGCCGTGGAGCGGATGGTGGCCGCACGGACGTACGCGCGGCGCGGCCCATCATCGGCGGAACTGCTTGCGTGGCTGGACGCGGTGGAAGCGGAGTGCGAGACCCGCTGCGGCAACACGCGGACGGCGCTGCACCTGATCGGGCATGCCGAGGACGTCCTCGCTCGCGGCGCTGAGTCCGTGTTGCCAGAGTGGCTCGACTGGTTCTCCCCGGTCCGGCTGGCAGCGTTCAAGGGGAACACCCAGCTGCGCGCCGGTCACCTGCCGCAGGCCCGGACCACGCTCCTCGGCGTCCTCGACGCCCTCGGTCCAGCCGACGAGAAGCAGGCCACGGTCGTGCTCGGCGACCTGGCCGCCGTCGAGGCCGCGGCCGGTGACCCGGAGGCGGCCTGCGGGTACGCGGTTCGCGCGCTCGATCAGCTGGAGCGCACCTGGTACGCGATGGGGATGGATCGGGTGCGGGAGGTGCGGCGCGCGTTGGCGCCGCACCAGCACGAGCGCTGCGTGCGCGAACTGGATGACCGGCTGTACGGGTGGTCTACAACCGTCAGTGCTCTTGCTCGTTGAACCGCTGAATGAGCGGCGACAGTTCGAGGAGACTCTCGACCCGGAAGGTCGGAAGCTTCTCCGCTTCCTCGGTGTGCCACTGGATCGTCGCCCACGGGCCGCGATGCACGAGCGCGGTGTGCATGCCGGCCGCGGCGGCTGGCCGGATGTCGTTGTCGATGCGGTCGCCGACGTAGAGCATCTCGTCCACCTCGGCCGGGACGACGTCGGCGACGCGACGAAAGAACGAGGGGTCGGGCTTCGACGCGCCCCAGTCGTCAGAGGTGCCGATCAGGTCGACGTCCGGGCTGAACAGCTCACGGAGGATGCCGCCCGCGCGTACGGTCTGGTTACCGGCGATGCCCAGCCACAGGCCGTCGGCGCGCAGCGCGGCGAGAGCATCCCGGACTTCCGGGTAGAGATCCTGCTCGCCGAAGTGCTCTGGCTTCCCGGCGGCGGCGCGCTTCTCTCGCTCCTCGTACAGGTCGAAGCCGGGCCGGAACTCCTGGAACACCTCGCGGTAGTCGCGGCCCTGGGCGATGACGGCGCCGAACATCGCGGCGAAGGTGTGGCGCGGCACCGACAACCAGTCTGCCCAGGTGCCGTACTCGGTCGTCTCGTCTACGAGGCACTCGCCCACGTCGAAGATCACTGCGCGAATCATGGGCTGAGCGTATCCGGACATGACGCAACGGCCCCGCCCTCCCGGAGGAGAGCGGGGCCCTGGTCACACTCCAGTTCGGTCGTACTCGTCCACCCGCGGCGGCGGGGGCGGGGGTTCGATACCGCGCTGCCGCATCAGCCCGGTCAGCTCGGCGACGTACCCGGCATACGCGCGCACCAGCGAGGTCAGACCCTCGATGCGCCGCTCGCTGCGATCAACCCGCCGTTCGAGCGTCTCGCGGATCTCCTTGAACGCGGCCAGGTCCTGCTGCCGCTGCGCAGGCTCGGCCGCGGCCTCTGCCGCCGCGCGCTGCGCCTCGGCCGTCGTCCGGGCCGCGACCCGGGTCGCCCGGGCGGCGAACAGGCCGCTGCCCAGGAGGGCCACAGCGCCGAGCACCGAGCCGATGATGCCGGCGGCGACCCCCCACGCTCCGCTCACGGTGCCTCCCGACGTACGGTGTGGGGCACCTCGTACTCCGGCACGCTCGCGGCCCACAGGATGATGCCGACGTGGCTGGTGGCGTACCAGCCGAAGATGGCCAGGCCGCGCGGGAAGTCGCCTGCGGCGCTGGCCCAGAGGAACGCGAACCCCCACACGAACGGAGGGACCAGGGCGGCGATGAACCCGAACCGGTCCCGGCCGATGCGCAGCCACGCCGACCCGAACGTGACCGCACCGCACACCACCCAGACCATCGCCCACCAGCGGATCGGAGCCCAGTGGGTGAGCACCTCCAGCCCGCGCGGGTCCGGGTTCGGCGTCAGCACGTAGCCCAGCCCGAAGCACACCTTCCCCGTGCCGAGGAGCGCGAGCGCTGCACCGCGGCGGCCCAGCTGCTGCCGGAGCCGCCGGGCCGCCGCGCGCATCACACGCCCGGTGCGGTGCTGGCGGAGTTCCTCGGGCCGATGAGCCGGGCCGCCAGGCCCTTGACGAGGGCCACGACGGCCGCCAGTCCGGCCGTGCCCGCGCCCTCCCAGAACGAGACGGAGAGCATGTCGGCCGGGCCGCCGGCGAGCGCGACCGCCGCGGCCGCTCCGAGGAAGGTCCAGATCACGCGTTCGATGAGGTCGCGCGCGTAGGTGCCGGCCGTCTTCACGACGGTGTCGGCGCCGGGCAGGTGGATGGGCTGGGACATGGGGCTACCTCACTTCTTGGGCAGGGTCAGCTTCTGGCCGGGCGTGATCGCGTCGGCGTCCTTGAGGTCGTTCAGGTCGGCGATCTCGCGCCAGCGGTTGCCGTCGCCCAACTTGCTCGCGGCGATGGACCAGAGGGTGTCGCCGCGAGCGACGGTGTACGTGTTCGTGCCGCCGGGCGACCAGCTGGCGCCGTGCTTCAGCCGCTCGTCCACGCGGGCGAGGATGTCGCCCCAGTTCATCCCGGGACCGCGGGGGTCGACCTTGCCCGGCTGCCAGTCCAGGTGCCGCAGCAGGGAGCGGGCGCCCCAGCCGTGATGTCGGCAGAGCGCGGCGCCGGCCCGCACGATCGCCTCGGTCTGCTCGGGCGGCCAGGGGTCGTGGCCGTCGCCGAGGTTCTCGCACTCGAAGCCGTAGAAGTGCCGGTTGCCGTCGGTGTTGGCATCGTTCGCGGTGGGCGGCTTCTCCTCGGCGATGACCGCGCGGAGCACGTCGTCGTCGCCGAGGCCGGCGTGGTTGGTGCGGCCGTAGCCGACCAGGTGCACGATGCCGTCCTTCGCGATGACGCCGTGGCACAGCGGGCCGGGCAGGGTGGTGTGCCCGTCGCGGCAGATGGCGACGGTGTTGGCCGTTCCCTTGGTGACGGTGTGGTGGATCATCACGCCGTGCACGGGCCCCCAGGGCCCCTTGTGGTTGCGGTTGTGGGTGCGCCAGTCGCCGTGTTCCTGGACCTTGACGCCCTCGGCGCGGAGCAGGGCCAGGAAGGTGGCGGCGGATGGGGGTGTGGACATGCGTGCTCCAGACATGACGAACGCCCCGGCCGGGCGGCGCGGGGCGGCGTGGATCGGGGTGGGTCAGGACGCGGATTCGTAGACGAACGTGAGCCGGACCTGGGCGCCGGCGGCGAGGGTCTCGGGCCGGGTGGGCGTCATGAAGTCGATACGGGTGTTGGTGCTGCTGGTGGACAGGAACGCGGAGCAGTTGCTGGCGTTCGGTGAGATCACGATGGACCCGTTCCAGCGGTCGGTGCCGAGCAGATGCGCGGTGCCGACGATGGACGCGCCCGCGTTCGCCGCCTGGAAGGGCAACGTCCAGTTGTAGTTGCCGCTGCCGTAGGTGGTCGTACTGCCGGTGGTGAGGTTGATGTGGCAGACCACGGTCCGGCCGAACTTCATGTACCGGCCCGTTAGCGTGCCGTTGCCCAGAACCGGGTTGGTGGTGGACGCGGTCCACACCGGGGTGTACGCCGTCCACGCGGCGAACATGCTGTTGAACTGGTCGCGGATCTCCTGGTTCATGATCGCCGCGGACACGGTCTCGCCGACGACCCAGGTTCGTGGGGTGAACGTCACCTCACACCTCGCTGCTCATCGGGCCCGGGTCGGGCACCGGATCGGTGGGCCGGTCCGGGTTGGCCGGGTCGTCGGGGTGCCACCAGTTCCGCAGCGCGGGTTTCAGCCCCATGAGGCTGGCCTCCACCGCGGCGACGTCGGCGGGGAAGATCAGCGCGCACCAGCCCCACTGGCATTCGGTGCAGGCGTAGCGGGGATCGGTCGGGGAGACGACCGCGGCCGAGCCGCATGACGAGCAGTCGGCGATCCACCGGTTCTGGTTGATCCGCGCGTAGTACGACTCGCCGGTCTGCTCGTCGTCTGCGGGCGGGATCACGCGGCGGCCCATGCGGGCCTCGTACCAGCGCCACACCAGCAGCGCGGCCGGGACGTCCGCCCACGCGTCGGAGGGCAGCGGGGGCGGCGGGAGGTAGAACGTCTCGGCGCGCACGACGGCGATGGGCACGATGGCCCCTTTCAGTAGGCGAGGCGGGTGGTGGAGTCCAGGACCGAGTAGGTGGGGTCGTCCAGGACCCACACGGTGTCGGTGGTGGTGGCGGACGTGTGGAACTGGATGAGGTGGCTGCCCTGCCGGATCGTCTCGGTGTAGCCCTCGATCGTGACCCGCAGCGATGAGGCCGGCGCCTGGCTCGGCAGGCCCGTGATGGAGAGATACGAGCTGATGTCGGCGGCGAGGATGCTGAGGTAGGTGGACAGCGTGGACGCCTCGATCGGCACCTCGCGGAGCTCCACGGTGGGGTTGGCGTAGCGGGACACCAGCCAGTACGCGGCGTCCAGCACGCTGTTGTCGCTCGTCTTGAGGATGTTCAGCTGTTGCTCGTACCGGCCGAACGCCAGGATCGAGCTGGGCGCGGTGACCCGCTGTGTGGCGCCGCCCGGGCGGGTGGCTTCGACAACGTTGCACAGTTTCTGGTCGTCGTCGGCCAGGTCCACCGACCGGGTCTCCAGGTCGGCGTAGGCGATGGTGAACGCCTCACCGGCCGGGCTCGGGTTGTAGCGCAGGCTGCGGGACTGGAATACCAGCCCGTAGGTGTCGCGGGCGGCGAACAGCTTGGCCGACTCGGTGGCTTCCACCTCCCGCATCCGGGCCACGGCGGTGCTGCCGGCCGGGCCCTGCGAGGCGATCGGGTCGAACACCGTGCCTGACACGGTGACCGCGGTGATCCCGGCGTAGGCGGCCAGGCGCTGGATCCGGTCGTCCGCGGTCTCCCCGGAGTAGCCGGTGGCACCGGCGGTGTAGTGGCCGGCGATGTCCGGGTTGGGGGTGTTGCTCGAGCCGTACACGCCGACGAGACCGATGGCCCCGTTGAACAGGCGGGTGCCGCGGTAGCCGCCGATGTGCAGGACACGCTGGTCGTGGCCGTAGGTCGCGGAGAGGCTGCCGTCGATGAGGACGCCGTCCGCCCACACGTTGCCCTGGATGGTGTCGTACAGGACGTGGTGCCAGTTGCCGTCGGCGAACGTCGTTGGCCCGCTGACCGCTTCCACTGTCAGGGTGCTCGCGCCGGTGGTGGTCCACTCGATCTGGAGGCCCCCGCCGGCTGCGAGGGACAGCACGTGCTGGTATTGCAGGTCTGTCGACGCGATCCCGACGATGGCCCGCCCGGTGGTGGTGGTCTGGAACCACGCCTCCAGGATCGGCCAGTCCGAGCTGATGCGGTCCGCGGCGACCTGGCCGAGGTCACCGGTCAGGTACTTGCCGTTCGTGGACGATGCGGGCGCGAACGTGGGGTAGCTCTCGCCGGTCTCGGCCGGGCCCGCGGCGGCGGCCATGGTGAGGGTGCCGCCGGTGCCGGCCTGGGTGACGGCCAGGGACGCGGCGCCCGTACCGGAGACGTCACCGACGCTCGTCGAGCCGACGTCCTCGGTGAGCGGGTAGAGGGCGATCAGCTCGTCGTAGGCCAGGGCCTCCTCCGCGGCCATGCTCCTCAGCGCGGGCTGCCGGTTGAGCCACTTGAACAGGTCCGTGCAGGACACGGTGACGGTGCTGTTCAAGCCCTCGAAGCTGACGGGCCACTCGTTGACCATGCCGTAGAAGCGGGGCCGGACCTCGGCGCCGATCCAGTCCCACTCGATATAGCCGGCCGTGCCGCCGGTGCGGGTGGTGGGGAAGTCGACGGCGTGGGTCTGGCTGGTCACCCACGCGGGGGTGGAGACCGCGCGCCGGTTCGTCCATACGTAGCCGTCGGGGGAGGTCTCCCAGATGACGGAGGTACCCGTCTCGCGGAGCCGGATCCAGGCGTGATCGATGGGCGAGTAGGTGAGGTTGATGGCGCCGGCGTCGGCGAAGCCGACCTGGGACTGACAGCTCAGCTGCCCGGTGCTGGCGTCGTACCGCCACCCGATCCGCGTGCCGGCGGTGGTGGAGGTGACCCACATCGAGGCGGCGCAGTTCGATGACCCGTTCAGGGCGGGGACGGCCGAGAGCTTGGCGGTGAGCTTGCTGCCGGCCAGCGTCCAGGTCCGGGCAGACGTGAAGTTCGTGTCCACGCCCGGGTTCACCGGGATCCGCAGCCGGTTTTCGCTGGTGACGACCGCTCCACCCGAGTTCGTCGGCCAGACGCTGGGGTCCACGCGGCCAGTGGACCAGTCCTCACCGAGCATGGCGAGCGGGTAGGGCGCCGACCCGGACACGGTCGGCAGGACCGCGACCGAGACCCGGATCGGTGCGTTGCGCCGCACGTAGGGGTAGTACGGCGACGCGGCGCTGTACGGCGTGAACCGGCCGTCGGCGTTGTCGAAGGTGACGGTGGCCGTGCCGGGCTGGGTCTCGGACAGCTCGTCAGCTGCACCGCGGGTGATGGTTACGCCCCGCACCACGTCGGTGTAGGGCGTGACGTCCGTCCACGTGATGGTGGCCGGCGCCTGGATCAGCCCGCCCCAGCCCATTTCGACCAGCAGCGGCACGGGATCCTCCTAGGTGGCGAAGGTGTACGAGGCTCCGCCCCGGCCGCGCCGGTACTGCGAGAGGAGCTTGTCCAGCTCGCGCGCGGTGGTGTACGGGTCGATGGGGCCGTTGATGGTGATGGTGATGGGGGCGGCCTGCCCGCCGCCGCTGGCGGTGACGGCCGGGCGGCCGATGACCGGGCGGGTCGCGGCGACCCGGCCGGTGACGGCGGTCAGGGCGCGGTCAACGTGGGGCAGTCCGTCGACCAGGCCGCGGGCCAGGCCCTGGGTGGAGAAGGCACCGAGCTGGGCCATGACGGTGCTGGGGCTCTTGATGCCCAGCGCCTTCTTGATCGCCTTCTCCATCCCCTTGGCGATCTTCACCATGAGGCGCTCGATGTCCTTCTGCTGGGCGGCCAGGCCGGCCAGGAACCCCTTGCCCGCGTTCTTCCCGGAGTCGTAGAGGATGTCCGCGCCCTTGCGGCCGAGCTTGGACGTCTCGGAGTCGATCGCCTTCTGTGCCTTGTTGATCGCCGAGAATGTCGACTTGTCGGCGCCGACAAGTGCGGACGCGTAGGCGTACCCGTCGATCGGGCCCATGTCGAGGATCTGCCGCAGCAGGGACTTGGGCAGTCCGCGCTTGGCCAGCATCGAGATGTACCGCGAGAACTGCTTGATCTGTGCCAGCTTCCGCGTGAGCCCCGACTTGATGCCGCCCGCGGTGACCTCCTCCGGGGACATGCCCAGCGCGGACAGCCCCGCCTGCCCGCGGGCGTTCCGCGTCAGGTCGGAGGCGTACTGCTTGGCCTCCTTGATCTTCGCGAGGATCTTGTCCCGCTTGGACGCGTACTCGTCCAGCTTCTTCGTCTCCCGGGAGACCATCGAGAGCAGGCGCGACTCCGTCTTGCCGGAGAACGCGGTCTTGATGTCGTTCGCGAGATCCTTGGCCGTGGCCTTGATCTTGTCGCGGCTGCCGGTCAGACCGAGGATGAGGCCCTTGCCGATGTCCCTGGCGAGCGCCTTCATCTTCTTCGACGGCGACGCGATCTCCAGCTCGGCACGCACCCCAGCAGTGACCGCGGCGGCCATCCGCGCGGCCGCGGACTGCACGGCGCCCGCAGAGCCCGCCATCCCGGCGATGAGCCCGCGGCCCACGTCCGCGCCGGCACCGCCCGCGGCCGCCTGGTAGCGGCCGGAGTTGATGGCGTCGAGCAGACCCGTGCCGTACTGGCGGACCGCGGCCGCCTTGATGACGTACTCGCCGTTGGACAGCAGCGCCGGGATGCTGTCCGAGGTGCCGGAGCCGGGGCCGCGCACGAGCCCGGAGGGCCCGCCAGCCGCAAGACGGACGGGGCCGCCGGTGGCGAAGCGCGGGATGCCGCCCAGGGCGGCGATCGCCGCGTTGGCGGCGGCGAACCCGGCCGTCTTCGCGACCACCGTCACGGTGGACACGCGTCCGTTCAGGCCGCTCAACAGCCGCTGCACCCAGGAGATCTTGCCGCTGGCCTCGTCTGACGCTGTGATTCTCGCGGCCCGCTTCTGCCGCAGGCTGTCCAGTTTCGCCTGCGCCTGGGCGACCTTAGTGTCCAGCTCGGCCTTGTCGGCGCCCACCGCGGTCTTCCGCTTCTGCTTCAGCGCGTCGACCCGGCTCTGCGCCTTCTTGATCTCCGCGTCCAGGTGGGAGATGTCGCCCTTCAGCTTGATGTCCTTCGGCAGCCGGTCGAGACCGTCGGAGTAGGCGTCGACCTTGCCGAGGGCGTCGGTGAAATACCGGCTGGTGTCGTCGCGGAACCCCCGCGCGGTCTCGGCCAGCCCCTTGAACTTGTCGCCGATGCCGGGGATTTTCCCGAGGGTTCCCTCGGCGGCCTCGGCGATGGTCACGATGGTGCCGATGGAGGCGTCGGCGAACGCCTGCATGCCGAGGAGCATCGTCCGGACCTGGCTGAGCACGACCTGCCCGACCACCGTGAACGAGCGGGTCGTGATGTCCCGGAACCGCTCGCTCTTCCGCCAGGCCATCGCCAGCACGACGGCGAGGCCGGCCACGGCGACACCCGCCAGCACGACCGGGTTGGCGTTCACCAGGGCCATGGCCCCGTTGATGCCGAGCGTGGCCAGCTTGATGGCGAGCAGCGCAGTGGCGATCGCTTCGAGAGCCTCCGGAGGCGCCTTGTTGATCAGTCCGGCGAGGACGTCCAGGAACGCCGCTGTCACCCCGGCCGCCGGGCCGAGCGCGATCAGCAGGTTGGCGGCGGCCGTGGCCATCTTCCCCAGCGCGTCGCCGCCGCGGTCCGCGAGTTCCATGAACTTCTGGAAGCCCTCGCTGTCCTTCAGTCCCTGGCCCCACTCGGCGAACTTGCGTGTGGCTCTCTCGATGCCGCCGGACAGGTCGTCCTCGGCGGGCAGGAACGCGTCGATGATGCCGCCCAGCCCGGTGAAAACGTTGCGGCCGGAGGCGAGCAGGTCGGGCAGGGTCTCCTTCGCGGCACGGTTGATACGGGTGATGAACCGGTCCAGGCCGCCGCCGGTGGCCCGGCGGTCCAGGTCATCGAGGAACCCACCGAACGCGTCGGACGCGGTCCGTACCAGCGGCGACAGGTGTGGCAGCACCTTGCGGGCCAGCTCGATGCCCTTGACGAAGACGGGCATGGTGTCTTTGGACAGCTCGTCCGACCACTTCTGGTGGTCGTTCTTCAGCCCGATCAGCGACTTCGCCACCGCGCGCGTGGCCGGGGGCAGGCTGTCCAGCTGCCGCTTGTACTCCTTCTGCGCCTCGGCCGCCGCCTCGCCACCCTGCGCCTGCGCCTCCTGCGCCGCGGTGTAGGCGTCGGTCACCTTCGTGACCGCCTCCATCTGCGGCACCACGGCCAGCTTGAACGCGCCCGCGGCGGCGCCGGCGGAGACCAGCGAGGCGGCCAGGACACCGACACCGGCGACAGCGGCCGGAACGCCGAGCCCGCCCGCGGCGATCGCCGCGAACCGGCCGGCCCCGCGGCCGAGCGCCTCCAACTTGCCCTTGGCCCGGTCCGCCGCATCGCCGATGCGGTCCCGCAGCGAGCGGGCCACGGCGTCACCGGCGTCGTCGGCGCTGTCGGCGACCTGCCGCAGGCTGTCATCAGCGTCGTCGGCCCCGTCCACGATGCGCCGGGACGCGCGCTCAGCGTCGTCGCCTAGCGTCGTCAGAGCGTCGCCCGCGTCGCCGGCCGCGCGCACGATCGCACCGGCCGCGAACCGCAGCCGGCCGTCCGCGTCCCGGGCCAGGGTGCGCAGGGACGTGGACGACCGGGCGGCCGCGTCGTCCAGGCGGCGCTGCATCCGCTGCGCCGAGTCGCCGGCGCCGTTCAGGACCCGGGACAGGTCGTCACGCCCGTCGAGAGTGAAGGTCATCCGCTGCCCGGACATCACTCACCTCCAGCAGCTGCTCGGGCCTGCTCGGCCTGGTGGTGGTCGACCCAGGCCACGGCCTGGAGGAAACGCTGCCGGGGAAACTGGCCGAGCTCGTCAGGCCCGATGTGGAGCAGGTGCGCGATCAGGCACCAGTGCTCATCGAAGAGGTCGCCCAGGCGGCGTCCGTCGAAGAGTTGGGCGAGCCGTCCGGCGTCGCGGCCGGGCTGGGGAGCGCGGCGAGGACGTTGCCTTTTGGGCCGGTGGCGTCGGCCCATACCGCGTCCACGTCGGCCGGGTTGGCGGCGAACTTCCGCAGGTAGTGCAGCGCCTCGTCACGGGCCTGCTCGCTGTCGTCGTCGCGGAGCAGCTCCTCGACAATCTCCTCGATCTCCTCCCGCTCCAGGCGGGCGCGCAGCCGGCGCTTCCACGCGGGCACGTCGAAGTCGGAGAACCGCAGCGGCGGGTTGGCGCGCTTGCGGTGCGTCCACAGCACCGCGCGCATCGCGGTGGGGTCCTGCACGCGCAGCGCCCGTTCCACGGCCGCCCAGTCCATGCCGGTGACCTTCTCGATCGCGGCGGACTCCACGGTGGACAGCTCGTCGGTGGAGACCTGCTCCACGGTGCCGTCCTCGTGCGTGTAGGAAACGATCATCAGTGCTCCAGGTCAGGTGAGTTTGCGGCGCACGTCGTCCAGGACCCGGGCGACGTCACGCTCGATACGGGGGGTGTGCTGCCGCACGGTCTTGTCCCACCACAAGGGGGTCGCGTTCTGCTGCGCCCAGCGGCGCCGGTTGCCGAACACCGGGTGGCGCAGGCGGCCCTCGTTGAGCCGGTTCACCAGGCCGGGCGGGATGTCCGGTGGCAGCAGTGAGCGGTCCAGCCACACCCGGGCGCCGGGGTTGCCGGTGTTGCGGACCGAGATCCGGATCGCCCCTGCGATCGAGGCCCGCAGCGGCCGGGTGGTCGGCGAGGGCCCGCCGCGCTTCCCGGAGGCCCGGCCCGACGAGGTGATGGCCAGGCCCCGGATGGCGTCTTGCAGGTCATCGCGTAGCGGCTCGGCGGCGCGCCGGATGCGGCGCTGCATACTGCTGCGGATGTTCTCCCCACCGGCAGCCCGCAGACGCCGCTGGAGCTCCAACAAGGCGCCGGTGTTGAGGATCCGGACCTCGCGGGTCACGGCCCGCTCACAGGGTCACGTCCGTGCTGATGTACTCGATCTTCGGCAGGTTGGTGCCGTCGTACAGCGCCGTGAAGCTGAACGTCGGCTTCACCACGCCGTAGCCGTCCACCACCGGCGGGCCCTCGTCCAGCTTCACCGCCGGCAGCGTGATCCGGAACGTCTCGTAGTACGTCGAGGCGATGAGCGGGCCGACGAACTCCCACACCAGGCTGGTGGCGCCATCGCTCGTGTGCAGGTCGTCCAGCGTGGTCGCGACGTAGTCCGTCTCCAGGCTGCCGGTGATCTTCACCAGGTCGTTCTCGATCGGCTCCTTCTTCAACGCCGACTGGCCGGCGTAGAACCGCTCGACGTCCTGCGGGCGCTCGATCTTCACCGACACCTTGCGGATGCCGTCCAGCGCGGTCTCCGCGCCGAACGTGCCGGACTTGACCGCCATCTGCCCGAAGTGAAACGGGCTCATGTTGCTGTAGCTGGCGGCGGCCAGGGTCTGGCCCTCGTCGCAGTCTTTGCCGTCGACCTCGAACGAGGCGGCCAGCATGCCGCCGGCCTCGCACGAGAACTCGCCGGACGTGACCTTGCAGCCCACGAACGTCTTGTCCGTGACGGTGCCGCTCGTGAGCGGCACGCCCTTCTGGATGGTGAGGCTCTTGCCGGCCACGCTCGCCAGCGTGTGCGTCTGCAGGTAGGCGGTCGTGACGCCCTGCTGCACCGGCGTGACGGTCGTACCCATCAACGCCTGCAGCAGCAGCCCCATCCCCTTGTTGGTGATCTCCAGGTCGATGGACCCGGACGCCTCACGGCGGGTGACGACACGACGCGAGGACAGCGGCATCAGCCGTCCGGCCGCGATCCCGGAGGACTGCGCGGTCGTCTTCTTCAAGACCAGCGATTCCTTGGTGAACTCCAGGAACTTGGTCGGCGCCACGAAGGTGCCGTAGGTCGTCTCGGCCGCGATGCCCAGCTGCGCGCCGAGACCCGATCCGATCGCCATGGATCAGCCCTCCCTCTGCGGCAGCTTGGCCGCGCTCTTCTTCAGCGGCGCCACCGGCGCCTCGTCCTCGGCCCGGGGCTCTTCGACGGACTCCCAGTTCGCGGGCTGGCACACGTAGCCCTCGAACCGCTCGTCGGGGACGTCGACTACCTCGTCCGGTTCGACGGTCCGGCCGCCGAGTTCGGGGACCGTGACCGGCTCCGGCCCGATGTAGCGCACTCGCGCCATGGCTGTACTCCTCTGCTGGGGGTGATCAGATGCGGGCCCGGCAGGACACCGTGAACGCCAGTCCGGCGAGGCTGCCGTCGATGACGGTCTGCTGGAGGTTGCCGGTGGTGAGGTGGGCCCAGAGCACGGTGCCGTTCAGGGTGGGCGCCTCGGGGGCCTGGTCGCTGGCGCGGAGCGCCGCCTCCACCGCACCGACCACCTCGAAGACCCGGGCCCGGGCGGCCGCCATGCTCTTGTCGCCGCGCCGGGACTCGGCGTAGCAGGAGATCGTGAACTCCTCGTCTCGGGTCCGGGCACCAGCGGCGTTGAAGTCCTGGGTGAGCGCCACGGCCGCATCGGCCCCCGGCTGCCAGCCGACCAGGACCATGTCCCGCTCGGTGGCGTTGGTGGGTTCCGGGCCGTCCACGATGCGCACGCCGGCCAGGGCCGGGGCCGCGCGGAGGATGTCCAGCAGCGCGGCCACCGCGGCCGGGACGCGGGAGGTCAGCATCTACGCCACCCCCGGCGGGAGTTTGAACGGCTCCAGCAGCTGGAGCACGCGGTTGGGCACGGCGTAGCCGAAGCCGGGGACGGGGTCGGTGACCGACCAGTCGTCCGCGCCGCCGACCGGGACCCGGCTCGCCCCGTACTGGGTGCGCCACAGGTGCTGAAGCAGGATCAGCGCGGCAAGCCGGATGGTCGGCGGGACCGTGGCGCGGCCGGCGGTGTACGTCACCGTGTACGCCCCGGCCGGGAAGGTGCTGCCGTCGGCGAGGGAGACCGTGCCGGCCGTGGTGTCCGCAGTGAGGCGGTCGGCCGAGTAGCTGATCGAGCCGCTGCCCGCGGGGCCGGTAAGCGCCGTCACGGACACCAGCGGCGGGTGCAGCACGGACAGCGCGGGCCCGCCGCCGGTGACGGTGTCGGTGCACTCGCGCTGCTCGACCACCCCGACGTAGCCCTCGATCACTGCGTCCAGCGAGTCGACGTACAGCTGGAGCTCGACGTCGTGGCTGGTGCTGTCGATGTCCAGCTGCCGCTTGGCCTCGGCCAGCGTCACCAGCGCCATGGCGTCCCCCTTCTGCTACTCGCCGCTCGCGGCGGGCTTCCGCCGGGCGGGCCTGCGCGCGGTCCGCTCGGCCCGGGCCGGGCTCTCGGGCGTCTCCACGGGCGCGGTGCGCACCAGCTCGGCGCGCACCCCGTCCGCCCACTTCGCTGCCTCGTCGCCGGGCAGGTCGACCTCCTGCCCGGCGTGCCACTCGAAGTCGGCACCCGCGACGCTGCGCAGGACGCGGATGCGGGCCATCACTCGCCCAGGCCCTGGTGTCGCTGCTCGACCTCAGCGCGGGCCTTGTTCCGGGCCTTCTCGGCCGCCTCGTCCTGGGCGGCCTTGAGGGCCTTCACCTCGGCGTCCGGCTCGCTGTCGCCGTCGCCGTCCACCGGAGCGGAGCTCGCCCCACGGGCGGCGACGTCCACCGCGGAGGCAGCCTGCTCGGCGAGCTGCGTTTCCGCGGCGGCCACGGCCGTCTCCTTGTCGCCGATGAACTCCGGGTTGACCTGGTCCATCGAGCCGTCCGCACGGCGCGAGGCCATGACGATCCGGTCGTGGTCGCCGTGCTGCGCCGCGGCCGCGGTGGGCTGGTTCTGCAGGACCCCGCCGTCGGACGGGGTCTCCTTCCTGGGGGTGGTCGCCATCGCGGGCGTCCTTCCTGTGAGTCGGCTTCGGAGCCGGGGCCGGATCAGGTGGCGGAGTTGCGGTACGCCTTGTACGCGGCGGTGTCCTGCGGGGTGCCGTCGGTGCGGGCGAAGGCGAGGAATCCGACCTGGAGGTAGTCCGCGTACCGCTCGGACAGGCGCAGCAGCTGCACGTCCTGGACGTCGCGGATGAGGTAGCCGGCGTAGAAGTCGCCGAAGAGAATGCTCTTGGCGTTGGCCGCCATGACGGGCATGTCCTGGTTGACGGTGTACTTGTAGCCGAGCAGTCCGTCCGGGACGCCGACCTGTACCGACGGCTCCCACAGCGGACGGTTCTGGCCGTCCTTCAACTTCCGTGCGGTGGCCAGCGTGGCGTCGTTGAGCATCCACTGCGCGCGACCGCTGTTGCGGTAGGCGGGGTCCACGGAGTGGATGAGGTCGATGAGGTCGTCGTAGGTGACGCTCGTGGTCTGCCCGGTCGCGCCGGTCTTGCCGATGACCGCGTTGGTCTGCACGCCCTCGGGCTGGGCGGTGCCGGTGCCGGTGGTGAAGTGGGCGTTCTGCGCGCGGCCGATGCGCTGACCCAGCTTCCCGGCCAGCCACGACTCGACGTCGAACGCCGCGTCGTTCAGCAGCTGGAGACTGACGCGCACCAGCTTCGAGGTGTACATGAACGCGCCGACGTCCGCCTGCCCCAGCGTCACGTCCTGCTCGGTGACCTGGGTGTTCTCGGACAGGATTGCGCCGACGTTCGCGGTGTCGTCGTTCGTCGGCCACGGCAGCGTCGCGCCGGTCTCGGTGGTGATGACCTCGGCGACATCGCGCATCGAGGAGAAGAACTTCTGCGCTTCGACCAGCTTGGCCCGGAACGGAGCCGGGACGAGATAGCCGCCAGCCGCGCCGGTGGCCACGCCGGCGGCGCGCAGTTCCTTGCCGTCGACCCAGCCGGTGCGCAGCGCAGTGCGCTCCTCGCTCGTCAGCTCGGTCGCTCCCTCGCGCATCCAGGTGCGCCAGGCGTTGGTGTATGCCTCAGCCCGGTCCGGGCCGCCGTGCCGTTCCTCGTCGGCCTCGCGGCTGGTCTCGATGACCTGGGAGTAGTCGACGCTGGCGAGACGGGCGTGGCGCTCCTCGCGCTCGATGTCCGCGGACAGCCGCTCGACGTCGGCGAGGGCGGCGTCCCAGGCGGCGCGGTCCTCGGCGGACATCTCCGCCTCCGACGACGCACGGGCCTGGAACTTCTGCGCGGCGTCCCAGGCGGTGGCCCGCTGGTCCAGCAGATCCTTCAGGGTGGGCATGGTGCCTCCAGCACGAGTAGCCCCGCGCCGGTCTCCGGCGGGGGCTGGGGGTGGGATTGGGTGCGGCTACCGCGCCAGGCGGTAGCGGGCGGCGAGCAGCTCCATCTGCCTCGCCTGACGGCTCCCAGTGGTCTCTCCCGGCTGGGGTACGTCACTGCCCCGAGTGGCCGCGCGGGCGGCCGGCTCGGGGCGGAAGTCGAGAAGTTCGGGCCGCAGCGCGGCCCGGCGGTCGAAGGCGGCGGTGTCGCCGCGGGCGGCCAGCGCTACGCCGACGGAGCGCAGGGCGGCGTCGGTGCCCTCGTAGGCGGGGAAGGTGACGGCGCTGACCTCGTACAGCTGCACCTCGCGCAGGATGCGCAGCTCGGCCTCCATGTCGCCCTCGGAGGTCTGCACCGTGACGGACGTCCACTCGTCCTTCACCGTGCGGAACCCGAACGACATCCCGGTGACGTTCTTGTTCTCCAGGTTCACGACCAGGTCGCCGACGTAGGACAAGCGGGTGTCCAGGTCCGAGTCAACCGCCAGGCCAGTCTGGTCCTGCGCCAGGCGCAGGCTGCCGGCCGACACCCGGGAGACGACCAGCCGGGTGTCGTGGTCCACGAGGAACCGGGCGTCACCCTCGCTGAGCGTCTTGGTGAACGCGCCCGGCGCGATCTCCTCGTAGAACCCCCACGTCAGCGGGTTGCCGATGGCGGTTCTCTGGCTGAAGACGGCGGCATGGCCAGCGAAGCTGCGCATGCCCTGGTCGTCGCCGGCCGCGCGCAGCTGCACCCCGGCCGTGGCCAGGGTGAGATCGCGGCGCTCCTCATTCCTGGTGGTCATCGGCTTCGCCTTCCTGCGGTGGCTCGGGGGTGAGCAGTCGGTGCGCGGCCGCCAGATGGCGGGCGGCGCGCGCGGCGCGGTCGTCCGGCTCGCTGGCCGCGGCCGGGGCCTGCACGGTCGGGTCGGTGCCGAGCGGGGCCATGTACAGCGGCTGCAGACGCATGTCGCCCTCGCGGCCGCCGATCGGGGTCAGGTCTTCCAGGTCCCGGATGTCGTCCGCGGAGAAGGCCCCGGTGTCGCGCATCGCCCGATAGAACGTGGCGCGGGCGGCGCTGTCCCCCCTGAGCAACCCGCCCAGCTGGTACTTGGCGTACTGGTCCGTGCCCAGCAGCTCCTTCGTGACGCGCTGCTCGGTCGGCGTCAGCCACGTCGGGGCCAGGTCCCAGGTCACGAAACCTTGCGCCTGCTGCTCCAGGCCCGTGCCCCAGCTGGTGGACTTCTGCGTCTCCATCAGCAGGAACAGCGGCACGCCGAACATGCGGGCCACCTCGACCACCTGGAACTGGCGGGACTCCAGGAACTGGGAGTCGCGGTAGGGCATGGTCACCGGCTGAAACGAGGCCCCGGAGTCGAGGACGGCGATGTCGTGCGCCGCCTGGCTGCCGGACAGCTTGGCCTTCCAGGACGCCTTGAGCTGCTCGGCCTGCTCCTTGTTCAGCCGCTGCTCTGTCTGCAGCACCCCGGAGATCATATTCCCGGACCCGTACAGCCTCGCTGCGGCCTTCTCGGCGGCCAGACCCAAGCCGATGCCCTCGGCCGCGGCCCGGATCGGAGAGCAGCCGGTGACGCCGTCGTACCCCAGCGCGGGCAGGTGCAGGATCTCCCGGGTGGTGCGCCGCTGCCGCACCCCGCTGTCGTCCTGGATCCAGAACACCTTGCCGCCCGGGTTCTCCGGGGTCGGCGGCTCCCGGTCGACCTTCACCCGGTCCGGGCGGATCGGCCACAGCTGCACCACCTGGCCGCCGCCATTGCGGACCTTCTGCAGGTAGGCGTTACCCCACAGCAGCCGGTGCACGTACACCAGCCGCCACAGCTCGAACCGAGTCAACTCCGGGTGCGGGTCCTCCAACAGGGCCACGCTGGTGCGGTCCCGGGTGCCAGCGGCGTAGGTGTGCAGCGGCAGCGCGGCGGCCACGTTGGCGATGACGGCCACCGAACGCCACACCGCCGGCATGTGCAGGCTTCCGGTCTCGCTGACCGGTACGCCGGCCTCACCGGCCGTACCGCCCAGCAGGCTGACCAGGCTGGTGGAGGTCAGCGGGACCGCGGGGTTCTCGACGGAGCGGCGCTCGAACAGACCGAACAGGCTCATGACCGGCGCTCCTTCCGTGGGGTGGGCGGCGGCCGGGACAGGGCCCGCTCGACGGCCACAACACCCGCCAGGCCGCCCAGAATGAGCGCGGCGGGCACGTGGACCAGGGCGACGCCGTACAGGGCGGTGAGGACGAGCAGCAGCTCCAGCAAGTGCAGGGCGGTTCTCACCACAGGTTCGGCGCTCCCTTCTCTTCCTCGACCTCGGCGCCCAGGCCCCACTTCGCCAGCGTCGCGGCCACCAGGGGGCTGATGTCGACTGAGACGATCCGGCGCGCCCAGGCCCAGGCGTCGCCCAGCGGGCGCTTCTGCGCGCCAGCCAACGCCGCGGCGAGCGGCGCCTGGTCAAGGTGGGACAGCGTCTGCTCGGCCACGCAGTCGTAGAACTGGCCGCAGGCCGCCGCCACCTCGCGCGTTTTGGGCTGGACGACGGTGACGCCCAGGCCCGTTTCCTCGTCCTCCAGGTCGGCGATGAGCGATCCGGCCGGACCGGCGCCGTCGATGACCCAGCAGCGTGGCTGCCACTTCGCGTGCAGCTCCTTCGCACGCTCCAGGATCCAGCCCGTGCCGGGGCGGTGCTCGACCACCTCGACGTGAACTCCGCCCCGCCACGGGCCCGCCACGCAGATCGCCGCGTGCGACCGCTCGGGAGTCATGTCGATGGAGAACGCCACCGGATCACTGGGTGCTGACTCCGCCGCGGCCAGGGCCCGCCAGGCGTCCTCGCCGATGACCTGCCAGGTGTCCGCCTCATCCGACGGGTACTCGCCCACACCGAGCCGCTCACGCGCGTACCCGTCCCTGCTGAGCGTGGCCCGCTCGTTGGCCACCTTCTCCAGCGTCAGCCGGTAGCCGACCGCGGGGTTCGCCTTCAACACCGCCTCGTCGGACGCCGGGTCGTCGTGCTCGGTGCAGCCGGCCGGGCACTCGTCCACGTGCAGCTCGGCAGACCACTCGAAGTACGCCAGCGACGAATCTGGGGTGCCGGCCTCCAGCGCGGCGAGCGCGCGGCGCCGCAGACGGCCCAGCTGCACGGACGGGGCGCCGATGCCGGCGCTGCCCAGGTACCAGATCTGCGGGTTGGCGACGGCCGCCATGGTCGGCAGCAGCGCGTCCATCGCGTCGTCGCCGAGGATCATGTCCTCGTCCAGGATGTTGCAGTCGCCCGTGAAGCCCCGGCCGCTGCCCTTCGAGCGGGCGATGAAGCGGAGGATCTGCCCGGAGTGCAGTTCGATCGACTCCTCGCCGACCGTGTACCGGTACGCCTTGACGCGTTTGTGCAGGTCAGGGCACCCTCGGATCAACCGCTCAACGCGCTTGAACGCGGCCTTTGCCGTCTTGAACTCGTGCGCCGAGTGGAGGATGAGCTGCTCGCCGCCGATGAACAGGCCCCACAGCTCGCGGGCCTCGATGATGCCGCCCTTGCCGTTCTGGCGTGGGACGTTGACGCACACCTCGAACGCGGACCACGAGCCGTCCGGGTCCTCGCCCATCGCTCGCCGCAGGACGTGCTGCTGCCACGGGTCGAGGTGCAGCCCGGCCCGGGCCGCGAGGTCGATCGCCTCCTGGCCGGCGCTGGACACCGACGGGGGCACGACCTCGATCGGTGGCTGCTGCCAGCCGTACACCTGGCCGTCGTCAGCCACCGGATGCCTTCCGGGCGGCTTCGGCGCGGCGCTTCTCTCGGTGAGCAGCGATGTCATCGACGGCATCTCCCTTCGAGGCGACGGGGGCGAGCCTGCGCAGGTCAGCCATCACGGCGCGCAACTCCCGGGCGGCGACCGCCTTCGCGGTCGGGGCGTCGGCTTCATCGACGGAACGGGCGAGGCTGGTGGCGAGTTCGGCCAGTCCGGGTGAGACCGGCTCGACGCCGAGCTGTTCGATCTCGGCGTTGATCGCGTCGGCGACCGCGCCCATGATCACCACCACCCGTCACACTCAGTCACATCACGCAGAGTGACAACCCACTAAAATGGTCGAACCGAGTTCGCGCGCATGGATCTTGAAAAATCGCCGCGCAAAAAATCGGGCGACAAGGGCGTTTGGGTCGCCCGGGAAGGCGCTGAACTTTCGACTCACTCTCCCCGGTGGATCATGGTCTGGCCTGGTCGCTGGGCGGGGTCAGTCCGGGGCCGGTGCTCTGGGTGACGTCGGGTCACCAGGGCCGGGACGCCTGGGGCATGGCCTCGCGTGGCCGGCCGCGGCGGGCGTTGTACCAGCGGGTGGCGACCCTGCGCATGGCCGGGTCGCGCATGGCGTCGATGCGCTGCATGACGATCGTCTCGCCTGGGTCGACCACGACGATGCGGCCGCCGAGCCGCTTGTACTTGGCCATGTGCTTGGCGCTCGGCATCGTGTGGATCAGGTAGACGTCGAGCTGGTCGAGGAGCTGGAAGGCTTCGTCCATGGCGGCGTAGCGGGCGCGGTGGGCGACCCGTAGGTGGAGCGGGTGCTGGCTCCACGGGGGTGCGCCTGGTCCGGTGAGCGCGGAGGTGATGCGGTCGAGGTCGATGACGACGTCACGGTGTGTGGCGTGCGCCTCGATCCAGCTGGACTTGCCCGCGGCCGGCGGGCCGGTGACGACGTACAGCACCGTGCGTCACCACCTACGCGAGGTCCGCTGGGGTGCCACCTTGGGTGACGGTCGCGCTCGGTTGCCGCGGCTGCTGTTGCACCGGCGGTGTGCGGGGCGGGCGTTGGCGCGGTCGAGCAGGTCGCCGCCGCGGGAGAGCGGGACGAGGTGGTCGAGGGTGAACGACGCTGGGTGACGGGCGTCGAGGTCGTAGCCGATCTCGCGGCCGCAGATCCAGCAGGGCAGGTGTTGGGCGCGGAGCCAGTCGACTAGGCGGCGGTAGGGGCGCCCGTTGCGGGGGTTGCCGGCCACGGGCGCCACCTCCTGCGGTCAGTGCTTGACGGCCCACTCGATGGGCTCGCGGCCGTCGGGCTCGTACACGATCCGCTCGGGGTGCTTGCTGCTGGGCACGGGGTAAGCGATCAGCCCGGCCGCGCACCGGCCGCCCTTGACGACCTTGTCCATGGGGAACTCGGGCTTGGGCATGTCGCCGCCGCTGCTGCCGGTGGACTCGATGCGCGTGCTGTCGCTGTAGGTGAGGGCCCACGGTCGTTGGCTCACGCTGATGTCCGTGGTGCCGACGTTGCAGATCTTGATGTTGATCGTGGCCCAGATGTCGCCGCCCTGGAAGTCCTGGGGCTTCATCGGCTGGGGGCCCTTGAACGGCTGCTGGTACTCCACGACCTGCACTGTGATGCGTGCGTCGCTCTCGGTGTCGTTGATGGTCTTCGTAGCGCCCATCTTGAGGATGCCGGAGTCGGTGTCTGCCGCGGTCTTCGTGCTGGGCGACGAGGTGACAGTCTGCGTGACAGTGACGCGGATGGTCTTCGGTTCGCCGCTGGTGCATGCGGTGGCGGTGGCTGCGATGAGCAGGGCCGCGTGGGCGGCTCTACGGGCGTGCATGGTCCCCCCAGGGTGCTGATGCTCGGAGAGGGCATCATGCTCCGTGTGGGGGCGCTGCGTTGGCTGTGTGGCCGTGTTGTGACCCTGAGGGGGTGTACGGCGAAGCCCCGCCCGGGCCGGGGCTTCAGGTAGCTTCTGTGGTGCCGTCTCGGGGCACAGTTGTACACCGGGATCGTCACACAGCGTCTGACCTGCGGTCAAGCGGATGCGTGCGAGCGGCGCTTGAGGACCAGTGCGGCGACGTCGGCGACGGCGTAGTACGGGTACCGGTCGGTGCCGCCGGAGCGGGTGAGCTGGCCGCGGTAGACGAGCTGGCGGAGGGCGCCGGCGGTGATGCCGAGGACGGTGCGGGTCTGCTCGGCGGTGAGGTGGCCGGGGCGGAGGTGCTGTGACGCCATGGTGTCCATGATGCGGCAGGCCCCGCCATCGACGGGGGTGCGATGGAGGGGCCCGAGGTTCAGTGTGGCAGGGGGGCGCGTCGTCCGCCCCTACTTCTTCGGGGTGCCGGGGATCGGCTTCTTCTCGGGCTTCACCCAGCCGCCGTGGGAACTGCTGTACGTCGTCTCGTGCCCCTTCAGCCGGGGGTCGTTGGGCTCGGGCTTCTTCTTCCAGCCGAGTGCCATGATGGCGGTCCTGTCTCGTGGTTGGGATGGGGACCGGGGCGGCCGGTAGCTGGCAGGCGCGGGCCGCCCCGGGGTCTCAGGCGTGCGTCTCGTCGGCGGTTAGTTCGACGTGCACGTGGGTGCGGACGGGGTTGTCGCGGTCCGGCGTGCGGTAGATCAACATCCCCTCTCGGTACACGACGACGGTCTGACCTGCCTGTTCGTCGTGAGGGGAGGGGGGCGCGGTGGGGGAGGGGAGGGGTTGGTGCGTACCTTTCCGGCGGCGTGTGGACCACCAGACGGCGGCCACGCCGACCAGCCAGACCGCGAGGATCCCGGCTTCCGGCGACGCGGCGAACACGCCCCCGAGCGCGGTGCCGCCGAGCACCAGGAGCACGCACCCGCCGGCGAGTGGGCTGGGCGCCTCGGGCTCCTCGGCGGGGGCGGGCCGCTCCGTCCGTCCGGCCATTAGATCCGCCCGTAGGTGTTGTCACCGAGCAGGTTCGCGGCCTGCGCGAGCGGGACGGCGGCGAACCCGGCCACGCCTGCCGAGGTTCCGAGGGTGATGCCGCACCAGGCGCCCCGCTTTAGGACGTTCGCCTGGTCCTCGCTGGACTTCTTCACAGCGGCGATGAACCCCACGGTGAGGATCAGCACAATGCCGAGGCCGGGTCCGGACAGCGGCAGGAACGTGGCGCGTCCGGCGGACTGCCCGCCGGAGCCGCCGACACCCCAGACAAGGGCGGCGTCTCCGAGCCAGTTGGACAGGCCCAGGATCGTGCCGGAGATCCAGCCGATCGCGCCGCCGACGCCGAGTGTCGTGAGGCAGCCGTATGCCCACGACAGGAGGAACGGCAGGAGCCGGGAGGCGTGCCTGACGGGATCCTTCTTCAGGGCCTTGATACCCGGCCACCAGGTGACGAGTTCGTAGACGAGGAGACCGAGACCGATGGTCACGCCGCCATAGGTGACGTAGTTCATGGGGTGGTCCTTCAGCGGAGGACGGCGACGCCGAGCGCCGCGAGGGTCATGATCAGGGCCCAGGTGCCGGTGATGGGCGGCACGGTGCGCAGGTCGACCAGGGCGAGGCCGAGGAGGGCTGCGACGGCTGCGAGGGTGAAGAAGATGGCCAACACGGTCACCGCCGGACGGGTCTGTTGGCGAGCAGCTCCTCACCGCCGGGCGGCGGCTGCGCGCCCATCAGCCGGCCAGCCGGATGTAGCGGGCGACGGTGTCCTCGCGGGCGTTGGCGTCGGCGACCTTGCGGACGTAGGCGAGGACTCGATCCGGCTCGCGGATTCCGGAATCCACGGCGGTCCGGACGGCATCCTTGATGGTCATCGGGCCGGTGGCCGTCGGCTGCGGATCGGGATCCGAACCGTCCGCGGACTGTCCGGACTGGTCCGGATCGGCGGATCCGGAATCCGCGAGGGCGGCGAGGCTGCGCTGTTCGGCCTCCACGAGGGCCTCGCCGCGCTGGAGCTCCCGCCGGATCGGAATCAGCGCGAGCTGACCGTTGACCGCGGCCCGCCGCTTGGCCACCCACTGCTGGGTCAGTGGATCCAGGGGGCGTGTGTGGGCGCGCATGGCGATGGTCCAGCCGCCCTTGGCGAGCGTGGAGACGAGCGCGCCGACGGCTCCGACGATCCACTGCCCAGTGAAGAGGTAGCCGTGTGCGAAGACGGCGCCCATCGACACGGCCAGCGCAGCGTGGCCGACGCGGCGGGGCAGCGTGGCGCGGTCGGGGTCGGAGCGCAGCAGCCACTCGACGCCCATGCACATGATCCATGCGGCGTCGAAGGCGACTGCGGCTCCGTAGGCGACGACCGCGACGACGGACATGGCCAGGAGGGCGCCGATGGATGCGGTGGTCCAGGTGAGGGAGACGGTGACGAGGAGGGCGGCACCGATGGTGACGGCGACGCGCACGGCCTGGTCCCAGTCGCGGGGCGGCGCGGGGACTTCGATGGTCTCGCGGTCGAGAACCATCTCGGTCTGGCCGTCGACCGTGTGGGGGACGAGGCGGGTCCGCTCGATGGTGCGGGTCTTCACGGCGCTCCTCCGGAGCGTGAGGAGGCCGGGTCCCGCTGGGGGATGTACGGGACCCGGCCGGTCTGCGGCGGTCAGCGGCGGGAGTCCTGCCGGTTCATGGCCTGGCGGACGTCGGCGCCGGCCACGTAGTCCTCGGCGCACGCCTGGACGGTGGCGGGCTGGGCGAGGATCTGGTTGGGCTGGGGCTGCGCCGGGCTGGGCTGCGGGTTGGGCTGGTCGGTACGCTCCATGCGGACCTGCTCCTTCGTCACGGTTGTGGGTGGGTCCGGCCCCCGTCCCGGAGCGCCAACTCAGCGGGGCGGGGGCCGTCGTACATCGCAGTACGGACTGCTTGCCGTGACTGTAGGGGTCCCCTACAGTGCAGCGCAAGCGGCCCACCGAAAGAAGGGCCAGGAGTTGAGCGACGAGGAGGTGCGCCGCGTGTCGGACGCCTTGGACACGGTCGAGCAGATCCCCGACCGGGTGGAGCGGGTCCGTGCCAAGAGCCGGATCATGGCCGACCAGGTCAAGCGCAACCGGGAGTGGTCGGCTGAGCGCAGCGACCTGATCCGTGAGTTGTGGAACGACGGGGACGGCATGTCCTACCGAGAGATCGCGGACCACCTCGGGATCAAGCTGAGCACGGTACAGGACACGTTCCGCGGCTATAAGGGCTCGGGCACAGCGCGGCCGAAGAGGACGGACGCCGGAGAGTAGCCGAACACGCAAGGGCCCCCGCACACCGTGTGCGGGGGCCCTCTCATGCCGTCTGTCTCGGCTGGTAGTGGAGCAACAGCAGCAGGTCGGTCTGCCCCTCGTAGACGCAGCCGCACTTCGGGCAGACGAGGCGGGACTCGCCGGCGCGGTGCGTGATGTCCGACCCGCACACGGTGCCTTGGTCGTCGGTGACGGCGATGCACTGGCCGATGGTCTTGCGCTTGGGCACCGGGTCGCCGACGACGGCCCGGGCCTGCGTCTCCAGGTCGCTCACCTCGCGTGCGAGGTCGCCGGCGGCCGGGTAGTGGGCGGCGATCCAGTCGAGCTCCATCGCCAGCCACCGGCAGTCCGCGGCGAGCGGGGCGGGGGCTGGTGCGCCGTGGTGTGGCCAGCGGACGCGCTGGACGTCGACCCGCCAGAGCCGGAC
The DNA here is from genome assembly GCF_040632975.1 of Streptomyces sp. NPDC013455. Classification (NCBI taxonomy): domain Bacteria; kingdom Bacillati; phylum Actinomycetota; class Actinomycetes; order Kitasatosporales; family Streptomycetaceae; genus Streptomyces; species Streptomyces sp. NPDC013455. Next base: position 135,663 of record NZ_JBEYCX010000013.1, on the reverse strand, counting down.
CACCTCGGCGGCCCGGGCGGTGCTCACGGTGTCGAGGACGTCCTCGTTGAGCGGGGACTGGGGGCCGGCCGCGCCCTTGGTGGCGATGATGTCGCCCCAGCTGTGCCGCCGGGGGACGAGGCACTCGGCGACCTCGGCGTACAGGGTGGGGAGTTCGGCGAGGCGTTCGGCGAGCCGGACGGTGTGCCGGGGGCACAGGTAGCCGGTCTCGATCGGCTGCTCGCACAGGCCGCAGATGTTCACGGGGTGGTGCTCTCCTCGGACTGCTCGGTGCCGTCCAGGGCGGCGACGATGACCGGCATGATCGAGTCGGCGAGGTCACCGCGTCGCATGTCGTGTCGGTAGTCGGCCCGCTCCAGCGCCTCGGCGATCGGATCGCGCAGGGCGCGCACCCGCTTGATGGCGGCCTCGGCCCGCTCGGCGCGCAAGCACTGTGCCATCAGGTCGCGGTGGCATCCGCGGTGTGCAAGAGCGTCAGCGGCGGTCGACTCCATTGCGCGCTCCATCGCTTCAGCGCGGCGGTGGGCGTCGGCGAGGAGATCAGCGGCGCGCTCAGCCTTGCGGGCCCGCTCCTGTGCCTGCTCCAGTTCGGCGGCCAGCCGGTCGATCTCGGGGACGATCGTCTGTACGTGCTGCAGGTTCGAGCGGGCGACGGCCCGCGCGGTGTCGGCCTCCCGGATCTCGGCCTCGGTGTGCTGGCGCAGCAGCGCGTCCTCGTCGGGGGTGAGGCCGGCAGCGGCGCGGGCGAGGAGGATGCGGAGGCTGTTCCGGCGGGCGGTGCGCTGCGCGTCCTCGTCGGCGGCCGGCGCCTCGGGCTCGATGCCGAGGATGTGCACCGGGTCCATCGGCAGCTGTCGTCCGCACCTCGGCCCGTTCAGCCAGTTGCGGACGCGGGCGACGCGTACGGCCGTGATGCCGTCCTCGTCGCAGGTGTCAAGGCACTCGGCGATGAACGCCAAGCGGTCGTCGGACCGGTACAGCTCGGTGGCGAGCCGCTCGACTTCCGCGCGCGCTTCCTCGGCGGTCAGTTCGTCGGGCGTCGTCGCGTTGTCGTCAGCGGTGTCTGGCGTCAGCGCGATGCCGGACTGTCGGGTGTCGGCGAGGCGTCTGACCTGCGTTGTCAGGGCGTCGAGGGCGCGGACGACGTCCCGCGCGTCGGGGCTGGGCTGGCTCATGTGGTCGAGTCCTTCCGGGTCGTGGCCGAGCGGCGGGGCAGGTAGAGCCAGTGGGCGAGGGTGACGGCGCTGATGCTGGTCACCAGCAGGACGTAGGCGAGGACGGCGATCACAGGTAGCCCCCCACGACGTCCACGGTGGTCATCGAGCGGGCCAGGATGCGGCGGCCCTGTCCCCAGAGGTCCGTGCTGAGGCGTCGGGGCCTTGGGAGGGTGCAGCGGCAGGCGCCGGTGGCGGGGAGGAAGTGGCCGCGGGGGCAGCGGGGGCGGTCCATGGGCGCTGGGCTCCGTTCGGTCAGCTGGCGAGGGGCAGTGGCTGTGCGACCGCAGGAGCGTCCGGCAGCGCCTCGGTGAGCGGAGGGACCCCGGCGCCCGTACGCGGACGGCTGCGCCCCTGCCGTGCCCGGTCTCGGCGCTCTTTCGACTGCCGCGCGCACGCCCGCTTGCACGGCACGCACGCCACTTCCTTCAGGGCGCGGTGCGTCCAGTAGCCGCGCGCCGTCCCGCCGGCCGCGTGCGCCTCGGCGAGGATCCGGCGGCGGTTGGTCTCCAGCGTCTCGTCGTACGCGGCCTGGCACGACTCGCACGGCTGCTCGCTGCGGCGGCGGTGGGCCCGGTAGCCGCGCTCGGTGCCGCAGCCGCGGGCCCGGGCCTCGAAGTCCACACCGCCCCACACGCCGTGCTGCTCGTCGGCGGCCAGGGCCTGCCGCATGCAGTCGAGGAGCAGGGGGCAGGGGCGGCACTGGCGGGCCGCGTAGGAGCGTTCGGTGGGGTCTGGGCTGAACCAGGGTCCGGGGTCGGTGCGGCAGGGCGCGGCGGGCGTGGTCATGCGCTGTGCCTTTCGTGGTCGGTCTCGGCGAGGTAGGGCTCGCAGCGGGCGTGCACGGTGCGGTCGGGGCGGCGGGGGTCCGGGACGATGCGGCGGCGGCAGACGGGGCAGCGGTGCCAGGTCTCGTAGTCGCCGGGGTTCGGCGGGGCCTGGTCGTCGTGGTGTGGTTCGTGGGAATCCGGCTGGTCCTCGGGAGCGCCCACTACCTGAGGTTGGAAACCGACCCCGGCCCCGTCTTGGGAACCTCTTGGGTAACCCCCTGGGTTGTTCGGGTCGCGGTGACCCGAACCGTTCGGGTCGCGGTGACCCGAACTCATACGGGTCGCGGTGACCCGAACTTCTTCGGCCGTACCATCGGTAAGTTCGGGTCGCGGTGACCCGAACTGGTTCGGGTCGCGGTCACCCGAACTCTCCTCGTCCTGCCACGCGGCCGGCCGTTTGCCCGGCTTCCGCGCGGTGCCCCTCAGGTACTCCTCGGCGGCCGCCCAGTCCGGCACCGGAGTGAGCAGCAGGACGTACAGCGTCGGCGTCCCCCGGCGGCGCTCGCCCAGGACGCCCACGACGCCCGCGCGCATCGCCGCGTCCAGGTAGCGGCGAGTGTCCTTCTCGTTCGCGCAGGCGGCCTTGGCGATGTCCTGAATGCGGATCGGCTTGCGGTCGGCGAAGCGAAGTTCCCCGGCAGCGTTGGCCATGGCGCGCAGGGCGTAGAGCAGCGTGGGCAGGCCGGTGCGCCGGACGGCGGTGGGCATCTGCCGTGTCCACTTCCAGGCGAGCGCGTTGCCGAACGCGTTCGGCACGCTGCCGCTGGCGGCGGTGGCCTGCTCCTCGGTGCTCAACTGGGGTCTTCTCTCGTGCGGTGCGGAACCGATCCGGCAAGATCTGGGGCCCCCGGGGCGGCCTGCTGGGACCGTCCCGGGAGGGTGGGCGGCTAGCGGACGTACTCGTCGCGGCGGGCCTGCTCGCGGCGCCGCTTGTACTCCTTGAGGTCCGCCTCAGTCGGCTTGCTCGCGGTCAGGTCGGCGAGGTCGGCGTCCGGTCGGATGGGGCCCTTACCGACCTCATCGAACGTGCCGTCGATCTGCCGGCCGCGGTACATGGCGCGCTTCGCCTCCAGCAGGGCGGCAGCGTCCTCGTCGGTGCGGGCGACCTCGCAGCCGGTGACGCGCACCTTGACCTGAGGATCCTTGTCCTCGCCCTCGGCGTGACCGGTGTAGGACTTGGACGTCAGCTCCACGATGGCGTAGACGACGGTGCCGGGCTTCTCGAAGAGGCCGCGGCGCTGGTCGCGAGTCATCGACGCTTCGATGGGCGCGGCGGCGCTGTCGAGCTTGACCTCGGGGACGTCGGCGGGGCTGAGCTTGGGCATCAGGCGGGTTCCTCTCCGGTGTTCGGGGTGGGCAGCAGGTCAAGGGAGTCACCGAGGCGGTGCGCCAGGGACCGGCGCTGCTCGGCGAGTTCGGGCGCGTGGCCGACGCAGTGGTCGGCGCCGACGAGGAGGCACTCGATGACCTCGGCGACGTCGCCGGGTGCGAGGCCGGTGATGTGGAGCGTCATCAGAGCTGTCCGTTCTGGTGGTAGGCGGCCTGCGCTTCGGCGGCCTGGATAGCGAGGGCTTCCTCCGCGCAGACCTTGTGCGCGGGCTTCATCCGCGAGTCCCGGGTGTGCGCAGGGAAGCCGCAGTAGCGGCACGGCAGGGGCCGGTCAGACCAGTGCGAGGAGTCGTGCCAGTCGAGGAGCTGACCCGGGGTGTACTCGGGCTCGGGCGGGGCGCGGCGCCGCCGGCGGCCGGTCACTCCCCGGCCCCGAAGATCGCGGAGTAGAGGTAGTCCACCCTTTTCTCCTGCGCCCGAGCTGCCTTCGCCCGCTCGCGCTCGCGTGCACGGTCGGCCTTCGCCCGCTCACGCTCCAGCACCCGCGCGGCCTTCTTCAGCCCGCGGGCCCACGCGCGGACGACGGCAGCCCGATCCTGGGCCCGGACCCTGTCAGCGCGGTCGGCATGATGGCCGGGCTTCACGCAGTGGTCGCGTCCGCAGGAGGGCAGCGCCTGCCCCTCGGGGGCGCGGCCATGGGCGATGCGGTACGCGATCGGGTAGGCGGTGAGGTTCCTGCCGCCGTGGCGCAGGCTGGGGGTACCACAGACGTTGAATCCGGTCCACTCCATGTGGCCGCCGTCCACCGGCCGCACGCGCCGCCAGAACAGATCCTCCGGTGTGGCAGCGCCCCGGTATCCGCTCTTCGCTTTGGGCAGGCCGAGCACAGCGCGAGCAGCTGCGGCGGTCTTCGCGTCCACGTTCAGCTGGCGGGCGATGGCCCGGTTGGAGTGGCCGGCGCGGAGCAACTCGGCGATGTCGGCGCGGACCTTCATCGGCCCACCGCCCGGTAGCCGAGCGGGTCCTCGCCGGGCTCCAGTCCGCGGACCACGAGGACGATCTGCCCGCCCCGGACGACGCGGCCGAGGCGCATGTCCGGGCCGAGTACGCGGGTGTGGTCGTCGTCCTCGAAGAGGCCCGCGTCAACGAGTCCGTCCGTCGCCGACTTGAACGACGGGTACCAGTTCGCCGGGTCCGCGCGGCGACCGGACGCCGGGTGCAGCACGCCCAGGATGTGCGCCCGGGGGAACAGCGGGCCGGGCTGGGCGGCGGCGAGCGCGTCCATGAGGGACGGGCACTCGGTCACCGCCTCGCGCGCGGCGTCACGCAGGGCCTTCACGTAGCGGTGCCGGTCGTGTCGGTTCAGACGCTGGTTCGAGTTCAGCAGGAACAGGCCGGCGGGCAGCGCGATGACGAACGGTTCGGGCCGGGGCCCGGCCGCCGTGGTGGCGGCCGGACGCTCCGGCTCGAACAGGGTCGGGGCGGTCACTCAGCACCACTGTTCCGGCCGTACTGCCGCTTGCCCTCGGCGTACCGCGCGTTCTGGTAGTCACGCTCGGCCTGGCGGCACGGCTGACACAACGGTTCCTTGCGGTAGTAGTGCTGCCGTGCCCCGCGGTAGGTGCCGTGAGCGATCGGCTTGCGCAGACTGCCACCGCGGGGCAGCTTCAGCCCGATGGCCTTGATGAGCTGGTCCAGCTCGGCGTCGGTCAGATCAGCCATCACGCACCGCCCGGGGTGAAGGTGCGGCAGGTCCAGCACTCGCGGCCGTCGGGGTGGTAGGCGTGCAGGGTCTCCCGCTGCTCAGCCGGGCACCAGCAGACGTCGTTGACGGGCACCTCCTGCGGGCGCATCAACTCGGCGAGCCGGGTGCTCTCCTCGGCGACCGGGGCGAAGTAGGCCCGGGACAGCAGGGCACCGGCGGCCAGCGACAGGACGAGGACGAGGGCGCCGAGCGCGATGTTCCACTCGTTCACGACGCCGCCCCCGATCCCGGCTGGCGGGCGGCCGGCCACGCACCCGCGCCCTCGGCGGGCGGCTGCTCGGGCGTCGACTGCTGGCCGGACTGCTGCTCGTACTGCTGGCGGATCTCCCCGGCGGTCACCCGCTGCTGCGGGAACTCCTCGTCCACGGTGATCTCACCGCGCCGGATCGACTCCGAGATGATCTGCAACTGGCCGAGGTCCAGCCCCGTCCACTTGCTGGAGTCGCGGTTGCGGTTCTCCTCCAGCTGCTCGACGGTGACGCCGAGGCCCTCGAAGTGGGCGATGCAGTCGGCGATGCGCTGCGCCAGCGGCTTGTTGCCCTGGCCCTTCTCCACCGTGGTGGTGGCGATCTCCTTGGCCTGCTCCCGGAACCAGTCCGGCAGCACGCTGAAGATCATCTCTCGGAGGCGGCGGGCGCCGTTGTTGCTGTTGTTCTCGTAGACGTCGCGCGGGTCCTCCAGGCGCCGGCCGCCGTCGTCCGTCGTCCACCGGGTGTGCGGCACGATGAACGTCGTGGACGCGCGCTCGTTGGTCTCCAGGTCCCACGCCCACGCCTGCATCTCGGACTCGCCAGCGGCGTCGTCGCGGCGCAGCTCGTGCACGCCGTAGTGGATGTTCGTCCAGCAGCGGGCCAGCTCCTTGGCGAACTGGATCGTCTCGCCGGACACCTGTGACTTGCCGCGGCGGAATCGGAAGAAGCTGCGGACGGCGAGGCTGTGCTGCGAGAACCCGGTCCGCATCTTCGCAATGGCCTGCGCCTCGTTCCTCGGGAACTGGCGGGCCACGATGACCGCGGCCTGGACCTCGGCGACCGCGCGGGACTGCTCAACCGCGGTGCCCTGCCCGATGAACGCGGGCGCCGGCGCGGCCGGGGCCGCGAACTGCTCGGTGGTGGCGGGGTAGTTCACAGGTACTCCAAGGTGTCGCGGGTCTCGGCCCACGGCGGCAGGGCGACGGACACCACGTCGTCGCTGTAGCCGGGCCAGTAGCCGGTGGCGGTGCAGTGGGCGAAGATCTCCAGGGCGCGCCGGTTGCGGGCGGCGCCGATCCGCCGGGCCGCCGCGTTCACCTCGATCACGGTGATCACGTACGGCGGGGTCTTCTCCTGGCAGACGAACACGAACGCCGCGGTCTCGTCGGCGATGCCGAGGGCGTGGCAGGCGGACCGGTAGGTGTCGTCCTGCTGGTGGTAACCCAGGTCATCGATGACCCGCTGGAGCTTCTCCGGGTGAGCCGAGACGCACGTCTTGTAGTCGGGGATGATCAGCCGCCCGGACCGCGGGTTCGGCAGCCAGTCCAGGCGGGCCCGCCGCATGACGCCGGTCTTCTCATCCCGCCAGAACAGCGATCGCTCGGGCGTGCCGTGCTCGGGGTCGAACAGCAGGGAGGCGACGGGGTGCCGGCGGAGCGCGTCGGCCATCGCGTGCACCTGCTCGTACTCGGCGCGCTTCAGCGGGACGGCACCCTCGGCCCGGGCCTCGGCGACCTCCGCCTTGGCCGCCTTGGTGTCCCACCGGTCGTAGTCCACGAGGCGCAGCTCGGGCCCGTTCCCGAGGACCAGGCGGTGAGCGGCGTTGCCGATGTCCCACACCTTCTTCACCGGCTGCGGGTGGTCCTGCTCGTACCGGAAGTGGGCGGGACTGGCGGTGATGATGGTGCGGGCGCCGCTGGAGGAGAGGGCGTACCGGTGGGAGTGGTACGTCTCGTTGTCCATGTCGTAGATGCCAGGCTCGGTGATGGGGTCCGGGCCGGCGGCCGGGGCCTGAGCCCCGGCCTGCACGGTCGTCGTCATCCGGCGTCACCGCCCTCGGCAACCTGGACCGCCTCCAGCGTGAACGTCCCGCCGTTGCTCACCCCGGCGAAGATCTGTCCCCGCATGGTGTCCAGGTCTACGGCCACCTCGATGTGCGGCGAGGACAGGTACGGCCGCACGTCCCTGTGGATGTGTTCGGCGAGTCCGTCCGCGGTGACCGCCCACACGGTGAGCGGGGCCGGGGCGGGGCTACTGTTGCGCCCACCGTGGCGGCCGACGCGGGCGTACGTGACGCGGTACTTCGTCTGCGTTGCGCCCGGCGCCTCGGCCATCTCCTCAAGGGACGGAGTGGTGATCTCAGCCTCGGGGTCGCGCGGCTGGTGGCGTCCGGCCTGCCAGTCGGGGCCCGCGATGATCTGGTGTTCGCGGACAGCCTCGGCCATCGCACTGTCGCGGTCGGTGGTGCGGCTCATCGAGTGGCCGTCCTCTCCGGGGGCGTCGGGGTGTAGCAGCGGCGGCCGGCCACGTCGGCGGCGACCAGGAACCCCCGCCCGGCCAAGGCCCGCAGGTCCTTCCGGGCGGTGTTCCGACCGGCCGACGCCCACGGACTCGCGGCGAGGATCTGCGCGGCGCGCTGCGTGGTGATCGGGGTGGTCTCGCGCTGTATGGCGGCGAGGAGCCAGCCGCGGCGGGTGATCGTGTCTGGCATCAGCGGTCCTTCCTGCGCAGCACGTAGTGCCGGTTGTCGGGGTCGTCCACCAGGACGAGGTGTCCGGCCCGGTGCAGGGCCGTGAGGTCGCGGCGGGCGGTGCCGCGCTGGACCACGCCGGGGGCGATGAGCTGGTAGAGCGACAGCACACGGGCGGTGGTCCAGGGGCCGCCGTGGGTGCGGATCGCGTCGAGCAGACGCTCCTGCCGGGCGGTGAGCCCGGGGGTGACGTCGGCCGCCGGGCGGCTGCTCTTCCCTTCGGCCATCGACCGCAGCGTGCGGGCCGCCTCGCGAACCAGGTCGGCCGAGCCGGGGCCGATGCCGGACGCCGGTCCGTAGTGGGCGGCGACGCGGGCCTCGGTCTCGTTGGCCATGCGGTCCAGCTCGGCCGCGCCCTCGTGCAGCACCTCGGTGCGCACCAGCAAGTACAGCCGCTCCACTCGGGCGTCGGTCTGCTCGCGCGGCGTCCAGGCGTCGGCCAGCAGGCGGACGTACCGGCGGAGTTCGTCGCGGGCGCTCATCGGCGGCCCCGCTTCCAGCGGCTCACCAGCGTCGGCGCGTCGGCGATGCAGTACAGGAAGAACACCGACCAGATGGACGCGGCCCACAGCAGCCACTCGATCCCGGTCACCGGATTTCACCCGCCGCGGACGCCTCGGCCTTCGGGGTCAGCGCATACCGGATCGGGTCCTCGTCCACCGGCCGGTCCTTTGCGGCGAGCAGCTGCTCCAGGTCCGCGATCCGGTCCCGCTGCTCGCGCAGCGCCTCGGCCGCCTCGGACAGGGCCGCGTTGGTCGTGTGCCGCTCCGTCTCCAGCTCGGCAACGCGGTTCAGCAGCCACTCGACCGCCGGCGCCACCCGCTCGTGGATCTCGACCTCGGCCGGGATCTGGCGGGGCCCGCCAGCCGGGGAGAGCAGGCCGCGAACGGCGAGCAGGTCGGCCTCAGCCGCCACCAGCCGCATACGGCGCCGCTCGATGCGCTCCTCCAGCTCGGTGACCCGGGCCTCCAGCGAAGCCGCGTAGGTGACCACGTTCTCCAGGACCAGGCGCAGATCGTCCTTCGCCATCCGGGCGCTGAGAGCAGTGCGGGCGAGGTCGAGCATCGTGCGGGGTTGCCGCCCGTGGGAGGCCGCTGGTGCGCCGGTCGCGGCGCGCTGCTCGGACGTCATCGGCGTCTCGCTCATGCCGCCACCACCGCAGCGGCCCCGCGCTCGGCCCGCTCCTCCGCCGAGTAGTGCTGGAAGGCGCAGACGTGGACGGTCACGCCGTCGACCACGACGTCCGCCGACGCCGACCATCCGTTCAGGTGCTCGGTGTCCTCCACCCTCAGCGTCCCGCCAAGCGCCGCCGCCCACGTGCGGGCGTCCTCGATCGTGCGGGCCTGCAAGTCGAGCTGGGCTGCGGATCCCGTCGCCTGGGGCCGGACGGCCAGCAGGTCGGGCAGGTCAGTGTGGTCGTCCAGGAGGCGGGTCGTCACCTGACTCACGCGGAAGGCATTCGCCTCCATCGAGCGCAGGGCGAGAACGGCGCGGGCGCCGGTGTCGGTAATCTGTGTGCCCATCGGGGCCTCTCTTTCGGATCTTGTAGGGGCGCCGGTCGGGGGTCGCTCGGGCCGGCAAGCTGAGAGCGGCCCTCCGGCGCATCGGGGTCAGGCGGCGCAGGCCGCCGGTGCGGACTCCACAGGCGCCGCTCCCTGCGGCTGCGCGAAAATCCGGCGGAGGGCTTCGACGGCCTCGGGCGTGGGGTCCGGGGCGGCGTCAACCTCCTGATGGATGTGAGCGAGGACCTGGTCGCCGAGAAGCGCGCGGCGCTCTTCGCGAGTCACGCGGCGGCTCCCGCGCGCTCGTCTTCGACCCGGTCCATGAGGGTGCGAATGTCGAGGTCATATGCCTCGGCGATACGAAGCGCCGAGATCAGGTCAGGTTGCGCCGATCCGTCGACGTATCGATAAGCGGACGAGATGCTCACGCCGGTCCGTTTGGCGATGGCGTACGTCGTCTTGTCGCCGTGCGTGGCCGCGATGTCCTGGAGACGACTGACGTTGAGTCGGTACACGTGGATGTCCCTCCCTCCGCAGGTGGCGGGGCAGTTTCCCTGTCGAGGGAAACTGAACCATGAGAGTTCCCTCCCTGGCAAGGGAATGTGCGTGCGCGGGAAGGGTGAATTTCTTGAAGTAGCGGCGCTCGGCAGCGAGGTGGCCTGCATCGAAGCAGGTCAGTGGCTGAATGCTACTTTCCCTAGGGAGGGAATCGGTGTCTATTCCCTCTCCAGGGAAGTAGAGTGCGGGGACATGACGGACGCCACCCCTCAGGGACGCGTGCAGAGGTTCTGCGCGTTGGTCCTCCCCGCGCTTGAAGCAGCCGGCTACACCGGTTACGGGTCGCAGCAGCGCCTCGTTGCCGACACCGGCATGAACAAGAGCACCGTCTCCCGCCTGCTCAATCGCGAGCAGATCCCCCACGTGAAGTTCTTCCCTCCGCTGGCCAAGGCCATCGGGATGGACCCCGTTGAGCTGCTCGTCGCTGCGGACATCCTGCCGCCCGAGTACCTGGAGTCTCAGCAGACACTGTCCGAAACAGATCGGTCACAGGTAGGCTCGGGTTCAATCACTCCGGAGGAAGCAGCGGAGCGATTGGGCATCCATGACGACGTAGGGAAGTTCACGCTCTTCGCCGTGATCGACAAGCTCAAGAGCCCCGACCAGCGCGACGATGACGCTGAGAACCCCGGAGGCACGGCCGCACAGATGTAACCCGGGGGTGCGCATTGGAGTTCACGGCCACCAGCAAAGCAGCCGCAACCGTGGCCGCAGTACTTCTCACCTCAGGCTTCGCGGCCATCATCCACAGCGTGTCCACCGACAATGTGGCGGCCTCCATCGGCGGAGCCTGCCTCGTCATGGTGGCCCTGACCGTGACCGTGTGCGTCCTGGTCCGTCACTGGATCGTGGACACGAACACCGAGCGAGCCATCCTCGCTGCTGCCCAGCATGAAGCCCAGGCCGAGCGCAGCCGCTACTTCGCCGCCCAGGCCGCGCTGGAGAACGAGATGGGCCGCCTCAACCGGGACATGGCCGCCGAGCGAGCCCGCATAGCGCGCTCGCTCGCTGCTGAGCAGGCCAAGCTGCGTGCACAATTCGAGGAAGAGCGAGCAGAACTGGCGGCCGAGGCGTTCCGGACAGGCGTCGAAATGGAACGGGCCGGCATGCTCAAACCCGGGGCTGAGAAAACACAGGGCGTCCTCATCCGCTTTCCGCGACACCCCGAGCACGCCGCGGAGCAGGAACGCTCCCGTGAGCACGGACACGTGGGGCCTTGAACCCCTCGGAGCCGACGAACGAGAGCGTCACACGAGCCGGATCGAGGTACTTAGCCCGGCCGGGCCGGCGCGACTTGAAGACTCGGACCGTCACGATCTGCCTGATCGCCTCACGCTTCTGTTCCAGAGACAGCCCGGCCGTCGTGTCAGAGCCGTACCACAGCTCCTCAGGATCCACAGCGTTCACCAGTTGTTGCACGAGCAGTGGCACTCCGGTGGCCGACTGCAATTTGCTCTGCAGCTCCTCGATCTTCGGCAGCAGATCCTGCTCCTTCGCAGACAGCGAAGCCAGTGACAGCAAAGGCCGGCCCTGATCGTTGCGCTGCCGATTCAGCTCCCGAGCCTCATCCAACTCCTCTTCGAACAAGTCGAGCATCTCCTGTGCCTGCCGCATCTCCTCCGCGATCTGGGTGTCATCAGGAATGAGCGCGGCCCGCGCCTGCTCCTTGTTTCGGAGCCAGGTCAAGACGGCCTCCTCAACGAACGCGTCAAGGAGCGGCTCGGACACTGACACGTCCCGGTTCTCGGCGCATCGGTAGATGTCTTTCCTGGCGTGACCGGTACCGCTCTGGTCGCTCCGCAGGTAGAAGTCGTCGCCGCACTCCCCACAGAGGGGGAGGCACGACAGGAGGTGCTTCACGCGGCCCTCGTTCGGGCGGGCCCTCGCGGGGTCGGTCAGCTTCTTAGTGATGCGGCGGAACATGGCCCGACCCTCAGGTGTGTCCAGGCCCTTGATGGGGTCCCACTTGGCCTTCACGGCCTTGCCGTTGTGCACCCTCTCCCCGATGTAGACCCGGTTGAGGAGCATGTAGCGCACGCGGTAGTCGTCCCACTTGCTGCCGTCGTGGCGTGCCGCGTCTGGGTTAGTCTTCAGCCACCTCAGCAGGGAAGCCAGCGATCCCCCGCTGTCGACGTGCTGGAAGGACTTGAGGACTACAGGGCCGCGGACCGGGTGCTCGTACTGGCCGATGAGCTCACCGGTGTCCGGGTCGTACTTCCTCGTGTACCCGAAAGGGACCCTGCCCCAGATACCGCCTGCTTCGGCGTTGAGGCGGGCGGTTCGGACGTTGCGATCGCGGATGAGCTCGACCTCGTCCTCGGCGGCGATGGCGTCTTGCGCAGTCGCCTTGCGGTCCTCGCGCTTGGACAGGTCGTAGACCGTGTTGTTGTAGCAGAGCAGGACATCGGCGTCGTAGCAGGCGTTACGGAGGCGGACGTATGCCTCCAGGTCTCTGTAGTACCGGCTCGCTTCGTAGGCGACGCAGATGCGTCGGACGCCAGCGGGAGTCGGGACGCTCTCGATGGCGTCCAGCAGCGCTTCGAAGTCGTCACGCTCGCGCCGTGCGTGGCGGCTCGCGGAGATACCGGTGTCTTTGAAGACATCCGTGATGACCCAGTTGTGGGTCTGGCAGAGGGTGCGGCCGTCGGCAAGTTGATCGCTGACGCTCCTGCCCTTCTTCCTGGGGTCGCGGCTGTTGCGGCCGTAGAGCAGGGCGTGGAACTCGACGCCGGGGAAGACCAGGTGCAGGTACTCGGGTGCGAGCGGCATGAGGGGAGACTACTCACTTGGACGGGTTAACACATCAGTATCGGACGCCCAGCGGATCCCTGCCGGGCTGTGGCCCGTGCTGGCCGAACTGCGCCGCCGCGGGGTGCTGTTCAGCCCGGCGAGCGGACGCCAGTACGCGACCTTGCACCGGCAGTTCGCCGAGGTCGCCGAGGGCATGGTGTTCATCGCGGAGAACGGCACGTACGTGGTCCGCGACGGCGTGGAGCTGAGCTCCGACCCGCTGGACGGCTCCGTCGCGGCCGGGGTCGCCCGGACGGTGCGGCGGCTGGCCGCGGACGGCGCGGACGTCGGCGCCGTCGTGTGCGGCAAGCGGGCGGCGTACGTCGAGCGGACCGACGAGGCGTTCCTGGCGGAGGTGCGCAAGTACTACGTCGAGCACCGTGTCGTCGAGGACGTCACCGCCGTCGACGACGACATGATCAAGGTCGCGGTGTTCGACTTCGGCCCCGCCGAGCGGACCACCGCCCCCGCCCTCGCCGCGTTCGCCGCCACCCACCAGGTCGTCGTCTCCGGCGAGCACTGGGTGGACGTGATGAACCGCACCGCGAACAAGGGCACCGCCCTGCGCGGCCTGCAGCGCGCGCTCGGCATCACGCCCGCGCAGACCATGGTGTTCGGCGACTACCTCAACGACCTGGAGATGCTCGACGCCGCCGAGTGGTCCTTCGCGATGGCCGGCGCCCACCCCGAGGTCGTCCGCCGGGCCCGCCATGTGGCGCCCTCCAACAACGACGACGGTGTCCTGCGGACCATCGCCCGGGTGCTGGGCCTGTAACCCGGTCGGGCCCGGGGCCGGCGCGCTCGGGGCCGACGCCGCGGGCGGGCTCACGGGTAACGCCGCCGCGGGGCTCGGGGCTCGGGCCGCCGGCGGGGCTCGGGGCTCGCGCCGCCGCGCCGGTTCAGGGCTTGCGCCCGACGCCGCCGTACAGCGAGATGGGGCCGTCGGGCTCGCCCCCGGCGCCCCAGCGGTCCACGGAGACGATCCCGGGCTCCAGCAGGTCGAGCCCCGTGAAGAACGCGCCGACCTCGGCGTGCGAACGGGCCACCAGGGTCACCCCGCCCGCCGCGTAGGCGGCGATGCCCCGGCGCACGTTCTCCGGCTCGAAGTCGGCGGTCATCGTGGACAGCACCAGGCAACTGCCCGGGGCCAGCGCGCCGACCAGCGTGGCGACCAGGTCCCGGGCGCCGTCCTCGTCGGCGACGAAGTGCAGCAGGGCGATGAGGGAGAGGGCGACCGGGCGGTCGAGGTCCAGGACGCGGGCGGCCTGTTCGAGGATGGTGTGCGGATCGCGGGCGTCGGCCTGCACGTACTCCGTCACGCCCTCGGGCGTGCCCCGCAGCAGGGCGCCGGCGTGGGCCAGCACGATGGGATCGTTGTCGACGTAGACCACGCGGGCGTCCGGCGCCACCGACTGGGCGACCTGGTGCAGGTTCGGTTCGGTCGGTATCCCGGTGCCGACGTCCAGGAACTGGCGGATGCCGCCGCGTTCGGCCAGCGCCCGTGTGGTCCGGCGCATGAACGCCCGGTTGGCGCGGGCGGCCTTCGGCGCGTCGCCGTCGATCGCCGCGATCTGCCGCCCCAGTTGCTCGTCGACCGGGTAGTTGTCCTTGCCGCCGAGGAACCAGTCGTACACCCGGGCCGGATGCGGCCGGGTGGTGTCGATGTCCTGGATGTCCGGCCCGGTCCCCGTCACGTACTGCTCCTCACCCCGTCCGGTCCCGGCGGTCGGTCCGGGACTGCGGGGAGCAGTCTGACACGATCATGAGGCGCGTCGCAGACAGTCTTCGGCCACCTGCTTGTCGAGCGCCGCCCGTACCAACGCAGCGGCGAGCACGGCGGGTTGGGTGTCGCCGGCCAGCGCGGCCAGCTTCTCGGGGTCCTTGGGCAGGCCGAGCCGGCCGGCGCCGTCGAGGGCCTTGCCGTCCAGGTAGGGCGCGATGTCCGGCCACACCCGCTGCGCCTCGCGCAGGAAGATGTCGGCGCCGGCCGGCCCGATGCCCGGCTCCTCCTGGAGCAGCCGGGCGAGTTCGCCGGTGTCGTCGCCCGCCTCGCGGTGCAGCCGGCGCAGGTCCCCGCCCCAGCGCTCGGTCAGCAGCTCGGCGCCGTCCCCGAGCTGGGTGGCGGTCCGCTCGTCGTAACGGCGGTAGCCGCCCCGGCCGAGCGCGTCCACCCGCCGCTGCCAACCGGCCTCGGCCATCCGGCGCGGGCTGTCCAGGTGGTCCTCGTGCAGGGCCCGGGCGGCGGCCACCGCGACGGAGGTCCGGATGCGTGCGCTGAGCAGCAGGGAGAGCACGAGCAGCCGGTACAGCGGCTGCGGGGTGTCGGTCAGGCGGATGCCGGCCTCCTCGGCGTACGTCCGCCCGTACTCGGACACCAGCTCGTGCACGACCCGTTCGTCGCGGTTCACGGCTACGGCTTGAGCGGGTCGTGGCCCAGCGTCATCAGCCGGTGCCGGCGGCGGGTGTCCTCCGGCGTGCTCTCCGGCTCGGGCTCGTTCTCCACGTCGGCCAGCTCACCGACGGTGTCGACGACCTCGTACATGACCCGGACGTCGTCGTCGGTGAGGTCGGTACGGCGCTTCTGGAGGATCGCGAGGACGTGCTGCCCGGTGGGCGTGCCCGCCTGCTCCGGCAGTGGTTCCGTCTCCTCGCCGGCGTCCCGCACCTTCAGCCAGGCCGCGAGTTCCGCCGAGGTCATGTTCACCACGCGGTGGAAGTCCTCCCACAGCGCCTCGATCTCCAGGGCGTCGGCCATGGGTCTCCCCCTTCCGTTCGGGTGCGGGTGTCCTAGCTGGAAGCCTGCTCGCGGGGGTGGTTCTCGGCCTCGAACATCCAGCGCTGCTTCTCCAGGTCGGCCGTGACGGCGATCAGCAGGTCCTGGGTGACCGGGTCGGCCTTCTCGGTCGCGTCGATCCGCTCGCGCAGCCGGACGACGGCCGCCTCCAGCGCCGACACCATCAGCTCCACGACCTCGGTGTCGCGCAGCCAGCCGTCCTTGGTGCCGGGCAGCGCCAAGGTGGCGGCGATGGTCTCCGGCCGGCCGTCCGGCGCGACACCCAGCGCGGCGGCGCGCTCGGCCACCGTGTCCGAGTGGGCGCGGGCCGTGGCGACCACCTCGTCCAGCTGGAGGTGGATCGACCGGAAGCGCGGGCCCACGATGTTCCAGTGCGCCTGCTTGCCGATCAGCGACAGCCCGAGCAGATCGACCAGCGTGTCCTGGAGGGCCGTCCCGGTGACGCGGAGGGCCTCGTCGGGAAGCGTGCTCTTGACGACGGTCATGGTGCGTCGGTCCCTTTCATCAGCTTTCTGCGGTCACGTCCGAAAGGGCGGGTGCCCGCTGCGATCGGGGCAAAACAGGCTGATCAGCGGGGCGGCGCCCGGCCCGGGCGGCTGGGCGCCCCCGGCGGAGACCCCCCTCGCGCGGGTCCCGCGGCGGGGTGCGGGGCGGCCCGCGCGCGACGGTGCGGGGGCTCCGTGCGTGCCGCCGGGGCCCTGCCCGCGGACGTGGACGTGGGGTACGTCTCCTCCCGCGGCCGGACGAACTCGGGGAGGATCTTCCCAGTGGGCCGGTCCGCGGTCTATAGTCCAAAACTAGCAGTGCTAATTAACAGTGCCGCACAGGTCCGTGCCGATTCACAGCGTCGTAGTCGGTCATAGGTCAGGAGTTCAGCCGTGCGTCCCGTCCACTTCGCGGCCGCCCGCCGCACCCCCATCGGCAAGCTGCGCGGAGCCCTCGCCTCCGTCCGCCCCGACGATCTGGCCGCGACCGTGATCCGCCACCTCGTGGCCGACGTGCCCGCCCTCGACCCGGCCCGTATCGACGACGTCTACTGGGGCGCCGCCAACCAGGCCGGCGAGGACAACCGCAACGTCGCCCGCATGGCCGCCCTGCTCGCCGGACTGCCCGACTCGGTACCCGGCGCCACCGTCAACCGGCTCTGCGCGTCCGGACTCGAAGCCGTCACGACCGCCGCCCGCGCCATCGCCGCGGGCGAGGCCGACATCGTCGTCGCCGGCGGCTCCGAGTCGATGAGCCGCGCCCCGTTCGTCCTGCCCCGCCCCGACGAGGCCCTGCCGCACCGCATCGAGACCCACGACACCCGGCTCGGCTGGCGGCTGGTCAACCCCGCCATGCGGGAGCTGCACGGCCTGCTTCCCATGGGCGAGACCGCCGAGGAGGTGGCCGAGCGCCACGGCGTCTCCCGCGCCCGGCAGGACGAGTTCGCGCTGCGCAGCCATCAACTCGCCGCCGCCGCGCGGAAGAACGGTCACTTCGACGACGAACTCCTGCCCGTCGAGCGCCCGGACGGCATCGTGGTCGAGCAGGACGAGTGCGTCCGCGAGGACACCTCCCTGGAGAAGCTCTCCCGGCTCAAGCCGGTCTTCCGCGAGGGCGGCACGGTCACCGCGGGCAACGCCTCGCCGATGAACGACGGCGCCGCAGGTCTGCTCCTGGTCAGCGAAGAGGCTTTGAACGAGCTGGGCCTGGAGTCCCTCGGCCGCTACGTCGCCGGCGCCTCCGCCGGCGTGCACCCCGACGTGATGGGCCTCGGACCCGTCCCCGCCACCCGCAAGGCGCTGGCCCGCGCCGACTGGCGGATCGCCGACGTGCAGGAGGCGGAGTTCAACGAGGCCTTCGCCGCACAGGCCCTCGCCTGCGTCGACCAGCTGGGCATCGACCCGGACCTGGTCAACCCCACGGGCGGCGCCATCGCCCTCGGCCACCCCCTCGGCTGCTCCGGCGCCCGCATCCTCACCACCCTGCTGCACCGGATGCGGCGCACGGGCGCGGAGCGGGGCCTGGCCACCATGTGCGTGGGCGTGGGGCAGGGCAGCGCGGTGCTGATCGAGCGGCACTGACAGGTCCGCCCGTCCGGCGATCGACGGCAGCAGCACCACCGAGCCGCAGCAGAGAAACGGAGCACCCGCACATGGCCACCCTGTCCTTGGCCGCGATCCTCGCCGAGAACGCCCGGCGCCGCCCCGAGAAGACCGCCCTCGTCGAAGGCGACCTGCGCCTCTCCTTCGCGGAGGTGTGGCAGCGGGCGCTGGCCCAGGCGGGCGCGCTCACCGGACTCGGCGTACGGCCCGGTGACCGGGTCGCCCTGATGGCGCCCAACACCGCCGAGTTCCCGATCGCCTACTACGCGATCGCCGCGGCCGGCGCCGTCGTCGTCCCGGTGCACCTGCTGCTGTCCGCGGGCGAGGTCGAACACGTCCTGCGGGACAGCGGGGCGAGCCTGCTGCTCGTCCACCCGGCGCAGGCGGCCACCGGAGGCGCCGCGGCCGAGGCGGTGGGCGTCCGGGCGGTCACCCTCGGCGGCGAACTGGAGAAGCTCGCGGCCGACGCCGAACCGCTCCCGGCGTACGTCACCCGGGCCGCCGACGACCCCGCGGTGATCTTCTACACCAGCGGTACGACCGGAGTCCCGAAGGGCGCCGTCCTCAGCCACTTCAACCTGGTGATGAACGCGACCGTCAACGCCTTCGACGCCCACGACATCCGCGCCGGCGACATCGCCCTCGGCGCGCTGCCGCTGTTCCACGCCTTCGGCCAGACGGTGTCGCTCAACTCCACCTGGCGGGCCGGCGCCACGCTCGTTCTGCTGCCCCGCTTCGACGCCGCCCGCGCCATCGAGCTGATGGCGCGGGAGGGGGTGAACACCTTCCACGGCGTGCCCACCATGTTCGTCGCCCTGGCGGCCGCGGCCGCCGACGCCGGCCGGCTGCCCGAGCTGCGGGTGTGCATCTCCGGCGGGGCCTCGCTCCCGGTCGCCGTCCTGGAACGGTTCGAGGCCGCCTTCGCGACGACCGTCTACGAGGGCTACGGCCTGTCGGAGACCTCGCCGACCGCCACCGTCAACCAGCCGGTGTTCGGCACGAAGCCCGGCAGCATCGGCCACCCGCTGTGGGGTGTCGACGTGGAGATCGCCCGCGCCGAGGTGGAGGGCAGCGTGGAACTGCTGCCGCCGGGCGAGCTGGGCGAGGTCGTCATCCGCGGCCACAACGTCTTCTCCGGCTACCTCGGCCGCCCCGAGGCCACCGCCGAGGCCGTGGTCGACGGCTGGTTCCGCACCGGCGACCTCGGCACCAAGGACGACGAGGGCTATCTGCGGATCGTCGACCGCAAGAAGGACGTCATCATCCGCGGCGGCTACAACGTCTACCCGAGGGAGGTCGAGGAGGTTCTGATGCGCCACCCCGCGATCGCCCAGGTCGCCGTCATCGGCCTGCCCGACGACCTGCACGGCGAGGAGGTCTGCGCCGTCGTCGTCCCGGCGCCGGGCGCCGCCACGGACGCCGCCGCGCTCACCGAGTGGTCCAAGGAGCACCTCGGCAGGCACAAGTACCCCCGGCGCGTGGAGTTCGCGGACGCCCTGCCGCTGGGCCCGAGCATGAAGGTGCTCAAGAGGGAGCTGCGGGCGCGGTACACGGCCTCGTAGGGACCGGTCCGCGAGACGCTCCGCCCGCCGCCGGATGTGTGCGCATAGCATCGGTATCCGCATGGACACGATGACGCTCTGGCACATCTCCGGCTGGGAGTTCGCGGCGCTGGCCTTCGCGGCCCTGCTCGTCGGTTTCTCCAAGACCGCCGTCAGCGGGGCCAACACGGTCAGCCTCGCGATCTTCGCCGCGGTGCTGCCGGCCCGCGCCTCCACCGGCGTGCTGCTGCCCGTCCTGATCGCCGGCGACGTGCTCGCCGTCCTCACCTACCGGCGGCACGCGCACTGGCCCACCCTGTGGCGGCTCTTCCCGGCGGTCGCGGCGGGCGTGGTGGCCGGCACCCTGTTCCTGGTGTGGGCCGACGACGGCATCGTACGGACCTCGATCGGCGTGATCCTGCTGGTGATGGCCGGGGTCACCGTGTGGCGGCGGCGCCGGGAGGACGGCGCGGCGGGCGCCGAGCCGGACGCGGTGACGACCCGCTCGGGCCGGGTGCGGGCGCGCTCGTACGGCGTACTCGGCGGGTTCACGACCATGGTCGCCAACGCGGGTGGTCCCGTCATGTCCATGTACCTGCTGTCCGCGGGCTTCCGCAAGCTCGGCTTCCTGGGCACCTCCGCCTTCTTCTTCCTCATCGTCAACCTCTCCAAGGTGCCGTTCAGCGCGGGCCTGGGCCTGATCGACGGCCGCTCACTCCTCCTCGACGCGGCGCTCGCGGTCTTCGTCGTGCCCGGCGCGCTGTTCGGCACCTGGGCGGTGACCCGCATCAACCAGCGGCTTTTCGAACAACTCGTGATCGCGGCGACGATCGCCGGCGGCGTCCAGCTGCTGCTGCGCTAGCCCGGACCGCGCCACTGCGCGAGCTTGTCGAGGCACCGCCCGACGGTGCCGCGCAGCTCGTATGCCGTCAGTGGCCGTGCCAGATGAACTTCCCGGGGCGGACCTCCAAGCGGTACTGGACTTCGTGCACGGCGAGGCGGGCTCCCAGCCAGCAGTCGTACAGGGCGGCCTCGCGCGGACTGGCCAACCCTTGCTTGATGCGGTCCCGGGTGTGGTTCATCCGGGCGTCCGTCAGGTTCGCGGCCCATGCGACGTACTCCCTGTAGGTGTAGCCCTCTTGGCGGGCCACGGCCTCCAGGGCCGACTTGTACTCGGGGAGGATGTTGCCGATGCGTTCCATCCGCACCCGCCACCGGTAGATCGTTCCGTCGCTCATGCGGTCGGTGGTCCAGCCGTTCTCGTCCGTCCAGCGGTTGTCGTGGTTGTCCCCGGGGTTGTGACCGTCCCCGCGCCTGAACAGTGCCATGCCTTTTCCTTTCCGATGCCGGTCGGTTGACGTGCGGTCTCGCGCGGGGAGGTGCCCGTCTTCGGAGCGCCGACGGGCCTATGCCGGGCTTGCCGTCTGGGCGGCGTTGTAGACGGCCCGTTCCTCGGCGCCGAAGTGGGTGGAACTCATGTTGGGGCCCTGTACCCAGCCGAGGATCCCGATGATCTGGGCGGGGTCGTCATAACGGGAGAAGACCCCGACCTGGACGCCCGCACCGGTGGCGGGGTCGAAGTCCTGCAGCAGGGAGCCGCCGCTGCACCCGGGCGACTGCGCGCCGGCCATCACGTCGTTGTAGTAGACGGGATCGCCGTGGGTGGTGCCCCGGGTGACCATGAGGCTGCGGCCGTCGAAGGTCCGCTGGAGCGTGGCGGGGACGTTGCCGGGGCGGTAGAAGTTGCGTTCGTTGATGGTCGGGTAGCCGAAGACGTGGTGGGTCTGGTTCTGCGGCTGGTCGAAGGCGACTTCCTGGCCTCCGGTGACCTCGGCGATCGGGCGTGGGTCGTCGGGGTTGGCCACCACGACCGCGGCCATGTCACGTCCCAGCAGCCAGTCGGCGCTCTGGCTCCAGGTGCTGGTGATCCACTGGCGGGTCACCCCCCAGACCCCGTAAGGGGCGACGTCCTTGCCCGGGAGCCGTGTGCTGGAGGAGTCGCGGGGCAGGTTCGTCCCGTCGAATCCCGGTACGAAGACCATGTTGGTGGCGACGACGTTGCCGAAGCCCACGTCGAGCGGGGTGTGGATGCGCAGGCAGTGGGCGGCGGTCAGTACGACGCTGCGGTTGGCGCTGCTCACCACGTTCCCGGAGCACGACGACGTCGAGACGGCACCGGTCTGCACGTCCGTGTACTCCATGAAGATCTTGCCGGCGGTGCGCGAGATGCTCCCGTGCTCCCGCGGCCACGGCCTGCTGAGGTCGTCCCAGCCTCCGGGTGGCGCGGTCGCGTCCTGGTCCTCGTTGTTGAGGCCGGCGTCGGCCATCTTCCCGAGGGTCCAGTACTCCACCTCGGCCCTGAGCCTTTCCTGGTGGTCGGGGCCGGCCGGAACCAGCGGGCGGAGTTCGAAGGCGGGGACGGCGGCTCGTGCCGGGGGCGCCGCGGTCAGCAGCGCGGCTGTCAGGGCGAGCAGGCCGAGTACGGTGGTGAGGGCACGAAGTGACGGCATGCGGATGGGCAACGCTTCCCCCTCGGTGCGGTCGGTGCGGTCGGTGCGGTCGGTGCGGTCGGCTGCGCCGGGACGGCCGACGCCGGCGTCTGCGTCTCGCGGTGGTGCGCGTTCGGTGCCGGCCGCCGGCCTCAGGGGTTGCCGGTCACCTCGAAGCCCGCGCCGTACACGTCGGCGGACGCGGCGGCGTCCCGGGCGCGCAGGTCCGCGAGGATGTTGGCCGAGCTGGTGTATTCGAACGGCGGCAGCGACAAAGTGATCGCCTTGGTGATCCCGGCCCACGGGCCCTCGGCCTGGAAGCCGTTGTCCTGGGAGGGAAGTTCGCTCCCCGGCACGTGCCAGACGGCCGGTCCGCCCGAGTCACCCGTCAGGTTGGCGGCCGGCGACCGGTAGATGCCGCCGGTGTTGTCCATGATGGTTCCGAACCACACGCCTGTCTGGCCCGCAACGATGAGTTCGTTGTCCCCGGTGGCGAGCAGCCGCTCGGAGTCGAGCGCGGGCTGCGGGGCGTTCGGACTGGCGGTTCCGCCGGGGACCCGTACCTCGCCGGTCTGCTTCAGGTAAGGGCCCTGCGAGGAGAGCGTCACCTGTGGGACCAGCTCGATGATCATGTAGTCCTTGGTCATGTGACCGGTCTGCGAACCCTCGGGGCTCTTGAAGTAGCGCACGTGTCCGATCGGGCCGAAACCGGGATCCGCCCGGTCGTAGACGGGCGCGACGTCGTCGAGGATCTCCCGGTCCGCGTAGGTGCCGTCGGGGTCGCTGAGGCAGTGACCGGCCGAGATGGCGATCCGGTGCCCGTACTTGTCGTTGCCCACCGCGCCGAGGGTGCAGAAGGCGGACGGTGTCGACGGACTGAAGAGGATCTGCATCCCGTTGTGGACGCGCTTGGCCGTCTCGGCCCGGGCGGCGCCGACTCCCGCGGTCCACAAGGCCGTGAGGCTCAGCACCAGGACGCACAGTCGTCTGATCATGTGCCAACCCTGTCTGTCGGTGAGTGAGGGGTGGTGAGAGGCGGTGAGGGGCGGTGAGGGGTCAGGAGGACGCGAACGCCGCTTCGAGGCGCGGCACGAAGTCGACGAGGTCCTGCGCCCAGCAGCCGCTGGTGTGGCTGCCGTCGCAGTCGTCGCCCCACCCGGACCCGTCCCCGTAGTCCACGTAACGGGACGGGTGTCCGAGCCGGTCCAGACGCTCCTTGGCGTGCTGGGACGCCGACTGGACCCAGAACTCCGGCTCGCCGGGGTCGCCCCGCCCGTTCCCGGTGTAGAGCGTGACGCCCGTACCGGCCCGGGCCAGGACGTCCATGTGCGCCACCGGATCCGCCTCGTCCCAGCGCCAGTCGGCGCCGAAGACCGGATACGGCGTGCCGAAGACGGCGTCGCTGGACACCGCAGGCCCGAAGTCGAGACTGCACGGGGGGTTCGAGCTGTCGCAGAGCGGTGCTCCGATGTTCGTCAGCGTGGCGACGACGGCCGCGCGCATGACGGCGTGCCGGAGGGAGAGTTCGTTGGCGCCGGAGAGCGAGGCGACCTGACTGAACAGGCCGGGATGTCTCTGGGCGTAGTGCAGCGCGCCGAAACCGCCCATCGAGAGCCCGGCGACCGCCCGCGCCCTGCGCGCGGAATCCGTGCGGAGATTGGCGTCGATGAACGGGATCACCTGAGTGATGTGGAAGTTCTCCCAGTTCTGCGCCCCGGCGGCGGTGCCCTGGTCGAGCCAGTTGGTGTACCAGCCCCTCCGGCCACCGTCCGGGATCACGGTGATCATGGACTGGGCCGCGGTGAGGGCCGGGTAGGCCACGTTCGGGTTGCCCGGATCGTCCGACGCGCCGTGCAGGAAGTACAGCACCGGGTAGCGCTTGTCGGGGCGGTCGGCGTAGTCGGCGGGCAGCAGGATCCGGATGCGGTGCTCACCGTCGACCTCGGGCGTGGTCACGGTGACGACGAAGTTGGTGGCGGAGCCGGTGGCGGCGCCGACCTGGGTCAGGCCGAAGCCGTCGCTCATCTCCGGCGGGCGCGCGTCCGGGGCCTCGGCGTGCGCGGACGGAGTGCCCGGGATGAGGAGGGCCGCCGCCAGGGCGACGGCCGCCGCCGTCGCACGCGCGAGCCGGGCGGGCAGAGCTGATCTCATCAGGTGTCCTCGGGGTGTGCTTGATGCCGTGGCGGGACGCGGGTGGTCAGCCGGTCACGGAGCATCTCATCGCATCACTCCACGTGACGCCATACGTACGCGTGGCGCAGTCGGGCCACTGGCGCCATTGCGCCAACTGTCCCGTAGTCTCACAGGCGTTGGACTCACCGGTGCCGGTTCGGCGGGGAGGAAAGTCGTGCATGAGGTGTTCGACCCGGACTCCGACCGCGGGCGGGTCTACCGGTTCCTGGTCGGTCACCCGCACGCGTCCGCCGAACGGCTGGCGGCCGCGACCGGACTGAGCGAGACGACCGTCCGGGCGGTGCTGGAGGAACTCGCCGCCGAGGACATCGTCGTGACGGCTGCTTCCGGGGACGCGCGGAGCCCTTGGGAGGCGGTGCCACCCGGCCAGGTCGTCGAGGCGCTGCTGCGGCGCGATGACGTGGTGCGCACCGCGTTGCGGCGCACCGGTACGGAGCTGGAACGGCTCT
Source organism: Streptomyces sp. NPDC013455 (assembly GCF_040632975.1). NCBI lineage: Bacteria > Bacillati > Actinomycetota > Actinomycetes > Kitasatosporales > Streptomycetaceae > Streptomyces > Streptomyces sp. NPDC013455. The sequence goes on along the minus strand of NZ_JBEYCX010000013.1, from coordinate 111,401 downwards.
ACCGCTCCGCCAGGAGGGACGCCGACCACTACGGGGCGCTGGAAGTCGTCGAGGACCCCGTACGCGTCCTGGCGGTCAGCAGGCAGCTCCAGCAGTCGGTGCGCCACCAGCTCCGTGTCATCGACGTGCCACCGTACTCCGGCACGGACGACCACTACCTCGCGCAGGAGGCGCTGCAGCGCGAGCGTATGGCCGCCGGCGTCGTCTACCGCGCCATCTACCACGGTTCCGCCTTCGACGACCCCATCGCCTGGCCCAACATGGCCCGCATGATCGAAGCCGGGGAACAGGCACGGACCCTGGACGATCCGCCCATGAAACTCGCGATCCGCGACAGCGATCTCGCGGTGGTCACCCTCGCCGACGACGACCGCCCCGGGCTCGTCTCCCTCCTGATCCGTCCCTCCGGTCTGTTCCAGGCGCTCTCCAACACCTTCGAGTCGCTGTGGAGACTCGCCGTTCCGGTATCGGCGGCGGGCATCGGCACGTCGATCGACGCCCGGGACCGCCAGATCCTCACCCTCATGGCCAGCGGCGCCACCGACGACGCGATCGCCAGACACCTGGGCCTGGGCCGCCGCACCGTCGTACGCCGTGTCTCCGCCCTCCTCGACAGTCTGGGCGCCACCACCCGTTTCCAGGCGGGAGTCCAGGCGGCACGGCGCGGCTGGCTCTGAACCGGCGGTCCCGGCCGACCCTGTGCCCGCGCATCCGGCATACGGCCGTCGAGGGCGGGGGCAGCCCCCCGGGGGGGGAGAGAGGAGGAGGGGGCCGAGCGGCCTCCGGGACCGTTCCGCAGCGGCCCCGGGCGGCCGGGCGGTCCGAACGACCTCGTACGCTCACCCTCATGCCCGCGCACGTCCTGATCCTCGGCGGCACCGCAGAGGCCCGCCGCCTCGCCGCCGATCTCGCGGCCCGGCCCGGATTGCGGGTCACCACCTCGCTCGCCGGCCGGGTCGCGCGGCCCGCGGCGCTGCCCGGCGAGGTGCGCACCGGCGGCTTCGGCGGGCCGGAGGGCCTCGCCGACTGGCTGCGCGTCCACGACGTCGACGCCCTGGTGGACGCCACCCACCCCTTCGCCGAGTCGATCACCGCCAACGCGGCCCGCGCGGCGCGGGTGGCCGGGGTGCCCGCCGTCGTCCTGCGCCGTCCCGGCTGGCGGCCGGGCCCCGGCGACCGCTGGCACGACGTGCCCTCCCTGGCCGGAGCCGCCGTAGTGCTGCCGGGTCTCGGCCGCCGGGTGTTCCTCAGCACCGGACGCCTCGGCCTCGCGGCCTTCGCCCACCTGCCGGACCTGCACTTCGTCGTCCGGTCCGTCGACCCGCCCGAGCCGCCGATGCCACCGGACACGGACGTGATCCTGGCCCGCGGCCCGTTCACCGTGGCCGACGAGACGCGGCTGCTGCGCGCTCACCGGATCGACGTGCTCGTCACGAAGGACAGCGGAGGGGAGGCGACAGCCGCGAAACTGACCGCCGCACGGGACCTGGGGCTGCCCGTCGTCGTCGTACGACGTCCCGCGCTGCCCGCCGGGGTGACCGCCGTGCCGGACGTGGCGGGCGTACTGCGGTGGCTGGACGCCGGCGCGGGGTGAACGCGGCTGCGGCCCGGGGTGGGTGAGGGCGCGCGCCCGGTAGCCCTCAGGCGTCGGGCGCGCGCCCGGCAGCCCTCAGGCGTCCCCGGGCTTGCGGCGCAGCAGGTACGTGTCCATGATCCAGCCCTTGCGCTCCCGCGCCTCCGCCCGCAGCCGTTCGATGCGCGGACCGGCCTCGGCGATCGGTCCGGAGACCAGGATCTCGTCCGGCGTGCCGATGTAGGCGCCCCAGTAGATGTCCATGTCCTCCTCGGCGTAGCGCCGGAAGGTCTGGTGCGCGTCGAGCATCACGACCACGTCGTCCACGCCCTCCGGGAAACCCTCGGCCAGCCGCCGCCCGGTGGTGATCTGCACCGGCCGGGCGACCCGGTTCAGACCCGTGCGGTGGCGGGCGACCAGCGCGGAGACACTGCTGATGCCGGGCACCACGTCGTACGCGAACTCCACCGCGCCCCGCTCCAGCACCTCCTCCAGGATCCCCAGCGTGCTGTCGTACAGCGCCGGGTCGCCCCACACCAGGAAGGCGCCGGTGCCGTCCTCGTCCAACTCCTCGGCGATCAGCCGCTCGTAGATGCCCGCGCGGGCGCTGCGCCAGTCACCGACGGCCGGCGAGTAGGCGGTGCCGCCCGCCTTGCGGTCCCGGTCCGGGTCACGGGCCTCCACCACCCGGTACGCCCCGGCGGGCAGATGCGCGTCGAGCATGTCCCGGCGCAGCCGCGTCAGGTCGCCCTTGACCTCGCCCTTGTCGAGCAGGAAGAACACGTCGGTGCTCCGCAGCGCCTTGACCGCCTGAAGGGTCAGCTGGTCGGGGTCGCCCGCGCCGATACCGATGACATGAATCTTTCGCACGACCCGAGTCTGCCGCATGCCCCTGACACGGCGTCCACCGCCTCCTCACGCACGGCGACACGACACCGGCAGGAGTCCGGGCGGGCCGCGGCGGAGCGGAGTACCGGGGGGCGGGGCAGGGGACGGGGCGGGACCCCAGAGGTGGGGGAGGCGTGCCGGGCTGGGTCAGGGGCCGAGGCGGGGGGCCTCGGACCGGGCGTCCACCGGGAGCGAGCCGTGCTCCACCCGCCCGGCCAGGTCCCGGGCCCACCGGGTGAGCCCTGCCAGATCCAGTCCGTACGGCCGGTCCTCGCCCCGCTCGGTCTCCCACTCCTCGACCGCGCCCGCGCCGCGCCGCAGCAGCCGCGCCCCGCCGACGGTGTTGCCGCGGGCCGCGTGGGTGAGCCCCACCGCCAGCTGGGCCAGCCCCCGCCACAGCATGCGTTCCTCCGCGGGGCCCGACTTCCACGCGTCCTCGAACACCTCGTGCGCGTGGAACGGCCGCCCCGAGGCCAGCAGCGCCTGCGCCTCGGCGACCGTCTCCAGCGGCGTGCGCGGCACCCCCTCCGGCTGCCGGGGCACGCCCTCGGCGCCGTAGGGCAGCGGGCGCCCCAGCCCGTCGCGCGGCCGCGCGTTCCGGGCCCGCCCTTCCGTGTCCCGGTCCCTGGCGGCGGACGAGTCCGCCCCGGCCGCCGTGTCCGGCGCGTCCGAGGCGTCCCCGGCATCCGATGAGCCCGCGTTCCTCATACCGCCGATTGTCCACCGTCCGGCCCGGGCCTTCTTCGGCGCACCCCCGGGCGTGGGGTAGAGTTCTGTCCGCACGATCACGCGGGCACCGCGGGTGAGGGCAACGGGACGTGGCGCAGCTTGGTAGCGCACTTGACTGGGGGTCAAGGGGTCGCAGGTTCAAATCCTGTCGTCCCGACTTTGCGAAGTCGTACGTCGAGGGCCGTTTCAGAGCGATCTGAAACGGCCCTTCGATCGTTTCCGGGGACCGGCCGGACTCCCTCGGGCCGTCGTCCTCGCCGACGCGGACGGCCCCCGGGCGCCGGTGCGGCCCCCGCGACCCTCATTCCTCGGAGCCCGCCCTCACGCCCCCTCGTCCTCGTCGTCCGCCGGAGTGGGCCGGGGGAGGGGGATGCGGGTCTGGCCCTCGATCGGCGTTGGGGTGCGCTCGCCGAGCCGGTCCTCCAGCAGGCGCAGCCTGGTACGCGTCTCCTCGGTCGTCATGTCTCCCCTCCCCGTCACCGCTGTCGCGGACCGGTGTCCGACGGACGGCCCCGCCCCTGCGCCGCGGCCGCCGAGACCACGGTCCGGGGGTCCTCGCCGGTGAGTTCGGAGATGCGGTGCGGCGGAACCCCGGCGGCCGTGGCCCGCGCCAGCAGGGCGTCCCGCTCGCCCGCGCAGTCGCGGTAGGCCAGCAGCTCTTCCTCCACGCGGGCGAGGGCGCCCGGTGCCAGCGCGTGGCGCAGCCGGTTCAGCTCCTCGTCGCCCAACGGAACGGGCAGCTTCTCCGCCCCGTCGGGGATGGCACCCGTCTCCTCCGGCGGCAGCAGCCGGACGGCCGCGGAGCCGGCGGTCACACCGTGCGCGTCGAGCCAGCCGCGAACGGCGGGCGTCTCCAGGCACGCGAGGGATCCGACAGCGGTGACGGTTGCGCCCAGCGGAGTCGCCGGGTCGTCCACGAGGAACAGGTAGGCGTCGTCGGTCATGCTCGTCTCCTTCGCAGACGCGATGGTCGTGTGCTGTCCTCACCTACCCCCTCCGACGGGAGCCACCGCAGGCTCCGGTCGACTCCACCATGCCGAGGCGGTGCCCAACCCTCCGTCCACGAGGTCGGGTGCGGGGCGGGGGATGTCCGGCGGCAGAGGGGGCACACGTGCACACGGTGCTCGCACCCACGCGGCCGGGCATGCCATCGGCGGCACACACGTGGGCGGGCGGATGACGGCAGGTGACGACAGGACGCAGGGAGCGCAGTGATGAAAGTCCGCTCGTGGCCGATCCGACCGGACCACAGGCTCACCGCCCGCGTGGTGGCCGGACGCTACCGGCTCGACGACCTGCTGGGCCGCGGTGGCGCGGCCGACGTGTACGAGGGCGTGGACCTGCAGCTGCGGCGGCCGGTCGCGGTGAAGGTCTTCCGCCCGGACGGTGCCGCCGACATGGAGGAGCGGTTCGACAGCGAGGGCCGGCTGCTGGCCCGGCTGCAGCACCCCGGCCTGATCACCGTGTACGACTGCGGCCGGGACGACGGAACCCCCTACCTCGTGATGGAGCTGGTCAGGGGCACGACGCTGCGCCGGCGGATCACCGCGGCCCCGCTGGCGCCCGCCGAGGCGTGCCGGACCGGAGCCGCGCTGGCCTCGGCACTGGCCCATGTGCACGAGGCCGGAGTCGTCCACCGCGACGTCAAGCCGGCGAACATCCTGCTGGACGAGGCGGGCCTTCCCCACCTGACGGACTTCGGCATCTCCAGGCTGGTCGGCACCACGGCCCAGACCGTCCCGGGCGCCTTGGTGGGGACCGCCGCCTACATGGCCCCGGAGCAGGTGCTGGGCCGGGGCGCCGGACCGGCGGCGGACATCTACAGCCTGGGACTGGTGCTCATCGAGTCCATCAAGGGTGAACTGGAGTACGACGGGGCGCCGCTGGAGGCCGCGATCGCCCGCCTGCACCGGCCCCCGGTCATCCCGCCGGACATACCGGCCTCGCTCGTCCGACTGCTGCGAGCGATGACCGACGCGGACGAGAGCCGCCGGCCGGACGCCCGGGCCTGTGCGCGCGCCCTGGCCGCCTCGGCATCGGAGGATCCCGCGGCACAGGCCGACGCGCCCACGGGATCCGCCGTGCCCGGGGCCCTGCCCGTGAGCGGCGAGGACGGCGCCGGCGAGCGGAACCCGGACACCCTGCGGTCGCACGGGGCGGGCGCCGCGCCGGGGATCGCCGGCGGCGAGGCTGCCGTCCCCGCCCCCGGTGGGCCGGTGCCCGCACGATCCTCTTCCGGCCGGCCCGCCTCACGCCGGGCCGGCCGGATCCTGCTGACCGCCGGCGCGGCCCTGACCGTCCTCGGCGTCGGCCTGGCCGGTTCGGTGGGCGGGCCGTCCGCCGAGGCGGAGAACGCCACGTCCGGCCCGCACCGCCCCGCCCCGACCGAGCCGGCTTCCCCGGACGCGAACCGGTCGAGCGCGTCTGCCTCCCCCTCCCCGTCCGCCTCGCCCGCTCCGTCCGCCGGAGCCGCCGCCGTCTCCGTGTCCGCGCCGAGGCCCCCCTCGCACACCGGGAGCCGACGGGTCGCCGGCGTGGAGGACGCGGCGACGGACAGCGGCACGCCGTCGGCCTCCGGCGGCTTGGAGCGGCCGCGTGGCCGGGGGGCCGGTCCCGTTCCCGAGAAGGCCGAGACGCGGCAGGAGAAGCCGAAGCCGGCGAAGGGCAGGCACGCGCGGTGACACGGCGGGGCGCCTGGCCTGACGCCGCCCGGACGGGCACCGGACGCCGCCTGGTGCCTCGCGCCCGACACGCGGGGAGGGGGTGGTCCCGGAGGGATCCGGGACCACCCCCTCCCCGGTTCCGTGGGCCGCCGTGGGACGGAACCCCCCGTCAGCGGGAGCCCACGGTCACGGGGCCACGGCGCGGCCGGTCTGCGGGGAGATCCGGCCGGCGCACAGGCCCTTGCTCGCCAGCGTCTGGGAGATGCGCGGGATGGCGGCGAGGGTGTTGGCCGACCACTCGTGCATGAGGATGATCTGCCCGTTGGTCAGCCGTGACACGGCCTGCACGATGGCGTCGGTGCTCGCACCGTTCCAGTCCTGCGAGTCGACGTCCCAGATGATCTGCCGTAGACCGTACTTGGCCTCCACCGCCTGGACGGTGGAGTTGGTCTCGCCGTACGGCGGGCGGAACAGCTGGGGTGTGCCGCCGCCGGCCGCGGCGATCGCCTGCTGGGTGCGGGAGATCTCGGAGTCGATCTGCGCCTGGCCGAGCTGCGTCAGGTGAGGGTGGGTGTAACTGTGGTTGCCGATCCACATCCCGGCGCTCACCTCGGCCCGGACCTGTGCCGGGTAGGCGGCCGCATACTGGCCCTCGTTGAACATCGTGGCCCGCAGGCCGTTCTGTTTCAGGGCGCTCAGCAGGGCGGGGGTGTTGCTGTTGGAGGGGCCGTCGTCGAAGGTGAGCCCGACGTAGCCGTAGCAGGTGGCGGCGTGCGCCGGAGCGGCGTCGACGGCGGCGGTGACCGTGCCGGCCACGGCTGTCGCGGCGACGGCGAGTGCGGTCAGCAGGGGGCGGTGTGCGGCGCGCATGCGGGTGGGTCCTCCTCGGATGGGGCGTGACCTCGCTGGAGGGTGGTCGGACGGCGCGGGGACCTTCAGCCGTTCACCGTGATGTTGGAGCTGCCGCTGCTCTGGTATCCCTCGGTGGCGAGGATCATGTAGTAGCTGAAGCTGCCGAGGGGCATGCCGGCGCGGGCCCAGGCGTCGAAGTGGTTGCCGGTGGTGATGGTGCCGCCGGTCCGCCTGGACTGCCGGACGCTCCAGTACTGGTTGAAGGTCCTGGTGCCTTCCACGGACGGGGCGTTGTACCGCGTCGTCTGGTAGATGTCGTAGGTGCCGCCGTCGCTGGTGACCGTGCCCTTGTACGTTCCGGTCGGCCGGTAGGTGCCCCAGTTGTCGACGATGTAGTACTCGACGAGCGGGTTCGAGGTCCATCCGTACAGGGCCAGGTAGGCGTTGCCGGACGGGCTGAAGCTGCCCGAGTAGCTCACGGTCCGGCGTCCGCCGTTGCTCCATCCCTTGCCCGCGACGAAGTTGCCGGTGTTGCGCCAGGAAGTGCTGTAGTTGCCACCCGAGTTCAGGGTCATGGAGACCGTTCCGGGCGCGTCGGTCCAGAACGAGTAGTAGAAGCCGTTGTTGGTGCCGGTCTGGTTGGTGGTGATGGTCGTCGCGGCGTGGGCGGTGCCGGGCAGCAGCAGCCCGGACGCGGTCGTCGCGAGCGCCACGGCACCCGCGCGGTTGATGAAGCCCCGGCGGCTCATCGGGCGGGACACGGCGTTGTTCTGATCCATGCTTTCTCCTGGGTGAGGGCTGTGGTGGAGCGGAAGACCCGGACGGACCCGACCGGCCGGATTGTCATGCTCGCGTCAGAAAGCTGGGCGGTGGCCGTCCCCGTCGGGGAGGGCTCGATTGGTGGAGAGTATGCGACCGTGCCGAAACGGCGGTCAATGCGTCTGTTTCCGAAACTTCACCGAAACTTCTGGGCTACTGACGTGCGGTAGTGGCGAAAGTTTCGCGGGGTGGGTGCATCCACCAATACGCGTCCTGTGCGGAACGGTTGACGGCGCCATGGCGGCTGCTTAGCGTGGCGCAACGCTCGCAAGATGCGTCGAAACTTTCGAACGACACCGGGAGTACTCGTGCACCTGCCCCGTCTCGTCGCGGCCGCCGCCGCGACCTGCTGTCTCGCGCTGCTGCCCGTCACCGCCGCCACCCCCGCGGGGGCGTCCGGCGGTCCCTCCGTGCCGGACCGCCCGCTGCGGCAGCTCGCCGCCGACGACCATCTGCGGGTCGGCACCGCCGTCGACATGTCCGCGCTCACCGACGACGCCGCCTACCGCCGGCTGACGGGCTCCGAGTTCTCCACCGTGACCGCGGAGAACGTCATGAAGTGGGAGGCGCTGGAACCCCGCCAGGGGGAGTACGACTACGCCGCCGCCGACCGCCTGGTCGACTTCGCCCGCCGGCACGGGCAGAAGGTGCGCGGCCACGTCCTGGTGTGGCACAGCCAGTTGCCCTCCTGGCTCACCTCCGGCGATCTCACCGCCGACGAGCTGCGCGCCGTCCTGCACCGGCACATCACCGACACCGTCCGGCACTTCAAGGGCCAGGTCTGGCAGTGGGACGTGGTCAACGAGGCGTTCAACGAGGACGGCACCCTGCGCGACAGCATCTGGCTGCGCAAGCTCGGCCCCGGCTACATCGCCGACGCCTTCCGCTGGGCCCACGAGGCCGACCCCCACGCCCTGCTCTTCTACAACGACTACAACACCGAGTGGACCGGCCCGAAGAGCGACGCCGTCTACGACCTGGTCCGCCGCCTGCGCGCCGAGGGCGTCCCCGTCCACGGGGTCGGCTTCCAGGGGCACCTCGGCATCCAGTACGGCCTGCCCACCGACATGGCCGCCAACTTCGCCCGCTTCGACCGGCTCGGCCTGGCCACCGCCGTGACCGAGGCGGACGTCCGCATGGAGATGCCGGCCGACGCCGCGAAGCTGGCCACCCAGGCCGAGGGCTACCGCCGCCTGCTGGACGCCTGTCTGCGCGCCCGCCACTGCATCTCGTTCACCGTCTGGGGCTTCACCGACAAGTACTCCTGGGTCCCCGACACCTTCCCGGGCGAGGGTGCCGCCAACCTGTTCGACGAGGAGTACCGCCCGAAGCCCGCGTACCGGACACTCCAGTCGGAACTGGCGGGCCGGGCGCGGTCCGCGCGGCCGGATGACGCCGGGCGCACCCGCCCGGAATCCATCTCGCAGCCGTAGCGGGGCCCTGCGCGGGTAGCCGGATGGACGGAAACGGTCCGGTTCGGCACAGACAGGGATGATCGTGGACGGACGTTCGCTTCGCGCGGTGGGCTGGGCTCGCTCGCTGCCGCTCAACAGTCAGGTCAAGACGGCACGGGACTGGGCGCGGGCCCACCTGGACGAGCTGGGCTGGACCCGTTCGGCCCCGGACACGGCGGACGACGTGCTGCTGGTGGTGTCCGAACTGGTCACCAACGCACACGTCCACGCGCACAGCACCGCGCAGCTGGTGATGTCCTGGGACAACGACTGCCTGCACATCGCGGTGCACGACACCTCCCCGGTGCTGCCCGAGCCCCGGCACCCCGACGCGCTCCAGCCGGGCGGACGCGGCATGCTGCTGATGGACGCCCTGGCCGAACGCTGGGAGGCCCGGTCCTGCCCGCACGGCAAGACCGTCCTCGCCTGCTTCCGCCCGCCCGCCCGAGCGAACGCCTGACCCGGCGTACGGCCCGCCGTACGCCGGGGAGGGGGGAGGGCCGGCGCACGGCCGGGGCGCGGTCCGGTGTTCAGCCGGTGGCGGGCGGTGCGGTGCTCTGGCGCACCACCAGGTGCGTGGCCAGTTCGATGCGCAGCGCGGCCTTCCTCGGGTCCGCGCGCCGCAGCAGCATCCGGGCCGCCTCCTCGGCCATGCGCTGGAGCGGCTGCTGAACGGTGGTCAGCGGCGGGCTCGACCACCGGGCCGGCGGTACGTCGTCGTACCCCACCACCGACAGCTGCCCGGGCACGCTCAGGCCCAGCACCCGTGCCGCCTCCAGGACGCCCAGTGCCTGCAGGTCGCTCCCGGCGAATATCGCCGTGGGCCGGTCCGGCCGCCGTAGCAGGTCCATGGCGTGCTCGAAGCCGCCCTGGACGTGGAAGTCGCCGAAACGCACCAGCCCCGGCTCCGGTTCGTGGCCGGCCATCGCCATCGCCGAGCGGTACCCGTCCAGCCGGGCCAGCGAGCACATCAGGTCCTCGGGGCCGGTGATGATGGCGACGCGCTCGTGTCCCTGGTCCGTGAGGTGGCGGGTGGCGGCCACCCCTCCGGCCCAGTTGGCCGAACCGACGGACGGGACGTCGGGATCGGGATCGCCCGCCGGGTCCACGATGACGAACGGGATGGCCCGGGAGCGCAGTTGCCTCTTCACGTCCTCCGGGACCGTGGAGAAGACCAGCAGCACGCCGAGGGGGCGGCGGCGCAGCACCCCGGCGATCCACTCCGGCCCGGGGGCGTGCCGCGTCCCGCTCTCGGTGAGTGCGACGGTCGCGTCGTTCTGCTTGGCGACGTTCTCCACACCGCGGATGAGCTCCATCGCCCAGACGCTCTCCAGTTCGTGGAAGACGATCTCGATGAGCGGTGCCTGCGGCGGCCCCACGGTCCGCCGGCGGTAGCCGTGGACCTCCAGGAGACGCTCCACCTTGGCTCGGGTCGTCGGTGACACATCCGAACGACCGTTGAGCACCTTCGAAACTGTCGGAAGCGAGACGCCGGCCTCCCTGGCCACGGCTGCCAAGGTGACTCTGCGACCGACCTGGGCTTCTTCGCGCATGGCCGCAGCATAGGCCAGAACGGCGGGTAACGGTTTGGCCGCGTACGTGCAGAACCGTTGACCAGTTCTTCCCGAGGCTCCTACTGTCCAGCCGCAGGACTTTCGGCTATTGATCCGAAACTTTCGGAAGGCGGATGACCATGCGTACACGGATGCCTCGAGTGCTCGCTTGTGCGGCGACGCTCGCCCTCGCGGCGAGTCTCGCCGCATGCGGCAACGGAAGCGGTGGGGGTTCCTCGGACGACGGCAAGATCCACGTGCTGGTCTACGGGGACGCCAGCAACAAGGTCGAGAAGAAGATCATCGAGACCTTCAACAAGACCTCGAAGGTCAAGGCCGTCCTCGACACCATCCCGGGCGCCGACTACCAGCAGAAGCTGCAGACCATCATCAACACACCACAGGCGCCGGACATCTTCTTCAACTGGGGCGGCGGCAGCATCCAGCCCTTCGTCAAGGCCGGGCTGCTCATGCCGCTGGACGACTTCGTCAAGAAGGAACCGGATCTCGACAACAAGTTCCTGCCGAGCGTCTACAACAGCGCCGTCATCGACGGGAAGCCCTACGGCATCCCCATGCGCGGCACGCAGCCGGTGCTGCTGTTCAGCAACAAGGAGGTGCTCGGCAAGGCGGGCGTACAGCAGCCCAGGACATGGGACCAACTGCTCGACGCCGTCAAGAAGCTGAAGTCCGCGGGTGTCACGCCGATCGCCCTCGGCGGTGGCGACCAGTGGCCGACGCTGATGTGGTTCGAGTACGTCTACGACCGCGTCGCCGGGCCGGAGCTGTTCCAGAAGGCCCTGGACGGCGACAAGGACGCCTGGGCGAGCGCGGACAGCAAGAAGGCGCTCGGCATGCTGGAGGAACTGGTCGACACCGGCGCCTTCGGCAAGAACTACGACTCGGTGAAGTACACCAACGGCGCCTCGCCCGCGCTGGTGGCCCAGGGCAAGGCCGGCTTCGAGCTGATGGGTTCCTGGTACTACGCCCAGCAGCAGCAGGACGCCAAGGACTTCGCCGCCAAGGGCCTCGCCTACAGCACGTTCCCGACCGTCCCCGGCGGCAAGGGCGACCCCTCCGACGTCGTCGGCAACACCAACAACTTCTACTCGGTGCTGAAGAAGACCAAGCACCCCGAGGCGGTCGCCGAGTTCCTGAAGCTGATGTACTCCGACGAGTTCGTCAAGGCCCAGCTGGCCATCGGCAACCTGCCCACCACCACGAACACCCCGCAGTTCCTCGACACCTCGGCCAGCCCGGAGTACTCCCGCTTCCAGTACGACCTCGTGGCCAAGGCCAGGTCCTTCCAGCTCTCCTGGGACCAGGCCTACCCGCCGTCCGCCATCACCCCCATCCACCAGGCCGTCCAGCAGTTCTTCAACGGACAGCTCGACGCGGACGGCTTCATCAAGGCCATGCAGGCCCTGCCGACCGAATGATCCGCTCATGACCACACAGATCACGAGCGCTCCGCCCACCGCCGCGGCCTCCAGGAAGGCCCGGCGGCGGCCGGAGGACTCCTACGCCGCCCACGGCACCCGCCCGGGTTTCCTCTGGGCGCTGCCCGCCACCCTGTTCTTCGCCCTCTTCGCCATCGCACCACTGATCATGGTGGCGGTGCTGTCCTTCATGAGCTGGAACGGCCTGGGTTCCCCCGAGTTCGTCGGGACGGACAACTGGAAGCGCATCCTCGACGACCCGGTGATGATCCAGAGCATCTGGCTCACCCTGCTCCTCACCGCGCTGGGCGTGGTCATCCAGACCCCGCTGAGCATCGTGCTCGGGGTCTGGGCCGCCGGGCACCAGCGCAACCGCGCCGTCCTCTCGGCGATCTACTTCATCCCGCTGCTGCTGTCCGCCACCGCCGTGTCGGTGCTCTGGCGGGCGCTGCTCGACCCGAACTTCGGCATCCCCGCACACATGACCTGGCTGTTCGGGGACGGCAACCTCTTCGGTGAACAGAGCACGGCCATCGGGGTGCTGGCCTTCGTCAGCACCTGGCAGTTCACCCCGTTCCACACCCTGATCTACCAGGGCGCCGCCCGGGCGATCCCGCCGGTGCTCTACCAGGCGGCCGCGATCGACGGCGCCGGACGCTACCGGCAGTTCTTCCACATCACGCTGCCGCAGCTGCGCAACGCGGTCGTCACCTCGGTGATCCTGATGATCGTCGGCGGGCTCACCACCTTCGAGACCGTGCTCATCCTCACCCAGGGCGGACCGGGCACCGACACCACGATCAGCGCCTACTACATGTACCAGAAGGCGTTCAAGGGCTTCGACTTCGGAGCGGGCTCGGCCATCGCCCTCTGCCTGGTCGTGGCCGCCACGGTCGTCTCGCTGATCGTCGTCCGCGTCTCCGGCTACGACAAGATGCGCAGCGACATGGAGGGGGTGTCATGAGGAGCCGTCCCAACTACCTGGCCGGGGCCGGCTCGCTGCTCTGGCTCGTCCTGGTGGGCCTGCCGCTGTACGTGATGCTCGCCGCGACCCTGCGCACCCGGCAGGACTACGCGAAGAAGGGCCCGGTGTCCTTCCCCGGGGAGTTCACCCTCGACAACTACACCGGGGCGTTCGACTCGGGCTTCGGCCGGTACTTCCTCAACACCGTCATCGTCACCGTCTGCGTGGTCGGCGTGGTGGTGTTGCTCGTACCGCCCCTGGCCTACGCGATCGTACGCAGCCGCAGCCGCGTCACCTCGCAGATCTTCCGGCTGTTCCTGCTGGGCCTCGCCATCCCCGCCCAGGCCGTCATCGTGCCGATGTTCTACCTGATCAGCGAGGCGGGGCTGTACGACAACCTGCTCGGCGTCATCCTCCCCACCGCCGCGTTCTGCCTGCCGATGTCGGCGCTCATCCTGAGCGGGGCGATGCGTGACATCTCCCCGGAACTCTTCGAGGCCATGACGATGGACGGGGCGAGCCCGAGGCGGATGTTCTTCCAGCTCGTCGTCCCGCTCTCACGCGGCGGCCTGTCCACGATCGTGGTGTTCTCCGCGCTCCAGGCCTGGAACGGCTTCCTGTTCCCGCTCGTCCTGACCCAGTCCGACTCGACCAAGGTCATCACCCTCGGTCTGTACAACTTCCAGACCGAACACGGCGTCGACATCCCCGGCCTGCTCGGAGCCGTGACGCTGTCCATGGTGCCCGTCCTGCTCGTCTACCTGTTCGCCCGCCGTGCCCTGGTCCAGGGTCTGATGGGCATGGGAGGAAAGTGACCGCCAACGTGGCCGTAGAGACCACCCCCGAAGTCCCCCTCTGGAACGACCCGACCCAGGACATCGGCACCCGCGTCTCCGCGCTGATCGACGCGATGACCCTGGAGGAGAAGACCGCCCAGCTGTACGGCGTGTGGGTCGGCGCGTCCGACGAGGGAGGTGAAGTCGCCCCGCACCAGCACGACATGGAGGAGGCCGGCGACCTCGAAGCCCTGCTCCCGGCCGGCCTGGGCCAGCTGACCCGCCCCTTCGGCACGGCGCCCGTCGACCCCGCGCTCGGCGCGCTCTCCCTGCTGCGCACCCAGACCCGGATCGCCGCCGCGAACCGCTTCGGCATTCCCGCCCTGGCCCACGAGGAATGCCTGGCCGGGTTCGCCACCTGGGGCGCCACCGCCTACCCCGTCCCGCTCTCCTGGGGCGCCACCTTCGACCCCGACCTGATCCGCCGGATGGCCGCCGCCATCGGCCGCGACATGCGGTCCGTCGGTGTCCACCAGGGGCTCGCGCCCGTCCTGGACGTGGTGCGCGACGCGCGCTGGGGCCGCGTCGAGGAGACCATCGGCGAGGACCCCTACCTCGTCGGCAGCATCGGTACCGCCTACGTCCAGGGGCTGCAGTCCGCCGGTGTCGTCGCCACCCTGAAGCACTTCGCCGGCTACTCCGCCTCCCGCGCCGGCCGCAACCTCGCACCCGTCGGCATGGGCCCGCGTGAACGGGCCGACGTGCTCCTGCCCCCGTTCGAGATGGCCCTGCGCGAGGGCGGCGCCGACTCCGTCATGCACGCCTACACCGACACCGACGGGATGCCCTCGGCGGCCGACGAGGAGCTGCTCACCGGGCTGCTGCGCGACACCTGGGGCTTCACGGGCACGGTCGTCGCCGACTACTTCGGCATCGCCTTCCTGAAGACCCTGCACGGCGTCGCCGGCGACTGGGCGGAGGCGGCGGCCACGGCCCTCGGCGCCGGCGTCGACGTGGAGCTGCCCACCGTGAAGACGTTCGGCGCGCCCCTGGCCGAAGCCGTCGCCGACGGCCGGGTACCGGAGGAGCTGATCGACCGCGCGGTACGCCGGGTGCTCCTCCAGAAGGCCCGGCTCGGCCTGCTCGACGCGGACTGGGACCCGGTGCCGGCCCGGCTCGCCGGAGCGGACCTGGACGACCCCGACGCCCTGCGCGGCACGGTCGACCTGGACACCGCCGAGAACCGGGAACTGGCCCGCACCGTGGCGGAGGAAGCGGTCGTCCTGCTGGCCAACGACGGCACCCTGCCCCTCGCCCGGCCGCGCCGCATCGCCCTGATCGGCCCCAACGCGACCGCTCCCACGGCCGTACTGGGCTGCTACTCCTTCCCCCAGCACGTCGGCGTGCACCACCCGCAGACCCCGCCCGGCATCGACCTGCCCACCCTGGAGGACGCCCTCCGGCGGGAGTTCCCCGACGCGGAGATCACCGTCGTGCAGGGCACCGGCGTCGACGACGCGGACGTCTTCGGCATCCCGGAGGCCGTCGGCGCCGCGCGCCGGGCCGACGTCGTCGTCGCGGCACTCGGCGACCGCGCGGGCCTCTTCGGCCGGGGGACCAGCGGCGAGGGCTGCGACGCCGAGTCCCTGGCCCTGCCCGGCGCCCAGCAGCGGCTGCTCGACGCGCTGCTCGACACCGGCACGCCGGTGGTGACGGTCCTGCTGGCCGGCCGGCCCTACGCCCTCGGCCGGGCCACCGACGAGGCCGCCGCGATCGTGCAGTCCTTCTTCCCCGGGGTGGAGGGCACCACCGCCCTCGCCGGAGTGCTCAGCGGCCGGACCAACCCCTGCGGGCGGCTGCCCGTCAGCGTGCCCCGCGACACCGGAGGCCAGCCCGCCACCTACCTCGGGGCCCGGCTCGCCCAGGCCAGCGACGTGTCCAGCATCGATCCCACGGCGGCGTTCGCGTTCGGCCACGGCCTGTCGTACACGTCCTTCGACTGGGGCGAGCTGGCGGTCGACCGGCCCGAGGCGGACACCGGCGGCGAGTTCTCCCTCGCCTTCACCGTGCGCAACACGGGGGAGCGGTCCGGTACCGAGGTCGTCCAGCTCTATCTGCACGACCCGGTAGCCTCCGTCGTCCAGCCGGTGCAGCGGCTCATCGGCTACGCCCGGGTCCCGCTCGCCCCCGGCCAGGCGCGCCGGCTGCGGGTCACCGTGCCGGCCGATCTGGCCTCCTTCACCGGACGCGACGGGCGCCGGGTGGTCGAACCGGGCGAGCTGCGGCTGCGGCTGGCGGCGTCCAGCACGGACGTCCGCCTGACCGCGACGGTGGCCCTGACCGGGCCCGTACGGCAGGTGGACCACAACCGCCGGTTCCACGCCCACTTCGAGCCCGAGCCACCGCGGCCGACGACCGCCACCGCCTGACCCGCGCGCCCCGCGACACCGTCGGCACATCGGGGCCCGACCGACGTCGGCCTCCACGACCCTCGCGGCCGTGGAGGCCGGCCTCGGTCACCGGACCGGCGGCGGCCAGCGATGCTTCTGTCCGTGGTCAGCCGCGCCGGGCGGTGACGGTCACCAGGCGGTCCGGGCCGGCCAGGACCCAGGCGCGGCCGGGTGCGCGGCGTACGACGGTCGCGCCGCCGTCGGCCGTGATCCGCCAGGTGCCGGGCGGGACGGACAGTTCGGTCAGCCGGTGGCCGCCGGACGCCGTACGGTACGCCAGCCGGTAGACGCCCGCGTCGGAGTCGTACGCGGCGGAACGGACCGTGCCGGCCACCGCCTCGGCGTACGGTTCGGCGGTCAGCTCCTTGTTGGTGCGGAAGGCGCCGGTGTCGTCGACCGCGCAGTACCCGCCGCCGTAGCACCACACGTAGCCGGCCCAGCCGGAGGCGTAGCGGCCCAGGGAGGCCAGCGCGTCCTGGTAGAAGCGGTTCATGTGCGGCAGGGCGTTGTTCAGCGGGCCCCACTCGCCGACCACGACCGGGACCCGGTAGCGCCGCGGGTACTCGGTGACCGCCCGCTCGTACGCCTCGATCCAGCCGGAGCCGGGGTCGTAGTCGCCGCCCGCCTCCATGGCGGAGTCGTAGAAGTGCGGCGCGTACACGACCCGGGGGTCGTCCACGCGGCCGAGGCCGGTCGGTACGCCCTCGCCGACGACCGGGGTCGGTTCCACGAACACCCAGGCGTCCCGGTCCGCCGAACGGACGGTGTCGGCCAGGCGGTTGTACATCGGCGTGAGCTCGTCGCGTTCGATGCGGCGCGCGGCCGTCGCCAGGTCTTCCCCGGGCCGCAGCTCGCCCATCGGCTCGTTGATCAGGTCGTAGCCGAGCACGGCCGGATGGCGGGCGAAGCGGGTGGCGAGGACGCGCCACATGCCGGCCTGGGCGCGCCGGAGGTCCGGGTCCGCGTAGAGGTGGGTGAAGGCACGCTGCACGGCGGGCTCGAAGTACTCGGCGAACCAGTCGTCCGGATGAGGTGTGAACGGCAGACCGTCGGTCCTGGTCGCCCACTCGGGCACCCCGCGGTGGCCGAAGGCGGGCCCGAAGACGTCCTGGTGGGCGTCGATGACGACCTTCACGTCGTGGCGCTGCGCCCAGTCGAGGACGCGTTCGATCCGGCGCAGGTAGTCGCGGCTGTACCGGCCCGGGCTCGGCTCCAGGTCGTCCCAGAAGACCAGCAGCCGGGCGAAGTCGAAGCCACGGGCCCGCATGTCGCGCAGGTGGCGTTCGGTGACGGCCGTCAGGGCCTCGTCGCCGCGGTGTGTCTTGTCCTCGATGTTCCAGCCGTGCAGGGTGAGCACCCGCCCGTGCCGGTCGGTGAGCCGGGGTACGTCCGGTCCGGTCTCCTCCGCGTGGGCGGTGGCGGGGGCGAGCAGCGCGGCGACGACCGCGCCGGTGGTGAGAAGCGCTCGCAGCACGGGAAACCTCCGGGCCGGTGGTGTGTCGGTGTGCCGCGCATCCCACCAGCCCCCGCCGCACTCTTCAAGGGCCCGGCTGCACTCCAACCACCTTGACTTGAAGTGCACTTCAGGTTCCAGACTCCCCTGCCACCAGCCACGTACGGGAGGACCAGCATGAAGTACCGCACGATCGGGACCGACCCGGCCACCCGCCGGGAGGTGAGCGTGCTCGCGCTCGGCGCGATGCTGTTCGGGTCGCGCACCGACGAGAAGACCTCCTTCGCCGTCCTCGACCGCTATGTCGAGGCCGGCGGCAACTTCATCGACACGTCCGACAACTACGCCTTCTGGGTGGACGGCAGCCAGGGCGGCCAGAGCGAGGAACTGCTCGGGCGGTGGCGGCGCAGCCGGGGCGTCGGCGACGAGGTCGTCATCGCCACGAAGCTGGGCGCCCGGCCGCTCGCCCCGGGCACCAGCTACACCGACAACGCCGAGGGCCTGTCCGCCGAGGTCGTCCGGGAGTCCGCCGAGCGCAGCCGGGAGCGGCTCGGCGTGGACCGGCTCGACCTGCTGTACGCGCACATAGACGACCCCACCGTCCCGCTCTCGGAGACCGTCGCGGCCTTCGCCGAGCTGGTCGCCGAGGGCACCGTCGGCCTGCTCGGCGTCAGCAACCAGGCCGTGTGGCGGGTGGAACGGGCCCGCGCCCTCGCGGCGGCCGGGGGCCTGCCCGGGTACGAGGTCCTCCAGTACCAGCACAGCTACCTGCGGCCGCGTACGGACGTGCCGAGCGAGCTGTTCCCGGACGGCAGCCTCGGCGGCGCCGACGCCCAGCTCCTCGGCTACCTGCGGGCGGAGCCGGGTCTCACCCTGGTCGCCTACTCACCGCTGCTCACCGGCGCCTACACCCGCGCCGACAAGCCGCTGCCGGCGGACTACGACCACCCCGGCACCCCCGCCCGGCTCGCGGTGCTGCGCGAGGTGGCCCGGGAGACCGGAGCCACCGCCAACCAGGTCGTCCTGGCCTGGCAGCTGGGCGGTGACCTCCCGGTCATCCCGCTCGCCGGCGCCTCCTCGGTGGCCCAGCTGGAGGAGAACCTCGCCGCCGTCGACCTGGAACTCACCGCGGACCAGCGGTCCCGCCTGGACGCGGCGCACTGACCGCCCCGGGCTCCCGGACCGCGGGGACGAGCCCTGGGACGCGGGTGCGGGACTCGGTCAGCGGTCGTCCTCGGGGAGCGGGACGCTGCGCACCACCTTGCCCTCGCCCCCGCTGGCCAGGAACCGTCCGTCCGGATAGAACGCGACGGCGTTCACCGCCCGGCCCTGCTGGAGGGTGACCAGTGACCGACCCGTGTCGGCCGACCACACCCCGACGGTGCCGTCCTCGCCGCCGGCCGCGACGAGGGTGCCGTCGGGGCTGAACGCCACCGACCGCAGACCGGCGTCCTGCTCCGCCCGGAAGAGCGGAGTCCATGACTCCGTCTCCCTGACCTCGACGACACGGTCCTGGCCACAGGTGGCGATCTTCCGTCCGTCCGGGGAGAAGGCGACACCGAGGACGAAGTCGTGGTGGGGGATCCGGGCCCGCTGACGGCCGTCGCCGTCCCAGACATACGCGTTCCTGTCCTCGGACGCCGTGAGCAGCAGGCGCCCGTCCGGGCTGAACCTCACGGCCTTGACCGCGCGGGCGTGGCGCAGGGCCAGTACCTCGCTCGCGGTGCCGAGGTCCCAGACACGGACCGTGGCATCCGCGCTGCCCGTGGCCAGGTACTGCCCGCTGGGGTCGAAGTCGACCGTGTTGACGAAATGCCGGTGGGCCAGCTCGGCGTCGACCGAACCGGTCGACCAGTCCCAGACGCGCGCGAAGTTGTCCGTGCTGCCGGTGGCCAGTCTGCTGCCGTCGGGGCTGAAGGCGGTCGCGTTCACCATGGTGCTCCACCCGCCGAGTCGGCGCTCCCACCTGGGCCGGCCGGTGACCACGTCCCAGATGCGGATGAGCTTGCGGGAACCGGTGGCGAGCAGGCGGCCCTGCGGATGGACGGCCAGGCTGACCACCCAGTGCCCGGTGTCGATCACCATGAGGGGTGTGACACCGGGCGAGGGCGTCCTCAACGGCGGCGGCGAGGGCGGGGGCGGGGGCTGCGGGAAGGACGGCTCGGTTTTCCTGTCCCGGTGTGCCTCGCGCCGGAGCCGGTCGATGTCCACCGCCGCTTTCCCCGGGTCAGGAGCCGGCCGCGCAGAGGTGAGGTCGAACAGCCGGGCGTCGCCGCTGCGCTGGTACAGCACGGGCGTGAAGCACTCCAGGCTGTCGTCCTTGTCGGCCCGCAACGCGATACGCCCCGTGCGCACCGCCTCGTCGACCGGTCGGTTGGCCGCGAGTGCCTGGTAGAAGGCCCGGGAGAAGAGCGCGGCCGCTTTGTCGGTCACCGGGAACTGCATGGCCACCACCGCCGGCACCGTGTACTCCAGCTTGGCGGCCGTGCTGGAGAACAGATCCAGCGCGTGGGAGGTGCCCGTCTCGCAGCTGTTGAGCACGACGAGGCGTGGTGCGGGCTCGGCGACGCTGATGAGTGAGCCGAGCGCCTCGGCGTGCAGGGGATCCTCCCGCCCCTGCTCGTCGGCGAAGACGATCATTCCCTGCCGTCGTTGATCGTCGAACCTCCCGTGTCCGATGAAGTGGAAGATGTGGCAGCCGCGCAGCAGCGCGTCGAAGAGATGCTGCTTGGTCTGCCCCCTCACCCATTCGAGCTGCACCATTCCCTCGTCCATCAGCGGCCGGAGCGCCGTACTCAGACCATCCCGCTCCAGGTCCGCGTCGAGCGTGCCCAGCGAGCCGGGCAGGGCCACCATGCCGAGGATGCGCAGCGGCGGCTCCACGCGCAGCGGCGAGACCGGCTCCAGCATCTCCACGTAGCGGATGACCGGATGGTGCAGGCAGAGGTAGCCGCCGAGCTTCGCGTCGTACAGCAGTTCCCAGGGCAGGGCCGCCAGCTCCGGGGCACGCACCCGCAGGATCATGCGCAGTCGCCGGCCCCGCTCCTGCGCCTTCTGCCTGCTGGACAGGTAGAGCGCCTTGATCGCGCTCTGGAACACGGAGTCGAACAGCGTGCCGCCGACCTGCCGGGCGGGCGCCTCCATCCCCGCACCCAGGCTCCGGGAGCGTGCGGCGGACCCCAGGACGGCCGCCTCCAGCGAGGGCAGCCGCTCCAACAGCGCGTCCGCGTCGATGCCGGCGACGGCGGTGTCCTCACCGCACGGCGACGACACCTCGATGCGGTAGCCGCCGGGCGCCTCACTCATTTCGAGCACGAAATCGAAGTCCGCCGCCATGGCGCCGTTCTCCCCTCCGGCCGGGTCAACGCCTCGCTGCGGCCACGGTGTGCGAGGGAGTGGCGGGGGTCTCGTTGTCATCCCCTTCGAGTACGGAGGCGTTGCCGTTGATCCACTTGAGGAAGGCGTCGTAGTGGTCGGGGTCCGAGACCTGGGCGAGGACGACGATGTTGTACCGCCGGTCGGTGTAGAGGGCCACCGCGGTGTTCCCGACCATGTAGCAGGCCTGATCGCCCATGGTGACGGACTGGTCACCGAGGATCCACTCCTGTTTGCCGCCCTTTCGGAAGTCGTCCACGGAGGTGCACTCGGTTCCCGGCAGGTCGCTGGGGCCGGCCTTGTTCATCCAGTACTTCTGCATCGAGTCGACGTCGGGAAACAGGGTGAACCAGGCCTGCTCCGGAGTGGTGTTCTCCTCGGTGCCGGTGCATTCGAGTCCCACCGCGCCCTTAGGTGATTCAGCGGCTTCCGAGCAGTTCATCTCGGCCTTCACGGCGGACGGAACGCGCGTCCTGAGGTCCGCCAGTGAGGGGCCGGGCTCTTCCCTCTCCGTGATCACGCCCCACATCCCGCCCGCCAGCAGGAGCACGCCGAGGATGGCCAGCGCGATGCGCGGTGCCCGGTGCATCTTCGGAATGGTCATCAGGCGCCGGGAAATGCCACTGCCGATCAGTGCGGCGGCCAGCAGGAGAATGCCGATGATGATGAGAACGATCTCGAGGGCGAGTGACATGGCTCGCCTCCTTCGTGTGCGTAGCCACGGTCCTCACGGCTGAAGCCCACCGACCGCTGCCCTCGCCCGCGGTGCCATACAGTCCGAATTGAGAGAACTGTCAACTACCTGGCGGTGTGGGGGATTTCGTGCTAATCCAGATCTTATGGCGATTATGGAGTTCCCGCTACACGACGGTGGCGGCGTGCTCGTCAGGGTCTCCGACGAGCGGGTGCCGAGCCCCGCAATCACCCGGAGCGGATCGGCTCCCGGGGTGATCGGGAAAGCCGAGGCGACGTTCGACTCCCTCAGCCGTGCCGTGCGCGCGGTGGCCCAGGACATGGCGGCCCAGATGGAAGGGCTCGTGCAGCGCCCCGATGTCCTGCTCGTGGAATTCGGTGTCGAACTGAATGCCAAGGCGGGAGCGGTCATCACGACCGCAGGCGCCTCGGCTCAGCTGAAAGTCAGCCTCACCTGGAACAGGTCCTGAGCCGGACCGCGTAAGACGGCGGCTCCGGCGTGCCCGGCGGCTGCCGCCCGTCCCCACCGGTCGGCCCAGACGCCTTTCACGGCGACGGGCCGGCCGGGTGTCTCGGCCACCAACTGGGCAGTGTGGAAGGGTCGTCCGGGTTCCGGCCGGCAGAGGGGCCCATGCCCGTCAGGCGGAGGTCTGGGGCGCGAGGTGCCTGCAATTTGTCCTTACATTCGGACCTGCTTGTGAAATGATGTCTTAACAAAGTATTGACAGCGGGCCCGACAGGGACTTGTATCCCGTCCCAACGCACACGCGTCCCCTTGCCCCGTCGCACGCACAGTGAGGTGCAGGAAAGATGGACCGCTTGTCTCGCCCCCGCTCCCGCAGACCGGCCCCCCTCGTGGCCCTGGCCGCCGCGGCAGCCCTCACCCTGGCCGGCTGCTCCAGCAGTTCCGGCGGCAAGAAGGCCGAGGAGGAAACGGCGAGCGCCTCCGCGGGCAAGGCCGACACCCCCCGCATGACCGTCGCCCTGATCACCCACCAGGCGCCCGGCGACACCTTCTGGGACACCGTCCGCAAGGGCGCCCAGGCCGCGGCGGCCAAGGACAACATCGAGCTGATCTACTCCGCCGACCCCAACGCGGGCAACCAGGCCACCTACGTGCAGAACGCCATCGACCGGAAGGTCGACGGCATCGCGGTCACCCTGGCCAAGCCCGGCGCGCTGAGGAGCGTGATCGGCAAGGCGAAGCAGGCCGGCATCCCGGTGGTCGGCCTCAACTCGGGGCTGAGCGACTGGAAGAAGCTCGGCCTGCTGGAGTTCTTCGGGCAGGACGAGAGCGTGGCGGGTGAGGCGTTCGGCAGGAAGCTGAACACCACCGGCGCCAAGAAGATCGTCTGCGTGATCCAGGAACAGGGCAACGTCGGCCTCACCCAGCGCTGCGACGGCGTGCGGAAGACGTTCGAGGGCACCACCGACACCCTGTACGTGAACGGCACCGACATGCCGTCCGTGAAGTCCACGATCACGGCCAAACTGAAGCAGGACGAGGACGTGGACACGGTCGTCACCCTCGGCGCCCCCATCGCCCTGACCGCGGTCCAGTCGGTGGGCGAGGCCGGCGGCAAGGCCAAGGTGGCCACCTTCGACCTCAACAAGGAACTGGTCAAGGCGGTGCGGAACGGCACCATCCAGTTCGCCGTGGACCAGCAGCCCTACCTCCAGGGCTACCTGGCGGTCGACTCGCTGTGGCTCTACGAGAACAACGGCAACTACAGCGGCGGCGGTGAGCAGCCGGTGCTCACCGGCCCGGCCTTCGTCGACAAGTCCAACGTCGACAAGGTCGCCGAGTTCGCCGCGAAGGGCACCCGGTGATGAGCATGACCCAGCAGTCGACGCCGGCGGTCGGCAGGCCGCCGGCGTCCGGCCCCAGGCAGACCGACGGCCGCACCGCCCGGCGCCCGCTGGTGCCGAGGCTGCTGGCCCGGCCCGAGGTGGGCGTCTTCCTCGGCGCCGTGGCCGTCCTGGTCTTCTTCCTGATCGCGGCTCCGCCGGTGCGCGACGGCGGCTCGATGGCGAACATCCTGTACCAGTCCTCGACCATCGGCATCATGGCCCTCCCGGTGGCCCTGCTGATGATCGGCGGCGAGTTCGACCTCTCCTCCGGCGTCGCCGTCATCTCCTCGGCGCTCACCGCGAGCATGCTCAGCTACCAGCTGAGCCTCAACGTGTGGACCGGCGTGATCGTCGCCCTGGTCGTGTCCCTCGCGATCGGTGCCTTCAACGGCTGGATGGTGATGCGGACCGGGCTGCCCAGCTTCCTGGTCACCCTCGGCACCTTCCTGATCCTGCAGGGCGCCAACCTGGCCGTGACCAAGCTGGTCACCGGCAACGTCGCCACCGACGACATCAGCGACATGGACGGCTTCGGCCAGGCCAGGAAGGTCTTCGCCTCCTCGTTCGGCGTCGGCGGGGTGCAGGTGAAGATCACCGTGATCTGGTGGCTGGTCTTCGCGGCCCTCGCCACCTGGGTGCTCCTGCGCACCAAGTACGGCAACTGGATCTTCGCCGTCGGCGGCGACAAGGGCAGCGCCCGCGCGGTCGGCGTCCCGGTGGGCTTCACCAAGATCACCCTGTTCATGCTGGCCGGCTTCGGCGCGTGGTTCGTCGGCATGCACAACCTGTTCTCGTTCAACACCGTGCAGTCCGGCGAGGGCGTCGGCCAGGAGCTGATCTACATCGCCGCGGCCGTCATCGGCGGCTGCCTGCTCACCGGCGGCTACGGCTCCGCGATCGGTCCCGTCTTCGGCGCGTTCATGTTCGGCATGGTGCAGCAGGGCATCGTGTACGCCGGCTGGAACCCGGACTGGTTCAAGGCCTTCCTCGGCGTGATGCTCCTCGGCGCCGTCCTGATCAATCTATGGGTCCAGCGCACGGCGACCCGGAGGTGACCCATGACCGACAAGCGAACCGGAACCCACGACGCCGTCCGCCGGAACGGCACCCCCGCCCAGGATGCCCCCCTCGTCGCACTGCGCGGCGCCGGCAAGTCCTACGGTGGCGTCCGGGCCCTGCACGGCGTCGACCTGGAGGTCCGCGCCGGCCGGGTCACCTGCGTGCTCGGCGACAACGGCGCCGGCAAGTCCACCCTCATCAAGATCGTCTCCGGGCTGCACCAGCACACCGAGGGCGAGCTCCTCGTCGACGGCGAGCCGGTGCGGTTCACCTCCCCGCGCGAGGCACTGGACAAGGGCATCGCCACCGTCTACCAGGACCTGGCGACCGTCCCCCTGATGCCGGTGTGGCGGAACTTCTTCCTCGGCTCGGAGATGACCAAGGGCCCCTGGCCGCTGCGCCGCCTCGACATCGCCCGCATGAAGCAGACCGCCGACGCCGAACTGCGCGACATGGGCATCGTCCTGGACGACCTGGAGCAGCCCATCGGCACCCTCTCCGGCGGCCAGCGGCAGAGCGTGGCCATCGCCCGTGCCGTCCACTTCGGCGCCCGGGTCCTCATCCTGGACGAGCCGACGGCCGCGCTCGGTGTGAAGCAGTCCGGCGTGGTCCTGAAGTACATCGCCGCCGCCCGCGACCGCGGCCTCGGCGTCATCTTCATCACCCACAACCCGCACCACGCCTATATGGTCGGCGACCACTTCAGCGTGCTGCGCCTCGGCACCCTGGAACTGTCCGCCGACCGCGGCGACGTCGGCCTGGAGGAGCTGACCAACCACATGGCCGGCGGCGCCGAACTGGCCGCGCTCAAGCACGAACTGGCCCAGGTGCGCGGCGTCGACGTCGAGGAACTGCCCGAGGAGGGCGACCTCACCGCACCCGTGGCGACCTCCCCCGAAGGGAACTCCTGACCATGCCCCACGTCCTCGACCGCATCCGGGTGGGCTCGGCCCCCGACTCCTGGGGCGTCTGGTTCCCCGACGACCCCCGGCAGGTGCCCTGGGAACGCTTCCTCGACGAGGTCGCCGAGGCCGGCTACGACTGGATCGAACTGGGCCCGTACGGCTACCTCCCCACCGATCCGGCCCGGCTCACCGACGAGGTGGCCAAACGGAACCTGAAGGTCTCGGCGGGCACCGTCTTCACCGGCCTGCACCGCGGCCCCGCCGTCTGGGCGGAGACCTGGGCCCACGTCAGCCAGGTCGCCGCGCTCACCCGGGCGATGGGCGCGAAGCACCTGGTGGTGATCCCCTCCTTCTGGCGGGACGACAAGACCGCCGAGATCCTGGAGCCGCCCGAGCTGACCACCGAGCAGTGGGCGCACCTGGCCGAGGGCATGGAACGGCTCGGCCGCGAGGTGAAGGAGCGCTACGGCCTGGACATCGTCGTGCACCCGCACGCCGACACCCACATCGACACCGAGGAACACGTCGAGCGGCTCCTGGACTCGACCGACCCCGCTCTGGTCGGCCTCTGTCTGGACACCGGCCACTACGCCTACTGCGGCGGCGACAGCGTCAAGCTGATCGAGACCTACGGCGAGCGGATCGGCTACCTGCACCTCAAACAGGTCGACCCGGCCATCCTTGCCGAAGTGGTCGCCGACCAGGTGCCGTTCGGGCCGGCCGTGCAGCGCGGGGTGATGTGCGAACCGCCGTCCGGGGTGCCGGAGCTGGGGCCGGTGCTGGAGGCGGCGCAGCGGCTGGGCGTGGACCTGTTCGCCATCGTGGAGCAGGACATGTACCCCTGCGAGCCGGACGAGCCGCTGCCGATCGCCGTGCGCACCCGGCGCTTCCTGCGCTCCTGCGGGGCGTGAGGGACGGAGCCGAGGGCCGGGGGGGGAACCGGGTCGTGGTCGCCGGACCGCGGCCCGGTTCCTTCGGTGTCCCAGCGGATTCGGCCGGCCGGTGGCCGGGAACCTTCCGGGGGCACGCGGGCGTTGAGGACGATGACGGGGGATGCCCGCGCAGACGGGAGGACGAGATGACACACCGCACGGAACCTCGCAAGGCGCCCCAGGACCCGGCCGACGCGGCCGCCGCGCGCCACGACCGCTTCGGCACGCTGCCCGAGCGGATACGCCCGGAGGACACGGTGGAGACCAGGGCGGCGACCTTGCCGGATCCGGCACGGGACACCTACAACCCGGACGAGTGGCTGATTCGCTACTGCGGCTGACAGAGCCCGGGCGTACGGCGCCGGCACGCGGCCCGGCGCCGCCTCACGGCCCGGCGCCGGCACGCGGCCCGGCGTCGGCTCGCGGGCTCAGCCCCGCCGCACCTCCGCGAGCGTCACCGGCCGGTGCTCGCGCAGCGACAGCGTGCACGCCTCGGCGATCCACCCGGCCTCCAGGGCGTCCTCGACGGTGCACGGAGAGGGGCGGGTGCCGGCCACGACCTCGGTGAAGGCGGTCAGTTCGGCCCGGTAGGCGTCGGCGAAGCGGTCCATGAAGAAGTCGTGCGGGGTGCCGGCCGGGAAGGCCACGCCCGGCTCGGCCGAGCGGAGCGGCAGCTTGTCGTCCAGGCCGACGGCGAGGGAGTCGGCGAAGCCGTGGAGTTCCATGCGCACGTCGTAACCACGGCCGTTGTGACGGGAGTTGGACACCACCGCGATCGTGCCGTCGTCCAGGGTCAGGAGCGCGCCCGTGGTGTCGGCGTCGCCCGCCGCCCCGATGTAGTCGGCACCCCGGTTGCCGCCCACCGCGTACACCTCGGTGACCTCACGGCCCGTCACCCAGCGGATGATGTCGAAGTCGTGCACGGAGCAGTCCCGGAAGATGCCGCCGGACGCGGCGACATAGGCGGCCGGGGGCGGCGCCGGGTCCAGGGTCGTGGAGCGGACCGTGTGCAGTGTGCCGAGCTCGCCGGAGCGCACGGCGGCCCGCGCGGCGGTGAAGCCCGCGTCGAAGCGCCGGTTGTACCCGATCTGGACCGGCACGTCGCTGTCCCGGACGGCCTCCAGGACCCGCAGGCCCTCCTCGACCGTCCCGGCGACGGGCTTCTCGCAGAAGACCGGGACACCGGCCTCGACGCCGGCCTGGATCAGGGCGGGGTGGGCGTCGGTGGCGGCCGCCACCACGATGCCGTCCACACCGGCCGCCAGCAGGGCTTCCGGCGAGTCGGCGACCTCGGCCCCGAACCGCTCGGCGGCGGCCTTGGCCGCGTCCGCGAACGGGTCGGTGACGACGAGCGACCCGACGGCGTCGAGGCCGGAGAGGGTCTCTGCGTGGAAGGCGCCGATGCGGCCGAGGCCGAGGATTCCGATACGCATGGGGTGCTGCTCCTAGGGTTGGTCGTCGCCGGCGCAGTGGAAGGTCCGCCGGGTGCATCCCCGCCCTCCGAGCCGGTCCGGCCGATGCGCAGACCGCCGATGCGGCGCGGCCCTGCCATTCTTGTCAGTACAAACACCTCGAACAACCAGCAGAGAGCCATCAAAAACCCCTCAAGGAGCCGGTCCATGGGCCATCCGTTCCCGATCCGGGAGATCGCACGTCAGGCCGGTCTCAGCGAGGCGACCGTGGACCGGGTGCTGAACGGCAGGGGAGGGGTGCGGGAGAGCACCGCGCAGGAGGTGCGCCGGGCCATCGCCGACCTCGACCGGCAGCGCACCCAGGTCCGGCTGGTCGGCCGCACCTTCATGGTCGACATCGTGGCGCAGGCTCCGGAGCGGTTCACCACCGCCGTACGCGCCGCCCTGGAGGCGGAACTGCCCGCGCTGCACCCGGCGGTGGTCCGCTGCCGCTTCCACTTCCGTGAGACCGGACCGGTCCAGGAACTGGTCCGCACGCTGGACCGGACAGCCCGGCGCGGGACGCAGGGGGTGATCCTCAAGGCGCCGGACGTCCCCGAGGTCACGGCGGCCGTCGGCCGGCTCACCGCCGCCGGCGTCCCGGTCGTCACCCTCGTCACCGACCTGCCCGCGAGCGGACGCCTGGCCTACGTCGGCATCGACAACCGGGCGGCCGGCGCGACCGCCGCGTACCTCCTGGGCCAGTGGCTCGGCGACCGGCCCGGCAACGTCCTCACCAGCCTCAGCAGCGGCTTCTTCCGCAACGAGGAGGAGCGCGAGATGGGGTTCCGCGGTGTCATGCGCGCCCGCCATCCCGGACGCGCGCTGGTGGAGACCGCCGGGGGCCAGGGCCTGGACGCCACCCAGTACGACCTGGTCCGCGCCGCCCTGGAACGCGACCCGGAGATCCGCGCGGTGTACTCCATCGGCGGCGGGAACAACGCCACCCTGCGTGCGTTCGCCGACCTCGGCCGCGAGTGCGCCGTGTTCATCGCGCACGACCTGGACCACGACAACACCCGCCTGCTGCGCGCGCACCGGCTCTCCGCCGTGCTCCACCACGACCTGCGGCACGATCTGCGCGAGGCGTGCCGCGAGGTGATGCGCAGCCACGGCGCGCTGCCGCCCGCCGGGCCGGTGCTGCCGTCGGCGATCCAGGTGGTCACCCCGTACAACATGCCGGGAGGCTGACCCACGCGCCGGTCCGCGCCGACTCCGTCATCGCGTCCAGCACGGTCGCGCTGTGCACCGCGTCCGCGAGGGTGGTGCCGTACGGCGTGCCCTCGGCGATGGAGCGTACGAAGCGGTAGGCCTCGATCACCTTCAGGTCGTCGTAGCCCATCGCGTTGGCCGCGCCCGGCTGGAACGCGGCGAACTCGCCGGCGCCCGGGCCGACGTAGACCGTGCTGACCGGCTGGTCCTGGTAGGCCGTACCGCTGCTCACGCCCAGTTCGTTCATCCGGCGGAAGTCCCAGAACACCGCCCCCTTGGTGCCGTGTACCTCGAAGCCGTAGTTGTTCTGCTCGCCGACCGAGACCCGGCAGGCCTCCAGGACCCCGCGGGCGCCGGAGGCGAAGCGCAGCAGGCAGCTGACGTAGTCCTCGTTCTCGACCGGGCCGGGCGCGCCGCCGGCGGCCAGGGCGTGGCCGGCCGTCGCGCCGGCCGGGCGGGCGCGTTCCGGGAGGAAGATCGCGGTGTCGGCGGTGAGGGCGGCGATGTCGCCCAGCAGGAACCGGGCCAGGTCGGCGCCGTGCGAGGCCAGGTCGCCGAGCACCCCGCTGCCGCCGCGCTCGCGCTCGTAGCGCCAGGTCAGGGCCGAGTCCGGGTGGGCCGCGTAGTCGCTGAAGAGGCGGATGCGCACGTGGGTGACGGTGCCGATGCCGCCGGAGGCGATCAGCTCGCGGGCGGCCTCCACGGCGGGCGCGTTGCGGTAGTTGAAGCCGACGGTGCCCTGCACACCCGCCCCGGCGGCCGCGTCCGCGACCGCGCGGGCGTCCTGGGCGGTCAGCCCCACCGGCTTCTCGATCCACAGGTGTTTGCCGGCCTCGGCCATCGCCACGCCGATCTCCCGGTGCAGGAAGTTCGGCGCGGTGACGCTCACGGCCCGCACGCGCGGGTCGGCGGCCACCTCCCGCCAGTCCCGGGTCGCGGAGGCGAACCCGAACCGTTCGGCGGCCTCCTCGGCCCGCCCGGGCACCTCCTCGGCGACGGTGACCAGCCGGGGACGCAGCGGGAGGTGCGGATAGTGGTGCGGGAGCCGGGCGTACGCCTGGGTGTGCACCCGGCCCATCCAGCCGAACCCGACGACGGCGACACCCAGCGCTTCCACCATGGCAGCCTCTCCTGCAGCGTTCGGACGGTGCGCCCGGACGCGTGCGTGGACCGCGGACCGGACCGGTGCGTCCGAGCGCAGGCCACCTTTGTCCGGACATGGCGAGGCTGTCAACCCTTGGAGGGCGCGAGCACCCGGCGCTGCCCGCACCGGGCCCCGGCACGGCGCGCCCGCTCTGGGCCAGAGGGTGGTCAGAGGGTGATCGCGTACGCCTTGCGCAGCGTCTCGTGCACCGTCCAGCGGGTACGGTCGCCGGCGCGCAGCACCGCCATGTCGCCCGGCCCGACCGTCAGCGTCGGCCCGTCCTCGACCTCGATGGTCGCCGAGCCGCTGATCACCACGAACAGCTCGTCCGCCTCGGTGTCGGTGACCACGCCCGGGGTGATCTGCCAGATCCCGCGGAGGTGCCGCCCGTCCGGCGACTCCCAGACCACCTTTCCGGTGACCTCCGGGCTCCCGGAGACGATCTGCGCCGGGTCCAGGGGCTCGGGTTCGAGGTCGGCGTCGGGGATGTGGAGCGCGAAGCTGTGCGTCATGCGGCCGACCCTAGTCGGCGCGCGAGCCGTGCCGCCGTGGACAGTGTGTGCGGCATCGGGACTGGCCGGAGGACACTTCGTCGGGCCGCGCGGACTGGCGGGGGCGCCGGGCCCGGGTGATCGTGGGGACATGGCCGAGAACATGGCCGACAACATGGCCGACTCCACGGCGGACCGCGCGGCACCGCCCCGCCGGCACGACGCGCGCGAGGTCGTCCTGTTCGGCGGGGTGTACGGCGCCGTCCTCGCCAGCTCGATGGTCGCGGCGCTCACCCAGTACGGACACACGTCCGCCGACGTCCGCGGCTACGACGCGGCCTGGGTACTGGTGACCGCGTGCGCGTCCGCCCTCGCCCACGGCTACGCCCACTACATCGCCGAGCGGGTCCCGCACCGCCGACGGGACATCCTGCCCGCCCTGCGCAACGAGTGGCCGCTGGTCACGGCCGTGCTGCCCACGGTGTTCCTGCTCGCGGGGGCGCGCTGGGGGTGGTGGCCCGCGAAGGGCGTCGAGTACGCCGCCTTCGCCCTGAACATCGCGCTGCTGTTCGGGCTCGGCCTGGTCACCGCCCGCTGGTCGGCGCGGAGCTGGCCGGCCGCCGTCCTCGTCGGACTGGGGGACGCACTGCTGGGGATGGTCGTGGTGGTGGCGAACGCGCTGATCAAGTGAGCACCCGGCGCGCGAGCCCCCAGCGAGCGGTGCGGGCGCCGTCGGCGGGCGGTGCGGGCGCCGTCAGCGGACGGTTCGGACGCCGTCCAGCGCGATCGCGAGGACCCGGTCCCGCTGGGCGCTGTCCTCGTACGCCGTCGCCGTGATCCCGGCGACCATCCGCAGCAGGTCCCCGAAGCCCATGTCCGCCCGGGCGACGCCGGCCCGCTGCGCGCGCTCCAGCAGCGGGCCGCCGGCCGCGTACATCGAGTCACGGCACGCCTGGAAGATGTCCGACTCGCCGTCCAGGGCCTCCCGTACCGCCCGTTTGGTGACCATGTACCCGGCGAACCGGTCGAGCCAGGCCGTCAGCGCCTCCCACGGCTCCCGGTCCGCGAGGTCCCCGGCCGCCCGGCACAGGGTGTTGACCTCGTCCGCGTAGACGGTCTCGAACAGGTCGCGGCGGGTCGGGAAGTTGCGGTACAGGGTGCCGATGCCGACCCCCGCGCGGCGGGCGATGTCCTCCAGGGCCGCCTCGGCGCCGTGCTCGGCGAACGCCTCGCGGGCGGCGGCGAGCAGGGCGTCGTAGTTGCGGGCGGCGTCCTTCCGGTGCGGCCGGCGGGTCGCGACGATCTCGCTGACGGGGAACGGCGTGGCCGTCACTGCTGCCTCCCGGGGAGGATCTCGATTGAACCGGAGGTATGCCTCCGCTACAGTGGAGGGGTACCTCCACTTTAGCAGTGAGGGGTGGCCCCGCCGTGGCCGGACGCGGCCCGCGCCGCCGCCCCCGCACCTCGCACCATGCACCTCGCACCACGGCCGTGTACGGCCGCAGGACCGTGCCCGCCCGTACAGCTACGCACGCCCCGTACGGCTGTGCACGGCCCCTGCGACCGTCCTCGGGCCCCTGCGACCCCGCACGGCCCGTCCGGCCCAGCCCCTGGCGCGCTCGACCCTCCGTCCCCGATTCCGGAGAGGCCCCCTCCATGCCCCGCACGTCCACCCGCCTCACCTTCGCGGTCCTCGCGACCGGTGCCGGCGTGTTCGCCATGCTCCAGTCGCTGATCGCGCCGGCCCTGCCGACCGTCCAGCACGCGCTGCACACCTCCCAGTCGACCGCGACCTGGGTGATGACGGCCTACCTGCTGTCCGCCTCGGTCTTCACCCCGATCCTCGGCCGGGTCGGCGACCTCGTCGGCAAGAAACGCACCCTCGTCGCCGTCCTGGTGACCGTCCTCGCGGGCTGCCTGATCGCCGCGCTCGCCCCCGACATCGGCGTGCTCATCCTCGCCCGGGTCGTCCAGGGTGTCGGCGGCGCGCTGTTCCCGCTCTCCTTCGGCATCATCCGGGACGAGTTCGCCCCGGCCGAGGTCGGCGGCAGCATCGGCAACCTCTCCGCGGTGATCGCCGCGGGTGGCGGTGTGGGCATCGTGGCCGCCGGCCCGATCGTCTCGGCGCTCGACTACCGGTGGCTGTTCTGGATACCGGTCGCCGTCGTCGCCGCCACCGCGCTGATCGCCCTGCGCTGTGTACCGGAGTCGCCCAAGCGTGCGCAGGGCAAGGTCAGTTGGGCGGGTGCCGGGCTGCTCTCCGCCTGGCTGGTGGCGCTGCTGCTGCCGCTGAGCCAGGCCGGGCAGTGGGGCTGGGGCTCGCCGAAGGTCCTCGGCCTGTTCGCGGCCGCCGCCGTCCTGTTCGCGGTGTGGCTGGTGACCGAGGCCCGCTCCGGTTCGCCGCTGATCGACCTGCGCGTGATGCGGCTGCCCGCGGTGTGGACGACCAACGCGGCCGCCCTGCTCTTCGGCGCCGGCATGTACGCGATCTGGTCCTTCCTGCCCGGCTTCCTCCAGACGCCGTCCACGGCCGGCTACGGCTTCGGCGCCAGCGTCACCGCGTCCGGACTGCTCCTGCTGCCGATGCTGGTCGCGATGTTCCTCTCCGGCATCCTCTCGGGCCGCCTGGAGCCCCGCGTCGGCGCCAAGGCGCTGCTCACCACGGGCGCCGCGCTCGGCGCGCTGGCCTGCGGCCTCCTCACCCTCTGGCACGACGAGCGGTGGCAGATCGCCGTGGTCGCGGGGCTCTTCGGGCTCGGTATCGGACTGGCCTTCGCCTCGATGGCCAACCTCATCGTGGGCAGCGTCCCGGCCGAGCAGACTGGCGCCGCCACCGGCATGAACGCCAACATCCGCACCATCGGCGGGTCCATCGGCGCCGCGCTCACCAGCGTCCTGGTCACCGGCCGGCTCCAGCCCTCGGGCCTGCCGTACGCCTCCGGCTACACCCATGGCTGGGCCCTGCTCGCGGTGCTCTGCCTGGCCGCGGCCGGCGCCGCGCTCCTCGTCCCCGCCCAGCGCCCCGCCCGCCCGCTCGGCACCGCCGAGCCGGAGGCGACCAGGACACCCGCGCGGGTGCGGTAGGGTTGACCTGCGTGATCACGCGGGACACCCGCGTGGGACCGCGGCGGGACGTGGCGCAGCTTGGTAGCGCACTTGACTGGGGGTCAAGGGGTCGCAGGTTCAAATCCTGTCGTCCCGACTCGAAGAGTCGCAGGTCAGGGGCCGTTTCAGAGGACATCTGAGGCGGCCCTTCGGTCGTTTTCGTAAGCCGCTGTCGCCCCGGCAGGTAGCGTCCATGAGCGGGGGGCCGTGATCGCCCCTCGGGGGGAAGGCGGGGCCCGTCCCCGGGATCGGGCCCACTCGAGGATGACGGGGGAACGTTGCAGTGATCGTGACCGAGTTCCGCGGCGAGGACGTCCCCGCCGGTGAGCGGTTCGACCGCTGGCGGGAACTGATCGGCCAGACTCGCGCGAACGAGACGACCAGCCCCCATGCCGCCGACTTCCGTGCGGAGTTACAGCTGATGGAACTGGGACCGGTGACGGTGTGGCGGACGTCCTTCCTGCCCGCACGCTTCCGCCGTACTGCGCGAAGGGTGCGTCAGGCGGACCCCGGGCTCTACCACTTGTCACTGGTGACCGAGGGGAGCCTGACGCTGACCGGGGACCGCGGAGAGACGGCCACGGTCGGCGCGAGCGGCCTCCTGGTGGACTCGAGCCGACAGCCGTGCGCATCCCAGGCGTACGCCTCCGGATCCGCGGCCGACGGGCGGCCGGGCGTCGTCGCGGGCGTGGGCGTGGACCTCCCCGGGTCGCTGCTGCCCCTGCCGCCGCAGCGGATGGAGCGGCTGCTGGGGCGCGGGCTGTCGGTGCGGGACGGCACGGGGGCCCTGCTGGCGGACTTCCTCACCGGACTGCACCGGCACGCCGGCGGCTTCGGGCCGAACGACGCCTCCCGCCTGGGCACGGTCACCCTCGACCTGGTCTCCGCCCTCTTCGCGCACCGCCTGGAGGCCGAGTCCGCCCTGCCGCCGGAGACCCGGGACCAGGTGCTGGTCCGGCACGTCCGGACGTTCATCCGGCAGAACCTGCCGGACCCGGGGCTGACCCCCGGCACCATAGCCGCCGCCCACCACATCTCCCTCAGCCACCTGCACCGCCTGTTCACCCGGCAGTCCCAGGGCGAGACGGTCGCCGCCTGGATCCGCTCCCAGCGGCTGGAGAAGGCCCGGTCCGACCTGGCGGACCCCGCACTGCGCACCCTGCCCATCCACGAGATCGCGGCCCGCTGGGGCATGCCGCGCGCCTCCGGCTTCACCCGCGCCTTCCGGGCCGCCTACGGGCTCTCGCCGCGCGAGTACCGGTGGCAGGCCCTGCCCGGGCGAAGCTGAGGCACGGCACCGAGCGGGCCCGCGGGCGGCCTGCGTGCCGCCCCGCCCCACCGGCACCGCCCACGGCGCCGGCTTCCGGGCGGCGTCAGTCCGTCGCGGCGGCGGTGAAGTCCGAGCGGTGGGACACGGCCCAGTCGCGGAAGGTGCGGGGCGGTGCCCCCGTCACCTTCTCCACCGTCGGATAGACCTGCGACTCGTCGAGTGTGCCGTCCCCGTAGAAACCGAAGAACGCCCGGATGTACGGCTCCGGAACGCCCGCGGCGGCCATGTCGGCCCGGCCCTCCGCGTCCGAGAGGGCCTGGAAGCGCAGGTCCCGCCCCAGGACCTCGGCCAGGACGGCCACGCGCTGTGCCGGCAGCAGCGGTTCGGGACCGCTCAGGGGGTACACCTGCCCCTCGTGACCGGGGTCGAGCAGGGCACGGACGGCGACGGCGGCGATGTCGTACGGGTCCACGGAGGCGACCGGCACCGTGCCGAAGGCGTCCCTGACCACGTCGCCCTCGCGCAGTTGCGGCAGCCAGCGCAGCGCGTTCGACATGAACGCGTTGGGCCGCAGGAACGTCCAGGCGAGGCCGGACTCCCGCACCGCGTCCTCCGAACGGATCATGTACGCGGAGAGGACGTTGTCGGTGTCGGTGGCGACGGTGGCCAGGCTGGAGAGCAGCACCACACGTTCCACGCCGGCCTGCCGCATCCGGGCCAGGAGCCCGGGCATGTCGCGGTAGCCGGGCAGCAGGAACACAGCGCGTACGCCGTCGAGGGCGGGCCCCAGCGAGTCCGGGTGGTCCAGGTCGCCGACGGCCTGCTCGGCGGGCAGGCCGGCGGGACGGCGGACGAGTGCGCGGACCGGTTCGCCGGCCCGGGCGAGGGCCTGGACGACCTCGCCACCGACGTTTCCGGTCGCTCCGGTGACGAGGATCATCCCAGGCTCCGGGCGAAGTGGGCGGCCACGGTGTCGACGGCGACCGTGACCTGCGGCTCGGTGTCGTAGAAGTCGAACTGGGTGCCCTGCGTCCACAGCAGGTCCCGGGGGCCGGCGAGCTGTGCGTGGAAGCGGCGGGCGCCCTCGGGGATCGCCGCGTCCTCGCTGTGCACCAGCAGGGTGGGCTGGTCGATCCCGGGAGCGAGGGCGATGGCGTCGTACGTCAGCCAGTCGGCCCAGGACATGACGGCGAAGCGGTTGGGCCAGGCGGGTATGCCGCCGCGGGCCGGGTTGAGGTAGAAGTCGATGTCGTAGGGCATGGCGGCGCGTTCGTCCGTGGTGGAGACGACCGGCACGTAGTCGACCTCGCCGGTCTCCTCGTAACGGGAACGGGCCTCCAGGCCGGCCTTGATCCGCTCGGCGACCTCCTCCGCGCCGCCGTAGGCGTCCTCGCAGACGGCGGCGTCGTGCAGCCAGGGCGCCACCAGGGCCAGCGACCGGATGCGGGGGTCCTGCGCGGCGCTGTCCGACATGTACATGGCGGCCGCGCAGATGCCGAGGGCGCCCAGCCGGTCGCCGTCGACCGCCGGGTGGGCGGCCAGGAAGGTGAGCGCGTGGCGGATGTCGCGGACCTTGCGGGCCGGGTCCTCCACGTCCCTAGGCTCGCCCTGCGACTCGCCGAACCCGGTGAAGTCGAAGGACAGGGCGGCGTAGCCACGGGCCGCCAGCCGTTCGGCGTACCGGTCGGCCATCATCTCCTTGACGCTGGTCCAGGTGCCGGCGACCACGACACCGGGCAGCGCGGTGCCGGAGTCGTCGGGCAGGAAGAGGTTGCCGGTCAGGTGGACGCCCTCGCTGTCGAAGGTGACCTTGTGCGTGCGTGTCATGCGTGCTCCAGCGTGCTCGTGGTGAACCGGCCGCCGGTGGTGTCGCGGCGGCAGCGGGTGGGGGAGCCGTCGCCCGTGCCGTGCGGGCCCGGGCGACCGGACGGAGGCATCGAGGCCGTCAGGCTCCCGTGACGCCCGTCTCCTCATCGCTCACCGTCGCTCCACACCGCGGTCATCACCACGCCGGTGATGCGCCATCCGTCCGTGGTGCGGGCCAGGTCGAAGCGGTAGGTGCCGCCCAGCGTCCACAGGGAGTCGTCCGTCTTGCGGTGGGTGGCCTGGAACGTGGCGGTGCACACCGCGCTGTCGCCGTCGACGGAGACCAGGTGGTTGCCCAGCAGGTGGTGGGTGGCCACGTACACGCCGAGGCCGGTGCGCCAGCCGTCGACGATCTCGGCCGGGCTCAGGGTGGCGGGCTCGCCGCCGTTGAGGCTGGTGTAGTCGAGGGTGGCCCGGGCGGCGAACACCTCGCCCAGTGCGTCCCAGTCACGCTGGTCGGCGTACCAGGCCATACGGGTGCAGGTGTCGATGACGTCCAGTCGGTCCATGGTGATCGTCCTTCTTGCGGCCCGTGGGCCGAAGCGGCCGCGGGGCGGTGTGCCCGAAGTGCGTACGGGTGTCGCAGGCGTCTGCGCGCTCCCGAGCATGCCGCGCCGCCCGCGCACCGTGTTGCTCTTCCGTCTCCCGTTTCTTCGCACCGCGTCCCGTACGGCACCGCGTCCCGTACGGCACCGCGTCCCGTACGGCACCGCGTCCCGTACGGCCCCGCGTCCCGTACGGCCCCGCGTCCCGTACGGCCCCGCGTGCCGTACGGCCCCGCGGTCGTGCGGCCCGGCCGGGCGAGCGCGTCAGGCGGCTTGCCTGACGAGGTCGGCGGCCTTCTCCGCGGCCATGATCGTGGGCGCGTTGGTATTCCCGCGGGGCACCGTCGGGAACACCGACGCGTCCACCACCCGCACGTTCTCGACACCGAGCACCCGCAGTTCGGGATCGACCACCGCGCCGATGGCACAGGTCGACGTCGGGTGGTACAGCGACTGCCCGGCCCGCCGCGCCCAGGCGAGGAGCTCCGCGTCGGAGTCGCCGGCCGGCACGTCGTACGCCCCGGTGACGACGTCGGCCACCGCCTGCTGCGCGGCGATCTCCCGTGCGATCCGGAGGCCGGCGACGATCACCGCCCGGTCGTCGGCGGTCATCAGGTAGTTGTGCACGATCCGGGGTGCGGCGTCCGGGCGCGCGGAGCGCAGGGTCACCGCGCCACGGCTGGTCGGGGCCAGCACGCAGGGGCCGAAGGCGAAGCCGTGCTCGGTCGCCGCGCCGAGCCCGTCCTGGTGGAAGAGGGTGGGGGCGGCGTGGAACTGGAGGTCCGGGGCGGTCAGGTCGTCCCGGCTGCGGAAGAAGCCACCGGCCTCGCCGATGTTGGAGGTCAGCGGACCGCGCCCCTCGCTCTCCAGCAGCGCCGCGTTCCCCGGGCTCGCCGCGGTGAGCAACGACTCCTCGCGGGTACGGAAGTTGAGCAGCGCCATGTAGTGGTCCTGGAGGCCCACGCCGACCGGCAGGTCGCGGACGACCTCGATCCCGAAGGCGGCCAGGGCGGCGGCGGGTCCGATCCCCGACAGCATCAGCAGCTTCGGGGACTCGTAGGCGCCCGCCGACAGGACGACCTCGCGCTCGGCGCGGACCACCTCGACGGAGCCGCCGCGTTCGACCTCCACACCGGCCGCCCGGCCGCCCTCCAGCACCACCCGGTGGGCGCGGGCCGACGGCAGCACGGTCAGGTTGGGCCGCTCCATGGCCGGGTGCAGGTAGGCCACGGCCGTGCTGCACCGCAGGCCACCGCGCTGCGTGAGCTGGTAGCGACCGACACCGAACTGCGTCGCGCCGTTGAAGTCGTCGTTCGCCTTGTACCCGGCCTGCTGGGCGGCCTGCACGAACGCGGAGCAGAGCGGGTGCCCGGAGCGGCCGTCGCTGACCGTCAGGGGCCCGCCCGCACCGTGGAACTCGTCCGCGCCGCGCTCGTTGTCCTCCGCCCGCCGGAAGTACGGCAGCACCTCGTCGTAGGACCAGCCGGTGGCCCCGGCCGCCGCCCAGCCGTCGTAGTCGGCGCGGTTGCCGCGGATGTAGATCATGGCGTTCATCGAACTGGTGCCGCCGAACACCTTGCCGCGGGGCAGGTAGGCCCGGCGGCCGCCGATCCCGGGCTCCGGGTCGCTGTCGAAGTCCCAGTCGAGAGCGGACTTGAACAAGTGGGGGAAGGCGGCCGGGACATGGATCTCCTGCGCGGTGTCCGGGCCACCCGCCTCGATCAGTGCCACCCGGACCTCCGGGTCCTCGGTCAGCCGTGCGGCGAGCACGGCGCCCGCCGATCCGGCGCCGACGATGACGTAGTCGTAGCTGCTCATTCCAACCCCTTCGGTTGAGGCGGCGGACTCCGGTGCGCCGTCCGTGACGGGTCGTGGCGGGTAGCGGCTCGACATCCTTGTGGGAGGTCGAGCCGGCTGTCCACGGGGCACTGGTCCCGCGCGGCGGAAACGTCCTGATGTCGCCGCACATCGCCTGAAGCCGGATCCGTGGGCGGCCCCGCACGGGCACTTCCCGGCCCGGGCCACGGGCAACGGCCGCCTGACGCCGCCCGGTTGCCGTTCGGCGCGGCGGGCCCGCCGTACGGCGAGCCGGGGCGGCCGCTCACGGAACAGGGTGCGAAGCGGCGGCGGGTCCGGCCGGCCCGCGGGTCTACCGTGGGCCCGGGCTCCTGCCCCTGGCGCTGACGAGGAGGCGGTATGTCCGACATCGAAGAGCTCGTCGAGCGGCTCCGCGGGCTGCCGCCGCACCCGCCCGGCGACGCGCGGGAGCTGGCCGAGCTGCTCGCCGCGGTGACATCGGCCGCAGGCCGCTGGGCGGAGGTCCTCTACGACCTGCGGAACTCGGCGCGGACCCTGGCCGGTCCACGCGCCTTCGCGGCGCTGGAGCTGGCGTTCCGCAAGGCGGAGGAGTCGTACGTGGAGCTGGAGCTCGCGCACGGCGACCTCCGGGCGCGCACCCGCGGCGGGCCGGCACGGTCCTGACGGAGCGGCGGGGAGCCGGGGCGTGACCGGAAGCTGTCCCTCTTGTGCCTTGATGCGTACACTCCACTCCAACGTG
The DNA here is from genome assembly GCF_040632975.1 of Streptomyces sp. NPDC013455. Lineage (NCBI taxonomy): Bacteria > Bacillati > Actinomycetota > Actinomycetes > Kitasatosporales > Streptomycetaceae > Streptomyces > Streptomyces sp. NPDC013455. The sequence continues at coordinate 71,332 of NZ_JBEYCX010000013.1, read as the reverse complement.
TGATCTTCGCGGTCGGAGGACGCGGCATGGGTGCACCTGGGACTCCCCGGCGTGAAGTGGTCACGGGGGCTCCGCGGACTCCCCGCGCGGCCCGCGGACCGGCCCGCCCCGCCCGGGCGCACGAGGAGGACCCCGCCGTCGACTCCGTCGCGCTCCGGTCCCTGATGCGCCGTCAGCTCCGCCTGGCTCTCGTCACCTTCGCACTGCTCGTCGCCGTGCTCGGGCCGCTGCCCCTCGTCTTCACGGCCCTGCCGGACCCGGCGGTCCGGCCCGGCAGCGCGCTCGTCGTGTGGGCCGTACTCGGTGTGGCCGCCTACCCCGTGCTCGTCCTCCTCGGCCGGTGGTACGTCGTACGCGCCGAGCGCGCCGAAGCCGCCGGAACCGTCGGACACGACACCGCGGACCTCGCCGAAAGGGCCTGACGGTGACCGACGCCCAGCCGCCCGCGCCCGGCCGCGCACCCGGGGCCGCCGGGTGAACCAGACGTACGGCATCGCCGCCGTCGCGGCGGCGGTCGTCGCGACCCTGGTGATCGGTGCCACCGGGCTGCGCGTCTCCCGCACCACCTCCGACTTCTACGTCGCCTCCCGCACCGTCCCGCCGTACCTGAACGCCATGGCCATCAGCGGCGAGTACCTGTCGGCGGCCTCGTTTCTCGGCATCGCCGGACTCCTCGTCGCCGAGGGCGTGGAGATGCTCTGGTTCCCGGTCGGCTACGCCGCCGGCTACCTGGTCCTCCTGGTGTTCGTCGCCGCCCCGCTGCGCCGCTCCGGGGCGTACACCCTGCCCGACTTCGCCGAGTCACGGCTGGGGTCCAGGGCCGCCCGCCGGGTGGCCGGCGTGCTCGTCGTCGGCGTCGGCTGGCTGTACCTGCTGCCCCAGCTGCAGGGCGCCGGCCTCACCCTCGGCCTGGTCACCGGCGCGCCCCGCTGGCTCGGCGCGGTACTCGTCGCCGTCGTCGTCACCCTGGCCGTGGCCGCCGGCGGCATGCGCGGCATCACCTTCGTCCAGGCGTTCCAGTACTGCCTGAAGCTGACCGCCCTCCTGGTGCCCGCGGTCTTCCTGGTCCTCGCCTGGCACGGCGACCCGCGGCCCGCCGCCGCCCTGGACGAGCCGCCGGCCTTCCGCCGGCCCACCCAGGTCACCGTCGAGAGCACCGTGCGCATCAGGATCGAGGCGCCGCTGCGGGCCGTCGCGACCGGCACCGTGGACGGCAGGGTCCTCGACGACGGCCGCCTGGCGCTGGACCCGGGTGTGCACGAGGTCGGGGCCGGGACGACGCTCCGGTTCCCGGCCGGGGCCCCGGTGCCCGAGCGCGAGAGCGCCGACGGCCGGCGCGGCGGGGCCTCCAGCTGGGCGGAACCGCTGTCCGCCGGCAGCGACGAGCATCCGCTGTACACGACGTACGGGCTGATCTGCGCCACGTTCCTCGGCACCATGGGGCTGCCCCACGTGCTCGTCCGCTTCTACACCAACCCCGACGGCCGGGCCGCCCGGCGCACCACGGTCATCGTGCTCGCCCTGGTCGGCGGCTTCTACCTGCTGCCCCCTCTCTACGGCCTGCTCGGCCGGATCTACGCCCCCGAGCTGCGCCTCACCGGCGACACCGACGCCGCCGTCCTCGTGCTGCCCGAACGGCTCCTCGGCGGTACCGGCGGCGACCTGCTCGGCGCCCTGATCGCCGCCGGGGCCTGCGCCGCCTTCCTGTCCACCGCGTCCGGGCTCACCCTGTCCGTCGCGGGCGTGCTCAGCCAGGACGTGCTGCCCTCGCTCGGCATCCGGAACTTCCGGCCGGCGACGCTGCCGGCGATCGCGGTGCCCGCCGTGGTGAGCGTGGCCGCCGGCGACCTCCCCGTGGCAGGCGCCGTGGGACTCGCCTTCGCCGTGGCCGCCTCCGCGTTCTGCCCGCTGCTGGTGCTCGGCATCTGGTGGCGCGGACTGACCGCGGCCGGCGCGGTCGCGGGACTGCTCACCGGCGGGGGCAGCGCCCTCACGGCGGTCGCCCTGACCATCGCCGGACCACTGGAGGACGGCTGGGCGCACACCCTGCTCGCCTGGCCGGCGGTGTGGTCGGTACCGCTCGGCTTCCTGACCATGGTCCTGGTCTCGCTGGCCACCCGGCACCGGATCCCGGCCGGCACCGAGGCCGCCATGGCCCGGCTGCACCTGCCCGAAGACCCGGCCGGCCGGTGCGCCCGCGACCCGGCGAGGAGTGACGACCCGATGACGCGACCCCGGCCCGGCGCGGAGCCAGGAGTGACGACCCGATGACGCACCCCCGGCCCGCCGCACCCCGGAGCCGCGCGTGAGCGGCCTCGCCCTCGCCGCCGCCGCGGCCCCCCTGCTGTTCGCCGCGGGCCTCGCCGCGGGCCGGCACCTGGCCCGCCGGGCCGCCCCGGACGGAACGGACCTCGGCACGCCGGTGGAACGGGCCACCTTCCACACCCTGCACACCGCCTCCGTGGCCGCGCCCCCGCTGCGCGCCGGGCTCACCGAGGACACGGCCCGCAAGGCGGTACGGCGGCTGCGGCCGCTGTTCGGCGCGGCCGCGCTCGGCCTCACCGCCGAGGACCGGCTGCTCGCCTGGGAGGGGCCGGGCCGGCACCACGAAGGGCCCGTCCTGGACCGGGTGCGGCAGGTGCTGGACTCCGGCCGCACCCAGACCTTCACCGTCGACTGCCGGGACCCGGGCTGCCCCGCGCGCCGGGGTGCCGCCGCGCCGCTCGTCGTCGACCAGCGGGTGCTCGGCGCCCTCGTGGTGCTCGGTGCCGGGGAGTCGCAGTCCGTGGTCCGGGCCACCGAGGAGGTGGCGCGCTGGGTCTCCGTCCAGCTCGAACTGGCCGAACTGGACCGGACGCGCACGGGGCTGATCGAGGCGGAGATCCGGGCGCTGCGCGCGCAGATCTCCCCGCACTTCATCTACAACTCGCTGGCGGCGATCGCCTCGTTCGTGCGGACCGACCCCGAACGGGCCCGCGAGCTGCTGCTGGAGTTCGCCGACTTCACCCGGTACTCCTTCCGCAGGCACGGCGAGTTCACCACCCTGGCCGAGGAGTTGCGCTCCGTCGAGCAGTTCCTGGAGCTGGTCCGGGCCCGGTTCGGACCGCGGCTGGAGGTGACGCTCCAGATCGCGCCCGAGGTGCTGCCGGTGGCGGTTCCCTTCCTGTGCCTGCAGCCGCTGGTGGAGAACGCCGTCAAGCACGGGCTGGAGGAGAGCGGGGAGCGCAGCCGTATCACCCTCTCCGCGCAGGACGAGGGCGCGCTGGCCCGGATCGTCATCGAGGACGACGGAGTCGGCGTGGAGCCGGACCGGCTCCGCCGCATCCTGCGCGGCGAGGGCAGCCCCTCGACGGGCATCGGGCTGCGCAATGTCGACGAGCGGCTGCGGCAGGTCTACGGGGACGACCACGGTCTGGTGATCGAGACCGGTGTCGGCGCGGGAATGAAGATCACCATCCGCGTCCCCAAGTATCGCGCGGGGGTGCGCAGCACGCCGCCGCGCACCGCGCCGGGAGGTGTGTGACGGGCCGTGAGGCGCGGGCGCGGGGCCGTCCGTGCCGGTGCCGGCCCGGCGGCCGTGCCGAGGCGGGCGTCCGGGGGGAACGGACGTGCCCGCGGCACCCGGTGTCCTGTGCCGGGGGCCGCGGGCGGGGTGGTGGGGCGGGTCAGAAGGTCAGCGCCCAGTTGTCGAGGGTGCCGATGCCGTCCGCGTACACGTCCGCGACCCGGAGCTTCCAGCTGCCGTTGGCCGGGGAGGCGCTCGCGTCGACCGTGTAGGTCTTGGCGAGGGTGCCGCCGGTCTCCGACGCGCTCGTCGCCTTGAGCGGGTACGTCCTGCCGTCCGGGGCGACCAGGTCGATCTTGACGTCACCGAGCCATTCGTGGGTGACGTTCACGGCCACCCGCAGCGACTTCGGCGCGTTGCCGGAGAGGCCGGCCACCGTGATCGCCGAGTCGACGGTGCCCGCGTCGGGCACGGCGTAGGTGGTCTGGTTCTGGTAGGAGGGGAAGGTCAGCGACCAGCTCTTGAGGGTGCCGACCCCGCCCGCCGACCTGTCCTCGACCAGCAGCTTCCACGTGCCGGCGGCGGTGGAGGCGCTCGCGTCGACCGCGTAGGTCCTGGTCAGGGTGCCGCCCGGATCGGTGCCGTTGGTCGCCTTGAGCGGGTACGTCCTGCCGTCCGGGGCGACCAGGTCGATCTTCACCTCGCCGAGCCACTCGTGGGTGAGGTCGACGGCCACCTGCAGCGCCCCGGACGCCGTGCCGGACACCCCGGCCACGGTGATCTCGGAGGTGAGGGTGCCCGGGTCCGGGATGGCGAAGGTGCCGCTCTTCTCGAACGGCGTGGGGAAGGCCAGGGACCAGCTCGTGAGGGTGCCGACCCCGCCGGCGGACCTGTCCTCGGCCCGCAGCTTCCAGGTGCCGTTGGCGGGGGAGGCGCTCGCGTCGACCGTGTAGGTCTTGCTGAGCGTGCCGCCGGCCTCGGTCCCGCTCGTCGCCTTGAGCGGGTACGCCTTGCCGTCCGGGGCGACCAGGTCGATCCTCACGTCACCGAGCCACTCGTGGGTGAGGCCGACGCCCACCTGCAGCGCCTTGGGCGCGTTGCCGGAGACGCCGGCCACCGTGATCGGCGAGTCGACGGTCCCCGGGTCGGGCACGGCGAAGTCGGTGTCGTTGACGATCTTCGACGGCCGGGGCCTGGTGACCGGGTCGGGGACGGTCGTGCCGACCGCCTTGCCGACGTCGATGCGGGGCGTGGTGGCACCGGTGTAGGTGACGGTCCTGCCCGTGGCCTTCAGCAGTGACTCCAGGGACGCGATGCTCTTGTCCGGGAACGCCTGCCGGAGGACCGCGAGGGCGCCGGCCACGTGCGGGGCGGCCATGGAGGTGCCGTTCTTGGAGGCGTAGCCGCCGCCCGGGACGGAGGAGACGATGCCGGTGCCGGGCGCGAACACGTCCAGCAGCGGGCCGCGGTTGGTGAACGCGGACAGCTGGTCGTCGTCGGTGGTGGAGCCGACCGCGATGGCGGAGGGGACACAGGCCGGGGCGCTGACCGCGTCGCCGTACCCGTTGTTGCCGGCCGCGACCACGGTGGCGACACCGGCGTCGAAGAGGCTGTCGATGGCGAGCTTGCGCGGGTCGCTCTCACAGGCGGTGGCGTACCGGCCGGCGCCCAGGCTGAGGTTGGCCGCGACGACGGGCGTGCCGGCCGCCTTCAGCTGCCGCACCTTCTCCAGCGCCGCGAGCTGGGCGCTGGTGAAGCTGAGGACGCAGGGGGCGGCGCCGGCACCGCAGAAGTCCTCGGAGCCGAACTTGCTGAAGACCTGGATGGCGACGATGCCCGCACCGGGGGCGACACCGGACTTGGGGGCGCCGGTGAGCCCCTTGCCGTTGCCCGCGGCGATGCCCGCCACATGGGTCCCGTGGTCGCACTCGGCGATCGTCGCGCACGGCCCGGACTCGGAGTTGGCGGTGCCGGTGCCCTCCTGCTGGGCGGTGCCGTTGGGGCAGAGGCTGGTGGCGGAGTAGTCGGCGTCGACCGGCGAGAAGCACGCCTCGGCCACGATGCGGCCCTTGAGGAAGGGGTGGTTGGTGGCGACGCCGGTGTCCAGGACGGCGACCGCGCTGCCCGCGCCGGTCAGGCCCTTGCCGGCGGCGACGTCCCCGCCGATCAGGGGGACGCTCTGGTCCAGGGAAGGCGGTACCGGCGTGTCCTCGGTGACGCTGACGACGCCCGGCTGGGCGGCCAGCTTGTCCAGGCCGTTCCGGTTCACCTTCAGGGTGACCACCGGCAGGCTGGTGAAGGACTGCACGGTGTCACCCGCGGCCGCCGCACCGGACAGGTCCGTGCGGTTCTCGGTGACGACGTTCACCCGGACCGTGCCGCCGTCGGCGGTCTCGTCGTACAGCGGCGGGTCGACCGGGCTGTCCGTCGCCGCGGTCGCGGCGGGGGTGCCCTGCGGTGCGGCGGCCTGGGCCGGTATCGCACCGAGGGCGACGGTCGTCACCGCGGCGATGACCGTGGTCCAAAGCGGTTTGTTCAAGGTCGCTCCAGCGGGAAGCGGGCACGGCTGTGCCCGCGGTGAGTGCGGGGACGGCGCGGGCGCCGAAAGGCCGGATGACGGACGTGCCGTCATCCGGCCCGCACGCCAGGGCGTGCTCCGTCAGAAGGTGGCGGGACGCATCAGGTGGCGTTGGCGCCGTTCTTCGGGTTGCCCTTCTTCTGGACGGCCTTCAGGTAGCCCAGGGCCACGGCCTGGCAGTGGCCCTTCTTCCGGTACGCCGTGCAGGTGTAGTCGCGGAGCGTGGTGTGGAAGGCGTAGTCCACGTTCGACTTCTTGTTGCGGTCGAGGTAGTACTTGTAGCCCTTGTAGGTGTTGCCGATCAGGCCGTAGCCGTAGTCGTGCATGTCGCAGGCGGCCCGGAAGTCGAAGCCGAGCGGCTTGTCGGGCGAGCTGGTGCAGTGGTCGTGGTTGATGCCGACCACCAGGTAGCCCGCTGCGGTCACCTTCCAGTACGGGTTGTGCCAGCCGTAGTGCGCGACCTTCGCGGCGCAGCCGCTCTTGAGGTACCACAGCCACGAGGTGGCGGTGTTGCAGTGGCGCGGGTACGCCTGCGGGTCGGAGATCTCACCGCCGGTGAAGTCCGTCGCCGGGGGCGCGGTGCCGTCCGTGTCGTGGATGCCGGCCGCGCCCTGCAGCTGCGACTCCCGCGCCGGGCGGGCGAGACCGGTCTCCTCGACGTTCGGGGCGGCCGACTCCGCCGGGAAGGTCAGGTCCCAGGCGCCGTTGTCGGGCGAGGTCACCTCGGTGACCCGGCCGGTCGTGTCGTAGGCGTACGAGGCCACCGGCTCGGTGCTCTCGACCGGGTTGGTCAGGGAGCGCAGCAGGCCCGCGGAGTCGTAGGCGTAGCGGGCGAGGGTCTGCGTGGTGCCGCCGGTGGTGACGGTGATCTGCTTGGCCCGGCCGGCGAAGTCACCGAGGGCCGTTCCGGAGGCCGTCGTCGCGGTGGCGTAGGTGACCCTCACCGACTGCTCGGGGGTCTCCCCGGCGGCCGGCTCCGTGATGGTGGACACCCGCCCCTGGGTGTCGTAGCCGACGGTCGAGGTGCCGTTGGCCACGCTGCCCACGCCGGTGACCCGCCACTTGTCGGTGCCCGGCGCGGCCTGCTTCCAGGTGTACGTGGGCTTCAGGTCGGCGGCGGGGATCGGGTTGCCGCTCGCGTCGGTGAAGGTGTCGTCACCCGCCTCGGTGGCGGCGAGGTCCACGCCGAGGGTCTCGACGACGGTGGTGGTCATGGCGCCGGCCGCGGAGTCCCACTTGGTGGTCTCCGTGATCTTGGAGCCGTCGGTGGCCTCGTAGGTGTTGACGCCGCCGCCGCTCGGGTAGTCGACGCTCTTGGTGAGGTTGTAGCGGTACGTCTCGTTCACCCCGAGGTCGGTCACCACGATGGCGCCCGACTGCTGTTCCAGCTTGCGGTTGAGCTGGCCGCCCAGGAACTCCGCTTCCCAGCCGGGGCCGAAGACGCCCATGTCGGTGCGGCCGGCCGGGGCCGACTGCGGCTTGGCGACGCCGCTGTCCTGGGCGACGACCGCGTGCCGCCGGTCGATGAGGCCCGCGGCCACATCCGTCTCGGCGATCTCGAAGGACCGGGTCTCGCTGTAGTACGTACCGGGGCCCACCTGCTGGATGTCGCCCGTGGCCAGTGGTTGGTCGATGGTCTCCGCCGCCGCCTGCTGCTGCGGGAGCAGCAGCGTCACACCGAGTGCGGCGACGACCGGGAGCGCTGATCTGCGCACAAGTCCCCCCTCGTGAAGATCAGTTCGAATGCCGCTGCGGACCCTAGGGCGGGGCTGATCACGTTCACAAGAGTTACAAAGGGAGGTCGGGGCTCCACTTGGTTGCAGCAGTGAAATGGGTCAACTCCGCGTCAACCGAGGGCAATGAGTCTGATAACTGCCCCAGTCGGAGTGGGCGGGGTCGGCTCCCGAGGTGGGCTCGCGCGATGTCGCGTCCCGGGCCGCCCCGAGGGGCGACCCGTTCACGCGTGAAAAGCGGAGGAGGCGCCCCCGTCCAGATGTGACCCAGATCACGTACGGCCGGTCACATCATGGACGGCGCGCCGTCTCGCCGTACGTCGCGGAGGGCCGGCGGTTTACGGCACTTCGGTGGCCGATGTCTGCTTCCGCTGCCGCAGCGCCGCCATCACCGCGTAGACGATGATCCCGACGAACAGGAACAGCACGCCCTGGTACACCGCCGCGTAGCCGGCGCCCGCCATCAGCCAGACGGAGAAGGCGGCGGCCACCGCGGTGATCACGGAGTCCCGCACCAGCCGCGCCCGGTCGACCGCCTCGGAGCGGCCGGCGACGAGGTGGAAGATCTGCGCGGCGGCGGCCAGCAGGTACGGCACGGTGGCGGTGAACGTGGTGACGAGGACCAGGATCTCGAAGACCTTGCCCGAGCCCGAGGCGTAGTTGTAGACGGTGAGCAGCGAGGCCAGGACGACGGTCACGCCGACCCCGACCGTGGGCACGCCCCGCCGCCGGCGGGCGAAGACGGCCGGGAACAGGCCGTCGCGCGCCGCCGCGTACGGCGTCTGCGCGCTCAGCAGGGTCCAGCCGTTGAGGCAGCCGGTCATCGACACGAGTGCGGCGAGCGCCACGGCCGTACCGCCCCAGCTGCCCCCGAACATCGTGTTCACGGCGTCCGAGAACGGCGCGGTGGAGGACACCAGACGGTCGTGCGGGACCGTGCCGAACACGGACAGGGTGCCCAGCAGGTAGACCAGCGCGGCACCCGCGGTGCCGATGACGGTGGCCCGTCCCACGTTGCGCCGGGCGTTCCTGACCTCGCCCGCGCTCACGGCGGCGGACTCCACTCCGAGGTAGGAGAAGAGCAGCAGGGCGGCCGAGGCGGACACCGCGCCGATCGCGCTGTGGTCGCCGGCGTTGAACGGCCCGAGCCGGTCGGGGTCGAAGAAGAACAGCCCGCCGACCGCCACCAGCAGCAGCGGCACGAACTTCAGCACGGTGGAGACCAGCTGGACGGCGCCCACGTAGCGGGTGCCGGCGAAGTTGGCGAGGGCGGGCAGCCACTGCAGGGCCAGCGCGGCCAGGCAGGCGCTCCACCGGTGGTCGCCGACCGGGACCAGCACGTCGAGATAGCCGACGGCGGCGACGGCGAGCGCGGCGTTCGACACCCAGGTGGTGATCCAGTACGACCAGGCGGCGAGGAAGCCGGCGAAGTCGCCGAACGCCTCGCGGGCGTAGACGTACGGGCCGCCGGTGCGCGGGTCGCGGGCGGCGAGCCGGCCGAAGACCAGGGCGAGCGCGATGGCGCCGACGGTCAGCACCACGAAGGCGACCAGGCTGACCGTGCCGTAGGGGGCGATGGAGGCGGGGAGCAGGAAGATGCCGCCGCCGATGATGTTGCCCATGACCAGCGCGGTGGCGACGGGCAGGCCGAACCGGCGGGCGTGCCTGCCGGTGTCGCCGTGCGGATCGGCGGGAAGCGTGGGGGACTCCGCGGGGATCCCCGCGGGGGCCGGAGCCGGCGGGACGGTTCCGGTGCTGTGCATGGGTCGTGCGCCTCTCATGGAACTGACGTTCCCGGGATCGCCGGGACGGGCCCCATGGTCGGGGATGCGCGGATGTGGCTCAAAATCGCCGATTGTTGTCCTGTCTGAGCCGACCGCTCATGGAAAAAGCGTCGCGGCGCGGCCGTCACACCGCGATATGTCCGGTGGTGTCGCGCGGACGCGCCGGGGTCCGGCGCGGTCAGTCCGCCGCCCAGAGGCCGCGCACGTGCCCCAGGTGCCGGGTCATGATCGCGTGGACGGCCTTCCCGTCACGCTCCAGCAGCGCGTCCAGCAGCTCCAGGTGCTCCTCGGCGGAGGCGAGCAGCCGGCCCGCCTCCACCAGCGCGGTCAGCCCGTACAGACGGGAGCGCTTGCGCAGGTCGGCGACGACCTCGACCAGGTGGCCGTTGCCCGCGAGAGCGAGCAGACCGAGGTGGAAGCGGGTGTCGGCCTCGACGTAGGCGATCAGATCGCCCGCCACCGCGGCCGTGACGATCTCCCGGGCCGCCGGGCGCAGCGCCTCCAGCGACACCCGGTCGGCCGTGCGGGCCAGCTCCACCACGGTGGGGATCTCGACCAGTGCCCGGATCTGCGTGTACTCGTCCAGCTGCTTGTCGGACACGGCGGTGACCCGGAAGCCCTTGTTGGGCACCGTGTCGACCAGCCCCTCCTTGGCCAGGTCGAGCATCGCCTCGCGCACCGGGGTCGCCGAGACGCCGAACCGGGCGGCCAGCGACGGCGCCGAGTACACCTCACCCGGCCGCAGCTCACCCGCGATCAGCGCGGCGCGCAGGGCGTCCGCGACCCGCTCGCGGTAGCTGCTGCGCCGGCCGCCCAGCCGGGGGAGCGCGGGTTCCTGGGCGTCCCGCGTGTTCTGTGCCATGTCACGCATCACCGGGGTGAGTCTAGAGGACGCTAGAGAACGAATCCCTCGGGGAACGGATCGTCCGGGTCCAGCAGGTACTGGGCGGTGCCCGTGAGCCACGCCCGGCCGGTGAAGCTGGGCAGCACGGCCGGCACCCCGGCGACCTCCGTGGTGCCCAGCAGCCGTCCGGTGAAGCGGGTGCCGATGAAGGACTCGTTGACGAACTCGGTGCGCAGCGGCAGTTCACCGCGCGCGTGCAGCTGGGCCATGCGCGCACTGGTGCCCGTGCCGCACGGGGAGCGGTCGAACCAGCCCGGGTGGATGACCATGGCGTGGCGGGAGTGCCGGGCCGTGGCGCCGGGCGCGTACAGGTGGACGTGGTGGCAGCCGCGGATCGACGGGTCCTCGGGGTGCACCGGCTCGGCTTCCGAATTGATCGCCGCCATCAGCGACAGTCCCGCCGCCAGGATGTCGTCCTTGCGGGCGCGGTCGAAGGGCAGCCCGAAGGCGTCGAGGGGCAGGATCGCGTAGAAGTTGCCGCCGTAGGCCAGGTCGTAGCCGACGGTCCGGCCGTCGGGCAGGCTGATCTCGCGGTCCAGACCGGCGGCGAACGACGGGACGTTGCGCAGGGTCACGTTCCGCGCCGCACCGCCCTCCACCGCGACCTCGGCGACCACGACCCCCGCCGGGGTGTCGAGCCGGATGGTGGTCACCGGCTCCACGACCTCCACCATGCCGGTCTCGACCAGCACGGTGGCCACCCCGATCGTGCCGTGCCCGCACATCGGCAGGTAGCCGGAGACCTCGATGTAGAGGACGCCCCAGTCGCAGTCGGGGCGGGTGGGGGGCTGGAGGATCGCGCCGCTCATCGCGGAGTGACCGCGCGGCTCGTTCATCAGCAACCGCTTGATGTGGTCGCGGTGCTCACGGAAGTACAGCCGCCGCTCGTTCATCGTCGCCCCGGGTACGGTGCCGATGCCGCCGGTGATCACGCGGGTCGGCATGCCCTCGGTGTGCGAGTCGACGGCGTGCAGGACGAGCTTGCTGCGCATGGTGCGGCTCCCTTACCCGAGGCCCTGGGCGACGGCCTTCTCCGTGGCCGCGCGGACCGCGGCCCCCTGCTCCGGCGTGAGCGGGACGCGCGGCGGGCGCACCGGGCCGCCGTACCGCCCGACGATGTCCATGGACGCCTTGATGGCCTGCACGAACTCCACCTTCGAGTCCCAGCGCAGCAGCGGGTGCAGCTGCCGGTAGAGGGGGAGCGCGGTGGTGAGGTCCCCGGCCACCGCGGCCCGGTACAGCTGTGCCGAGGCCCGGGGCAGCGCGTTGGGGTAGCCGGCCACCCAGCCCTTGGCGCCGGCCACCGCCAGCTCCAGCAGCACGTCGTCCGCGCCGATCAGCAGATCAAGTTCCGGGGCGAGTTCGGCGACGCGGTAGGCGCGGCGGACGTCGCCGGAGAACTCCTTGACGGCGTGCACGAGCCCCTCGCCGTGCAGCCGCGCGAGGAGTTCGGGCACCAGGTCGACCTTGGTGTCGACCGGGTTGTTGTACGCCACCACCGGCAGGCCGGCCTTCGCCACCTCCGCGTAGTGGGCGAGGACGGAACGCTCGTCGGCGCGGTAGGCGTTGGGCGGCAGCAGCATCACCGACGCGCAGCCGGCCGCGCCCGCCTGCTCGGCCCAGCGCCGGGCCTCGGCGGAGCCGTAGGCGGCGACGCCCGGCATCACCCGCCGCCCGCCGACCGCGGCCACGGCGGTCTCCACCACCCGGGCCCGCTCCTCGGGGGTCAGTACCTGGTACTCGCCGAGCGAGCCGTTCGGTACGACGCCGTCGCAGCCGTTGGCGACCAGCCAGGAACAGTGTTCGGCGTACCGGTCGTAATCGACCGAGAGGTCGTCGCGCAGCGGCAGGGCGGTGGCGACGAGGATGCCGCGCCAGGGACGGTTCTGTGCCTCGGACATGGGTGCTCCCTCATTTCGGCAGTGTGTGACATGGCACTGGGCCGGGTGTGCAGCGGCCGCACTCCGCTGCGCGGGCGGGCAACGGACCCACTCCGCTGCCCGGGTGGGCAGCGAACCCACTCCGTTGCACGGGTGGGTGGAACGGACTCACTCCGCTTCGGGCAGGGCGGCGAGGACACCGAGCGGTACCGGCCGGGCGAACGGCCGGCGCCCGGGGGTGAGCGGGCATCCGGCCAGACCGGCCACCGCGGGCGCGCACACCCGGCCCTGGCACCAGCCCATCCCGGCCCGGGTGAGCAGCTTCACCGTGCGCAGGTCCCCGGCGCCGAGGGTGTCCACGGCGTCGCGCACCCGGCCGGCGGTGACCTCCTCGCATCGGCACACCACCGTGTCGTCCCCGATCGCGTCGGCCCAGCCGGCCGGCGGGGCGTACACCGCGTCGAGGGCGCCGGCGAACGCCCGCAGCCGGGTCCTGGCCCGGTCGGCGGCGGCCCAGCCGCGCGGGTCGGGAGCGGTGCCGTGCAGCCGGGCGGCGGCCGAACGCCCGGCGATGTGGCCCTCGGCGAGCGCGAGGGCCGCGCCGCCGACACCGGTGGCCTCCCCGGCGGCCCAGACGCCGGGCACGTCGGTGCGCTGTTCCCCGTCGACGCGTACGGCGGTGCCGGACAGGGTGCAGCCGAGGGTCTCGGCGAGATCGGTGTGCGGCAGCATGCCGTGGCCGACGGCGAGGGTGTCGCAGCGGACGCGGCGGGCGCTGCCGGGCCGCGGCCGTCCGTTCCGGCCGAGCGCGGCCACCGTCACCGCCTCCAGCCGGCCGGTGCCGTGCGCCGCGACGACGGTGTGCCGGGCCAGGGTGCGCACGCCGTGCCGCAGCAGCCGGGCCGCGTACCCGGCGCCCTCGGCGAGTTTGCCGGGCTGGGCGGCCAGGGCCGGCGCCCGGCGCAGCAGCGCGGCGGGGCCGGCGGACTCGACCAGGGCGGCGACGCGGGCACCGGCCGCGGCGAGAGCGGCGGCCACCGGCAGCAGCAGCGGCCCGGTGCCGGCCACCACGGCCGTCCGGCCGGGCAGCACCAGGGACCCCTTGAGCATGGCTTGCGCGCCGCCCGCCGTGACCACGCCCGGCAGCGTCCAGCCGGGGAAGGGCAGCACCCGCTCGTAGCCGCCGGTGGCGAGCAGTACGGCGTCGGCGCGGACCGTCGCGCCCTCCTCCTGGGCGGGACCGAGCAGAGCGTGCACACCGAACGTCCCGGAGGCCGTGTCGCGCTCCACGCACCAGACGTGATGTTCCGTCAGATGCGTGATCCGGCCGGCCGCGCGATACCGGTCGAGGCCGGACCGCAGCCGCTCCCAGGTGCGCCACTGGTGGTGCAGGGTCCGGGGCCGCCGGGCGCCGAGCGCGTCGGCGGGCTGCCGGTAGAACTGTCCGCCCGCCTGGCCGGCCGCGTCGACGAGGGTCACGTGCACGCCACGGGCGGCCGCCGCCAGGGCCGCGGCCAGCCCCGCGGGGCCGGCGCCGACGACGGCGAGGCGCGGCCGCTCAGCCATGGTCCCCTCCCACGCCCTCCGGCCGTACGCCACGGTGTCCCGTGTCCTCCGGCCGTACGCCCCCGTGTCCCGTGTCCTCCGGCTGCACGCGGCTGTGTCCCGTGTCCTCCGGCCGTACGTCGCCGTACCCCGTCCCCTCCTGCGTGCGGATCGCGTCGCCCGCGTGGACCGGGACCAGGCAGGCGCGCTGGTTCGGGCGGCCGTTGACGGTGACCAGGCAGTCGAAGCACACGCCGATCCCGCAGAAGACCCCGCGGGGCCGGCCCGTGCCGCGGGTGCCGCGCCAGGCCGTCACGCCCGCCGCCCACAGGGCCGCCGCGACGGTCTGCCCGGGCAGCGCCGTCAGGGGCCGGCCGTCGAAGGTGACGGTGACCGCCGGGCCCGGCCGGGCCCGTGCCAACTCGAGGGGATTCACGGCGCGTCGCCTCCGTCGGTGTCGAACCGTTCCGGCCGGAACGGTGTGAGGGCCGGCTCCGGGGTCTTCCCGGTGAGGGCGTGGGCGATCAACTGCCCGGTGGCGGGAGCGAGTCCGATCCCGGCGCCCTCGTGCCCGCAGGCGTGGAACAGGCCGGGCGCCCGCGGGTCGGGGCCGATGGCCGGCAGGTGGTCGGGCAGGTACGGCCGGAAGCCCGCGTACGTCCGCAGCGCGCGGACCCGTTCCAGGAACGGGAACAGCCCGACCGCCCCGGCGGCGAGCGCCCGTACCGCGGGCAGCGACACCGTGCGGTCGAAGCCGACGCGTTCCCGGGTCGCGCCGATCAGCACCGGACCGGCGGCCGTGCCCTCGACGACCGGGGAGCTGCGCAGCGCGGCCGAGTCGCTGGCCACGTCGGCCACGTAGTCGGCCGCGTAGACCTTGTGCCGGACCATCCGCGGCAGCGGCTCGGTGACCAGGACGAAGCCGCGCCGGGGGAGGACCGGCAGCCGGACGCCCGCGAGCGCGGCGAGCTCGCCTCCCCAGGTGCCGGCCGCGTTCACCACGGCCGGTGCGTGCACGTCGCCCCGGTCGGTGCGGACGCCGTACACCGTGCCGTCCGCCCGGCGCAGCACGCCCGTCACCGTGCGCCCCGCATGGAACCGGGCGCCGGAGGCGCGGACCAGGTGGGCGGCGGCCAGCGCGGGCATCACCTGGGCGTCCTGGGGGTAGTGCACCCCGCCCGCCATGCCGGGTGCCAGGTGCGGTTCGAGTCCGGCCAGTTCGTCCGCGCCGACCGGTACGGCCGTGACGCCGGCGGTGCGCTGGCGCGCGGCGAAGCCGCGCAGCGCGGCCAGGGTCTCCGCGGTGGCGGCGACCACGAGGCCGCCCTTGGGTTCGTACTCGATCGCGGCGCCCAGCTCGCGTGCCAGCTCGGCCCACAACCGGGCCGACCGCAGGGCGAGTTCGAGTTCCGGGCTCGGTGCCTTGTCGGAGACGAGCAGGTTGCCCTCGCCGGCGCCGGTGGTGCCGCCGGCCACCGGGCCGCGGTCCACCAGCCGTACGTCGAGTCCGGCGCGCGCGGCGTACAACGCGCAGGCGGCGCCCACCATTCCGGCCCCGACGACCACGACATCGCAGGTCGGTCGCTTCGTCACGGCCAGTACTATGTCACATGTTTCTGTCGCTGAGGAGACCCCGATCTCCAGGCGTGGACGCCCCCTTGACGTCGCAGGAAGGCGGATCGACACTCGGGACGGGAATCCTAGTGAACAGGTAGGGAATCATGGCGCGCCGCGAAACGGGCACCGGCCGGGCCGGCCGGACGCCGTCGCGCGCACCCCTGCTCACCTCCCGCCGGCACATCGACCTCCAGCGCGTGTGCAGCGCCATCAGCCGCCACCGCTGAGCCGGGCGCCCGCACGCCCGCCGACCGGCCGGCCCCGCGCCGGTGCGCCCGTCACCACGCCCACGACCCGGGGAGACCCATGTCCCTCACTCCGCTCGCCGCCGCCCCGTCCGCCCGCCGCGCCGCCCCCGTCTTCCGCGGCCGCATCGGCGGGGACCCGCGCGGCGGCCACTACGCCGTGCCGCACCGCTACCGGCTCCACCTGTCGACCGCCTGCCCCGACGGACTGCGCCTCGCCGTCGGGCACAGCCTGCTCGGCCTGGACACCAGCTGTCCGGTCACCCTGCTGCCCGCCGTCCCGGACTGTCCCGGCGGCGGCCACGCGGCACTGCGCCCGCTGTACGAGGCCAGCGCCCACCACTACACCGGCCCCGCGCTCGCGCCCGTCCTCGCCGACGACTGGTCCGGACGCATCGTCAGCACCCACACCCCCGACATCCTCCGCGACCTGGACCGGTTCCGGCCGGGCGGCCGCGCCCGGCTGTACCCCGACGGACTGGAGTCCGTGATCGACGCCGTCGAGCGGATGTGCGCCGAGGGCATCGAGGAGGCCGCGCAGCGCGCCGGGCGGGCCGGCGCCGACGCCGGCGAACGGGCCGCCGCGCTCGACACCCTGTTCGACACCCTGGGCCGGCTGGAGCGGCGCCTGGGCGGGGAACGGTACCTGGCCGACGACCGGCTGACCGCCGCCGACATCGAGCTCTGGGTGACCCTCGTGCAGCTCGACACCGTCCACCGCTGCCACCTCGACGCCTCCGCCGTGCACCGCATCGCCGGCCACCGCGCCCTGTGGGCCTACGCCCGCCGCCTGGCCGCCCACCCCGCCTTCGGCCGCCACCTCGACCTCGACGGCATCGCCCGCCGCCACCACGGCAGCTGCCGGGGACTGGAGGCCGCCGGAGCCGCCGTCCAGATCCTGGACTGGGCGGAACACGCGGCGGACACCCCGGACGCTCCACGCAGGTGAGAGCCCGTCCGCACCGTCCAGCCACCGGACGGCCGTTGACATTCGGACGGGCAACTGCCTTACTTACGGCCCAGAACGGTCATGAGCGTCAGCGCCAAGCCCTGGCTCGCTGACCGGCAACCCTCGCATCGCGGTGGGGTGCCCCAGGTGACGACCGGACCGGACGACGATCTCGGTAAGCGCGCGGCCCCACGCGGCCGGAACGACGACAGGTGACGCCATGTACGCAGCTCCCAGGACGGCCGCGAGCCGCCCCCAGGGCTGCGTACCGTCGTACGCCGGTCTCCTCGTCGCCGACCGCGCCGTCGATCTGCTCCGCGTGAACAGCGCACTGTGTACCGCACCGGGCTCCGCCCGCTGCCGGGGCTGACGCCTCCGCCCCCTCGCGTTCCCGCCGCACACCGTCGGTGTGCCGTGCCGTGCCGTAGCCCGCCAGACCCCGGTTCCGCGCCCGCCCGTGCGCCGCCTCGTGCCGTAGTGCCGTCGCGGCCCACGCCCGTCCGGCCGCGGCCCCGGGTGTCCGACTCCGCCGGAGCCCGCCATGAGCGACCCCTCAGGCGCCGCCGTCTCCCTCGCCGAGGCGCCGGCCCCGACCGACCCACCCGCGAAGGACTCCGGAGTCCCGCG
Source organism: Streptomyces sp. NPDC013455 (assembly GCF_040632975.1). Classification (NCBI taxonomy): domain Bacteria; kingdom Bacillati; phylum Actinomycetota; class Actinomycetes; order Kitasatosporales; family Streptomycetaceae; genus Streptomyces; species Streptomyces sp. NPDC013455. The sequence goes on along the minus strand of NZ_JBEYCX010000013.1, from coordinate 53,965 downwards.
GATCAGGCCACTGCGCCGGCCCGGCCGGTGGATCGTCACCGCCGCCGTCCTCGTGCTGCTCGCACAGATCCTGCACGGCCTGGTCACCAACCCCTTCTACCAGTGGCACCGCTTCCGCTACTGGTTCCTGCGCCCGGCCGTCCTCGACGGCCTCCTCGTCACCCTCGAAGTCGCCGCGCTCAGCGCCGTACTGGGGCTGCTCGGCGGCATCCTGCTGGCACTCGGCCGGCTCTCCGGGAGCCCGGTGCTGCGCGCGGTCAGCTGGACCTACACCTGGCTGTTCCGTTCGGTCCCGCTGATCGTGGTGCTGATCTTCCTGTACAACTTCGGCGCCCTGTACAAGACGGTGAGCCTGGGCGTGCCCTTCGGCCCGGCCTTCGTCACCTTCGACGAGTCGCGGCTGGCCACCGACATGACGATCGCCGTCATCGGCCTCAGCCTCAACGAGGCCGCGTACGCGGCGGAGGTCGTCCGCGCCGGCATCCTCTCCGTCGACCAGGGCCAGCACGAGGCGGCCGCGGCCCTCGGACTGCCCAGGGGCCGCCAGTTCCGCAGGATCGTCTTCCCGCAGGCCCTCAGGTCCATCACCCCGAACTACGTCAACCAGCTGATCGGCCTCGTCAAGAGCACGTCCCTGGTCTTCTACGTCTCTCTGCTCGACCTGTTCGGCACCGTGCAGGCCATGGGCAACACCTACCCCGGTGACGTGGTGCCGCTGCTGATGGTCGCCACCGTCTGGTACCTGATCCTCACCAGCGCCGTGTCGGCCGTGCAGTACCACGTCGAGCGCCACCAGGCCCGGGGCGCCACCGGCACCCCGCCGCCGACCCCGCTGCGCAAGGCCCGGGCCGGTCTGGCCGGACTGCGGGACCGGCTGCGCCGGGAGGCCGCCGTATGACCACCGCACCGACCCGCGCGCACCGCGGCCGCCGACGGCTGCCCTGACCCGCACCACCGCCCACGCCCCGGCGCCACCCTGTACGCCCCCACGACAGCACCCCCAAGCCCCCCACGGCAGCACCCCGCCCCCCACGGCAGCACCCCCAAGCCCCCCACGGCAGCACCCCCAAGCCCCCCACGGCAGCACTCCCACCACCCAGCAGAGCGAGACGAGGACAGCAACGCCATGCCTACCCACTTCCCCCGACGCAGCCTGATCCGCGGCATCTCGGCGGCGACCGCCGTCGCCGCCCTCGCCACCGGGCTCGCCGCCTGCGGGGGCGACGGCGAGGCCGCCACCACGACCCGCACCCCCGGCACGGTGACCGTGGGGCAGCTGTCCAACGGGGCCGCGAAAGAGACCGAGCTGAAGGTCTCCGAGGTCAAGTCCATCAGCGCCCGGCTGCCCGCCTCCGTCCGCGAGAGCGGCAAGCTCGTCATCGGCGTCGGAGCCCTGCCCTCGGGGTCCGCGCCGCTGAACTTCGTGGGCAGCGACCAGAAGACCCTCACCGGGTCCGAACCCGACTTCGGACGCCTGGTCGCCGCGGTGCTCGGCCTCGAACCCGAGATCCGCAACTCCACGTGGGAGAACCTCTTCGTCGGCCTCGACAGCGGCAAGGTCGACGTGGCCTTCTCCAACGTCACCGACACCGAGGAGCGCAAGAAGAAGTACGAGTTCGCCTCCTACCGCAAGGACGACCTGGCCTTCGAGGTGCTGAAGCAGAGCAGCTGGAACTTCGACGGCGACTACGAGAACCTCGCCGGCAAGACCGTCTCCGTGGGCTCCGGCACCAACCAGGAGAAGATCCTCCTGGAGTGGAAGGCCAAGCTCGCCCGGGAGGGCAAGAAGCTCACCGTCAAGTACTTCCCGGACCAGAACTCCACCAGCCTGGCGCTGAACAGCGGCAAGATCGACGCCTACTTCGGCCCGAACCCCGCGGTCGCCTACCGCGCGCGGCTCACCGCCAAGACGCCCCACCCGACCCGCGGCGCGGGCACCGTCTCCGGCGCCGGCGAAACACTCCAGGGCCTGATCGCGGCCACCGCCAAGAAGGACAGCGGACTCGCCGAACCGCTCGCCGACGCCATCAACCACCTCATCGAACACGGCCAGTACGCCAAGTGGCTGGCCGCCTACGGCCTCTCCTCCGAGGCCGTGACGAAGTCGGAGGTCAACCCGCCCGGGCTGCCCCTGACCAACTCCTGACCCACCGCGCGCGGTTAAGGTGCGGGCGCCGGGAACATCCGGCGCCCGGCGGGCGTTGTGGGTCGTGACGAGATGCGCCAGGCGGCCGCCGACCGGACCGCCGCGCCCGGCGGAGGGAGGTGTGCGGCCGTGACCCGAGTGCCCCCGCGGACCTGCCCGCCGCGCCCGCGGCCCTACCGCTCCGTCCGTCTGCACTCCCGGCCGCACATCGACCTCCAGCGCGTGTCCGCCGCGCTCTGTCGCCCCTGATCCCCCCACCCGGCCTCCCGGCCCGGGTCTCCTCCCACCGCGCTCGCACCGCGCCGACCCCCCGTGCCGCGAGCCGGTGTCTCTCGTACGGACATCAAGGAAGGCACCGACGTGTCCTCGACTCCCCTCACCCCCCTGCACCTCGCCGTCGCCCTGGACGGCACCGGCTGGCACCCGGCGTCCTGGCGCGAGCCGGCCGCCCGCCCCCGCGACCTGTTCACCGCCGGATACTGGACCGACCTGATCACCGAGGCCGAACGCGGCCTGCTCGACTTCGTCACCATCGAGGACGGCCTCGGCCCGCAGTCCTCACAGCCGCTGGCGCCCGACGAACGCACCGACCAGGTCCGCGGCCGGCTCGACGCGGTCCTCGTCGCCTCCCGCGTCGCCCCCCTCACCCGCCACATAGGACTGATCCCGACCGTGGTGGCCACACACACCGAGCCGTTCCACATCTCCAAGGCGATCGCCACCCTCGACTACGTGAGCGGCGGACGCGCGGGCCTGCGGGTGCAGACCACCTTCCGCCCGGACGAGGCCGCCCACTTCGGCCGGCGCACCATTGCCCGGATCGACCCCTCCGGCGGCCCGGACGCGCAGGCACTGATCACCGAACTGTTCGACGAGGCCGCCGACTACGTGGAAGTGGTGCGCCGGCTGTGGGACAGCTGGGAGGACGACGCCGAGATCCGGGACGCGGCGACCGGCCGCTTCGTCGACCGGGACAAACTGCACTACATCGACTTCGAGGGCCGCTTCTTCAGCGTCAAGGGCCCCTCCATCACCCCCCGGCCGCCGCAGGGCCAGCCGCTGGTCACCGCCCTCGCCCACCGGAGCGAGCCGTACCGGCTCGTGGCCCGCCAGGCGGACATCGGCTACGTCACCCCGCAGGACGCGGCGCAGGCCCGGGCGATCGTCGACGGGATCCGCGCCGAGCAGGAGGAGGCCGGCCGCGCCGGGGAGACCCTGCACGTCTTCGGCGACCTCGTCGTCTTCCTCGACGACAGCCGGGCCGCGGCGGCGGCCCGCCGGGACCGCCTCGACGCCCTGGCGGGCGAGCCCTACACCAGCGACGCCCGGATCTTCACCGGTACGGCCGCGGAACTCGCGGACCTGCTGGAGGAGTGGGCGGCCGGTGGCCTGACCGGCTTCCGGCTGCGGCCCGCGGTCGCCGGCCACGACCTGCCGGGGATCACCCGGGACCTGGTGCCGGAACTCCAGCGCCGCCACCGCTTCCGCAAGGCGTACGAGGCCGGCACCCTGCGCGGCCTCCTCGGCCTCGCCCGCCCCGCCAACCGCTACTCCGCAGCCGTCGCCTGAGCCGGGAGGACCGCACCCCCATGAGCAAGCCGCTGAAGCAGATCCACCTGGCCGCCCACTTCCCCGGCGTCAACAACACCACCGTGTGGAGCGACCCGGCCGCCGGCAGCCACATCGAGTTCAGCTCCTTCGCGCACTTCGCGCGGACCGCCGAACGCGCCAAGTTCGACTTCCTGTTCCTCGCCGAGGGACTCAGGCTGCGCGAACAGGGCGGCAAGATCTACGACCTGGACGTGGTCGGCCGCCCCGACACCTTCACCGTGCTGGCCGCGCTCGCCGCCGTCACCGACCGGCTCGGGCTGACCGGCACCATCAACTCCACGTTCAACGAGCCGTACGAGGTGGCCCGCCAGTTCGCCAGCCTCGACCACCTCTCCGGCGGCCGGTCCGCGTGGAACGTCGTCACCTCCTGGGACGCCTTCACCGGCGAGAACTTCCGCCGCGGCGGCTTCCTGCCGCAGGAGGAGCGCTACTCCCGCGCCCAGGAGTTCCTCGCCACCGCCAACGAACTGTTCGACTCCTGGCGCGGCGACGAGATCATCGCCGACCAGGCCACCGGCACCTTCCTCCGGGACGCCCGGGCCGGTGCCTTCGTGCACCGGGGGCGGCACTTCGACATCCACGGCCGGTTCAACGTCCCGCGCTCCCCGCAGGGCCGGCCGGTCGTCTTCCAGGCAGGCGACTCCGAGGAAGGCCGCGAGTTCGCCGCCTCCAGCGCCGACGCGATCTTCAGCCGGTACGCCACGCTGAAGGAAGGCCGGGCCTTCTACACGGACGTCAAGTCCCGTCTCGCCGCGTACGGCCGCCGCCCCGACCAGCTCCTCATCCTGCCCGCGGCCACCTTCGTCCTCGGCGACACCGACCAGGAGGCCGCCGAACTCGCCCACGAGGTCCGCCGGCAGCAGGTCAGCGGTGCCACCGCCATCAAGCACCTGGAGTTCGTCTGGAACCGCGACCTGTCGGCGTACGACCCGGAGGGACCGCTGCCCGACGTCGACCCGGTGGTCGCCGACGAGCACATCTCCCGGGGCCGCGCCCAGGTGCGGATGTACCGCGACCCGGTCGCCATCGCCCGCGAGTGGCGGCAGCTCGCCGAGGCGAACAAGTGGTCCATCCGCGACCTGGTCATCAACACCGGCAACCGGCAGACCTTCGTCGGCGCCCCGGCCACGGTCGCCCGGACCATCAACGAGTTCGTGCAGGCCGACGCCTCCGACGGCTTCATCCTCGTCCCGCACATCACCCCCGGCGGACTCGACGCGTTCGCCGACACGGTGGTGCCGCTGCTCCAGGAGCGGGGCGTCTTCCGCGCCGACTACGAGGGCACGACCCTCCGCGACCACCTGGGCCTCGCCCACCCCGACGCCGGCACCACGGCCGAGCGGGCCGCCTCGTGAACCGCCCCGCCCACCCCCTCGGCACGCACCCGCCGGACCCCGCCACCGGCGTGCCGGCCCGGCCCCGGCCGGCACCGGCTCCCGCCGGGCAACCGCCGCGGGCCACGCCCTGAGCGGGGCACGACGGCGTGGGCGTGGACGTCACCTCCCCCGTAGGTGACGTCCACGCCCGCTCCCCCGGTGCCGGACCGTGGTGCTGCGCCGTCCGTGTGCCGTCACCAGCACATGACCGCCGTCTCCCCCGACCCCCACGTGGAGTACAGGCGTATCCGGACGGCATAGCGGCGGCCCTTCACGAGCCGGACCCGGACGGCGGCGTTGTCCGGCGTGCCGCCGTCGTCCCGGCCGGCGAGGAAGCGCGGCTCCCCTCCGCGCTCCTCGAAGACCACCAGCACGGTGTCGGCGTCGCCGAAGGTGCCCACGGTGTAGTCGCGGGTCTCCGGCGGCTCGACGGTGAAATCGGCCTGCCCGCCCGGCCCGAGGCAGAGCGGCGCGGACCGGAACGGCACCAGCGCGTCCGGCGCGTCCGGCCGGGCGGGCGGGTACCAGCGGAGCACGAACTCCTTGTCGGCCGGGGAGAGGGTGCCGGGCGGGCGCAGCCCCCCGCGGTACTGCTCCGGCTCCAGCACCAGCCCCGGTCCGATGGGCAGCGTCATGACCGACTGCGGATCCCACACCGAGCCGTCCGCCTCACAGGCGTCCAGCCGGCGCAGGACGTTCGTGTCCGTCGTCTCCCGGCTCCAGAAGTTCGGCGGGCCCGCCAGCTCGGCGTACACGGCCTCGTCGTCCCAGTGGAGCCCGGCGTACGGGCTCTGGTGCTCGTGCACCATGCCGAGCGCGTGCCCGATCTGGTGCAGGACCGACCCGCGCTCCGCGGGCGCGGTCACGTCCCAGCCGAGGTTCATGGTGCGCTCGCCCCGGCCGACCGACAGCGCGTCCCGGCCGACCGCCGACCAGGACCCGGCACCGGACTGGAACCCGACCCGCAGCTCCGCCTCGTGACGGTCGCCGACCTCGGCGAAGGTGATGCCGATGCCGAGGTCCTGCCACTCGCGGAAGCATCCGCGGACCACGTCCCGCTGCTCCTCGCAGCCGGCCCACGGCACCCGGCGCAGCTCCCCGGTCCCGGGGACCGGGATGACCGAGGCGTCGGAGCGGGCGTCGAGGAAGCAGTAGTGCAGCACGGTGCCGTTGACCCACATCCGCCGCCCGGCGAGCAGCGCGCCCAGCCGCTCGGCCGTCAGTCCCGGTGCGGAGCACGGGACCGGCTGCCGCGGTAGCGAGCAGAGGCGTCGGGTCATGCGGCCAGCGTGCCCGCCCCCCGTGGCAGGACGCCTGAGTCGGGGGCTACTCAAGTCGCCCTGTATCAGATGTGAGTACGCGCGCTCATGATGGTGTGACGACTTACGAACAGGACGCGAAGACCCTGGAGCTGCCCTGGCCGTTCACCGGCCGGACGGACGAACTGGAGCTGGTGCGCGGCGCCCTGGCCGGCGGCCGCCCCGGCATCGTGGTCACCGGCCCGGCGGGCCACGGCAAGACCCGGCTGATCACGGAGGCCGTCCGGGGCACGGACCACGCCCGGGTGACCGGCACGCCCGAGGCCCGGGACCTGCCCCTCGCCGCCTTCGCGCACCTGCTCCCCGACACCGCCTCGCTGCACCGCGCGGTCCGGATCCTGTCCGGCCTGCGGCTCCTCGTCGTGGACGACGCCCAGCTGCTGGACGAGACCTCCGCCGCGCTGGTCCACCAGCTCGCCGTGCACGGGCGCACCCGCCTGGTCGTGGCCGTGGCGGACGGCGTGCCGGCCCCCGGCGCGGTCTCCCGGCTGTGGAGCGGCGAGCTGCTGCCCCGGCTGGCCCTCGATCCGCTGCCCCGCGAGGACACCGCCCAGCTGCTCGCCGGCGCCGGCCTGGAACCGCTCACCGTACGCCGGCTGTACCAGGCGTGCCGGGGCGACCTGCGGCTGCTGCGCGACCTGGTCACCGCGCTCACCGGGTCCGGCCGGCTGACCCCCGTCCCGGGCACCGGCGAGCGGGCCTGGCGCGGTGCGCTGCCGGTCACCCCGGCCGTCCGTGAGCGGCTCGCCCCCGTCCTGGAGCGGTCCGGCTCCGGCGAACGCGAGGTCCTCGAACGCCTCGCCTTCGCCGAGCCGCTGCCGCTGGCGCCGGACGGGCTGCCGCTGGACGTCCTGGAACGCCTGGAAGCGGACGGTCTGGTCCAGGCCGACGAACAGGGCGCGGTCACGCTCGCCCACCCCCTGCACGGAGCCGCGCTGCGCGCCACCACCGGCCGGCTGCGCGCCCGGCGCCTGGCCCGCCCCGCCGGGGCGCACCTGCCCGCCCTGGCCGCCGAACAGCGCGCACTGGAGCTGCGGATGGAGCGGCTCGACGTCCGTCCGGTGCCGGCACCGGTGGGGGAGTGGCTGGTCGCGGAGGGCGGAGTGCTGCCGGCCGGGTACGCCGCGGTCCGCGCCCGGTTCGCGCGCCTGCGGGGGGAGCTGCGGGAGGCGGCGGCCTGGGCCCGGGAGGGGCTGCGGGAGAACCCGGCGGACGCCGGATGCCGCACCGAACTCCGCGCGTCCCGAGGGGAACCGGACGACGAGGCCGAGCCGGACGGCGTCCACGCGCGCTACACCGCGGTACGTCTCGGCGCGCCCCAGCGGGCCGTCGGACTGCTGCCGGCCGGCAGTGTGTTCGCCCGGCACGCGGAGGCGCTGGCCCGCGGGGATGGGGCCGCGCTGGACCGGGCGGCGCAGGCCCTGGCCGAGCAGGGCTTCCTGCTGTACGCGGCGGAGGCCCACGCGCAGGCCGTACGGGCGCACCGCGATCCGCGGGCCGCGCGCCGCTCGCGGACCCGGGCGCTGGCGCTCGCCCGGCGCTGCGAGGGCGCCCGTACGCCCGCCCTGGCCGGACTGGTCCTCGGCGAACTCACCGTCCGCCAGCGGCAGATCGTCACGCTCGCGGCCGCGGGGCTGAGCAACCGCGAGATCGCCGAGCGGCTGACGCTGTCGGTACGGACCGTCGGCAACCACCTCTACAGCGCGTACACCCGGCTCGGCACGGGCGACCGGGGGGCGCTGCCCTGGCTGGTGGAGGTGCCCGAGCGGGAGACGGCCTAGGGGGCGTCTCGCCGATCATCCCGGGCTCCCGGCGCGGAGTGCTTGCGGCCAGGCAGCGGACGGGCCGTTCCTCCCGGCGCCGGCGATGCCCGACGGCTCGGTCGCACGGGTGGCGGCTGACGGGGTGTCGGGCCGCCGTGGTGGCGTGACCGACGGCTGAGCGGGTGGATGGCGGGGAACGTAGTCCTGTGACGGTAAGTTACAGAGGTTGACTCTTCGTGAATATCCGGGTGGGACTGACTGAGGAAGCTGACGATGTGGCCACTGGCCGGACAAGGTACCTCTCCTGGTCGCGACACAGGAGGCCGGATGCGGAGCGGCGCGGCATCACGGCGAACACCGGTGGTGAGGGCTGCCGTGGCGCTCGCCCTGGCGGGTGTGCTCTACAACAGCTGGGTGCTCGAGCTGGCGTTGCCCACCGGCATCGACCCGCGCCACGCGTACGTCAGCGAGCTCTACGCGGCGGGCCAGCCGTTCCGCGCGCTCTTCGGCACGGTCGAGGTCCTCTGCGCCGTGCTGGTGGGCGTGGGGGCATGGCGGACGCGCACGCTCGCGGCGGGCTCGCGCGCCGAGGCCGCAGGCTGGTGGGCGCTGGTGGCTTTCGCGGCATGGTCGGTTGCGGACGTGGCCGTGCCGATGGGGTGCGCGCCGTCCGTGGACGTCGGCTGCCGGGCCGTTCACCCCTGGCACACGGTGACCAGCGCGTTGGTCCACTTCAGCCTGTTCGCCTCCATGGGGCTGCTCATCGTGGCGGCCAGGACGGGGCGTGAAGGGCTGCGGCCGGTCCGGCGGTGGGGGCCGTGGCTGCTGGCCGGCGCCCTGGTGAGCGCGCTGTGCACGGTGGGTGCGCTGCTCGGTCTGCCCGGGTGGCATGGTGCGGCGCAGCGGGTTCACCTCCTCCTGGTCGGCGTGTGGCTCACGCTGCTGGCCGGATCGGGACGAGACAGGCCCGGGCGCGCGCTGCGGGCCGGCGAGCCTGCCGGCTGATGGCCGGTGTGCTGGAGGGACTCGCTGCCGCCTCCGCCGCCACCGTCTGTTTCGGCGTGGCATCGGTCGTCCAGGCCCGTGGTGCGCGTGCGGATCAGCACGGGCGGGGCCGTGGTCTGAGGCTGGCGGCCAGGCTGGTGCGGTCCTGGCCGTTCCTTGCCGGCGCGGGCCTGGACGTGGTCGGTTTCGCATTCAGTGTGCTCGCTCTTCGCAGTCTGGCGTTGTTCGTCGTACAGGCGGTGACCAACGCCAGCCTCGCCGTGACGGCCCTGGCGGCGGTCTGGCTGCTCGGCATCAGGATGCGCGCCCGGGACAGCGCGGCGGTCGCCACCGTGGTCGTCGGCCTCGTTCTGCTCGCCTTCGGGGCGGGGCGTGAGGGCGCTACGTCCGCAAGCCTGTCCTTCGACCTGGTGCTGCTGGCCGCACCGCTGGCCGCGCTGGCACTCACCGCGCTCGCCGCCCGCCTGCACGGCGACGGGGCAGCGGTGGTCCTCGGTGCCCTCTCCGGCATCGGATTCGGCGTCACCAGCCTGGCGGTCCGGGTGATGGACACCTCGAGCGCCGGAGCGCTCCTCACCGACGTGGCGACATACGCCCTGATCCTCGGGGGACTCGGCGGATACATCAGCTACGCACTGGCGCTGCACCACGGATCGGTGACCGCGGCAACCGCCTCCGGCACGCTGGTGGAGGTCTTCGTCCCCGGCCTGGTCGGCATTCTGCTCCTGCACGATGAACCCCGGGCCGGATACGGCTGGCTGGCCCTGACCGGGGTCGTCGTCGCGACCGCCGGCACCATCGCCCTCTCCCGATTCGGTGAGGTCCGCCCCTGACCAGCCCGCAGCCGCCCATCTCCCGGCCGGGCCGAGGCGGACCGGCCGGCGGCGCCGGCGTGCTGCGAACGACCGGCGGCCGGATGCGTCAGGCCGCGCCGAAGGCCGCGAACGCCCAGCCCGTCGCCTGGTGCACCGCGTCCCCGGGCAGGGACGCGCGGGCGTCGAGGAGGGCCTCGGCCAGGGAGAGACCCGCGTCCAGGCCCTTGTGCAGGGCGAGCATCAGCGGCACCACGGCCGCGTCGTTGACCGGCGCGCTGCTCGCCACCACGCCGGCCGTGCCCAGCGGCAGCAACGCCGTGACCAGCCCGAGGAGTTCGTCGGCGCCCACCGAGGCGAGGCGGGCCGTGTCGCAGCTGGACAGGATGATCCGGTACGGGCTGCGGGCCAGGCGCTCGAAGTCGTGCACGATCAGCGGGCCGTCGGCCATCCGCAGCGCGGAGAACAGCGGGCTGTCCGCGCGGAACGTGCCGTGCGCCGCGAGGTGCGCGAGGCCCGCGCCGTCCAGCTCCGCCAGCACCCGGGGGACCTGGGCGTCGTCGCCCTCCAGCACCGTCGCCGAGCCGTACCGGCCGGCCAGTTCGGGCACCTCGGCGCCGCCCGTCGCCAGCCCGGGGCCGCGCACCAGCACGGGCCGGCCGTCCGGCGGCGGCGCCGTCTCCCGGGCGCGCAGCCAGCTGCCCGCCGACGGCGACACGCTGAGCACCCGCTCCCGCAGCGCCGGCAGCAGCGCCCACGGCACCTGGTGCAGCGCCCCCGGGGGAACGATCACCACCGGGCCGGAGCCCAGCTGCGGTACCGCCCCGGCCAGCAGCAGCTCCTGGAGCCGCCGCCCGGCCGCCTCCACCAGCGGCAGCCGCGCCTCGGCCCCCGGGTGTGCGAGCCGGCGCAGCCCGGCCTGGACGTGCTGCGCCTCGGCGACCGCCTCCGCCAGCGGCCCGCCGACGAACCGCCGCACCTTCCCCCGCCCGCACAGCAGGACGTGCACCCGGCCGTCGACCACGGCCAGCTCCACCAGCCGTCCGTCACCCAGCCGGTCCAGCAGCCGGGTCACGTCGAACCGGTCCCCGGCGTCGGCGGCGGCCCCGCCCATGTGCCGGGTGCGGGAGCGGATCTCCCGCTCCAGGCGCCGCTGTTCGCGCTCCAGCGCCGGCACCGGGCGGCCCCCCATCCGGGCGGCCTCCGCGCGGGCCGCGATCTCCCGGTAGGCGGTCAGCCCGCTGAGCAGCGCCGGATCCTCGGGCGGACGGGTCGGCGGCGCGCACAGCACGGTCGCCCGCCACCGCTCGCTCCACCCCAGCAGCCGCCGCGGACTGCCCTGGGCGAGGCTCACCTCCTGCGCCAGCGCGGCCAGTTCGGCGCCCTGCGCGGTCGCGTGGGCGCGCAGCTCCGAGGCGCCCAGGGTCATCCGGTGGTCGTCCAGCACGTCCAGGCCACGCCGGCACGCCTCCAGCACCCCCCGCCGGGAACCGGCCGCCCGCGCCCGCAGCGCCTGTGCCACCCAGCCCGTCATCCGGGCCGGCGGCGGCCCGCCGTGCCGGCTGCGGGCCGCCACCGCCAGATGCCGTTCCGCGTCCGCCCGCCAGCCCAGCGCCAGCGCGATCCGGCCCGCCAGCAGCGCGGCCTGCGGCGCGGCCGGCGAGCCGAAGGCGGCCAGCCGCTCGGCGACCCGCGCCGCGTCCGCGACCATCCGCCCCGACCGGCGCCCGGCGGCCACCCGCGCCTCGATGAGGACCAGCCGGGCGTGCGTCTCCCACCAGCCGCGGCGCTGCGCGGCGAACAGCCGTACGGCGACGGCGGCGCGCGCGATGGCGGTGTGCGCGTCCCCGGCCGAGCGGGCGGCCCACGAGGCGGCGAGCAGCAGCTCGGCCTTCCGGGTGGACTGCCCGCCGATCCGGTCCAGCAGCGCGATCGCCGCGTCCGCCTCGGCCAGCGCCTCCGGGGCGAGCCCCGCCGCCATCAGCACCTCGCAGCGCCGGATCGACAGGTTGTACGTGGGGGTGCCCAGCTTGGCGTAGCGCTCCTCGGCCTCGTCCAGCAGCCGCAGCGCGGCCGGTATGTCCCCGGACCGGAACGCGGCCAGGCCCCGGCTCTCCACCGCGTCGGCCTTGTCGTGCTCCTGGCCGGTGGTGTCCCACAGCCGTTCCGCGGCCGTGAAGTCCGCGGCGGCCCGGTCCACCGCGCCCAGCGCCAGGTGCACGGTGGCCCGCAGGGTCAGCGCCCGTGCGGTCCAGATGTCGTCGGTGACCTGCCGCAGCACCGGCAGCGCCCGCCGTACGTCCTCCAGCGCCTCCCGGTGGTGCCCCAGCACCCACCACACGTAGGCCCGCCGGTACAGCACCCGCGCCCGGGTGTGCCCGCTGCCCCGGGCGACCCCGCGCTCGAAGGAGGCGAGGCCCTGCCGGGTGCGCCCCGCGTGCACCAGTGCGACCCCCAGCGTCGCGAGCACATCGGCCTCCCGGTCGGCCGACTCGGCGCGCGCGGCCAGGTCCCGGGCCCGCCGCAGATGCCGCAGCGCGATCCGCAGATCGCCGAAGTCCCGCTGCCAGATGCCGAGCACCTGGTGGGCGACGCTCGCGTGCACCGGCGACGGACCGGTTCGCAGGACGTGTTCCGCGCGTGCCCGCGCCTCGCCCGGATCGGCGAACACCATGGGCAGCAGTTCGAGAACCGACTCGCTTCCCGCTGTCACGTCTCGCATGGTAGTGGCCTGCTGTATCAGACGGTGACCCCACGGCTCTCACTGTCGAGCACCGTCTTGAGGGGGAGGACTCGACATGGCACCACAGCGATTCCACGAGCAGTTCCACCACATCCAGCGCGCGCTGCCGGACGTCCCGCTCACCATGGGACCGGACGACTCCGCCGGGCTCCTGTACGAGAAGGGGGTCGTCCTCGTCCGGGACGGCGAGGAGGCCCGGTTCGTCGAGGACACCGTGCGCACCCACTTCACCGAGACCGCCGGTCTCGTCCCCGACCACGTCCGCCGCCTCGGCCCGCAGGCGGGCCGCACCGGTTTCACCCGCATCCGGGTCGGTGACCCGGCGGAGGGCGAGGACACCGTGCCGCACGCCCTGGGCGCCGTGCGCGCGGCGGAGGGCCGCCAGGGCCGCCGGCTGGCCGGCCGCAACCACGTGATGCACATCGCGGTCAACGCCTGCCCCGGTGACGAGCCGGTGCCCGCCGCGCGCACCGAGCCCGCCAACCCGGCACCCGCCGAGGAGAGTTACGACCCGGCCGGCGCGGTCGCCGTCCTCGTGATCGACACCGGTCTGGTGCACGACCACCTCTCCTACCCGCTGCTCGCGCACACCACGGGCGACGCCCAGCTGACCGAGACCGACGGCGAGGGCGTGCTCCACCAGTACGTCGGCCACGGCACGTTCATCGCCGGCGTCCTCGCCGCCGTCGCGCCCAACACCGACATCACCGTCCGGGGCACGCTCAACGACGCCGGTGCCGTCCTGGAGTCCGACTTCGCCACCCGGCTCTTCGAGGCCGTCGACCGAGACGGCTGGCCGGACGTCATCAGCCTCTCCGCCGGCACCCCCAGCGAGCACACCGACGGCCTGATCGGCCTCGACGGGTTCATGGCCGAACTGCGCGACCAGCGCACCCTGCTGGTGGCCGCCGCCGGCAACAACGGCAGCGACGTGCCGTTCTGGCCCGCTGCCTACGCGTCCCTGCCCGAGTACGCCGACAGCGTGCTGTCGGTCGGCGCCCTGCGCTCCGACGGCGAGGCGGGGGCCTGCTTCACCAACCACGGCCCCTGGGTGCGCGTCCACGCCCCCGGGGAGCGCCTCATCAGCGCCCTGACCGGCTTCGCCGTCCCGGTGCCGTACGTCTACCAGCACTCCACCTACGACACCTGCCGGTTCGGTGCCGACTACGCCTGCACCTGCCAGTACCCGCGCCACACCGGTGTGCTGAGCGAGGGCCGCGAGCCGACCGGCGGCAAGCCGGACCAGGTCATGTTCGACGGTCTCGCGCAGTGGAGCGGCACCTCCTTCGCCACCCCGGTCGTCGCGGGACTCGTCGCCGCCCGGATGACGGCGCACGGGGAGCGTGACCCGCGCACGGCCGCTGCCCGGTTGCTCGCGGCCGCCACCGACCGGGTCGACGTGCGCGGGGCGCACGTCCCGGCGCTACGGCCGCCGACCTGGCGCCCCGTCCCGGCCGCGATCCCGGCTCTGCCCGCATGAGGGCCGGAACCCTCCGCTCCGCGGCGTACGATGACGTGCCGTACACAAGGGGTGGAGCCGTGGACCGAACAGAGGTCGGCGCGTTGGTCCAGTCCGCCGTCGACGGGGACGCCGCGGCCTGGAAGGCGCTTGTGGAAGGTATGAGTCCGCTGGTGTGGTCGGTGGTGCGCGCACACCGGCTGTCGGAGGCCGACGGGCACGAGGTCTTCCAGACCGTGTGGTTCCGCTTCGCTCAGCACCTGGGCCGGATCCGGGAACCCGACAAGGCCGGTTCCTGGCTGGCCAGTACGGCCCGGCACGAGTGCCTGAAAGTGCTCAAGAGCCTGGCGCGGCTGACCCTGACCGACGATCCGCGGGTGCTGGACCGGGCCAGCGAGGACCGCACGCCGGAAGAGACGCTGATCGAGTCGGAGGACGCGGCGGACCGGGCCGAGCGGCTGCGCCGGCTCTGGCAGGAGCTGGACGCACTGGGCGAGCGCTGCCGGCAGCTGCTGCGCGTGCTGATGGCCTCGCCCCCGCCCAGCTACGGGGAGATCTCGGCCGCGCTCGGTATCGCGGTCGGCAGTATCGGCCCGCTGCGCCAGCGCTGTCTGCGCCGGCTGCGGGCCCGGATGGACGCACGAGGTGCGGTGTGAACGGCGACGACAACCGGTTCCCGGAACCGGACGCGGACGACGGCGCGTTCGCGGACACGCTGCTGGAGGAGGAGCTGCGCCAGGCCGCGGCCGTCCTGGACCCGGTGCCCGCCGAGCTGCTCCAGACGGCCCTGGACGCCTTCGCGCTGCACGACCTGGAGGCCCGGCTCGCCGAGCTGACCTTCGACTCGCTCGTGGACGCGCTGCCGGTCCGCGGAGTCATGGACCCGCCCCGGATGCTGACGTTCCGCGCGGGCGAGGTGAGCGTCGACGTGGAGGTCACCCCGGACGGGCTGATCGGCCAGGTGCTGCCGCCCCAGTCGGCGCGGATCGAGGTGCTCGGCGGCCCGCAGACCGCCCGCCCGGTCACCGCCGACACCCTCGGCCGGTTCACCAGCGACATACCGCCGGCCGGCCCGTTCGCGCTGCGGCTGCGCACCGGCGCCGAGGTGATCGTCACGGAGTGGCTGCGCGCCTGAGTCCCCGCGGCGGGTGAGCGACCCGGCTCGCCCGCCCGGGCGCCGGCCACCGGACTCGCCACAGGGGGCACCGGTCGGGCCGGGACTTTCGCCGGACGGCTGCGAGTCGCCGGTCAGGCCGGGGGCGCTTCCGCCGGACGGCTACAGGGCGTCGATCAGGGCGGCCAGGGCGGTGGCGAGGCGTTCCAGGCCCGGCCCGGCCGGTCCGCCCGGCTCCGTCATGTAGGTGTCCCGGCGGATCTCCACCATCAGGGCGCCGACCCGGGCGTCCGTGCCGTGGAACTCCAGCGGTACGTACGTCCCGGCGAACGGGCTGTCCAGGCCAGTCCCCCCGCAGCCGGCGAACGCCACGCGGGCGGCCTCGGTCAGTTCCGGCGGGGTGTGGAAGGCGTCCGTGCCCAGGCACACCGGCGGGCGCGGCCCGGCGCCGTGCAGCTCGTAGGGGAGCGGCGCGGCCGGGTAGGAGTGCACGTCGATGACGACGGCCCGCCCGGTCGCGGCCAGCCGCCCGGCCACCGCCTGGGTCATGGCCGCCGCGTACGGCCGGAAGAAGCGGTCGAGCAGCGGCTCCGGGTCGGTGTCCGCGGGCCGCAGCTCGCGCCGGTGCGTGGTCCGCGTGTACACGGCGCCCATGCCGGCGGCCAGCATCTCCTCCCGCTCGTCCGGGAACCGCTCCGGGTCCACCACCAGCCGCGACAGCCGGTTCACGAACCGCCAGGGCCGCAGACCGGCCAGCGCGGCGGCCCGCTCGGCGAGCTCGGCGGTGTGCGCGTCGGTGATGTGGTCCAGCTCCCGCTCCAGCTCGGCGTCGTCCAGCACGATGCCGGCCCGCACCTCCCGCGGGACGGCCCGCGACGAGTGCGGCACGTGCAGCAGCACGGGCGAGTCGGCGGCGCCGGGGAGGAGTTCGAACGACGGGACGGTGGAGGTCACGGGCTGCTCCAGGGGCGTTGTCAGTGGCGTGGTGCACCATCGACGTGTCGGATCGGCAACGGGCCGGCCGGCACCGGGCGAGGGGCGGCGAGGGGTGGACACGGGCATGCCGATCGGCAACACCCAGGTGGCGGGGTACGCGTTCCTGGCGGCGCTGTACGAGGACGGCTACTACCCGGACCGGGCGCTGGACAAGGGCCGGGCGGTCCTGCTCGCCCTGTGCGAGCGCATCGAGGCGGAGCGGCCCGCGGATCTAGGGGCGCTGTACCGGCTGACGCATGCCGCCACCGAGGAGTTCAACGCGCTGGAGGAGGACTTCGAGGAGGCCGGCAGCGAGATCGAGACCGTGGCCCGCGAGGAGATAGCCGGCGATTTCCGGTTCGTCGCGCGGGCCTACGGCTTCCCGGACGCCGACGTGGAGGAACTGATCGCCCCCCGGGAGTGGTGAGCCGGTGAGCGCCGTACGGGGGGCCGTACGACGGCCCCGCCCCGGCCGGGCAGTGCCGACCGGGGCGGGGACCTCAGGGCCGTCGGGCCGCGGGCGTCAGCTCAGGGACGCGAGCGCCTCGTTCCAGGTGGCCGACGGGCGCATGATCGCGTCCGCCTTGGCCTTGTCGACCTGGTAGTAGCCGCCGATGTCGGCCGGCTTGCCCTGGACGGCGATCAGCTCGTCCACGATCTTCTGCTCGTTCGCGGCGAGCGTCTCGGCGAGCGGGGCGAACGCCTTGGCCAGGTCGGCGTCCTCGGTCTGCCCGGCCAGCTCCTGCGCCCAGTACAGGGAGAGGTAGAAGTGGCTGCCGCGGTTGTCGATGCCGCCGACGCGACGGGTCGGGGACTTGTCCTCGTTGAGGAAGGTCGCCGTGGCGCGGTCCAGGGTGTCGGCGAGCACCTTGGCACGGGCGTTGCCGGTGGCCTGCGCGTACTGCTCGAAGGACGGCACCAGGGCGAAGAACTCGCCGAGGGAGTCCCAGCGCAGGTAGTCCTCCTTGACCAGCTGCTGGACGTGCTTCGGCGCGGAGCCGCCGGCGCCCGTCTCGAACAGGCCGCCGCCCGCCATCAGTGGGACGACCGACAGCATCTTGGCGCTGGTGCCGAGCTCCAGGATGGGGAAGAGGTCGGTCAGGTAGTCGCGCAGCACGTTGCCGGTCACCGAGATGGTGTTCTCGCCGCGGCGGATGCGCTCCACCGACAGCTTGGTGGCCTCCACCGGGGACAGGATCCGGATGTCCAGGCCCTCGGTGTCGTGCTCCGGCAGGTACTGCCGGACCTTGGCGATCAGGTTGGCGTCGTGGGCGCGGCCCTCGTCCAGCCAGAACACGGCCGGGTCGCCGGTGGCGCGGGCGCGGGTGACGGCCAGCTTGACCCAGTCGCGGATCGGGGCGTCCTTGGTCTGGCAGGCGCGGAAGATGTCGCCCTGCCCGACCGGCTGCTCGATCAGGGCGTTGCCGGCCTGGTCGACCAGGCGGACCGTGCCCGCGGCCGGGATCTCGAAGGTCTTGTCGTGGGAGCCGTACTCCTCGGCCTTCTGCGCCATCAGGCCGACGTTCGGGACCGAGCCCATGGTCGAGGGGTCGTAGGCGCCGTTGGCCCGGCAGTCCTCGATGACGGCCTGGTAGACACCGGCGTAGGAGGAGTCCGGGATGACGGCGAGGGCGTCGTGCTCCTGGCCGTCCGGGCCCCACATGTGGCCGGAGGTGCGGATCATCGCCGGCATGGACGCGTCGATGATGACGTCCGACGGCACGTGCAGGTTGGTGATGCCCTTGTCGGAGTCCACCATGGCGAGGGCCGGGCCCTCGGCGATCTCGGCGTCGAAGGAGGCCTTGATCTCGGCGCCCTCGGGGAGGCTCTCCAGGCCCTTCAGGATGCCGCCGAGGCCGTCGTTCGGGGTGAGGCCGGCCGCCTTGAGGGTCTCGCCGTACTTCGCGAACGTCTTCGGGAAGAAGGCGCGCACCACGTGGCCGAAGATGATCGGGTCGGAGACCTTCATCATCGTGGCCTTCAGGTGCACGGAGAACAGGACGCCCTCCTCCTTGGCGCGGGCGACCTGCGCGGCGAGGAAGGCGTTCAGCTCGGCGACGCGCATGACGGACGCGTCGACGACCTCACCCTTCAGGACCGGCACGGACTCCTTCAGGACGGTGGTGGTGCCGTCCTCGCCGACCAGCTCGATCCGCAGCGCGCCGTCCTCGGCGATCACCACGGACTTCTCGGTGGAGCGGAAGTCGTTCTCGCCCATGGTCGCCACGTTGGTCTTGGACTCGGAGGTCCAGGCGCCCATGCGGTGCGGGTGGGTCTTGGCGTAGTTCTTCACCGAGGCCGGGGCACGGCGGTCGGAGTTGCCCTCGCGCAGCACCGGGTTGACGGCGGAGCCCTTGACCTTGTCGTAGCGGGCGCGGATCTCGCGCTCCTCGTCGGTCTTCGGGTCGTCGGGGTAGTCCGGCAGCGCGTAGCCCTTGCCCTGGAGCTCGGCGACGGCGGCCTTCAGCTGCGGGATGGACGCCGAGATGTTCGGCAGCTTGATGATGTTGGCCGCGGGGGTCTTGGCCAGCTCGCCCAGCTCGGTCAGCGCGTCGGGGATGCGCTGGTCCTCGTTCAGGTACTCCGGGAAGACGGCGATGATGCGCCCGGCCAGCGAGATGTCGCGGGTCGCCACGGACACACCGGCCTGCGAGGCGTACGCCTGGATCACCGGCAGGAACGAATGCGTCGCCAGGGCCGGGGCCTCGTCTGTGTAGGTGTAGATGATGGTCGAGTCAGTCACCGGGTGCTCCGCTCCACGTCTGCAACATTGCTCGACATCAAGATATCTCGTGATCGGGGTCGGCTCGACAGGGGTCCTGACCCGAAATCGCGCCGTCCTCCATCTCGCGCGCGATCCAGCGGCAGATCACGTCGACCACGTACACGTGTTCGGTGCGGGTGAGTGCGCGGCCCTTGGGGATGCCGTGCCAGCGCTGGAGGCAGGTACGGCAGCAGGTGGCGGTCGCGTGCTGGGCCACGAAGACCGGGTGACCGCGGTACGGCGTCTGCCGGCCGTCCTTGCGCGGCTCGGCCGGCGCCAGCCGCTGGGCGATCAGGTCGTAGGCGTGCCGGCGCAGGGTCGCCGGCCCTTTCAGCCCGGCCGTCGCCCGGTCCCGTCCGCGCAGGTGGAACCTCGCCCGGAACGGCTGGCGGGCGAGGGCGTCCAGCCGCTGGTCGAGCGCGCGGGGGCCGGCGGCGTCCGGCCCGGCGGACGGCTGCCCCGGCGAGGCGGGGGTGGGGGAGGAGGTCATGGCGCTGTCGAGCGTAGTCCGCGGGCGAGCCGTCCGCCGACACGGTGCGCGGGGGCGGCCGAGCGGGGATGCCGGCGGGGTCCGGCGGCGCGGTGGGCGGTTCGGGGTGACGCCGGTCAGGGCGCTGCGGCCGCTCGCTGCCAGGGGCCGGGGCCCGTGCCCCGGCGCCAGGCTTCCAGATCGTCGCCGTTCACGCAGACGATCCCGCACTGGAGCGCGTACTCGAGCGCGGGTGCCGTGAAGTCGCTCGTGGTGACCACCGCGGCGACATCGGCCTCGTGGATGGTGAAGCAGGTCCCGCCGAAGCGCTGCATGTCCTGCGAGCCGACCTTGTTGTCGTCGCAGTACTGCTTGCACTGGATGACCAGGCGCCGCCCG
The DNA here is from genome assembly GCF_040632975.1 of Streptomyces sp. NPDC013455. Lineage (NCBI taxonomy): Bacteria > Bacillati > Actinomycetota > Actinomycetes > Kitasatosporales > Streptomycetaceae > Streptomyces > Streptomyces sp. NPDC013455. The sequence goes on along the minus strand of NZ_JBEYCX010000013.1, from coordinate 34,010 downwards.
TCCGGGGTGACCGCCACGACGTCCGCGCCGAGGTCGCCGGCTCCGCCCACCACCTCCACGTCGCGGCAGTCGCCGCGGACGCACAGCTCCGCTATGGCCTGCTCGAAGGCGTCGGGATCCAGTTCGGCGTAGTCGGCCACCACGAGGGGCGAGGCGGGCTCGGTGACCGGTGCGGGGTCCGCGGACGGCTCGATCGGCGCGCCGGTCACCGCCGTCGCGGCGGCCGCCTCGTGCGGCGCCGGGACGCGGAGGCTGTCGGAGGCCCTGTCGGCGGCCTCCTCCAGGGCCAGGGCGGCCCGGCGCGCATATCTGGCGGCGGAGAACCGGCGCCACCTGGAACGGAACCTCAGTGCGGCGGCCAGGCCGAGCACCGTCAGCACACCGGCCCACAGCGGGCGGCGTTCGACCACGTCGGCGGCCGTACGCGCCAGGAACGCCAGGACGCACAGGATGATCGCGAGCAGCAGGAAGAACATCGCGGTGCTGCGCAGATCGAAGCGCCGGCGGCGCTCCGCCCGTCGAACCTGGCGCACGGGTATGGTCATGCCGGCCTCCTCCTGACAGCGACGAAGATCTCTGGCTACGCATGCCCAAGATCTCCGCCCGCTCCCACGGGTGTCCCCGCGCACCGCGACGCACCGCCCGCGCCACCGGCCGTGGCGTGGGCGGTGCGTCGCGATGCGCGCCTCCTCCTCCCGCGCCGTCCGCGGTCACCCGCGCCGAAGGGGGACCGGCGCGGTCCTCACGGGCGGCAGGGGCGGCGAGGCCGGGTCCGGCGGCCGCTACATGCAGACGCCGTTGCAGGGCTTCGTGTAGAGCGTGCCGCAGCCCCAGCTGCTGGCGTTGCAGTTGACCGGCCCGCACCTGTAGCAATACGCGTCGCTCATATTGCAGTTGCAGTCCGGCCTGCGCAGCTCGAGGCCGTCGTCCGGGCCGAGGCGGGCGAGGAGGGCGGCTGCCTCGGCGAGGCCGAATGCGCGGCGCGCTCGTTCCGCCAGAGCGTCCAGCTCGGCGCCGTGCCGACCGGGTTCGTCGAAGACCCTGGGAGTCAACTCCGTCAGGCCGGCCATCACCTGCTGTTGAGCGGCCGACAGCTTCGGGCGTGCACGGCGGTAGGCGGCGAAATGGTCCAGCCAGGCCCGCGACCGCTCCTCGGGCGTCAGCACCTGGAAGATCGCTCGTCGGTACGTGACCGGGTGACGGACGATCTCCGCGTAGGTCCGTGGCAGTGTGCCCATGTTCGCGCGTACCCAGGCGGCGGCCTTCGCGGGTTCCGAGGCCGTGGCGAAGGCGGGGGTCTGCCCGGCCGTCGACAGGCCGACCGCGGCGACGGCACCACCGACGAGGTGGAGGAACCTCTTGCGGCTGACGGGGCTCGCGCTCCCCGGCACACGGCCCTGGCCGCGGGTGACCTGTTCCCGCAGCGCGCCCAGCGCCTGCAGGACACGAACGGTCGAGCGCACACCGAGCCGGCGTGCGAGCGCCAGGGACAGCGCGGGCCCGGTCCAGGCCCGCACGTCCTCGCCGCGGACGCGGAGTAACGTCGGCTTCCAGTCCGGTTCGGGGCCCGGACAGCGTCGGCGCCACTCCTGCACCCGGGGGTGCGACAGCGGCAGTACCTCGAACTTGTCGTCGCTCGCTTCGGCCACGGTGGCGGACACGGCGGAACACGTACCGCACGATGCGTCGAAGGCGAGGACCCAGCGTTCCGTCGGGATGTGCTGCACGTGACTCACGGACCCTCCAGATGGCTGCGGGATGGTGAGGCGGAGCAGGCGACGCAGCGAGGGCCCCGGATCGGCATCCTTCCCCGCTGCTCGCCGGACCTGGACAGGAGGATGCCGCGAGGTCGGGGGCCCGGCAATGGGGACGGGCCGCCCGGCGCGGGTTTGACGGGTATTGGACGGCGCTGAAGCGGGCGACCTGTACGGACACCGGAACGCCGCCCGGCCGCGACGGCCGGAACGCCCCGGGCGCCATCGAGCCAGGCGCTCGCCCCGGGCGGTGGTGCGGCCTGGCCCGGTCGCGAACGGGCCACGTGCGCCCGCCCACCAGGCCGCACCACACCCGCCCGTCTGCCGCGCGAGGCGAAGTGCGTGGTCGGGCTGACCGGCGGCCCGGAGGGGCGGTTTCGGACAGGCCCTAGTCGACGACCGTCGCCCCGCCGACCACGTCCTCGCCACTCCGCTGCTGCGGGATCGTCACCGAGCCCGGCTGGAGGGAGACCGTGCGGGTGGGGGCCGGGATGCGGATGCCCTCCTGACGGTAGCGGCGGTGCAGGCGCTTGATGAACTCGTGTTTGACGCGGTACTGGTCGCTGAACTCGCCCACGCCGAGGATGACCGTGAAGCCGATGCGGGAGTCGCCGAAGGTGTGGAAGCGGATGGCCGGCTCGTGGTGCGGTACGGCGCCCGGGACGTCCGTCATGACCTCCGTGACCACCTCCGCGGTCACCCGCTCCACGTGCTCCAGGTCGGAGTCGTAGCTCACGCCGACCTGCACCAGCACGGTCAGCTCCTGCTCCGGGCGGGTGAAGTTGGTCATGTTCGCCTTGGCGAGCTGGCCGTTGGGGATGACCACCAGGTTGTTCGACAGCTGGCGGACCGTCGTCTGGCGCCAGTTGATGTCCACGACGTAGCCGTCCTCGCCGCTGCTCAGCCGGATGTAGTCACCCGGCTGGACCGTCTTGGAGGCGAGGATGTGGATGCCGGCGAAGAGGTTGGCGAGGGTGTCCTGGAGCGCCAGCGCGACGGCCAGGCCGCCCACGCCCAGGGCGGTGAGCAGGGGCGCTATGGAGATGCCGAGGGTCTGGAGGACGACCAGGAAGCCGATCGCCAGCACCAGGACGCGGGTGATGTTGACGAAGATGGTCGCCGAGCCCGCCACCCCCGAGCGGGACTGCGTGACCGTATGGACCAGGCCGGCGACCACGCGGGCCGCGGAGAACGTCACCACGACGATCAGCCAGACCTGGAGCACCTGGTCGACATGGTCCTGGACGGACCGGGTGAGCGGCAGCACGGCCGCCGCCACCGCCGCGCCGCCCGCGATCGCCGCCCAGGGGACGACCGAGCGCAGCGCGTCCACGACGACGTCGTCACCGCTCCAGCGGGTCCGCTTGGCGTGCTTGGCGAGCCAGCGCAGCAGCGTGCGCGACATGAAGGCGAGCACCAGGCCCGCCGCCAGGGCGATGCCGGCGACGACGAGGTCGTCCAGGGTCAGCGCGCGGTTCACCGGTCACCTCCGGGGCGCGGAGCCGCTGCGGGGAAGCGGTTGTGAGGTCTCGTCACGATGTCACCTGCTCGATGTCCGGGATGTGCGACCGCGCCGGCCGACGGAACTCCGGTGGCCGGCGCGCTCGTTCATCCTGCCGTATCCGGCGCACCAGTTCGTACCGGGACCGGTGCTCTTCGAGCGGGGCTCAGACGATGCCCTCCGCGAGTTCCGCCTGGTCACGGTCGCTGCCGTACGCGGCGGTGGTGGGCGTGCCGTACGACCGGCGGGCGACGTACCACCAGACGCTGGCGAGGACCAGGACCACGGCGAGGGCGACGGAGGCGTAGTTCATCGTGTCGACCGTGACCGGAGACGCCTGCGGCAGGCAGAACAGGACGGTCACGCACGCCACCCACACGACCGCGATCCAGCCGATCGGTCTGCTCCAGCGGCCCAGTTGCCACGGCCCCGGCTGGAACCGGTCCCCGGCGCGCAGCCGCAGGAACACCGGGATGGCGTAGGCGGGGGTGATGCCGATGACGTTGATGGCGGTCACCGCGTTGTAGGCCGTGGCCGAGTACAGCGACGGCAGGGCGAGCACGCAGGCCACGACGACGGACAGCCAGACGGCGGCGACCGGCGTCTGGGTGCGGCCGCTCACCTTGCGCCACAGGTGCGAGCCGGGCAGCGCCCCGTCCCGGCTGAACGCGAACACCATCCGGCTGGCCGCGGCGACCTCGGCGTTGCCGCAGAACAGCTGGGCGATGATGACGACGAGCAGCAGCGCGCTTGCGCCGTCGGTGCCGAGGCCGTCGAGCAGGATCTGAGCGGGCGGCACGCCGGTCTCGGTGGTGCGCGTGCCGTCGTAGTCCTGGATGGCGAAGGTCAGTCCGGCCAGCAGCACGAAACCGGCGAGCCAGGACACCCAGATGGCGCGGACGATGCCGCGGGAGGCGGCCACCGAGGCGTGCGAGGTCTCCTCCGACAGGTGGGCGGAGGCGTCGTAGCCGGAGAAGGTGTACTGCGCGAGCAGCAGGCCGATCGCGGCGACGTACAGCGGGTTGTCCCAGCCGGTCCCGTTGACGAACTCGGTGAACACGAAGGACGGCGACTGGTGGTGGTCCGGGACGATCGCCAGCGCGCCGACGATCAGGGCGACGCCCGCCAGGTGCCACCACACGCTGATCGAGTTGAGCAGGCTGACCAGGCGGACACCGAACAGGTTCAGCACCGCGTGCAGCAGCAGGATGGCGCAGAAGATGAGCATCGTCTTGCCGGGGGTGGGTTCGAAGCCCCACTGGAGGTTGGCGAACGCGCCGGTGAACAGGGCGGCGCCGTAGTCGATACCGGCGATCGCGCCGAGCAGCCCGAGCAGGTTCAGCCAGCCGGTGTACCAGCCCCAGCGCCGGCCGCCGAGCCGGTCGGCCATGTAGTACAGGGCGCCCGAGGTCGGATAGGCGCTGGTGACCTCGGCGAGCGCGAGACCGACGCACAGCACGAACAGGCCGACTCCGGCCCAGCCCCACAGCATCACGGCGGGGCCCCCGGTGTTCAGGCCGAAGCCGTACAGGGTCATGCAGCCGGACAGGATCGAGATCACCGAGAAGCTGATGGCGAAGTTGCCGAACCCGCCCATGCGGCGGGCCAGCACGGGCCGGTAGCCGAGTTCGCGCAGACGCTGCTCCTCGTCCTGCTGCGGCAGGCCGGGGGAGAGGGTGGGCGACGGATCGGGGGTGGGGGACACGCGGGGACCTCCGGAGGATCATCAACGGGTGGGTCGAACGGGGACGTTCGGGGTGGAGCCGAGGAGTGTTCCGGGTGGTGCTGGTGGTGCTGGTGGTGTTCTTTCGCGGCAGTGGTGGTGCCGTGGTGCGGGCGGTGCAGGTGGTGTTGCGGGTGGTGCGAAGAGGCGTTACCGGCGGTGCGGGTGGTGTGTCCGGTGGTGCGGAGGAACGATCCTGGCGGTACGCAGGGTGTTCCAGGTGGTGCGGTGAAACGCTTCGGCGGGTTGTAAAACGCTTCGGCGGGTGGCCAGGAGTGTCACGGCCGGTACGGAGGAGCGTCCTCGGGGGAGAGGGGCGCGGGGCGTCCCCGGGTCGGTGCCGGGCCCGGTCAGGGGCCGGAGCCGTCCGTCGCGGCCCGGCAGCGGTCCCTGGCCTGGACGAAGACCTCCACCGCACGGTCCCGGTCCGGGGTGCGGTACATCCAGGGCGGGGGCGTGAAGTAGGGGCCGATCGCCTCGAACACCCGCGCCGCGTCCGGGAACTGGAGGGACCCCCACAGCGCGTGGGCCAGGTGGTTGAGATCGATCACCGAGCGCTCGCCCGGCTCGGTCGGCTCGAACCAGGAGTGCAGTGCCCGGCGCGCCTCGCGGGCCGCCTCCTCCACCACCCAGTGCAGGTCGAGGGCCGCGTCGTGACCGCTGTCCCGGCGGTAGCGCTCCACCCGGACGTACAGCGGCAGCAGGTGCAGCGCCGAACCGGGCGGGGCCTGGCCGGCGGCCCACTGCGCGTACCCGGCGGCCTCCGCGAGCCGGCCCGAATTGCCGCGCACGTACAGGAACTGCAGCATCCGGTGGTGGGCCTCGCGGTTGAACGGATCGCGCCTGCCGGCCTCCGCCAGCAGCCCCCAGGGGCCCGGCGGCAGCATCGGTTCCGGCGCGCGGGCCCGGTGCTCCTCCCAGCGCTGTTCGGGATCGAGCTGGGCCAGCGCCAGCAGGCACACCCAGGGCACCGGGTCCTGCGGGGCGGCCGCGGTGGCGGACTGGGCGGCGTCCCACGCCTCGATCCACAACTCGTGGGTACGGCGGTGCCGTTCGCGCCGCGCCCGCAGCGCGCGCTCCACACCGACCCGGGCGTGCATCACCGTCGCGTGGATGCTGCCGGGCTCCTCGGCCAGCCAGGCCCGCACCACGTCGGTGCCGGCCGCGGCCGCCGCCAGCACCTGGGTGCGCTGGGTCCACCGAGACCACTGCGTGGTCTCCGCGAGCAGGGTGCGCATGGCCATCCAGCGGCCGGTGCGCAGGTCCTGGAGCGCGCTGCGCAGCGCCTGGTCGGGGCCGGCGGGGTCGTAGGAGGGGCGGGCTCCGTCTCTGACCATCAGCCGCCGGCCCCCGTCCTCCGGCGTACGGACGAGGTGGCGGGGTGACGTTGCAACAGCCCTCCCCTGGGCGGTGATGGAGATGTCTCGGGTGGTCGGCGGTCACTATAGAGGGGCGGGTACCGAGGTACCATTGTTGCCAAGTCAACCATTGTGCAAGGCCAGTTGCCCGCGGTCGGTCACGGAGCGGAAGAGCTTGACTCCGGGCCGGTACGGCGGCAGGCTGGCGCGGTGATCTTCACGGCCGCAGCGGAGGACGCGCGATGACGGGGCCGGTGCTCGCCGTCGACCAGGGCACGTCCGGCACCAAAGCCCTCGTGGTCTGCCCGGAACGCGGCGTCCTCGGCACCGGTTTCGCCGAGGTGCGCCCCCGGTACCTGCCCGGCGGCCTGGTCGAGGTGGACCCGGCGGAGCTGTACGACTCGGTGGTCGACGCCGGCCGGCGCGCGCTGGCCGAGGCCGGCGAGGACGTCGTGGCGCTCGGCCTCGCCAACCAGGGCGAGACCGTCCTCGCCTGGGACCCGGCCACCGGCCGCCCGCTGACCGACGCCCTGGTGTGGCAGGACCGGCGCGCGGAGACGGTCTGCGCGGAACTCGCCGGGCACGCCGAGGAGCTGCGGCAGCTGACCGGCCTGCCCCTCGATCCGTATTTCGCCGCGCCGAAAATGGCCTGGATCCGCCGGTACCTCACCCGTGAAGGCGTCGTCACCACCTCCGACGCGTGGCTGGTCCACCGCCTCACCGGCGCCTACGCCACCGACGCCGCCACCGCCGGCCGCACCCAGCTGCTGGACCTGGACCGCGTCGAATGGTCCGCCCGCGCCCTCGACCTCTACGGCCTGGCCGGCGAACGCCTGCCCGAGGTCACCGACGCGGCCCAGCCGGTGGGCACCACCACGGCGTTCGGCCCGGAGATCCCGCTCACCGGACTGATCGTCGACCAGCAGGCCGCCCTCCTCGCCCAGCGCGTCACCGCGCCCGGCTCCGCCAAGTGCACCTACGGCACCGGCGCGTTCCTGCTCGCGCACACCGGCCCGAGCCCCCGGCGCGGCGGCTCGGGCCTGGTCAGCTGCGTGGCCTGGCGGCTCGCCGGAGAGACCGGCTACTGCCTGGACGGCCAGGTCTACACGGCCGCCTCCGCCGTCCGCTGGCTCACCGGCCTCGGTGTCATCTCCTCCGCCGCCGACCTGGACCCGGTCGGCGGCAGCGTCCCCGACAGCGGCGGGGTCACCTTCGTCCCGGCCCTCGCCGGACTCGCCGCCCCCTGGTGGCGCGGCGACCTGCGCGGCTCCCTCACCGGACTCGGCCTGGACACCACCGCGGGACACCTGGTGCGCGCCCTGTGCGAGGGCATCGCCGCCCAGGTCGCCGAACTCGCCGACGCCGCCGCCGGCGACCTGGGCGCACCCCTGGACACGCTCCGCGTCGACGGCGGCCTCACCCGCTCCGCGCTGCTCATGCAGACCCAGGCCGACCTGCTCCAGCGCCCCGTGGAGGTGTCCGCGCTGCCCGACGCCACCGCGCTCGGCGCCGCCGTCCTCGCCCGCCTCGGCGCGCACCCCGGGCTGAGCGTCGAGGACGCCCTGCCCGACTGGAAACCGGCCGCCGTGTACGAGCCCCGCCTCCCGGCCGACCTGGCCGCCGAACGCCGCGCCGGATTCCGGGCCGCCGTCGCGGACCTCCTCCGCCCGTGACGGTCACCGCGGACGGCCCGCTGCCGGCACGGACGTACGACGTGGCCGTCGTCGGCGCCGGTGTCGTCGGCTGCGCCGTCGCCCGTGAACTCGCCCGCCACCCGCGGCTCGACATCGCCCTGGTCGAGGCACAGGACGACGTCGGCCAGGGCACCTCCAAGGCCAACACCGCCATCCTGCACACCGGTTTCGACGCCCCCCCCGGCACCCTGGAGGCCCGGCTGGTCCGCGAGGGGTACGCACGGCTCGGCGCCTACGCCGCCGAGACCGGCATCCCCGTCGAACGCGTCGGCGCCCTGCTGGTCGCCTGGGACGAGGAGCAGCGCGCCGCGCTGCCCCGGCTCGCCGAGAAGGCCGGGCGCAACGGCTGCCACGACACCCGGCTCCTCGGCCCGGACGAGCTGTACGCCCGCGAGCCCGGCCTCGGCCCCGGCGCGCTCGGCGCCCTGCACGTCCCCGGCGAGAGCATCATCTGCCCCTGGACGACGACCCTCGCCTACGCCACCCAGGCGGTCCGCGCCGGAGCCGACCTGCACCTGAACACCGCCGTACGCGGGACGACGTGGGCGGACGGACACCGGCTGACCACCTCCCGGGGCGTCCTGCGCGCCCGCCACCTGGTCAACGCGGCCGGACTGCACGCCGACACCCTCGACCGCGCCCTCGGCCACCGGGACTTCACCGTCACCCCGCGCCGCGGCCAGCTCCTGGTCTACGACAAGCTCGCCCGCCCCCTCGTACGGCACATCCTGCTGCCGGTGCCCACCGCCCTCGGCAAGGGCGTCCTGGTGGCACCCACCGTCTACGGCAACGTCCTGCTCGGGCCCACCGCCGAGGACCTGCCCGACAAACGGGCCACCGGATCCACCGCCGAGGGGCTGGCCGCGCTGCGCGACAAGGGCCGGCGCATCCTGCCGGCCCTCCTGGACGAGGAGGTCACCGCCGTCTACGCCGGGCTGCGCGCCGCCACCGAGCACGAGGACTACCGCATCACCGCGCACCCCGAGCAGGCCTGCGTCACCGTCGGCGGCATCCGCTCCACCGGCCTCACCGCCTCCCTGGCCATCGCCGCCCACGTCGTCCGGCTGCTGGCCGGCACCGGGCTCGACCCCGGACCGGTGCGGGAGCCGGAGCCGGTGGCCATGCCGAACCTCGGCGAGGCGTTCCCGCGCCCCTACCAGCGGCCCGACCTCATCGCCGCCGACCCCGAGTACGGCACGCTCGTCTGCCACTGCGAGCGCGTCTCCCGCGGGGAGATCCGCGACGCCCTCGCGAGCACGGTCCCGCCCCGCACCCTGGAGGGCCTGCGCCGCCGTACCCGCGCCCGGGCGGGCCGCTGCCAGGGGTTCTACTGCGGTGCCGCGGTACGGCGGCTGTTCGAGCAGGAGTCGTCCGCGGGGGGCCGGGCATGACCGGGACGCGCCACGTCGACGTACTCGTGGTCGGCGCCGGGCCCGCCGGGCTCGCCGCCGCCGCGCGGCTGGCCGCCGCCGGTGCCGGGCGCGTGGAGGTGCTGGAGCGCGAGGCCGAGCCCGGCGGAGTGCCCCGGCACTGCGCGCACGGCGGGTTCGGCACCCGGACCCGCCCGCTGACCGGCCCCCGCTACGCCCGCCTGCTCACGCGGGCCGCCGAGCGGGCCGGCGCGGCACTGCGCACCGGGGTGACGGCACTGGACTGGGCGCCGGCGGGCGGCGTCCTCAGCGCCGTGGGGCCCGGCGGGCCGGAGACCATCGAGGCGCGGGCGGTCATCCTCGCCACCGGTGCCCGCGAGCGCCCGCGCAGCGCCCGGCTCGTCCCCGGCACCCGCCCCGCCGGTGTCTACACCACCGGTGAACTCCAGCAGGCGGTCCACCTGTTCGGGCAGCACATCGGCACCCGCGCGGTCGTCGTCGGCGCCGCGGACGTCTCCTACGCGGCGGCCGGCACCGTCCGCGCGGCCGGCGCCCGGGTCGTCGCCCTGGTCACGGAACACCCGCGCGCCCAGACCGGCCGCGCCCGCGCCCAGGCGGCCCGGCTGTGCCACGGCGTCCCGCTGCTCACCGGCACCACCGTCACCGAACTCCTCGGCCACGGACGGCTGTCCGGCGTCCGCGTCCGCCACCACGACGGCCGTACGGCCGTACTGCCCTGTGACACCGTGGTGTTCACCGGCGACTTCGTCCCCGAGCACGAACTGGCCCGGCGGGGCGGGCTCGTCCTGGACCCGGGCACCCGCGGCCCCGCCGTCGGCGCCGCCCTGCACACCTCGCGCCCCGGTGTCTTCGCCGCCGGCAACGTCCTGCACGCCGTGGAGCCCGCCGGCACCGCGGCCCGCGAGGGCGTCAGGGTGGCCGGAGCCGTCCTGGACTTCCTGGCGGGCGCGCCCTGGCCGGAGCCGGGCGTGCCGGTGGCGGTCGAGGCGCCGCTGCGCTGGATCGCCCCGAACCGCGTCACCCCGGCCGCCGGTCCGGTCCGCCACCACGTGCTGCGCACCGCCGTCCCGCTGCCCCGCCCGGTCCTGTACGTCCGCCAGGACGGCCGTCTGCTGCACCGCGAGCGGCTCACCACCGGCACCGCCCTGCCCGACCGCACCCTGACCCTCACCACCCGCTGGCACGACCGTGTCGACCCCGGGGGCGGACGGGTCCGGGTGAGCACCGGCTGAGACCGCCCCGGGGCGGACGGGCACGCGTGAGCTCCGGTCGGGGCCGGCCGCGGCGGCGGACGGGCACGCGTGAGCTCCGGCCGGGGCCGGCCGCGGCGGCGGACGGGTCGCGTGAGCTCCGGCCGAGCGGTCCGGTCCGGCTTCGGGAGGGGCGGTTCAGGAGTCCGCGAACGATCCGTGCCGTCCGGCCCCGGACGCGAACCGGGCGGCGCCCCCGACACCCTCGGCCAGCGCTCCCATGCCGTACCGGAGCTCGCCGCGCAGCGCCGTCTCCTCGTCCTGCCCCTCCTGGTCCAGGACCGAAGCCCGGTCGCCGCGCAGGCAGGACTGCGGGAAGCGGGCGATCTCCGCCGCCAGCGCCTCGGCCTCGGCGCGGGCGCGCCCGGTCGGGACCAGCCGGTTCGCCAGCCCCATCGCGTACGCCTCGGCGGCCGGGACCGGGCGGCCGGTGAGGATCAGGTCCAGGGCCCGGCCGGTGCCGATCAGCCGGGGGAGCCGTACCGTGCCGCCGTCGATCAGGGGCACGCCCCAGCGACGGCAGAACACCCCGAACACGGCGTCCTCCTCGGCCACCCGCAGATCGCACCACAGGGCCAGCTCCAGGCCGCCGGCCACCGCGTGTCCGGCCACCGCCGCGATCACCGGTTTCGACAGCCGCATCCGGGTCGGCCCCATCGGCCCGTCCCCGTCCGGCGCCACCCGGTTGCCGCGCTCCGTGCCGATCGCCTTCAGGTCCGCCCCCGCGCAGAAGGTGCCGCCCTCACCCCACAGCACCGCCACGCGGGCGGTCTCGTCCGCCTCGAACGCCCGGAACGCCGCAGCCAGTCCGGCCGCCGTCGGGCCGTCCACCGCGTTGCGGGCCTCCGGCCGGGAGAGGACGACCGTGGTGACGTGACCCTCGCGTTCCACGCGGACCGGCACGATGGGTGCTCCTTTACCGAGTGCGGCTCCCCGAGCGCGGCTTACGCTGTGCGGCTTCGCGCGTGCGGCTGGAAGGACCCACTGTGCCTCAGATGACCTTCCACCGCACCAGCGCCCCGAGCGTCAGCGCCCCCGGCACCAGCGGCAGCCACACGGTGATGATCCGGTAGGCCAGCACCACCGCCGTGGCCACCGAAGCCGGGCCGCCCACCGCGATCAGCGCCACGATCAGGGCGGCCTCCACGGAACCCAGCCCGCCGGGGGTGGGCACCAGGGCCACCGCGACCGTCGCGGCGAGGTAGGCGAGCACCATGTGCGCGAGCGGCACCGGCAGCCGCAGCGCCTGCCCGACCGCCGCGAGACCGGCCGCCTGGAGCGCCGGGAAGGCCAGCGCGCCGCCCCACAGCGCCAGCGCGCGGGCCGGCCGGGTGTGCACGGACCGGGCCTCGCCCACGGCGTCCCGCACGAAGGCGAGCAGGCGCGTGCGCAGCCGCCGGGCGAGCGCCAGGACGGCCCCCGCGACGACGAGCAGGCCGGCCGCGCCCAGCAGCAGCGGCAGTACCGAGCCGGCCGGCAGCAGGGGGCCGAGCCGCAGCGCGCCCGGGAAGGCGACGAGCAGCGCGGCCAGCAGGCCGAGCCGGCCCACGCCCTCGGCCAGCAGATACAGGGCGAGCGCCGCCGAGGACCGGGCGAGCGGCACCCCGCACACGGTCATGAAGCGCAGGTTCACCGCGCCCGCTCCGAGCCCGGTCGGCAGCAGGTGGTTGGCCGCGCCGGCCGCGAACTGGGTGGCGAGCAGCCGCCCCTTGGGCAGTGGCTGGACCACCGCGCCCTGCCGGGTGAAGGCGGCGGCCACCCAGGTCAGGCAGGTGGCCGCGACCGCCGCGAGCAGCCATGGCCAGGAGGCGGTGCGCAGCTGGCCGAAGCCCTCGGCGAGCACCGGGCGGTGCCGTACGGCGGCCACCGCGACCAAGGCGAGCGGCACCAGGCACAGCACCTGGCGGACGGGGGGACGACGGGGGGACCGCCGGGGGAGTCGTCCGCGGGGGAGCGGGGGGAGCGGGGGGAGCGGGACGGTGGTCACATCGGCACAGGTTCTCCGTGCCGCGTCAACGGCGGGTGGCGGAATCGGGGACGGCGGCTTACGGGGTCGGGTCGTCGGCACCTCGGGGCGCCGGGACGCCGGTCCGGGTGAATACGCGCGGACATTGACCTCAAGGATGCTTGAGGTTCTACGGTCTCCTGCATGAGCATGGAGACCACCGCCTGGACGCAGCTGCACAGCGTGATGAACGCGCAGTCCGAGCGTCGCCCGTTCGCCCGCGCCACCTTGCGCCGCATCGCCTCCTTCGCCCGCCCGCACCGGGCCGGCATCGTCCGCTTCGTGCTGCTGGGGGTGGTGACCGCGCTGCTCGCGGTCGCGACCCCGGTCCTCGCCGGCCGCGTCGTCGACGCGATCGTGGCGGGGCACGACTCCGGCACGGTGGTCCGGCTCTCCCTGCTGATCGCCCTGGTCGCGCTCGCGGAGGCGGGGCTCGGCATCCTCGGCCGGCGCCTGTCGGCGACGCTCGGGGAGGGACTCATCCTCGACCTCAGAACGGCTGTGTTCGATCATGTGCAGCGCATGCCTGTCGCGTTCTTCACACGTACGCGTACGGGCGCGCTGGTCAGCCGTCTCAACAACGACGTGATCGGAGCCCAGCGGGCGTTCGCCAACACCCTCTCCGGTGTCGTCAGCAACCTGGTCACCCTGGTGCTCACCCTCGCGGTGATGCTGACCCTGTCCTGGCAGATCACCCTGCTCGCGCTGGTGCTGCTGCCGGTGTTCGTGCTGCCCGCCCGCCGCATGGGCAGCCGGATGGCCCGCATGCAGCGGGAGGCGGCGGCGCTGAACGCGGCCATGGGCACCCGGATGACCGAGCGCTTCTCCGCCCCCGGCGCCACCCTGATCAAGCTGTTCGGGCGCCCGGAGGAGGAGTCGGCGGAGTTCGCGGCCCGCGCCCGCAGGGTGCGGGACATCGGGGTGCGCACGGCCACCGCCCAGTCCCTCTTCATCACCTCCCTCACCCTGGTCTCCGCCCTCGCCCTGGCCCTCGTCTACGGCCTGGGCGGCTGGTTCGCGCTGCGCGGCACCCTGGAGCCCGGGGCGGTGGTCGCCCTCGCGCTGCTGCTGACCCGCCTGTACGCCCCGCTGACCGCGCTGGCCGGGGCCCGGGTCGAGGTGATGAGCGCCATCGTCAGCTTCGAGCGGGTCTTCGAGGTGCTCGACCTCAAGCCCCTCATCGCCGAGCGGCCGGACGCCCGCGAGGTCCCCGAGGGCCCGGTGGCCGTGGAGTTCGAGGACGTGCGCTTCGCCTATCCGTCCGCCGACCAGGTCTCCCTCGCCTCCCTGGAGGAGGTCGCCGCGCTCGACACCCGGGGCGGCTCCGAGGTCCTGCACGGCATCTCCTTCCGCGCCGAACCCGGCCGGACCATCGCCCTCGTCGGCTCCTCGGGGGCCGGCAAGTCGACCATCGCACAGCTGCTGCCGCGCCTGTACGACGTCGACGCGGGCGCGGTCCGCGTCGGCGGGGTCGACGTCCGGGACCTGACCGCCGCGTCCCTGCGGGCCACCGTCGGCATGGTCACCCAGGACGGACACCTCTTCCACGACACCGTCCGCGCCAACCTGCTGCTGGCCCGGCCCGGCGCCACCGACGACGAATTGTGGGACGCCCTCGGCCGGGCCCGCCTCGCCGAGGTCGTACGGTCCCTGCCGGACGGTCTGGACACCGTCGTGGGCGAGCGCGGCTACCGGCTCTCCGGCGGCGAGCGCCAGCGCATGACCATCGCCCGGCTGCTGCTGGCCCGCCAGCGCGTGGTCATCCTGGACGAGGCCACCGCCCACCTGGACAACACCTCCGAGGCGGCCGTCCAGGAGGCGCTCACCGAGGCGCTGGCGGGCCGCACCGCCGTGGTCATCGCCCACCGCCTGTCCACGGTCCGGGCCGCCGACCAGATCCTGGTGGTCGAGGCCGGGCGGATCGTGGAGCGGGGCGGGCACGAGGAACTCCTCGCCGCGGGCGGCCGGTACGCCGAACTGCACCGCACCCGGTTCGCGGCAGGGGCCGACGAGGTACCGGCCGTCTGAACCGGCGGCGGCTCCGGGGGGCCGGGTCCGTGACCGGCGTCGACCCACCCGATCGGGTGGCTCCGGACCTGCCGGGGCACCGAACAACGTGTGAGCACGGCCGACCTGGATACGCGGTCTGCACGGCAGCCCCGTCCGTCCGGAAGGTCACCCCTGTCATGACCAGCGCATCCCGGCCCGGCCACCACTCCGAGGTCACCCTCCGGGTCAACGGAAAACCGCACACCCTGCGCGTCGACCACAGGCGCGTCCTGCTGGACCTGCTCCGCGAGGACCTGGATCTCACCGGGTCCAAGAAGGGGTGCGACCACGGCCAGTGCGGTGCCTGCACCGTGCTGGTCGACGGCCGCCGCCTCAACAGCTGCCTGCTGCTCGCCGTGACCCTCGACGGCAGCGAGATCACCACCGTCGAGGGCCTGGGCGGGGACGGCGAGGAGCCGCACCCGCTGCAGCGGGCCTTCCTGGACCGTGACGCCTTCCAGTGCGGCTACTGCACCCCCGGCCAGCTCTGCTCCGCCCTCGGCATGCTCGCCGAGGCCGCGGCCGGCCACCCCTCCCACGTCACCGACCCGCACGCCACCGACTCCCTCCCCGCCAACCCCGCCGCCCTCCCGCCCGTCACGCTGGACCGGGCCGAGATCCGCGAACGGATGAGCGGCAACCTGTGCCGCTGCGGCGCCTACCCGCGCATCGTCGAGGCGATCGAGGACGTGATCGAGTGAACGGCTTCGGATACCTCAGGCCCGGCACCCTCCAGGAGGCCGTGGAGGCGTACGCCGCCCACCCCGGCGCCCGCTACCTCGCCGGCGGCACCAACCTGGTCGACCTGCTGAAACTCGGCGTCGAGCGGCCCACCGTCCTCATCGACGTCCGCCGGCTGCCGCTGGACACCATCGAGGAGCTGCCCGACGGCTCCCTGCGGATCGGGGCTACGGTGCGCAACAGCGACCTCGCCGCCGACCCGCGCGTGCGCGCCCGCTGGCCGGCCCTGTCCCAGGCCCTCCTCGCGGGCGCCTCCGGACAGCTGCGCAACGCCGCCACCACCGGCGGCAACCTGCTCCAGCGCACCCGCTGCCCCTACTTCCAGGACCTGGACAAACCGTGCAACAAACGGGAGCCGGGCAGCGGCTGCGCCGCCCTCGACGGCGTCCACCGCGACCACGCCGTCCTCGGGCACTCCCCGCACTGCATCGCCACCCACCCGTCCGACATGGCCGTCGCCCTGGCCGCCCTCGACGCCCAGGTGGAGCTGTACGGCACCGACGGCGGCCGGCGCCTGCCGGCGGCCGACTTCCACCGGCTGCCCGGCGAGCACCCCGAGTGGGACACCTGGATCCGCCCCGGCGAACTGATCACCGGCGTGCTGCTCCCGGCCGCCACGGCCGGCGTGCCGTCCGCCTACCGCAAGGCCCGCGACCGGGCGTCGTACGCCTTCGCCCTCGCCTCCGTGGCCGTCGTCCTGCGGGTCGCGGACGGGGTCGTCGACCAGGTGGGCGTCGCCTTCGGCGGCCTCGCCCACCGCCCCTGGCGGGCCCGGCACACCGAGCTGGCCCTGCTGGGCGCCCCCGCCACCCCCGCCGCCTTCGAAGGGGCCGTGGCGCTGGAACTCGCCCACGCCGAGCCGCTGCGGGACAACGCCTACAAGATCCCCCTCGCCCGCAACCTCGCCCTGGACGTCCTGCACCGCCTCGCCCCCGCCCCCGCACCCGCCTGAGCCGCAGCCGCCACAGGAGGACCCCATGACCGGCACTGCCCTGGGCGCCCCCGCCGAGCGCCGCGAAGGGCGCCAGAAGGTCACCGGCGCAGCCCGGTACGCCGCCGAGTACCCGCTGCCCGGCCGCGCCCACGCCTGGCCCGTGCCCGCCGCGGTCGCCCGCGGCCGGGTCACCGCCGTCGACACCTCGGCCGCCCTCGCCCTGCCCGGCGTCCTCGCCGTGCTCACCCCCGGCGACGCACCCCTGCCGGCCGAACCCGAGGACCGCACGCTCGCCGTCCTCCAGGGCCCCGAGGTGCCGCACCGGGGCTGGTGCGTCGCCCTCGCGGTCGCCGAGACCCCGGAGACCGCCCGCGCCGCCGCCCGCGCCGTCCGGGTCACCTACGACACCGCACCCCACGACGCCGGCTTCACCGAGCACCACCGGGACGCCTACCCGCCGAAGGAGGCGGGCGGCCAGCCCGGCCGCGTCGAGTACGGCGACCCGGACACCGCCTTCGCCGCCGCCGACGTCCGCGTCGACGTCACCTACCGGGTGCCGCCGCTGCACAACCACCCCATGGAACCGCACGCCAGCACCGCCCACTGGGACGGGGACCGGCTCACCGTGTACAGCTCCAGCCAGGGCGGTACGACCGTGCGGGAGACACTCGCCCGGATGTTCCGGCTGCCCGAGGAGCGGATCACGGTCGTCGCCGAGCACGTCGGCGGCGGCTTCGGCTCGAAGGGCACCCCCCGCCCCGACGTCGTCCTCGCCGCCCTGGCCGCCCGGCACACCGGCCGGCCCGTCACCGTCGTCCACCCCCGCCGGCAGCTGCCCACCACCGTCGGCCACCGCGCCCCCACCGTGCAGCGTCTGCGCCTCGGCGCCCGCCCGGACGGCCGGCTCACCGCCCTGCTGCACGAGGCGACCACCCACACCTCCCGCGTGAAGGAGTTCGTGGAGTACGCCGCGCTCGTCTCCCGCACCATGTACGCCACCCCCAGCCTGCGCAGCTCCCACCGCGTCGTGCCGCTGGACGTGCCCACCCCGTCCTGGATGCGGGCCCCCGGCGAGGCACCCGGCATGTACGCCCTGGAGTCCGCCATGGACGAACTCGCCCACGCGCTGGGCATGGACCCGGTGGAGCTGCGCGCCCGCAACGAACCGGAGCGGGAGCCGGCCGGCGGCAAACCGTTCAGCAGCCGGCACCTGGTGGAGTGCCTGCGCGAGGGCGCCCGGCGCTTCGGCTGGGCCGAGCGCGACCCGCGCCCCGGCGTCCGCCGCGAGGGCCCGCTGCTCATCGGCACCGGCGTGGCCGCCGCCACCTACCCCGTTCAGGTGTCCCCGTGCACCGCCACCGCCGAGGCCCGGCCCGACGGCACCTTCGTCGTCCGGGTCAACGCGGCCGACATCGGCACCGGGGCCCGGACCGTCCTCGCCCAGATCGCCGCCGACGCCCTCGGCGTCCCCCTGGAGCGGGTGCGCACCGAGGTCGGCCACAGCGATCTGCCGCCGGCCCCGCTGGCCGGCGGCTCCTCCGGCACCGCCTCCTGGGGATGGGCCGTGCACGAGGCGTGCGCCCGGCTCGCCGCCCACCCCGACGAGGGGCCGACGGTCCGCGTGGACACCACGGGGAAGGCCGACGCCGACAGCCCCTACGCCCGGCACGCGTTCGGCGCCCACTTCGCCGAGGTCGCCGTCGACACCGTCACGGGAGAGACCCGGGTCCGCAGGCTGCTCGGGATCTTCGCCGCGGGCCGCATCCTCAACGCCCGCACCGCCCGCTCCCAGTTCACCGGCGGCATGGTCATGGGCCTCGGCATGGCCCTCACCGAACACAGCACCCTCGACCCGGCGTTCGGCGACTTCGCCGAGGCCGACCTCGCCTCCTACCACGTGCCCGTCCACGCCGACGTTCCGGACATCGAGGCCGACTGGATCGAGGAGCACGACCCCCACCTCAACCCCATGGGCAGCAAGGGCATCGGCGAGATCGGCACCGTCGGCACCGCGGCCGCCCTCGGCAACGCCGTCCACCACGCCACCGGCATCCGCTTCCGCACCCTCCCCCTCACCCCCGACCGGATCCTCGCCGGCCTGCTGTCCGAAGGCTGACGGTGGACGGGCCCACCTGGGAGTACGAGGGCTACCGGCCCGCGGAGGAACGCCTGCGGGAGTCCCTGTGCACCCTCGGCAACGGCTACTTCGCCACCCGCGGCGCACTGCCCGAGTGCACCGCGGACGACGTCCACTACCCCGGCACCTACGCGGCCGGCTGCTACAACCGGCTCACCTCCGAGATCGCCGGGCGCCGGGTCGAGAACGAGGACATGGTGAACCTGCCCAACTGGCTGCCGCTGCGCTACCGGCCCGCGGGCGGAACCTGGCTCACCCCCGACACCGCGCCCGTCACCGAGCACCACCAGATCGTGCACCTGGACCCGGGCCTGCTGGAGCGCCGCACCCGCTACCGGATCGGCGGCGGCACGCTGCTCGTCCGCCAGCTCCGCCTGGTCCACCTGGGCGATCCCCACCTCGCCGCGCTGCGCACCGAGTTCACCGCCGACGGCCCCACCCTGGACCTGGAGGTCGAGGCCGCCCTGGACGGCAGCGTCACCAACGCGGGCGTCACCCGCTACCGGGACCTGGACGGCCGGCACCTCACCCACGTCCACGTCGGCACCTCCGCCCCCGGCACGGTCTGGCTGCGCTGCCGTACCCGCACCTCCGACATCCGCTTCGGACTGGCCGGCCGGCTGACCGCCGCGGCCGACGTCACGCACGTGAACGAGACCCACCGCGCCGTCCAGCGGCTGCGCCTGCGCCTGCCGCCCGGCCGCACGGCCACCGTCGACAAGACCGTCGCCCTGCACACCTCCCGCGACCCCGCCATCAGCGACCCGCTGCGCGCCGCCGTCGACCGGGTCGCCGCCGCGCCCGGCTTCGACGCGCTGCGCGAGAGCCACTGCGCGGCCTGGGACCAGCTGTGGCGGCGCACCGCGCTCGACGTGCCCGGAGAGGCGGGCAGCATCCTGCGCCTGCACCTGTTCCACCTCCTCCAGACCCTCTCGCCGCACACCGCCGACCTGGACGCCGGCGTGCCCGCGCGCGGACTGCACGGCGAGGCGTACCGGGGCCACGTCTTCTGGGACGAGCTCTTCGTCCTGCCCTACCTCAACCTCCACCTCCCCGAGGTCTCCCGCGCCCTCCTGCGCTACCGCCACCGCCGGCTCGACGCCGCCTGCCGGGCGGCCGGGGAACTCGGCCGGCGCGGCGCGCTCTACCCGTGGCAGAGCGGCAGCGACGGCCGCGAGGAGACCCAGCAGCTGCACCTCAACCCGCGGTCGGGCCGCTGGCTGCCGGACCACTCCCGGCTCCAGCACCACGTCGGCTCGGCCGTCGCCTACAACGTCTGGCAGTACTGCGAGGCCACCGGCGACACCGACTTCCGGTACGGCGAAGGCGCCGAGATGCTGCTCCAGATCGCCCGCTTCTGGGCGACTTCGGCGGCCTGGGACGACCACCTCGGCCGGTACCGGATCCGGGGCGTGGTCGGTCCCGACGAGTACCACGACGCCTATCCCGGCGCGCTCCGGCCGGGCCTGGACGACAACGCGTACACCAACGTCACCGCCGCCTGGGTCCTCACCCGCGCCGTGGAACTGCTGCACGCCCTGCCCGAGCCGCGCCGCCGCGAGATCGCCGACCACATCGGCCTGGCCGAGGACGAGCCCGCCCGCTGGGAGGAGGTCTCCCACGGGCTGCACATCCCCTACCACGACGGAGTGATCAGCCAGTTCGACGGCTACGGCGACCTCGCCGAACTGGACTGGGCCGGCTACCGCAGGCGGTACGACGACATCCGGCGCCTGGACCGGATCCTGGAGGCGGAGGGCGACACCGTCAACCGCTACAAGGCGTCCAAACAGGCCGACGTCCTGATGCTCGGCTACCTCTTCTCGCCCCCCGAACTCCGCTCGCTCTTCGATCAGTTGGGGCACCCGCTGGACGAGCACACCTGGGCCGCGACCGTGGACGCCTACCTGCACCGCACCAGCCACGGCTCGACCCTCAGCGGCCTGGTCCACGGCTGGATCCTGGCCCGCGCCCGCCGGGCCGACGCCTGGAGCTTCGTGCAGGAAGCGCTGCGCGGCGACATCGCCGACCTCCAGGGCGGCACCACCGGCGAAGGCGTCCACCTCGGCGCCATGGCCGGCACGCTCGACCTCGTCCAGCGCGGACTGACCGGCCTGGAGACCCGCCGCACCGGGCTGTGCCTGGACCCCGTCCCGCTGCCCGAGCTGTCGTCGTACGGCTTCACCCTGCGCTACCACGGCCACTGGGGCGTGCGGCTGCGCCTGCGCAGCGGGCTGCTGGAGATCGCCGTACCGGACTCCGACCAGTCACCCATCGACATCCGCCTGCGGGACCGTGTGGTCCCGGTGCGGCCGGGGGAGAAGGCCCGGCTGGTGCTGCCCGACTGAAGGCGCCGGGCCGGCGCCGCGTTCCTCCCGGGGGAGGCCATCGGGCGCGCCCGGGTGGCAAGATGGTGGTCTCGTTCAGCGTAAGGGGGCGTCGGATGAGCCGGACGACTCGTTGGTTGCTCGTCATCGCCGGGTGCCTGACCGTGTTCGGGCTGTGTGTGCTGCTGGGTGACGTGCTGCTGCCGTGGGACCAGGCGACGAGGATCGGGACGGGCGCGGGTGCCGGCGCGGTGATCGCGGGCGTGCTGGGCGCCTGGGCGTCGTCGGCCATGGGCCCCTCGGCCCCGTCCGCGCCGCCCGCGTCCGCGCCGTCCGCGCCGCCCGTGAGCGGGCCGACGGCCTCGGGCGACCGGGCCGTGGCCACCCGGGACAATTCCGGGATCATCATCACGGGGGACAACGGCACCGTCCAGCGATGACCGGGTCACCCACACCACACGCCTCCGGCGGCCGCTCCGCCGCGGCGGGCCAGAGCTCCGGGGTGATCTCCACCGGCGACCGGGCACGGATCGAACAGCGCACCCTCGTCCTTCCTCCCGGAGCCCTGACCGCCGCGGTCCCGGACGAGGCGGTCGGCCGGCTGAACAACCTGCCGGCCCCGGACAGCCGTGTCTTCGAAGGCCGGGACGGCGCACTCGCCACCCTGCGCAACCTCCCGACGACCGGAACCGGCATCGTCACGCAGACCGTGCGCGGCATGGGCGGGGTCGGCAAGAGCACGCTGGTCCTGCACCACGCGCACGCGCAACTGGCCGAGGGCTGCGGGCCGGTGTGGTGGATGGAGGCCGCCTCGTCCGCCACCGTCACGGCCGGACTGGCCGCGCTGGCCACGAACCTCGACCCGGTGCACGCCGCGCTCCCGCTGGACGAGGCCGCGGCCTGGGCGGTGGCGTGGCTCCAGGGCCGCACCGGCTGGCTGCTGGTCTTCGACAACGCGGAGGACCCCGCCGACCTCCAGCCCTACCTCGGCCGGCTGACCACCGGCCAGACCATCGTCACCACCCGCCGCGACCTCCCCTGGCGCGACCTCGGCACCCCCCTGCGTCTGGACACCCTGACCCCCGAGGTCTCCGTGCGCGTGCTCCAGGAGATCACCGGCCGCCGTGCCGAGGAGGACGCCGCCGGCTTCGCCGAACTGGCCGCCGAACTCGGTCATCTGCCCCTGGCGCTCCAGCAGGCCGGGGCCTATCTCGCGCAGACCCGCGTCGGCGCCGCGCGCCACCTCGCGCAGCTGCGGGCCGATCCCGCCGGTGTGCTGGCCGCCACCGCTCCCGGTGATCCGCAGCAGCGCACGATCGCGCAGCTGTGGAGTGTCACCCTCGACACGCTGACCACCCGCGAGCCGCACGCGGTGCACCTGCTGCGGATCCTGGCGTACTGCGCGCCCGACCCCCTGCCCCGCCGGGTCCTGGCCGCCGCCCTGCCGACGCCTCACTCCGTCGACCAGGCGCTGGGCGTCCTCGCCGCGTACAGCCTCGTCACCCTGACCGACGAGACGGTCACCGTCCACCGGCTCGTCCAGACGGTGGTCCGCATCGACACACCGCCCCCGACGGCACCGGCCCGTCCCGGCCTCCTCCACCGCCTGCTGCGCCGCCGGCCGGAAAGACCGCCGCACCCGAGTGAAGCCACCGTCGCCCTGCTCCACGCGGCGATGCCCCCGGAGGTCCCCGAAGAGGTGGGCACGTGGCGGCACTGGCAGGAGCTGCTGCCGCACGTCCAAGCCGTCGGCGCGCACCGCGACGGTACGGAGCCCGTCGGTGAACTGGCCGACCTGCTCGGACAGGCCGCGTACTACCTGTGGGCCCGGGGCCAGGCGCGAGAAGCCCTGCCGCTGATGGAGCGGGTGTTGCGGATCACCGAGTCGGAAGTCGGCCCCGACCACCCGGACACGGCTCTCCGCCTGGGCAACCTCACCAGCACGTACAGCGCCCTGGGCCGTTACGCGGAGGCGCTGCCGCTGGAGGAACGGGCGCTGCGGATCACCGAGTCCGCGCTCGGCCCCGATCACGTCATGACCGCCGTCCGTCTGGGCAATCTCGCCGTCACGTACAGCGCCCTGGGGCGCCATGACGAGGCGCTGCCGTTGAAGGAGCGGGCCTTGCGGATCAGCGAGTCGGCGTTCGGCCCCTACCATCCGGACACGTCCTTGCGTCTGGGCAACCTCGCCAGCACGTACAGCGCCCTGGGGCGCCATGACGAGGCGCTGCCGTTGAAGGAGCGGGCCTTGCGGATCAGCGAGTCCGTACGCGGCCCCGACCACCCGGACACCGCCGTCTGCCTGGGCAATCTCGCCGTCACGTACAGCGCCCTGGGGCGTGACGACGAGGCGCTGCCGCTGGAGGAGCGGGCGTTGCGGATCAGCGAGTCGACCGTCGGTCCCGACCACCCGGACACGGCTGTCCGGTTGAGCAATCTCGCCGCCACGTACGGCGCCCTGGGTCGTCATGCCGAGGCGTTGCCCCTGCAGGAGCGGGCGTTGCGGATCAGCGAGTCCGCGCTCGGTCCGGGACACCCCAGAACGGCCATCCGCCTGGACAACCTCGCCGCCACCCACCTGGCCCTGGGCCGCCGGGCCGAGGCGCTGCGGCTCTTCGAGCGCGCGCTGCGGATCAGCGAGTCGGCGCTCGGTCCCGGTCATCCCGACACCGCCCTCCGCCGCGGGCACCTGACCGCCCGCCGCGCCTGCCCGGACGACGCGGCGGCCGGCGACCCGTAGACCGCCGGGCGGCACCGCGCGGGTCGGACGGTCACGGCCCGGACACACCGCCGTCCGCGATCTCGACGGCGACCGGACCTGCGGACCACCATGGGAGGGCGGTCGTGGGACGAGAGGAGTTGCCGCGGATGGGGGTGACCGACGGGCCGTTGCGCGTCCTGGCCGTGGACGACGAGCGGCCCGCGCTCGACGAGCTGCTGTACCTGCTGGGGGAGGACCCGCGGGTGGGGACGGTCGTGCCGGCGGCGGAGGCGACCGAGGCGCTGCGGCGGCTGAGCCGGGCCCTGGAGGAGGGACCGGACGGCGGGGAGGGCTTCGACGTCGTCTTCCTGGACATCAACATCCCGGGGCTGAACGGTCTGGAACTGGCCAGGCTGCTGGGCGGGTTCGCCGCGCCGCCGCTGGTCGTCTTCGTCACCGCGCACGAGGACTTCGCCGTACGCGCCTTCGAGCTCAAGGCCGTGGACTACCTGCTCAAGCCGCTGCGCAAGGAGCGCTTCGCGGAGGCCGTGCGCCGGGTCGCCGAGCTGGTCGCGGCCGGGCAGGGACCCCGCCCGGCCGCCCTGCCCGCAGCCGCGCCCCCGGCCTCCGCCCCGAGTGACCAGGTGCCCGTGGAGCTGGGCGGGGTCACCCGTTTCGTGCCGCTCGCCGACATCACCCATGTCGAGGCACAGGGCGACTACGCGCGGCTGTACACCGGCCGCGGCAGCCACCTGGTGCGGATCCCGCTGTCCACGCTGGAGGAGCAGTGGCGCTCGCGCGGTTTCGTCCGGATCCACCGCAGCCGGCTCGTCGCACTCGGCCGGATCGAGGAACTCCGCGTGGACGGCGGCAACCTGTCCGTCCGGATCGGCGACCGGGTCCTCGCCGTGAGCCGGCGCAACGCCAGGGAGGTGCGGGACCTGCTGGCCGGCCGCGCGGCGGGCCGGGCACGCTGAGCCGGCCTCCGGCACCGTAGCCATCCGGCCACGCTGGCCGAGACGCGGCGGTGCCTCCACCTCGTGAACGGTGTCCGCCGTCCGTGGCATTGCTCACGTTCACACCGGCGCCGACGCGGGCAGGGCTGACCCCCGGAAAGGGCGGGGCGGCGAGCCGCCTTGTGGCCCGGTCCAGGGCGGGACTTGTGTGGGGGAATGGTGAACTGCGGCTGCGGCCGGGCGTGCTCCCGTTCAGTCGTCGAGGACCGTTAACGGGAGCGTCACAGCGATTCGTGGTACTTCATCGATTGAATACGTATGGTTGTGCGAAGGGATGTATGAGTAGGTGGCGGGTGCTTTATTTCTCGCCAGCCTTGTGACGTTCGTGCGCGACTGCGGTTCACCACACGAGTAGGTAACACGGACAACTGGGTCACAGGTCAGGGGGGTTACCTGATGGCGTTCGTCCATCCGGACCGTGCCAGGAGGCGGCTGCCGCGACGGGGCGGGCCCCGCAGACCGTCCGCCCCCGGAGCGTCGCGCACCGGACACTGACGCGCAGTCTGTGAGGTGCGCAATCATGCGGGACAGCGAAGGCGGGCGGACGCAGGGCACCCTTCGGTGCTCCTGGGCCGGCCCCCGGACCGCCCGGCCGGGGGGCAGGGCGCCCCCAGCGGGGCGAAGTGGCCGGATCACGTACGCGACGGGGAGATGCGATGAGCAGCGTACGCATGATCCGAAAGGAGCGGTCGACGGGTCCGAGCGGCACCCCACGAGTTCATCACGCCACCCGATTAAGAGGCAGAGGTTGTAGTGCCCCCGCGATATTCAGCCATATCCGAACAGACTCTCCTGGAATCGTCCACCGAACCAGGCCGTTCTATTGCACAATCCGCGCTGTTCTGGCTTGACGGACGGCTCGGCAAAAGCATCGAGTTGGCCGAGGCCGCGACGGAACCGGCCCAGGGGGAACGAGCCGGCCGCGCGGCCGCTCTCAAGGCGCGCATCTGGCACGCGACGCTGCTGACCCGCCTGGGCGGCCTCCGGCCCGCCGAACGACTCATCGCCGGCGAGGCGCCCGCCTCCTCGGGACCGCACCGGCCGGAGGTGCAGGCCGCACTGCTGCTGTGCCAGGCCGAGATCCATCTCGCCGGGGGGAGGCTCACCGAGGCGACGACGACGGCCGAAGCGGGTCTCCGGCTCGCGGGCCAGGCCGGGAGCCGGGGGCTGCCCCCGCGCGGGCACGTGGTCCTGGCCGTGTGCTCCGTGCGTTCGCTGGACCTGACGACCGGCCTGCTCTACGCCAACCGGCTGCGGGACGCGGGTCTGCTCGGTCAGGAGAACCTGATGCCGGGGCAGTGCGTCTGGGCCGCCGCCCAGGCCCTGGAGGCGCGCGACGGCCTGGAGAGCGTGGCCCACCTGCTGAAGGGCATCATCCACGACGAGGTGCTCGCCCGCGACCTGCTGGTGTCCCAGCCGGCGGCGGCCTCCTGGCTGGTGCGGGCAGGGCAGCGCCTCGGCGACGAGGACCTGGCCGAGCGGACCGTCCGCACCATGCGGCAACTCGCCGACGACAACCCGGAGTTCCGCAGCATCCAGGCGGCGGCCGAGCACGCCGCCGGGCTGTACGAGCGGGACGCGGACGCCCTGGAGGCCGCATCGGAGCGGCATCTGGACCCCTGGGCCCGGGCCTCCGCGCTGGAGGACGCCAGCCGCATGCGCGCCGCCCGGGACGACGAACGCGAGCAGGCCGTCGACCTCCTGCGGCGCGCGGCCGACGCCTACCTGGGCGCCGGAGCGTCCCGGGACCTGTCCCGGGTGCAGAGCCGGCTCCGGGAACTCGACGGTCACGGCGGCCGCCCGGCCCGGGGCCGTACCCGGGTCAGCCGGCTCACGGACACCGAGTTCGCGGTGGCCGAACTGGTCAGCCAGGGCCTCACCAACGGGCGGGTCGGCAGCCAGCTCTACATCTCCCCCCACACGGTGGCGTTCCACCTGAAGAAAATCTTCCGCAAGCTCGACGTGACCTCCCGCGTCGAACTGGCCCGCTCCTGGAACCGGATCCTGGTGGAGGAGGCCGACGACGGCCCCGCAGACTCCGAGCCAGGCTTCCTGGTGCGTCCCTCCATGGCCCGGCAGGCCGTGTAGCCACCCGTCGGCGCGGCACCGTCATGGCAGGTGACGGCTCCGCGCCCGCACCACCCCACCGGCCCTACCAACCTGAGGGATGCCGCCGCGGCGGTCCCCCGCCGTAGCCTCGACCGAGGGAGACCCCGACTTCCACGTGTCGAGCCGTCCCGCCGGCGTGCGCCGGCCGGAAGGGACCGGACGGGTTGCCGGAACAGCCACACCGACTGGCCAGGAGTCACACCATGACCCATCTTCTGCACATCGACGCGAGCATCCGCTCCGGCGAGTCCGTGACGCGGCGGCTCACCGCCGAGTTCGTCACCCAGTGGCGGCAGAACCACCCCGACGCCGGTTACACCTACCGCGACCTCGCCGCCGAGCCGATCTCGCACATCACGCACGAGGTCCGCGAGTGGCTCTTCGACCCGAGCGGGGACCTGCACGGCGTCACCCCCGAGGAGCAGGCGCTCACCGAGGCGCTGCACGCGGAGGTGCGCCAGGCGACCACGATCGTCTTCGGCATCCCGATGTACAACTACACGATCCCGTCGTCCGTCAAGGCATGGATCGACCGGCTCGTCACCCCGGCGCACATGGTGCCCCCGGGCGCCGAATCCGGCGCGCTGAGCGGCAAGACCGTCATCGTCGTCACCGCGCGCGGCGGCTCCTACGCCCCCGGTACCCCCCGTGAGGGCTGGGACTACCAGGAGCCCTACCTGCGGGCCGTGCTCGGCGCCATCGGTCTCGCCGACAACCTGCGCTTCGTGCACGCCGAGCTCACCTTCGCGGCGATCGTGCCCGCCATGGCGCAGCTCAAGCCGCTGGGCGAGAAGTCCCTCGCGGACGCCCGGGAGACCCTGCGCAAGCTCGCCGACTGACCTCTCGGCACCACCATGCGCGGGCGGGCGCACCCGGGGCGGCAGGGGTGCGGATTTCCGCGGGCCAGGTACGTTCGCACACACTGTGGGGAAGGTGCTTCATGAGCGAGTTGCTCTCCTACGAGGAAGTCTGGTCACGCACCCATCACTTCGACCCTCCCGCGATCTTCGACAAGCTCCGGGAGGAACGCCCGCTCGCGCGGATGGCCTATCCCGACGGCCACATCGGCTGGCTGGCCACCAGCCACCAGCTCGTCCGCGAGGTCCTCAGCGACCCCCGGTTCAGCCACAGCCTGGAGATCGGGCACTTCCCGGTCACCAAGTACGGCGCCCCCGTCCCGCAGTTCCCGGCGCTGCCCGGCATGTTCATCCACATGGACCCGCCGGACCACACCCGGTTCCGCCGCATGCTGGCACGGGAGTTCACCGTCCGGCGCATCGCGGAACTCACCCCGCTGGTGGAGACGGTGGCCGCCGAGCAGATCGAGGTGATGCGCGACCACGGCGCACCCGCCGACCTGCTGACCACCTTCGCCAAGCCGCTCGTCCTGAGGGTCCTGTCCGACCTGGTCGGCCTGCCCTACGAGGAGCGGGAACGGTACGCCGACGCGCCCGCCATCACCCACGACCCGGACGGTGACGCCGAGGAGTCGATGGCGGTCTACCAGCAGGTCGGCGCGCTGATCGGGGAGACCATCGAGCGCAAGCGCGCGCAGCCGGGCGACGACATCATCAGCCGGCTCCTGGCCGCCGGCGAGCTGACCGACGAGGAACTGGGCAACATCGTGGCCCTGTTGCTCTTCGCGGGTTACGAGACCACCGAGAGCGCTCTCAGTGTCGGAGTCATGGCGCTGCTGCACCACCCCGAGCAACTCGCCGCCCTGCGCGCCGATCCGTCCCGCGTGGACACGGCGGTGGAGGAGATCCTCCGCTACGTCACCGTCAACCAGTACGAGATCTTCCGGACCGCGCTGGAGGACGTCGAGCTGGACGGCCAACTGGTGAAGAAGGGGGAGACCGTCACGGTGTCCCTGCCGGCCGCCAACCGCGACCCGGCCAAGTACGGCTGCCCCGCGCAGCTCGACCTCGACCGTGACACCGCCGGACACCTGGCGTTCGGCCACGGCATCCACCAGTGCGTCGGCCAGAACCTGGCCCGCCTCGAACTCCGCACCGGCCTGCGCGCGCTGCTGGGGGCCTTCCCCGACCTGCGGGCGGCCACCCCGGCCGAGGAGGTCCCGCTGCGCACGCGCGGCTCCGTCTTCGGTCTGAAGAGCCTCCCGGTCTCCTGGTAGGCGCCGCCGGCCACGGGCACGGCCGCCGCCGTGCCCACCCGGACGCACGCCCGTCGCGCCGGCTCTCCGGCGCCACGGCGGCCCCCCGCGCGACGATGCGCGGTCCGGCCGCCACCGCACGCCCCGCACGCCCCGGACCGGCCTCCCGGCCGTCCGCGGCGGTGGGACCGGTCTCCCCGCCCGCCTCCCGCGGCGCGCACCGGCCGCTCCCGCTCCCTCCTCCGGGCGCCTGACCGCCGCGCGCACCGCGCGGCGCAGGGAGGCCCGCTCCCGTCGTTCCCGGACGACGGCCGGCTGTCCGATGCCGCACAGCCGCCCGCGCCGCGTCCGGCTCCGCCCCCGACCCGCTGCTCCCGGTACCCGCTGCCGCCCTGTGGAAGGAGTCCGAGGCGTGCGTCCCGACCTGGTCACACCGCTTGCGGTCACGCTGCACGAGCACGCTCTCCGCATCCCGGAGAAGGTCGCCTTCGCCGACGACCGGCGCGCGGTCACCTACGCGGAACTGGAGGCGAGGACGCGACGGATCGCCGGCCACCTGGTCCGCCTCGGGCTCCGGCGCGGCGACCGGGTGGTGCTCTGCCTCGGCAACTCCGTCGCCATGGTGGAGGGGTACCTCGCGGTCGTGCGTGCCGGGGGCATCGGCGTGCCGGTGAACCCTCGGTCCGCGCCGGCCGAGCTGGAGTACCTCCTCGCCGACAGCGGCGCGGGCTTCGTCCTCGCCGGAGCCGGCAGTGCAGTGACGTTTCTGCATCTGCTGTCGGACACCGCAACCGCCCCGACCGTCCTGGCCGCAGGGCCCGCCCCGGCCCCGCCGGGCACCCACTCCTACGACGACCTCGCACGCACCGAACCCGGCACACCGGCCCCCGACGACCTCGGCCTGGACGAGGTGGCCTGGATGTTCTACACGTCCGGCACCACCGGCCGCCCCAAGGGCGTGCTGTCCACCCAGCGCAACTGCCTCTGGTCGGTCGCCGCCAGCTACGTACCCATCCCGGACCTGCGCCGGGACGACCGGGTGCTGTGGCCGCTGCCGCTCTTCCACAGCCTGTCCCACATCGCCTGCGTGCTGTCCGTGACCTCCGTCGGCGCCACCGCCCGCATCACGGACGGCAGCTCCGCCGACGACGTCCTGGACCTGCTCCGCACGGAGCGCGCCACCTTCCTCGCCGGCGTGCCCACCACCTACCACCACCTTGTCGCCACCGCCCGCCGCACCGGCCTGGCCCTGCCCGACCTGCGCATCGGGCTCGTCGGCGGCGCCGTCACCGGCTCCGAGCTGCGCCGCTCCTTCGAGACCACCTTCGGCGTCCCGCTGGTCGACGCCTACGGCTCCACCGAGACCTGCGGCGCGATCACCATGAACCCGCCGGACGGCGCCCGCGTCGAAGGCTCCTGCGGCCTGCCCGTGCCCGGCGTCGACGTCCGCGTCGTCGACCCCGACACCGGACGCGACGTGCCCCCCGGGCAGGAGGGCGAGGTCTGGGTCAGCGGACCCAACGTCATGGTCGGCTACCACAACAGCCCCGAGGCGACCCGCACCGCCCTGCGCGACGGCTGGTTCCGCACCGGCGACCTGGCCCGCCGGGACGAGGCCGGCTACTTCACCGTCTGCGGCCGGCTCAAGGACCTGATCATCCGGGGCGGCGAGAACATCCACCCCGACGAGGTCGAGGCGGTCCTGCGCACCGCGCCGTCGGTCGCCGACGCCGGGGTCGCCGGAACGGCCCACGACACCCTCGGGGAGGTCCCCGTCGCCTGGGTCGTGCCCGGCCCGGCCGGCCTCGACCTGCCCGCCCTGCTCGACCACTGCCGCGCCCGGCTCTCCGCGTACAAGATCCCCGAGCGGATCCACGAGGTCGCGGACATCCCGCGCACCGCCTCCGGCAAGATCGTCCGCAGGCTGCTCGCCGCACAGCCGTACTGGCCCCGCCACACGGCCGACGGCCGGCACGGCACGCTCGTGAGCATCGCGTGGGTCCCCGCACCGGCCGGCACCGGCGGCGCACGCCCGGCCGTCTGCGCCGTCGTCGGGGAGGACACGGACGGACTCGTCGCCGCACTGCGCGCGGCCGGTGTCCGCGCCGCACACCACCCCGACCTGGCCTCCGCCGCAGCCGGTACGGAACCCGGCCCGACCCTCCTGCTGCCGCCCGCGCCCGCCACCGACCCCCGCGCCCACGCCCGCCTCCTCGTCGAACGGGTGACCGGCGCGCAGGCCCCCGAGGAGCTGGTGGTCCTGACCCGGGCGGCCACGCCCGCCGGCGACACCGCGCCCGACCCCGCGGGCGCCGCGCTGTGGGCCGCCGTACGGTCCCTGCAGGCCGGCGGACACCCGCGGACGACCCTGCTCGACCTGGACGCCGCGGCCCCGGACGCGGAGACGCTGCTCACCGCGCTCTCCACCCGGGAACCCCAGCTCGCCCTGCGCGGCGGCGAGTTGCTGGTACCCCGGCTGCTGCCCGCCCCCGTCCGCGACCGGCCGTGGCCCGCCCCCGCCCTCGCCCGCCCCGGAACCGTCGTCGTCACCGGCACGGACACCCCCCTCGGCGCCGCGTTCGCGCACCACCTCGCCACCGTCCACCAGGCCCCCCGCCTGCTGCTCGTCCACGCCCCCGGCACCACCCGACCCGACCCGGACGCCTGGCCCGCCGGAACCCACGTCACCAGTGTCGGCGCCGACGCCGCCGGCCTGCGCGAGGCCCTGGCGGACGCCGGGGCCGTCACCGCGGTGGTGCACACCGCCGACAACCCCGGCCTGGCCGTCACCCTCGGCCGACTCGTGGACGACACGGCCCGGTTCATCACCGTCACCGACGCGTCCGCGACCCTCGGCGCACCCGGTGACCCGGACCGGGCGGTACGCGCCGCCCTCACCGAAGCCGTCACCCGCGCCCGCCCGGCCGCCGCCACCCTCGTCCGCACCACCGACGGCGAGGACGCCGCCCGGCGCGCCGACCTCCTCGCCGCGTTCGACGTCCTCCTCACCGGCGACGTCCCGGCCCTCCTCGCCCCCCGCCCGGCACCCCCCGACCCGGCCCGGCCGGTACCCGCGCTCCTGCGCGCCCTCACCGAGCCGCCCGGTCCGCAGGCCCGCCCCGACGCCGACGTCACCGTCGGCCTGCGCGCACGCCTGACCGGCCTGGACGAGCGAGCCCAACTGGACCTCCTGGAAACCCTGGTCCGCGAGCAGGCCGCCGCCGTCCTGCACGGCCCGGACGCGGCCCCCCTCCCGGCCGGCCGCTCCTTCCGCGACCTGGGCCTGACCTCGGTCGCCGTCGTCGCCCTGCGCGACCGGCTGACCGAGCACACCGGGCTGCGACTGCCCACCACCGTGACCTTCGACCACCCGACCCCGCAGGAACTCGCGGCCCACCTGCGCACGGGGATCCTCGGCCTGGACGACACCCCCTCCCCGGCGGAGCGGCCGGCCGCGGACACCGACCCGCAGGAGCCCATCGCCGTCGTCGGCATGGCCTGCCGGCTGCCCGGTGGCGTCGACTCGCCCGACGCGCTCTGGCAGTTGCTGGTCACCGGCCGGGACGCCGTCTCGGACTTCCCGGCCGACCGCGGCTGGGACCTCGACGGCCTCTTCGCCCACGACCCCCTGGAAACCGGCACGTCCTACGTCGCCCAGGGCGGCTTCCTGCCGGACGCCGGCCTGTTCGACGCGGGCTTCTTCGGCATCTCACCGCGTGAGGCCCTCGCGATGGACCCGCAGCAGCGGCTGCTGCTGGAGACGTCCTGGGAGGCGCTGGAGCGGGCCGGCATCGACCCCCGCTCGCTGAAGGGCACCGACGTCGGTGTCTTCGCCGGCGTCATGGCCCAGCAGTACGGCCACGGCGGCGAGGTCCCCGCGGAACTCGAAGGCTTCGTGACCACC
This sequence comes from Streptomyces sp. NPDC013455, assembly GCF_040632975.1. NCBI lineage: Bacteria > Bacillati > Actinomycetota > Actinomycetes > Kitasatosporales > Streptomycetaceae > Streptomyces > Streptomyces sp. NPDC013455. The sequence goes on along the minus strand of NZ_JBEYCX010000013.1, from coordinate 1,303 downwards.
GGCACGGCGTCCAGCGTGGCCTCCGGCCGGGTCGCCTACGTGCTCGGCCTCGAAGGCCCCGCGGTGACCGTGGACACCGCCTGCTCCTCCTCCCTGGTCGCCCTGCACCTGGCCGCGCAGTCCCTGCGGCGCGGGGAGTGCGCCATGGCGCTCGCCGGCGGCGCCACCGTCATGGCCACCCCCGGCACCTTCGTGGAGTTCTCCCGGCAACAGGCGCTGGCCGCCGACGGCCGCTGCAAGTCCTACGCGGACGCGGCCGACGGCACCGGCTGGGCCGAGGGCGCAGGCGTCCTGGTCCTCGAACGCCTCTCACAGGCCCGCCGCAACGGCCACCGCGTGCTGGCGGTGCTCCGGGGCAGCGCGATCAACCAGGACGGCGCCTCCAACGGTCTGACCGCTCCGAGCGGCCCCTCCCAGCAGCGGGTGATCCGCAAGGCACTGGCCGACGCCCGGCTGACCCCGGCGGACGTGGACGCGGTGGAGGGCCACGGTACCGGCACCACCCTCGGTGACCCGATCGAGGCGCAGGCGCTGCTGGCGACGTACGGACGCGACCGCGAACAGCCCCTGTGGCTGGGGTCTTTGAAGTCGAACATCGGTCACACGCAGGCCGCCGCCGGTGTCGCCGGCGTCATCAAGATGATCCAGGCGATGCGGCACGGCGTCCTCCCCGCCACCCTGCACGTCGACGCTCCTTCCTCCCAGGTCGACTGGACGGCGGGCGCGGTCGAACTGCTCAGGGAGGCCCGGGAGTGGCCGCGGAACGCCGGCCGCCCGCGCCGGGCCGGCGTCTCCTCGTTCGGCGTGAGCGGCACGAACGCGCACGTGATCATCGAGCACGTACCCGAGGATCCGGCCCCCGAGCCGGCGGACCCGTACGACGGTCCGGTGCCGCTGGTGGTGTCGGCGGCTTCCGGGGGCTCGCTCGCCGGGCAGGCGGACCGGCTGGCCGCGTTCGCCGCCGGCACGGAGGTGTCCCTGGCGGATATCGCCGGGGCGTTGGTGACGCGGCGGGCGGTGCTGTCGGAGCGGGCGGTGGTCGTCGCCGGGTCGCGCGAGGAGGCGGTGGCGGGGCTGGGCGCGCTGGCGCGTGGTGAGTCGGCCGCCGGGCTGGTGACGGGTGACGCGGGAGTCTCGGGGCGGACGGTGCTGGTGTTCCCCGGGCAGGGCTCGCAGTGGCTGGGGATGGGCCGTGAACTGCTGGAGAGCTCTCCGGTGTTCGCGGAGCGGGTCGAGGAGTGCGCCCGGGCCCTGGAGCCGTGGACGGACTGGGACGTGAAGGCGGTCTTGCGGGGTGAGGTCG